>NZ_CP019327.1:0-679487 GCF_001971705.1 Natronorubrum daqingense
TCGAGGCCAAGTGCCGCTAAATCGGCCCGTGTACTATTATAGGTCGACACCCAACCGATTGCTAACAGATGACTTCCGGGATATCCGTACTGTGCGTCGACGACGACCCGGACATCCGAGCACTGACGACGACGGCGCTCGAGCGAACGGGTGAGGAGTTCACCGTCGTCACGGCAGGCTGTGGTCGCGACGCACTCTCCCGACTCACGGAGCGTGACCGGATCGATTGCGTCGTCAGTGATTACGACATGCCGGGTATGGACGGCCTGGAGTTACTCGACGCCGTCCGCGATCGCGATCCCGAACTCCCGTTTATTCTGTTCACCGGGAAGGGGTCAGAAGAGATCGCCAGCGACGCGATTTCGGCCGGCGTCACGGACTACCTACAGAAGGGGTCGGGGATGGACCAGTACACGGTTCTCACGAATCGGATCGAAAATGCCGTCGATCGACACCGAACGAGT
Organism: Natronorubrum daqingense; assembly: GCF_001971705.1. Taxonomy (NCBI): domain Archaea; kingdom Methanobacteriati; phylum Methanobacteriota; class Halobacteria; order Halobacteriales; family Natrialbaceae; genus Natronorubrum; species Natronorubrum daqingense. Next base: position 465 of record NZ_CP019327.1, read on the forward strand.
CGCGCACAGCGCCGGAGTGAACGCGAACTCGAGCGCTACCGGACGCTCGTGGAATCGAATACCGATCCGATGTACGTGCTTGATTCTAACGGGATCTGTACGGTCGCGAACGAGGCGTTTTGTCGACTGGTGGAAACCGACCGTGAGGCCGTCGTCGGTACCCACATTTCTGACCTCATCTCTCGAGACGGACTCGAGCGTGGTGCAAAGACAGTTCGACAGTTGCGACAGGGGAATAGCACGTCCACTCGATACGAAGTCAGTCTCGGTCGAGACGACAACCGCTGGGTCGGCGAAGCGAACCTCGCGATGGTAACCGACGAGGACGGCAATATGACCGGATCGACCGCCGTTATCCGGGATATTACGGAGAGAAAACGCCGAGAACGTGAGCTGACGCAGTACGAGGAGGTCGTCGAACTCGCGCCGATTTCGCTGTTTATCCTCGGACCCGACGCGACGATCGAGTGGTTCAACGACGAGTTTGCCGAGGCGTTCGCAGAGGACGCGGACGAACTCCACGGCATGCGGTTTCCGGAACTCGTCGATCGAGGGTACTACGACGATCACGTCATCGAGAAGTACAACGATCAGGTTCGGGAGTTGCTCTCATCGTCGACCGACCTTCAGCGCGCGGAGTACCACATTCGCTTCCAGGCACCGGACGGCGAAGAACGGATTCACGACGTGCACACGAAACTCCTCCCGCTCGAGGACGGCTCGTTCGCCGGGACGATTCACGCGATCCGTGACATTACCAAACGCCGACGCTACGAACGCGAACTCGAGCACCAGAACGATCGACTCGAGGAATTCGCCGGCGTCGTCAGCCACGACTTGCGAAATCCGTTGAACGTCGCCCAGGGAAACCTCGAACTCCACGCGGACGAGTGTCCGGTCGAGACCGACACCAAGATGGGGTCGGTCGAGCAAATCCGCCACTCGCTGGACCGAATGGACGACCTGATCGAGGAACTCCTCTCGCTCGCTCGCCACGGACAGCGCGTCGGCGAACTCGGGCCGGTCGACCTCCCGCGACTCGTTCAGCAGTCCTGGAACGCTGTCGATACCACCGGTGCCACACTCGCGTGTTCGGTCGACGCCACGATCAGCGCCGACGAAGGCCGCGTCCGTGCACTCCTCGAGAACTTGTTTCGGAACGCCGTCGAACACGGGAGTGCGGGCTCTGACCTGGAATCTGGACGGGAGGAGGGGCACATCGGCACGGACGTGACCGTGACTGTCGATTTGCTCGAGAACGACGGCTCGACGAGTGGGTTTTACGTCGCTGACGACGGCACCGGGTTCGAGACGGATCCCGAGAAACTCTTCGAATTCGGCCACACGACGACGAGCGACGGGACGGGCCTCGGACTGGCGATCGTCGACGGAATCGCCGCTGCTCACGGCTGGACGGCGAGTGCCCGCGAGAGTCGGAGCGGCGGCGCTCGATTCGAGATCAGCGGCGTCAGGGTACTCGAGGAGTAACTCTCCGCCGGAAGGAACCGAAACGGCTCACGAGTGTCAATGCTGGGAATCAGTTACCATAGACACGTTCGTTTTCTGTCGTTCCCAGAAGATGGAAATACCCCGCACGCGAACGTTCGATTACATGCTGTTGGTCCTCTGTGTCGACCTCGACGACGACCTCGGGCGAAAAACCGGGTTTTCGACCCCGGTTATCGGCCGCGACCCCGTCGAGGAGGCAGCCGTCGCACTCGCGACTGCAGACCCGGAGGACTCCGACGTCAACGTCATCTTCCAGGGATTGCACATCTACGACGACCTCTCCGACCGTGACGAGAGCGTCGAAGTCGCCGTCGTCACCGGCAACGACGAGGGCGACGTGAAAGCGAATCGCGAGGTCGGCGACGAGGTCGATACTGTCCTCGCGAGCGTCTCGACTGCCGAGGACGTCACCGCGCTCGTCGTCACTGACGGCGCACAGGACGAATCCGTCATCCCTATCATCCGATCGCGGGTTCCCATCGACGGCGTCCGCCGCGTCGTCGTTCGTCAGGCACAGAACCTCGAGTCGATGTACTACACGATCAAGCAGGTACTCGACGACCCCGAGACGCGCGGAACGGTATTGATCCCGCTCGGAATCCTGTTACTCATCTACCCGCTCGCGCTGATCGGTTCCGCGCTGGATATGCCCGGATTCGTCCTCGGGACGACGTCGGCGCTACTCGGACTGTACCTCATCTCTCGAGGGCTCGGACTCGGAGAGCGACTCGACGACACCGTCGAGCGAACGCGCCGCCTGCTCTATGCCGGGCGCACCACGTTGCTCGCCTACGTCGTCGCTGCCGCCTTGTTCGTCCTCGGTGCGGTCAGCGGCCTCGATACCTTAGACGGCGTTCAAGAAACCACGCCCGGTCGAGTGGGTGCCCCGGTCATGCTCGCGGCGTTCGTCTACGGCTCGATTCAGTGGTTCGCCGCCGCAGCGCTCACGACCAGTCTCGGACAGATCACCGACGAGTACATCGCGGGCCGCTTCGAGTGGCGTTACCTCAACGCGCCCTTCTACGTCATTTCGATCGCCTTCGTCTTGCACGCCGTTAGCGCGTACTTCCTCGACGTCGTCGAGATGAGCTATCTCGCGATGGCGTTGACCGCCGGCACGCTCCTCGGTATCGTGAGTACGCTCGCGTTCGCCGTCCTCGAGTCCCGATTCTCGGAGTCGAGCGACCCAGAACAAGACGTCGAGGAGGGGACGCGGGATTTCGACGGAGCGTAAGATCGCCCGCTCCGCTCGGCCTGCCCTCGTCGTTTCTGGGGCTACCGCTCGCGTTCGACGACGAACCGCGCCAGTTCGAGGAGGTACTCTCTGGCCGTCGGGTCGACCACCTCGACGCGCTCGAGGGCCTCGATGGCACGATCCGACTCCTGTCTGGCCCGACTGTTCGCTTCCTCGGGTGTAAGGTCGGTCACCTGTACGACCGACGGCCGCTCGAGGGCGGCGTCGTGGCCGGTCGGCTTGCCGAGGTCGTCCGGGTCCGCGATCGCGTCGAGGACGTCGTCTCGGATCTGAAACGCGATGCCGACCCGTTCGGCGTACTCGCCGAGCGCTTCGACGGTAACCGGATCCGAGTCGGCGGCGATCGCGCCGAGTTCGGCGGCGGCACGAAAGAGTGCCCCCGTCTTCCGCCGGGCGAGTGTCATGTACTCCGCTTCGCTTTCGGGTTCGGCTGCCAACTCCGTTGCTTCGCCGACGCCGAGTTCGACCATCGCCTCGGTGACCACCTGCATCGCGTTCGGATCCGCAGAGAAGAGCGCGAAGGCCTCGCCGAGCAATCCGTCACTCGAGACGATCGCCGGCCCGTAGCCGAACTCGGCCCACGCGCTGGTGGTCCCGCGACGCAACTCGGAACGATCGATGATGTCGTCGATGACGAGCGACGCACTGTGGACGAGTTCGATGCCGACGCCGAAATCGACTGCGTCTGTCGTCGTTCCGCCGACCGTTTCGCAGGCCAACACTGTTACCATCGGCCGGACGCGTTTCCCACCTGAGAGTGCCGTGTGGCGAACTTCCTCCTGTAGCGCGTCCGGCTCGAGGCCGTCGACTACCTCGACGAGGCGCTCCTCGATCAGCGCCCGACGACGCTCCAGACGTTCCATTGCCAGCGCTTAGGACGGGGGTAAAAAGTAGGTGACGGATCAGGACCCATCGAGCATACTGACACTCTTAGAGCAGGTCGGCTCTCACTCCTGGGGCATTCGAAGCGTGAGGAGCGTGATGAGCCCGACAATCGCCGCCATAAGGAAATACCCTTCGTCGAAGTACCCCCGTTCTGCGATCCAGCCGAAGACGACCGGGCCGGTCGCGCCGAGCATCGACGCGCTCGAGCGGATGAGGCCGAGTCCGGTGCCCTGGACCTCGGGTGGGATCGTTTCGGTGAGGTACGACTGAGTGATCGCACCGGAACCGAGCATCGTGCTCATCAGGACCGTCACGCCCACGATCGGCCAGAATCCCTCGACGGAGGGAAGCAGGGCGAACCCGATCGCAGCGCCGCCGAGTACGAGCGGCAGCGACGCGCGAATCCCGATCCTGTCGTAGGCCGTCCCGGCCAGGGGTTTGATCACGACGCCGACGGCGAAAAACAGCCCGAACAGGCCGCCGGCGACCGTCGGCGAGACCCCCTTCTCGACGGTCAAGTACGTCGGATAGAACGCCGAGAACGTCTGCCAGACGAAGAGGAAGACGAACATTACGACACCCGTGAAGAGAATCGTCGGATTGCGGAAGGTTTCCCTGATGGCACCCCAATCCGTGTCCGCATCGTCCTCGCTCGAGTCGGTCGGCGAGTCGCTCGTCGGCAGCGTCAGCCAGATAATGACGGCGGCGAGTCCCAATATCGGGAGGACGTATCCGAGTCCGGCCTGCCAGGCAACCCAGACGGCGAGCACGCTCGCAATCGGCGGCAACACGGTCTGTCCGATATCGCCGGCGGCCATCGTTACGCCTAGTGCGCTTCCGATTCGATCCGGGTAGAGATCGGAGAGGGCGGTCATTCGCGCAATCGGATACTGCGAGAGCCCGAATCCGACGAATCCCGTCGCTAGAAACAACACCGTCGCCGTCGGGGCGAGGAGCACGAGTCCGAGACCCACGATTACGACCGAGACGCTGATCGTCAGAATCCGGCGCTCGCCGTAGCGATCCGCGAGAATTCCACCCGGCACCTGACCGATGGCGTAGCAGAGCCAGATGATCGTGACGAGCAATCCGGCGGTCGTCAGCGTGAGCCCGAAATCTTCGCTGAAATACGGCAACAAAACGGGGTAGATCATCCGCGTCCCGTTGAGCAAGCCCCACCCGAGAGCGATCGCCAGGAGCGTTTTCCCGGTGCCGCCCGCCCACAACCCACGGATTTCTCGACGAACCGCCGTTCGATAGCTCATCGGATCCAGTACGTCGCCCAAACGGCCGACGGGTAGAAACCCTCTCGAGAAGCGGACAGTCCTGCCGACGTCCTCGAGTCACCAGCTTCTTGTCGGAAGCTCAGCCGATCGTTCCGCTCGGGTCGCTTGGGACGCTCACGCAAGAAATCTCGACCAAAAAAGGCCGCTCGCTCCTGTGGTCGCTCGCGGTAGCCTCGATTACCCGCCGAACTCTTCGGTCAGTGCCGGCACGACGTCGAAGAGGTCGTCGTGGATCGCGTAGTCCGCGATGTCCATAATCGGCGCGTTCGGGTCCGTGTTGATCGCGACGATCGTATCGGAGCCCTTCATCCCGGCGACGTGCTGGACCGCACCCGAAATACCGATCGCGATGTAGACGTCCGGCGTGACGACCTTTCCGGACTGACCGACCTGGCGGTTTTTGGGCAGCCAGCCGTTGTCGACGATCGGGCGCGACGAGGAGACCGTCGCGTCCAGCGCTTCGGCGAGTTCCTCGATGATCGGGATGTTATCTTCTTCTTCGATCCCCCGGCCGACGCTGACGAGCACCTCGGCCTCGCTGATATCGACGTCGCCGCCGGCGACTTCCTCGAAGCCGGTGACGGTCGAGCCGATCGCGCTCTCGTCGATCTCGACGTCGGCGGCTTCGATCGCGGCGTCGCCGGTTCCTTCGGCGACGGGCCACTCGGCGCTGCGGATCGTGACGACCGACTCGCCCTCGAGTTCGTTCGTCGTCTCGACTTTGCCGCCGTACATCTCGCGGGTGGCGATCAGCGTGTCGCCGTCGGTCTCGAGGCCGATCGTGTCGGTCACGATCGGAAGATCGAGTTGGTTGGCGACGGCGGGGGCGTAGTCGAGGCCGTTGACGCTGTTCGGGATGAGGACGTACTGCGGGGCGAGGTCGTCGTAGAGTTGGGTGACGGCCTGCGTGTAGACGTCGTGGTTGAACTCCTCACCGTGGGACACGGTGTGGATGGCGTCGACGCCCTCGCGGTTGAGGTTCTCGGCGAAGTCGTCGACGGCGCCGCTGATTGCGGCGAGGTGGAGGTCGCCGCCGGTCTCGTTCGCGAGTTCGCGGCCGGCGGTGATAATCTCGTAGCTGACGTCGCGGAGTTCGCCGCGGCGGTGGTCGGTGATGGCGAGAATGTCCGTCATGGTGCCACCCCCTTGTCGCGAAGGAGTTCACCTAACTCGCCGGCGGTCTCGTCGGCGCTGCCGTCCCAGACAGTCACGTCGCTCTCGCTCTCCGGTTCGTACATGTCCGTGAGGGTAAGCTGGGATTCGGTCGCGCTCTCGTCGAGTCCGAGGTCGCCGAGGCTCTGGACGTCGAGTTCCTTGCGCTGGGCCTGGCGGATGCCACGCAGGCTGGCGTAGCGTGGCTCGTTGATCCCCGTCTGGATCGTCAAGACGGCCGGAAGCTCGATGTCGGTAAGTTCCTCGACGCCACCCTCGAGTTCGCGTCGGACGGAGGCGACATCGTCGAGGTCGTGCTCGAGATGGTTGACGACGGCACCCCACTGTGCGCCGATTTCTTCGGCGAGGGAGACGCCGGTTGCCCCGAAGCTGTCGTCGCCGGCTTGGACGCCGGTCAACACGAGGTCGGGGTCTTCTGCGTCGACGACGGCGCTGAGAATCTCCGTCTTCGCGTTGACATCGAGGAGGTCGACGTCCTCGAGGGAGTCGTCCCAGATGCGGACGGCGCGGTCGGCACCTTTCGCGAGCGCCTGCCGGATGGTCTGTTCGCTGTCTTCGGGACCGATCGTGACAGTGACGACTTCGTCAGCGATGCCAGCTTCTTGGAGCTGGACGGCTTCTTCGACGGCGTAGTCGTCCCATTCGTTGAGATCGGCACCGAGGTACTGGTCAGCAATCTCGGTGTCTTTGATCTCGAACTCGTCTTCGACGGTCGCGACTTCTTTGACCGTAACGAGGATTTTCATCATTGATCAATGCAACGTCCGTACCGTAAATCTTTTCGAAACGCTCCTTCGGATGGCTCCGGTTCATTTAGCGATTGTAACTGAAGCAAACTCGTTGGATTACACTCACGAACGGTGTGAGACAAAGGTCTTCCAGCGTTTCCTTCCAGCACGTCTCGAGGCGGGCGTCGGTCGATCTCCGAGACGGAAACGGTTTAACGCCACCGCTGGTAGTACGCTGTATGGCAGACTGTCCACTCGCCGACGACTGTCCGAGTTACTCCGAGCGGATCTCGGGTATGGGGTGTCAACACTACGGCGACCGAGGTGGCAAGGAGTGGTGCCAACACTACAGCCAGCCGATCGACGACCTCAAAACCCAACCCGTCAAGCAGGGCCAGGAGGTCGTCATCGACGTCGTCGATATGCACGAAAGCGGGGCCGGCGTCGGTCGAACCGACGACGGCTTCATCGTCATGGTCGACGGAGTTCTGCCGGAAGCCCGCGCTCGCGTCGAGATCACGCGAGTCCACAGCAACCACGCCCGTGCGGAGGAACTCGAGTTGCTCCCGATGGACGGCGAGGAGTCGGCCGACGGTGACGGCGACGACGGCGAAGGCGCCGCTGCCGACGGTGAGGAGGACGAATCCGAGGACGCCGTGTCGAGGGCGACCGACCGTGAGCGACTCGGTAGTCGCGAGAACTTCTGGGGATCGTAAGGCCGCTCTCGATACTGTGGACAGTCTTCGAGCGACGCGCTTTTCCCGACACGTTCGGATTTACCGACTGATTCGTTCGACACGCTATCGTGGCAAACTGCCCCGCGTTGGTGGCCGTTGTCACAACAGTTTTCCCACCGCTCATGTGATATGGTCCCATGGATCGAATTTCACTCTCGAATTCGGCGTTCGAAGGCGACAACAACGCCTACCTGTTAGCGGACGGTGAGGAAGTCGTGCTAATCGATACGGGCGACTGGATGGAGACGACGCGCGAGCAACTCGAGGCCGCGTTCGCCGACCGAGGACTCTCGTTTGCCAACGTCGATCGAATCTTTCTCACGCACTGGCACGGCGATCACACCGGGCTCGCAGGGCAGATTCAGGCCGAGAGCGACGCGGCGGTGTACGCACACGAAGCCGACGCATCGCTCATCGAGGGCGACGAAGGTGCGTGGCAGGAGCTGCACGACCTCCAAAAGCGGTACTTCGACCAGTGGGGGATGCCCGAGGCCAAACAGGAGGTCCTCCTCGAGCGGATGGTCTCCGGCGACGAATCGAACGACGCGCCGACCGTGACGACGTTCGAAGACGGCGACCGCTTCGCCCTCGAGGGGTACGAACACGACCTCGAGGTCGTCCACGCCTCCGGACACGCCGCGGGGCTGTCGATGTTCGAGACGACGGTCGACGGCCGCCGCGAGGTCGTCTCGGGCGACGCGCTATTGCCCGTCTACACGCCGAACGTCGGGGGTGCTGACGTTCGCGTCGACAATCCGCTCGAGAAGTACCTCCGGGCCCTACAGGGCATCGTCGACGCGGAGTACGACCGCGCGTGGCCGGGCCACCGCGATCCGATCGACGACCCGGCGGGACGGGCCCAGTACATCATCGACCACCACGAGGAGCGCGCCTGGCGAGTTCTCGACGCGCTCGATCGAAAGGGCCCTTGCGACACCTGGACCGTCAGCGACGACCTCTTCGGCGAACTCGAGAGCATCCACATTCTCCACGGACCGGGCGAGTCCCACGCCCACCTCGAGCACTTGGAGCGAGCCGGCACCGTCGTCCGGGAAGGCGACGAGTATCGGCTGGCGGATGGCGTCGCCGACGAACTCGCCGACAGCGAGGACGAGCGCTGGGAACTGGCGTACTGACTCCCGGCGAGTGAATCGGGGAAGCTTTGACCTTGCTACCGGCTAACTGTATCGTATGAGCGGACGCGAATTCGGACTCGAGAGTCGTCGGCAACTCGAGCGGCCGTGGTGGTCGCCGTGATCGACGAGGTAGCGGCGCTACTCGACGACATCGGGTTCGACGCCGAGACGAGCGTGCTGACCGAACGACAGGCGCAGGTGCTCGCGTTACGCGAACGCGACGAATCACAGGCCGACATCGCGGACGCCCTCGGGACCTCTCGGGCGAACGTCTCCTCGATCGAGTCGAGCGCTCGCGAGAACCTCGAGAAGGCCCACGAGACGGTCGAATTCGCGGAGGCGCTGCGCGCACCAGTTCGCGTTAGCGTCCCCGAGGGAACCGATCTGTACGACGTACCACAGCTCGTCTACGATGCGTGTGACGACCAGGGCGTCAAGGTCGGCCACACCGCCCCGGATCTGATGAAGGTGGTCAGCGACGCCGCGGGCTCGGCAGTCTCGGGCCGGGAAGTGGCAGCCTCGTTGCTCGTCGGCGTCACGGCTGACGGAACAGTCCGTGTCCGACGACAGGAGTAGTTTTTCGGTCGATTCAGGTCGTTTAACGGCCGTTTGGCAGCCGTTCGGCGAACGTCCGGCGACCGTTCGACTCGCTCGAAAAGGACCGCCAGAGCAAAACGCGACCGTCGCGTAGCTGGCGACGATGGGGACTGACCTGCCAGCAGCGCTCGCCGAGTCGTGGCACCCGATCGGAACGAAGACCGGCGAATCGAGCGTGCTCGTCGCGTCGATTCACGCCGAAACGACTGTCTACGGACCAACTGAACCTGCGGACGGAATCGAGTCGCTCGAGTTACTCGACATTCCGCCTCGCTCGCTCTTCACGGTCGATCTCTCGATTTCGCCGTCGCTTTCAGCCGTCGGCGTCTCGCCGGAGTCGGTCTTTTCGAAAGCGGCACCGAAGGCGAAATCACAGTTCGTCGAGACGCTCGAGGACGAGGGGCTGGTCGTCGAGGAGACGCGAAACACTCTCGAGTTCGAGGCGACGAACGGCGCTGCCGGTGCCTGGTACGTGCTCGATGCCGGCTACCCGGTTCCCCTCGACGGTGACGACCGATCGACCACCCTCGGCGTCGAGGCCCACGTCGCCGTCTGGCCACTCGAGGAGACGTTCGGGATGGCCGGTGGCATCGTGCCGCTCGAGGCGAACGAGCACGACGCGGGCTCGAGTAAACCCGAACAGAAACTCGAAATCGCTCCGGGTCGTGACCGTGAGACGATCGCAAAGTTGATTCGCACCGTGGATCCGTGAACGTTTGTCGATGCGGCAGCCTTCCGTTGACGAAATCACGTGTTGTTTCGTTCCAGTGTGTACTCCAAAATCATGTAACTGATTACGTCCTCGCTGAACTCAGCACCTCGTGACCACGAGAGGAATGTTAACACTATCGCTAATGGGAGCAATACGAGCAACGTCCCGGTCGATGCTGCAGCCTCAGCAAGATCGAACGATATCAACACGAGCAGTGCAGTATACGCCATTATCAGGACGATTCCACAGACTGTGAATCCACGCATAGCGAGAAAGAGTGCCTGAAGACGGATGGAACGGCTTCGAGACGTCGTCTCGAGTTTCGCGAGAACGAGTCGGTAGATGCTTTCCCAGTCGTTGTAGCTCGCGTCGAGGTCGAATTCCGCCCGGACAGACTCGACAAACTGAATGTCTGTCGGTTTTACGTCTGACGCCTCGCCATCTTTGGTGCCTTCAGTAACTCTTCGCATTCGTTCGATGAAGTCGTCTTCGCTCGAGTGAATAGTTCCACCCAATGCTTGCGTCATCAACCCGAGCGTGTACGCGAACACGATGAAGACGATTGAGCCACCGACGGTCACTTCGGTCAAGATAATTTCTGCTCCGCTGTACGGGATGAGGAGACTGAGCAATAGAAATGCTCCAGGAAGAAAACTAGCAAGGATATCGTAGAGATTGAAGTGGGATAACGATTCTTCTGTTTGCAAGGGTTTTGGTCAAATAATCTACCTAAATATTTAAAATAATTGGTTGATAGCGGCTGGGTCGTCTACGAATTGATTCGCTTGACAACGCGTTCGAATTCAGATGGGTCGACGCGATATTGCCCTGCTTCGTTCGTGACCACTCCATCTTGCTCGAGCGATCGTAAGGAGGGATATGCCGCGCCGAGTTCGAGTTCGGCTTTCCGTGCAATCTCCACTGGATTCAGACGATCGTCGGTCGACAATCCGAGTGAACTCTGTGCCAACTCTCCCAACAGAACGACCAATACTTTCTCTGGCGGCGAAAGGTCGGCGAAGGACGTCTGATAACGGAACTGGCCGTCACTGCTGAGACGGAGATACGGCGAGAGGATACGACTGAGTCGTTCCGGATCGACAGGCTCCTGGGGAATCACTAACTCGTCCAGTCGCTCTGTACTCATATTGGTCACTATTCCTTCTGCTGTTATAAAAGTATACGATATTCGAGATAACCTTCCGAATCGGCGACTGTCACTACGAGATGATCAATACTATTAGAAGTCCAACGCCCAAACTAACGTTCATGCAAACCCACATCGTTCCGGTCGGCTTCGACTACGACCGGCTGATCGCGCCCCTCGTGCGCGATCAGATCGACGTCGACAGCGTCATTTTACTCGAGGGAGCCGTCGGCAGCGAGGCCAACGTCGAGTACTCCCGGCACCTCTCGGAGAAACTCGAGACGGACTTTCGGAACCTCCTCGGCGCGAGTACGGACCGGTTCGTCCTGGAAGACGTCTACGACTACGACGCGGCGTTCGAGCAGGCCTACGACCTGATCACGGCGGAACTCGACCGCGGGAACGAGGTCTGGGTTAACGTCGCCGCGATGCCCCGAACCGTCAGTTTCGCGTTCGCGAACGCCGCTCACTCGCTGATGGTCGAACGACAAGAGGATCGCGAAGGCATCCACACCTACTATACGGCCCCCGAGAAGTACCTCGAGACCGAACTCGCCGAAGAGCTTCGCGAGCAGATCACCCTGCTCGAGGACTTCGACGCTGAGTCGGAGTCGGTCGACGGCGACCGGATCGACTCCCGTCTCGAGAGCGCTCGCGACCTTCTCTCGGAGTTCGACGAACGCGGGACGACGATCGGTGCCAAGGAAATCGACGGCCGCCACATCGTCGAGTTGCCCGTCGCCTCGTTTTCGAACGTCAAGCCGTTCGAGGAACTCATCCTCTACAAACTCGGCGAGGACGGCGAGTTTGACTCTGTCTCTGAACTCGCCGAGGCCTTAGCTCGCGAACTCAACGAGGAGTACACCGACAGCTTCCGTTCGAAGGTCATCTACAACGTCGATCGACTCGGGCCGGGCGGCAAAGGCTACATCGAACGCGAAGAACGCGGCAAATCCTACCGCACCAGACTCTCTCGCATCGGCGAACTGTGGGTTCGCGCCCACTCCGGTGACGACTCGAGTTGACCTCGGTGACGACCCAGGTTAGTTCCGATACCGACCGAGTCGCTCGTGAACTCGCTCGCGGAGCACGAGCAAACACGGCAGGACGGTCAGGCAGGCGATGAAGGCGAAGACGATGCTCAGTCCCGTCACCAGCCCGAAGCGTTGCAACGGCGGGGAGAGCGCCAACGCGAGGACCCCGAACCCGGCCGCCGTCGTCGCCGCGCTGCCGAGTAACGCCCCGCCGGTTCCCGTAATCGTCGCGGTGAGCGCGGCCTCGAGTGACTCCCGTTCGTCTCGTTCCGCGACGAAGCGCTCGCTGACGTGGATGCTGTAGTCGACGCCCAATCCGATCGCGAGACTCGTGATGACCGCCGTTTCGCTGTTGAACGGCACGTCGAGCAGCGCCATCGTTCCGAGCAGCCACGCCAATGCGGCGACGACCGGTGCGATCGTCACCGCACCGAGGGAAGGGGCACGGTGGCGATACCAGTAGAGCCCCGTCAGGAAGACGAGGATGACGACCAGCGTCACCGCGAACGCCTGCACGAGCGTCTCGAGGAGCGCGTCCTGCACGACAGCCGTCGTCACCGGTCCGCCCGTCGCGACGGCCGAGACGGGTGCGGTATCCTCGATTTCGTCAGCCACGTCACGCGTGTCGTCGTCGACGTCCTGTGCGGAGGCGTCGCCCTGTACGTTCACGAGGAGCCGCGCGGATTCGTACTCGGTGTCGCCGCCACTCTCCCCGTCGTCGACGTTGTTTCCACCGTCGCCGTCCCCGCCGTCGACGTCGCCACCGTCCCCGTCGACCCGGTGGAGCACGTCCGCCGCTCGGTCGGCGTCGGCGTCGAACAACACGTCGTAGAAGCCAGCGACGTCCTCGTTTGGGAGCCCGTCGCCGGTCGTATCGCGTTCCTCGAGTTCGCTCGCGACGGTTTCGTTGTCACTTGCGATTTCGTCGATCACCGACGGTGGGCCGTCGATTGCGGCTTCGCCGTCAGGCCGGAGGACGATGGTTCCGTCGTCGGCTTCGGTACTGTCGCCGCTCAACACGCCATCGTCGGTAGTGGTGGCATCGGCCATCGCCGTCAGTGCCGCCGGATCGGTGACGTTCTCGGTCACCAGTATCTGTGTCTGCCCGCCCTCGCCGCGGTCGGCGAAGTTGTCGCCGAGGTAGGCGGCGTCGTCGCTGATCGTGTACGTATCGGGTGCGAGCGGTCCCGGCATGGCCTTCGCCCACTCCGGAGCGTCCTCGGGGAGGAAATCCGCCTCGTTGAACTCCGTGTCGATCGTCGTCGCCCCGTAGGCACCACCCGTCGCGAGGAGGAACGCGACGAACACGATTCCGAGCGGAACCCGTCGGGGCACCGCGGCAACCCGGGAGAGAATCCGGTTTCCGGCCCCCGAACTCGATCCGAACGGGCGCTTCGCGCGGTTTCGATCGAATCGACCCTCGAGCACGCCGTCGACCTCGACTTTTAGCGCCGGCACGAGAATCGCGAAGGCGACGAACGTGGCGAGGATCCCACCCGCACTCAAGATTGCGAAGTCCTGAATGGCCGGCAGCGGACTCACGACGTTCGAGAGGAAGCCGACGCTGGTCGACACCGTTGCGGCGGCGAGCGCGAGGACGACACCCGCGAGACCCACGCGCATCCCCGTTCTCGAGTCGTCTCCACCATCCTCGAGCATCCCCGCTCTCGCCTCACGATAGCGCATGACGACGTGCAACGCGTAGTCGATGCTCAGCCCGATGAGCAGGAAGGGGACGGCGATCAGCAGTTGACTCGAGGGGATCTCGAGCCAGCCCATGATCCCGGCGAGCCAGGCCATGACGACACCGATGCCAAACAGCCCGATGAGCACGTCGACGACGTCGCGGTAGGTAATCGCGAGGACGCCGAGGACGAGCACGATCGCGACGGGCGTGATGATTGCGAAGCTGTCGCCGACGGCGCTCGAGGACGCTTCGTCGGTGACGCCGTCGCCGAAGACGAACGCGTCGTCGAAGCGCTCGTCGACGAGGCCGTCGATCTCGACCTGCGCGTCGGCGACGGTGTCGGATTCGTCGTCCGGCCCCGCCTCGTCGTCCTGAAAGAGGAGAACGAGTCGCGACTCAGATTCGGTCTCGCCCGGTTCGTAGCCGGTAGGAAGGAACTCGTAGGGATCGTCGCCTTCGCCACCCTGTTCGGGCCCCTGCGCGTCTCCCTCGTCGTCTCCAGCCTCGTCGGGGTCGAGCACGTCGGCGAGCAAGTCCTCGACGTCCGCATCAGAGCGAGAATCGAGCGCGTCGATCTGTTCCTCGAGGGTCGGCTGACTGGTATCGGGCGCGCCGTTCGCCTCCTCGGCTCGGTCCTCGAAGACGGCTCCCGTCGCGACGAGATTCTCGAGGCCGACGAACCCTTGCTCGTCGAGCGTTTCGTTCAGCTCCTCGTCGTCGCGGACGTCCTGTTGTAACTCGAGGCCATCGAGGAGTGAATCGCGCGTGAGGACGTCGCCGCCCTCGTCGCGAACGACGATCTGGGTGACGACGGCGTCGTCCGTCTCGTAGGTCGCCTCGATTTCCTCGAGTGCCTCGGTCTCTTCGGAGTCCGTCTCGAAGTCGCCGATCTCGCCGTCCTCGCTCTCGCCGATCGCTGCGCCGGCGGCGACGACGGCCGTCAGGAGCAAGACGAGGACGACGACGAGTCGGCTGTGGGAAACGAGCGCGTTCGCGTACCGTGGCGCGAGACCGCCGCTCACGGTTCGCCTCCCGTTTTCGCCATCGTCTCCTCTCGCTCCGTCACCAGCGTCTCGTCTCCCCCGAAACTCGCCTGAGAATGCATTGGCGATTCTCGAACCGGGCGAGTGATAGCCGTTGGGATCGAATTCGGTGTCGTATAATCGAAACCCGATTATGAACACGGAAATCGACCGCGAACGCGGCGTCCTCAGCCCCGCGGATCGCGCGTACTTACTCGGCGAACGGGAAATGAGCCACGACCAGTCGAAGCGAAACGCGGAGGCACGGATCAGACGACGGATTCGTGCGGGGATGCTCGACTTCGATCTGTTCTTGCACACGCTGTCCGAGAAGGACCGCCGGCAGGTGTTCGAGGAACCGGCGTCCGACGAGGCGGTAATCGAGGCCGTTCGCGCGATGGTCGCCTTCACTTATCTGGGACTCGAGGAGACGGGCCAGGACTTCGACGCGGTCCTCGAGCCCGCAGTCAGGAGTGCAGAGGAGTACCTCGCGGCGACTCGAGGCGACGAAACCGTCTCGGTGGACGTGACCTTCGACGTCGAGACGACCGTCGAGTCCTCGCTCTCCGGCGTCGTCTCGCGACTCGAGGCCGGCGATCCGGTCACGCCGCGCGAACTATTCACGCTGGTCATGCAGGGCGAGCACGATCCGACGGTCTACGACCGAATCGCCCTCACTACGGCGACCGACGAGGACCGAACGGACGGGTTTCTCGAGCGATTAGCGTCGTACCTCGAGGGCGACTTGCAGCGCGTGACCGACTCGCAGGCGGTTATCGTCCTCGAGTCCGACGATGGGACGACTGACGATCTACAGACGGATTGAACTCGGCGACGCGGGGACGAAACACCTAACACCGCTCCCGGGGCAACGAGTAGGTATGACCGAATACGTCGCAGCCGCTGCAGTTGCGGGCCGTCCTAACGGCGTGTTCGTAGGGCCGCCGTAGGCCCCATCTTCCCTCCCCCGTTTCGACGGATGTATTGTTGCCGACCAGCATTCACCGAACAACGACCGGTATCTCCGATGAACGAACACGCCTGCCACACCGAGACGACGCATCGACGACGCCCTTCGCGGGCGGTGAGAGCATGAGTGCGGACGCGCCCGACCGAGCCGACGACGAGTCTCCCCTCGAGGACGAAGAGCCGACGCTCGAGGGCGGCTACGACCCCGAAGCAGTCGAGAACCGCTGGCAGAACCGGTGGCTCGACGAAGCGGTCTACGCCTACGACGGCGATCCGGGACAGGACCCGAACACGACGTACGCGATCGACACGCCGCCGCCGACGGTTTCGGGCAGCCTGCACATGGGCCACCTCTACGGCTCGACGCTGCAGGACTTCGCCGCCCGGTTCCAACGGATGCACGACGGAAGCGTGCTCTTTCCGTTCGGATACGACGACAACGGCATCGCGAGCGAGCGTCTGACCGAGACCGAACTCGAGATCCGCCACCAGGACTACGAACGCCGCGAGTTTCAGGAACTCTGTCGCGAGGTCTGTGCGGAGTACGAAGCCGAGTTCACGGAGCAGATGCAGAGCCTCGGGACCTCGATCGACTGGTCGCACACGTACAAGACCATCGAGCCCCGCGTCCAGCGCATCTCACAGCTTTCGTTCCTCGATCTCCACGAGAAGGGCCGCGAGTACCGCAAGAAAGCCCCCGCGATCTGGTGTCCCGAGTGCGAGACCGCGATCTCGCAGGTCGAGACCGAAGACGACGAGCGCCACTCGCACTTCAACGATATCGCGTTCGAATTGGCATCCGACGGCGCCGACCGCGAGGAGTTCGTCATCTCGACGACGCGGCCCGAACTCATCCCGGCCTGCGTCTCCGTCTTCGTCCACCCCGACGACGAGGCGAATCAGGACCTCGTCGGCGAAACGGCGCGAATCCCGATCTTCGGCCACGAAGTGCCGATCATCGCGGACGAGCGCGTCGACATGGAGAAAGGTAGCGGCGTCGTAATGTGCTGTACCTTCGGCGACCAAAACGACATCGAGTGGTACCAAGCACACGACCTCCCCCTCCGAGTAGCGATCGACGAATCCGCGACGATGACCGACCTCGCCGGCGACTACGAGGGCATGTCCACCGAGGAGGCCCGCGAGGCCATCGTCGAGGACTTAGACGAGGACGGCTCTCTCCGCGACCGCTGGGAGATCACCCACGCCGTCGGCGTCCACGAGCGCTGTGAGACGCCCGTCGAGTACCGCGTCTCCAAGCAGTGGTACGTCGAGATTCTGGATCACAAAGAGGAGTACCTCGAGGCCGGCCGGGAGATGGAGTGGTACCCCGAGAAGATGTTCACCCGGTACAAACACTGGATCGAGGGCCTCGAGTGGGACTGGCTCATCTCTCGCCAGCGCGACTCGGGAATCCCGTTCCCGGTCTGGTACTGTGGGGAGTGCGACCACGAGATTATGGCGGAAAAGGAGGATCTGCCCGTCGATCCCCTGAGCGACGACGCGCCAGTCGACGCCTGTCCGGAGTGTGGTCACGACGAATTCGAGCCCGAAGAGGACGTCTTCGACACGTGGGCGACCTCCTCGCTGACGCCGCTCATCAACGCCGGCTGGGACTGGGACCCCGACGCCGACGGCGGCGACGGCGAATTCACGATGGCAAACCCGGAGCTCTATCCCTTCGATCTCCGGCCACAGGGCCACGACATCATCTCTTTCTGGCTGTTCCACACCATCGTCAAGTGCTACGAGCACACGGGCGAGGTGCCCTTCGACGCGACGCTGATCAACGGCCACGTGCTCGACGAAAACCGCGAGAAGATGTCCAAATCGCGGGGCAACGTCGTCGATCCGAACGACGTGCTCTCGGAGTACCCCGTCGACGCCGTCCGATTCTGGGCGGCCAGCGCCGCCGTCGGCGACGACTTTCCCTATCAGGAGAAGGACCTCCGTGCGGGGGAGAAGCTCCTGCGAAAGCTCTGGAACGCCTCGAAACTCGTCGACACCCTCGCGCCCGCCGACCCCGACGAACCCCCGGAACTCGAGGCGATCGACCGCTGGCTACTCGCCGAACTCGACGACGCAATCGAGGAGCTCACGGCCCAACTCGAGGAGTACGAGTTCGCGAAGGCTCGCGACCGACTCAGAACCTTCTTCTGGAACACGTTCTGTGACGATTACTTAGAGATCGCGAAAGGCCGCGAAGACAACCCCTCGACGCAGTACGCGCTGCGAACCGCACACCGAACCTTCCTCGAGCTGTGGGCGCCGTTCTTGCCCCACGTCACCGAGGAGATCTGGCAGGCCGTCTATAGCGACGATTCCGACGAACTGGAGGCAAACAGCATCCACACCCGCGAGTGGCCGCGTCCACAGGGCTACGAGGCAGACCTCGAGGCTGGCGAGACGGCGACGGAAGTCATCTCCGCGCTTCGTCGGTACAAGAGCGAGAAGCAGTTGCCGCTCAACGCCGACCTCGAGTCGGTGTCGGTCTACGGCCCCGTCGAGGGCTTCGAGGACGCCATCCAGAACGTGATGCACGTCCAGGAGTTGACGCTGCTCGAGGACGAACCCGAAGTGACGACCGAAGTCGCCTCGATCGACCTCGATTACTCGACGCTCGGGCCGAAGTTCGGCTCGAAAGTTGGAGACATCGACGCCGGGATCGAGAGCGGCGAGTACGAGATCGACGAGAGCGAGGACGTCCTGCGCGTTGCTGGCGAGGAACTCGAGAGCGACCTGTTCGAGGTCTCCCTCGAGCGAACCTACTCGGGCGAGGGTGAGATGATCGAGACCGAGTCAGCGGTCGTCGTCGTCGAGTAAGTTCCGATCGCGGTTTTACCTTGGCGAGCCTATTTATTGGTCCGCAATAATGTTCGCGTATGTCTGCTCCGACTCGCCGGAGACTGCTCGCTGCGGCCAGTATCGGTGCCCTCGCGGGCTGTATCGAGGGAATGGAACCAAGTAGCGGATCGTCCGACGACCCCGAATCAGACGACCCCGGATCGGACGGCGCACCGACGTCCTCGAGTCCGCCCGGGGACACCGAACCCGACTCCTGTCCGACCTACGGCGACAACGTTGACCGAGTCGTTTGCTACGACGACGTCGACGATGCCGAAACCGTTCTCGAGCCCGACGATCGGTGCGTCGAGGACGGTGGCTCGATCGCGTTTACGCTCGAGAACGGCTCCGACGAGCGTCTACAGACCAACTTCTACAACTGGCGGATAGACAAGTACGTCGACGACGAGTGGTACCGCGTCGCCCCGATGGAGCACAACGATCCCCTGATGTCGATCGAACCGGGCGAGAGCCACACCTGGACCGTGACCGTCGATCAATCGGGGGACGACGACGGAGAATTACCAGTCGGAAGTGGCGGGACTGAAGAGCTGACGCTCTCGGCCGTCGGAGCCGGAACGTACGCGTTCCGCGCTCGCGGCTGGTTCGACGGCGACTCACACGAGGAGTCGTTCGCGTTCGCGAGCACGTTCGACTTCGAGGGCGATCGCCTCGAGTTGACGCCCTCGGACGCGATTTCGGACACCGAGTGGGAGGACGACGTCCTCGTCGCTCACTCGACGCGGGGCGACCCGGACGACGACAACCACCGACTGGGTGCGTTCGACCTCGAGCGCGTCTCCGAATCCGAGGTGGGGACGGGCGACGGAGGAGACGAGAGACCGGAGTCGGTGATCACCGAACAACTGTTCCGACAGCCCCGGCTTCGGGACGTGATCGCGCTCTCGATCGAGAACGACGCCGACGACGTTCGACTCGAGGAGTACGACGCGACGCGGCCGATATTCGGCGCGCAATCGGACGGCCGCTACGAGTTTCAGGGAGAGTACTATCGGATTTCGACGCGGGAACTCGAGGAGTGACTGGCTACAGCGTCGATTGGGACCACGTTGAGGGTGTCATAGAACAGTTAGCATACCTTGCTCTGGTGATCTCGGGAAGCGATAAGTACAGGTGATACAGGTATCACTACAAGATAGGCAATTAGTGAGATTACGAGAGTTTCTTTCATTGTTCTGATCACACTGTTGGGATGACTACAAGAGTCGGTAACCGTTAATCGTCCTGTTCGTAGAACACAGCGGCTGCGTCGTCGTTCCGAGTTACGTAAGCGGCGGATTCAAACTCGTCGTCGCCTTCGTACCGTGGTAGCTCTTCAATTTGATTGATTGTCTCTTCTCGTTCTTCTTCGTCGTCGAGTCGCTGTGTCGCAGTATTGTTTGTCTCAATCGCTTCGACGACAACTGACTCTATAGGGCCGCCAATTTCCGGGTCTTCAACGCTCGTCGTCTCCGACTCAGGCGGCGCAGTATCGTACGGACGGGCAACGACACGGGTAACACGACTGTCGTCATCGTCATTGTTTCCGAGACAGCCTGCAAGAACCAATGATGTGGCACAGCCGCTCCCGGCAAGGAACTTTCGACGATTCATATCCTAGCCTTTCCGGTAGAATGGTAAATGTTTTTATTAAACTAAAACCGCTCTTTGTTCTGTCCCGTTCTCGCTCAGTGCGCAGAACTACTTATCGGCGTGTTCACAGTAGGAACGGATAAAATCAACACCGTGGAAAGCGTTCTATGACGCCCTCACCACGTTAATTAGAGACGGGACGAGACCGGACTCGATTGACCGCCACGCCTTCTTCTTCCCACGTCGCCGTCGCGGTTACTCGATCGCCGTCGATATCGACGGACCGGTTCGCTCCGGTGGTGCCGAGTGTTTCCTCGAGCGTCGCTTCGTCCGGGTCGTCGATAATCGCTGCAAAGTTGCCGGTGGACGTCCCTTCGCCCTCGACGGTGAGCGACGAAACGATGCTCTCGGCGTCCTCGAGTCCCTCGAACGAAAAATCGACGAACGCGCCGTTTCCGTCCGTTTGGGCACCTCCTCCGACCTGACCGACGACGGCGTCGCCGCCACCGGCGCTCGCGGCGGTCCACTCGAACGTCTCGGATTCGTCCGTCGCTCGCTCGCCGTCTCCCTCCGACGCGTCGATGGTCGTCTCGAGTGCGGCCAGCGGATCACCAGCGTCGGCGACTACGAACGCGTCGCTACCGACGGCGATCGCAGCCTCCACACTCCCCTCGACCGGTGTGTACACGTCGTAGCCGCTGATCTCGTCCGTCCGCTCGAGTTGCCTGATGAATTCGGCCTCCGGGTCGGCGGTGAGACGCTCGTCGATTTCCGCGGGCTCGATTGAACCGATCACGACGAACGTCTCGGGTGTTTGCACCAGGTCCGAAACGCTCGAGTCGAACGCGTCGTCGTCGTCGAGAATCCCGCCGAGTCGGTACTGGCCGAGATCGAGCCCGACGAAGAAGTACGTCGAAAGTGCCCCTTCCGAAACGGGCGCGATCATCGGGTCGGCTTCGTACTCCGCTGGGACCTCGTCGTCCGGCTCAGCCTCCGCGAGTTCGTCACCGACGTAGTCGTCGATCGTCGCCCAATCCAGGGAGGCGAACTCGAGTGCGCCGTCCTCGAGCGCGAGCCACTCGGTGTACGCGGGTAGCTCCTCGCCACCCTCCTGTGTGGCGACCGTGAGGGACCCTGTGGTCCCGACGGTTGCCGCCGTCGCCGTCGCCGTCGCAGCCGCGAACTCGAGCACGTCCCGTCGCTTCGGTGTCATGTGTGGACAGTACGCCGTTTACATCGATATAGCCCGTCCCTGCGTTCGTCACCGGTTGCGTGTCGGACCGACTGCGAAACGACGGTCGGATCAGATGTCTCGGCGCGTAAAGACGACGATGGCGACGGCGAGCAGGGCGAGAAACGCCGCCAGTAAGATCCCGGCGTCGAGAAACGCGTACTCCTCGTGAACGAGTATCTCCGTCTCGTCGTAGTACCGACTGGGCGTGACGGTACCGATCCACTCGTAGTCCGGATCCACCCTCGAGATACCGTCGACAAGCCACAGGACGAAGACCAGACCCAACGACGCCGCTCTGGCGGTCCGCACGTGGTCGAGGAGCACCGACAACACGAGTCCGATCCCGGCACAGACCAGCAGGTACGGCACCGAGAGCAGGTGCACCATCGCGAGCGCGACGGGGTCGAACGTCTCGCCGATGAGCAACGCGCCGAGGAAGACGATGACCGGGACTCCGACGTTCAACGCGACCAAGGGCACCCATAAGGCGGCAACCTTCTGGAGGACGACCGACTCTCGGGAGATCGGATTCGAGAGCGTGAGGTCCATCTTCCGGGCTCGAAGGTCACTCACGATCAAGCCAGCGCCGACGTACGCGAAGTAAATGGCGACGAGGAGCGACCAGAAAAAGGAGTAAATCTCGGCGGCGATGAACCCCTCGATCGTGTGGAGTTCTTCGATTCCGAACATGTCGAACATGAACCCCGGGAACGCCTCCTCGAGCACGTCCATCTCCGCTTGAATGCCGGGAAACATCGAGAAGTAAAACGCCGACAGCACGGCGAAGACGGCGACGAGGACGAGCGAACTCCGAACCCGCTTTCTGGACTCGACGCGGAGGATGGCAGTCATGGGGAGACCTCCTGTGAGCCGAGCGCGCGATGTTCGAGTTGCATCTCAGATATCCCTCCGGACGAAGACGGCGATAGCACCGCCGAGCAAGACGAGAAACGCCGCCAGTAAGATCCCGGCGTCGAGAAACGCGTACTCTTCGTGGACGAGAATCGCCGTTGGGTCGTAGTATCGACTCGGAGTCAATTCGCCAACCCACTCGAAATCCGGGTTCATGTGGGACAGACCGTCGATCAGCCAGAGGACGAACACCAGCCCGAATGCAGTGGCTTGCGCACTCTCGACTCGATCGAAGATCACGGAGAGTACGATACCGATCCCGGCACAGACTAACAGGTACGGAATACCGAGCGCGAGCGCCATCACGAGCGCGACGGGATCGAGCGACTCCTCGAGCACCCTCGCCCCGACGAGGAGGGCGGCCAGTAGCCCGCCGTTTAGCGCGACCAGGGGGACCCACAGTGCGGCGACTTTCTGGAGGACGACCGACTCACGAGAGACCGGCGTCGAGAGCGTGAGATCCATCCGACGCGTGCGGATGTCCCGCGAGATCATTCCCGCGGCGACGTACGCGAAGTAGATGCCGGCGAGGAGGACCCAGACGAACGGAAAGATGTAGCCGCCCAGAAAGCCCTCGATCGTGTGCAACTCCTCGATACCCAGTAACTCGAGCACGTACTCCGGATAGATCTCCTCGAACAGTTCGGCCTCCTCCTGGATACTCGGGAAGACGACGAGGAAGAACGCCGAGAGCACGACGAGCAAGCCGGTCAGGGTGAGCGTTCCGCGGACGAGCCGTCCCGACTCGTTACGAAGGATGGCCGTCATCCCGTTTCCTCGGATCCCGCGCCGTAGTAGTGCTTGAAGATATCGTCCAGTTGCGGATCGCCGATGTCGACGTCTTCGATGTCGAATTGGACGAGGTGCTCGAGCAACGCGGCGGATTCGCCGGTGTAGGTGAACCGAACCGTCCTGTCGACGACGTCTACGTCGATCATCTCCGGCGTAGTAAAGCGCTCCGCCTCCACCGGTTCCCCAAGCTGGACTCGAACGTCTTTTCCGCCCCTTCGGAGCAAATCGTCGATCTCCTCGAGTGCAACCACCTCCCCATCGCGGATGATACCGACGCGGTCGCAGACGCGCTGGACCTCGCTCAGGACGTGCGAGGAGAAGAAGATGGTCGTCCCGGCGTCGCGTTCGTCCTCGAGAAACAGGTGCATTCGGTCCTGTTTGAGCGGGTCCAACCCGGATGTTGGCTCGTCCATGATAACCAGGTCCGGATCGTGCATAAACGCCTGCACGATGCCGAGCATGCGTCGATTTCCGTGCGAGTAGGTTTCGACCGGCTTCTCGAGTGGCGGCCGAAACAACTCTAAGAGTTCCTCCCGGCGGTCGTCCCCGCGCATCCGGGCGAAGTAGTCGAGGACCTGCTTCCCCGTCAGTCGTTCCTCGAACCCGAGGGTGTCCGGGAGATAGCCGACGTTTCGCTTCACGTCGGTGAGCGCCCGCCGATCCCGAATATCCGCACCGAGAACCGTCGCCGTTCCCGCCGTCGGAGAGATGAGTCCGAGCAGTAGTCGAATAGTCGTCGTCTTCCCCGCGCCGTTTGGGCCCAGATAGCCGAATATCTCGCCGGCCCCGACCTCGAAGGTTACCTGATCGTTCGCGGTGACGTCGCCGTAGCGTTTGGTGAGTCCCTCGAGGCTGATAACCGTATTTTCGGGAGTCGAATCGGCGTCGACGACATTGCTATCGGTCTCAGTCTCAGTGCGCATGGCTCATCACGGTTCGGTGGGACACTGCGGCGTCGAGCGGACGCGTCACACAGGGGTGTCGACACCTCGAGTCGGTATAAATCGCGTCCCCCTTCGAGCAGACAGTCGTCTCGAGGTGGCTGTTTCGTGGAGTCGATTACGCAGTCTTAACGCTCGAAACGGTCGCTCGTTCGTTACTGGGCCAGACGGGAGGACGAGGACGAGTTCACCCGCCCCCGGGGTCAGTTCCAGCAGTTTCACCGCCGGTCCGACCGACTTCGGCTCGCTCGCACTTCTTCACTCGAGTCGCGAGCGCGAGAAAGAGCGCGAGCAGGGTGAACGTCACCTCGCCGGCGGCGATGACGCCGAGGGCGTCCGCCTCGAGAAACATGGCCGTCTCTCGCTCCACGGGAATCGTCGTGTGGTGGGGGTCGCCGACGACGGGGATGAAGTAGTCGACGATCAGGTTGCTCGCGTACCAAGCGAGTGCGACGGCGACGCCCCAGACGGGAAAGTCGGTAATTCGGTGGAGGACGAACGCCTGGACGACCATCGCGAGGTGACTCCAGAAGAGAAACTGGAACATCAGCGGGTGAAGGTAGGCGTAGGAGTCGGAGAAGACGAGCAAGGTGTAGGGCGTCCAGAGCCCGAGGATGACGTTTCCGAAGAACGCGAGCGCGGTCAGCCACGGCAGTTCGTGCCCGAGTTTCCAGGCGGCGATGGCGAGGGCGATCAACAGCGTCGCCATCGGGCTGTCGGGCACCCAGGGCCACATCACCGTCGCCGTCTCCGCGAACTGTCCGGAGTAGTACCAGAAGCCAAAGGCCGTCCCGACGAGGTTGATCGCGACGACGAGCCACGCGAACCGGAGGCCGAGATCCTCGAGCAGTTTCGGCACGGGGGCGAGATACCTCGGCAGCGGATCGCGCTCGGGTAACCGACTCGTCTCGAACATCGTTCACCTGACGTGATGGTCGTCACTCGCAAAACAGTAGCGGTTGTCCGACCCGTCTCGAGCGTCGATTCTCAACCCGAGTGACCTGTTACCACGCGAACTGATCCCGATTCGAACGGACATGTGTAAGTGCGGTGGGTTCGAACCACCGGCCATGACTGGAACCGAAACCGATCTCGAGGAACTGCGACGCGGGACCGACCTGATCAAGCGCGGATTCGCACAGATGCAAAAAGGCGGCGTCATCATGGACGTCGTCAACCCCGAACAGGCGCGGATCGCCGAGGACGCCGGCGCGGTTGCCGTAATGGCCCTCGAGGCCGTCCCCGCAGATATCCGCAAACGCGGCGGGGTTGCCCGGATGGCAGATCCCGCTGACGTCGCGGAGATCGTCGAAGAAGTCTCCATTCCGGTGATGGGGAAGGCCCGGATCGGCCACACGAAAGAAGCCCAGATTCTCGAGTCCGTCGGCGTCGACATGATCGACGAGAGTGAGGTGCTGACGCCCGCCGACGACGCCTACCACATCGACAAACGCGACTTCACGGCGCCGTTCGTCTGTGGCGCACGCAACCTCGGCGAAGCCCTGCGCCGGATCAACGAGGGCGCGGCGATGATCCGAACGAAGGGCGAAGCCGGCACCGGCGACGTCAATCAGGCCGTCCACCACCAGCGCACGATCAAGGGAGCCATCCGCGAACTCGAGGGCATGACCCACGAAGAGCGCGAAGCCTACGCTCGAGAGATCGAAGCCCCAGCCGAGTTAGTCCACGAGACCGCAGAGATGGGGCGTCTCCCCGTCGTCAACTTCGCTGCAGGCGGCATCGCGACGCCCGCCGACGCCGCGCTCATGATGCACCACGAGTGCGACGGCATCTTCGTCGGCAGCGGGATCTTCGGCGCAGAGAACCCGCCCGTGATGGGCGAGGCCATCGTCGAAGCCGTGAACAACTGGGACGACGCCGACGCCCTCGCAGACATTTCGAAGAACCTCGGCAAGGGCATGAAAGGCGACGCGAACGTCGACCTCCCCGAGGAGGAGAAACTGCAAGGTCGCGGCGTCTAACACCGATTCCACACTCTCTGTCCGCCTCGTACTGTCGTCGATCTCTCAACCCGACTGTTCACCGATTCTCACGCTCGAGAGCATTCCCCCTCAACGACGCCACAGAACCATCGCACAGTAAAAGCCGAGATACGTCACCAGCGACCCGAGGACGAACGACAACACGCTCGAGGGAGCAACGACCGCGCCGGCGGCGACACCGCCGAGTGCGAGGACGACGCTACCGACCTGAACGACCGGTCGTTCCCAGTATTCGCGAACCGTTTGTGGGTCGCGATACGCGAGGAGTTCGAAACCGATTGTTCCGAGTCCCCCGACGAGCGCGGCGAACACCGACAGCGATGCGTCGACGAGCACGAACACGAACACGAAACTGGCGACGGCGAGAACGAAAAGCGCGAGGATGGCGTCCATCAGGGTCCCCATCAGATGTTCGTGATTCCTATAGACGGTCGTGACACCGATAGCTGCTCGTAATGCCACTAAATTGGTCGGTCGTATGCGTACTCGGTCGCAGGCGTCTAGTCCCGGTATAGCCGCGCGCCGTCGCCGATCCGCGTCTGGTAGGCTCGACTGGTCACACCGAGCGCGTCGAACGCGTCGACCATCGCGCCGGCAACGTCGCGCTGGTCACGTTCCTCACAGACGGCGAGGATTCCCGGACCCGCTCCGCTGACGGTGACGCCAGTCGCACCGGCCTCGAGGGCCGCTTCGTGGACGCGATCGTAGCCGTCGATTAAGGCGCTGCGCTTTGGCGTCACGATCGCGTCGTTCATCCCGCGACCGACTAGTTCGGGATCGTTTTGCGTCATTCCGACGGTGAGCGTCGCCGCGTTTCCGACGGTCTCGACGACGTCCTCGAGTGCGGCCGAGTCGGGAACGACACCCCGCGCGTCGCGCGTAGACACTGATTGATCAGGCAGGCAGACGACGACGGGAATCGAGGTATCGACTTGCGTGACGTGGTCGCCGGAGACGATGGTGAAGCCGCCCAGCAGCGAGGGAGCGACGTTGTCCGAGTGAGCCTCACCGGAAACGAGCGCTTCACCCTCCGCAGCGATCGGCACGAGTTCCGTCCGTGAGAGCCCGCGGTCGTAGAGTGCGTTGAGCGCCAGCGCCGCCCCGGCAGCGCTCGCTGCGGACGAACCGAGACCCGAGGACGGGCGAATTCCCTTATCGATCTCGATGTGTGCCGGTGCGTCGAGGGCCTCAGCGACCGCTCCGACGGTGTTCTTGTTCGGATCTTCCGGAATGTACTGGCTGCCGGCACCCGTGACGGTAATTCGCGTTTCCGACGCGCGTTCGACCCGGACGACGTCGGCGGGCGTCTCGAGGGCAACACCAAACACGTCGAACCCACTCCCGAGATTCGCACTCGTCGCAGGTGCCCGCACGGTGAGCATGCCGAGTGCTTCCGAGAGTGCAGGCAAAAAGGTAGCGGACCGAGACGACCGTTCGGACCATCTCGGTTCGAGCGGCGACGTTACGTGTCGTCTGGCTCGCCGAACGTGAATACGTCGTCTTCGCCGTCTTCGGCGTCTTCGTCCGCGTTTTCGGCGGCCGCCTCACTGTCGCCGGCAGCGGCTTCGTCGTCTCCGCTGAAGTCGATCGCGTCGGCGTCGGTCGCCGCTGCGCCCGACGTTTGCTCGTCATCGTCGTCTTCCGGTTCACCCGCTGCGAACGGCACCGCTTCTGGCGTGTCGTCGTCTTCGCCGTCAGCCTCCGACTCGAGCGGCGTCGCAGCCGATGGGTCGGTGCTCGTCCCCGTCTCGTCCACAGCAGTGTCGCCCGTGGAACCCGACTCCGCGTGGTCGTCGAGTCCAAGGATATCCTCGGCAGCGAGTTCCGAGCCGTCACCGGTCGGCGCTTTTGGATCAGCGACTGGTCCATCCTGTGTCTCGCTCGCCGGTACCCGTTCGTCCTGCGTGTCGGGTTCGACGGACTCGGTCTCGAGCGTGTCGGGACTCGAGGCTGGTTCGACTGGCGTCGTGGTCGTCTCACTCCCAGTGACCACCTCGCCCGTGTCAGCGTCTCGAGCCGGCGCGTCACCGCTCGTCTTGGCGTCTCGAGTCGGCGCGTCGCTCGCAGGCTCCGGTTCTGGTTCTGCCGGTTCAATCGGTGCGTCACTCACTTCCGCCGGCGCGTGATCCGCAGGTTCCGTCGCCTGTTTCGGCTCGGACACTGCCGCGGTAGCGGATTGTGAGTCCTCGGCTGGCACCGCATCGTCCGCCTCATCCGTGACAGTTTCTGACGAATCGAACGTGATGCTCTGCCCGCCGCGGTGATCGTCCGACGGCGGCTGGCCGTCGTCGTCATCCTCGGCGTCGAACGCCGGCGGCTCGGAATCGTCGTCGTCCGAGTCGTCGAACGTGTCCTCGAGGTCGGCCCGCGCTGCGTCGGTCTCGAATCGATCGAGCGCCTCGGAGAGTTCGGCGGCCTGCCCGGAGAGGTTCGACGCGGATTCCGTCACTTCCGTCAGCGCCGTCGTCTGCTCTTCGGCGGCAGCAGCGACGTTCTCCGCCTCGGAGGTCGTCTCCTCGGAGACGGTTGCCGCGTCGTCGACCATCGCGACGACTTCCTGCGTCGAGGCGGCTTGCTCTTCGGTCGCGGCGGAGATTTCCTGGACGCCGACGTTGGTCTCCTGGGCGAGGCTGGTAATCTGCTCGAGCGCCTCGACGGCTTCTTCGACCTGCTCGCCGGCACTTTCGATGTTGGTGCTCGTCCCTTCGACTTCGTCCGCGGACTGTTCGGTTCGCTCGCGAATCGCCTCGAGGCGATCCTCCGCTTCGTCGGCGGCTTCTGCAACGTCTTCGGAGAGTGCCTTGACTTCCTTTGCGACCACGGAGAACCCTTCGTCGTCGCTGCCACTCGCGGAGCGAGAGGCCTCGATGTTCGCGTTGAGCGCCAGCATGTTCGTCTGGCGCGCGATTTCGGAAATCGTCGCGATCAGTTCGTCGATCTGTTGGACTTCCTGCTCGAGGCGGCGGATTTCGTCGACGGCATCTCCCGCTTCGGTTTCGATTTCGTTCATCGCCTCGATCGCCTCCTGTGCGGCTTCCTGCCCGCCCTGTCCGGTGTTGACCGTCCGTTCGGCGATATCTGCGACCTCGTTCGAGGAGGCGGCGATCTCTTCGGTCGTGGTCGAGAGCGCGCTCATCTCCTGGTTGACCGACTGCAGCGACTGATTCTGTCGCTCGGCACCGTCGGAAATCTCCTGAATCGACTCGGTGACCTGCTGGGAGGCCGAACGCACCTCCTCGCTCGAGGCCGTCACTTGCTCGGAAGCGGTCGCGACGTCGGTCGCGAACCGGTTGAGTCCGGCGACCGTTTCCTCGATTTCCTCGAGCATCTGGTTGAACTCGGAGCCGATCTCTTCCATCGCCTCGTTGTCGCTTTCGGCGTCCATGCGAGCGGTCAGGTCGCCGTCGGCGGCGGCTTCCATGACGTCGCTGTACTCGTCGGCTTTCCGCTCGAGTTGGTCGTTGATTCGCTCGACGCGCTTGCGTTCTTGCTCAGCCTCTTCGCGAGCCGATTCGGCCTCTTCGATCTGCTCTCTGAGCGCGACGCGCATCGAGTCGAAGCCGTTGTAGAGTCGGCCGATGTTGTCGACGCGTTTGGTCTCGAGGTCGACGTCGAGATTCCCGTCTTCCATCTTGCCTGCTTTGCCGGTGAGTCGGTCGATCGAGACGGCGGTGTTGCGCCCGAGGACGGCACCGATGAGTCCGATCATGAGCACGCCGGCGAGCGTAGCGATGTATCCCCAGTCGTTGACCGTGTTGACGAAGCCGTAGGCCTCGCTTTCGGGTTCGTGGGTGACGACGACCCAGTCGGTTCCCATCACGCGTGCCGAACTCACGACGTAGTCGTCGTCTTCGATCTCGTAGGCGTTGTTATCGAAGTTCAGTTCGGAGCCGTCGACTTCGTGCGTGCCGGCGCCCTCGGTTCGGGCCGGATCGACGATTGCGCCAATGTCACCGCCGTATTCGTCGCCGAGCGTCTCGTGGTCGCCGCCGTAGTCGGCATTGTCCATCATCAGCTCGTCGTTCCCGTCGAGAACCGTCGTGGTAACGCCGCTGTCGTCGTCGAGGGTGTTCGCGTGCGCCTCGACTTCTGCCGTGTAGACGATCGCGCGGTCGTCTTCGTTCGGCACGGACTGGACGTACGTCATGACGGCGACCTCCTCGTCACCGAGGTCACGATCGACGGTGTACGGTTCCGAAACCCACGGCACTTCTTCCGGGTGGCTCTCGTCTGCCTCACCGTGTGCGATGTCGTACGCTTCCTCCGGGACGCCTTCGATATCCTCGGCCGCTGCCGTGTCGGCGTCGAGGTCGGTGCTCGCGAGAACATCGTCGTCGTCGGTATCGACGTAACTTATCGCGTGCGTGTCCGCATCGAGATGCTCTTCCCAGTCGAGGAATCGTTCTTCGATCGCAGCTGATTCGTCGCTCGCGACGACGTCAGACCAGGCGATCACCCCGATGGTGTGCTCGTTTTGCTCGTTCCACATCTGGAGGTTCTGTGCTTCCTGGTCGGCGAACGACGTGTGATCGTCCTGGACCCGATCTTCTACCTGGTCGGTGATTCCTGCAGTCGCGACGAATCCAACCAATCCGACACCCAGACCGAGTACCAACAACACGATCCCGAACTTGACCGCGTATCGACGGCGGATCGCGGATGGCACCAATCGTCGAAAGACGTCCATAGATATTGTACGGGTACGAGTGTCCCTACATAAATTGTCAGTCACAGTTATCGGGAATGATAATTGGTTTACGTTGTCCATTTTACAAAAACGTCGGGTAGTTATGAATGAGTACACAACATCGAGCGATGAACTACGAGAAGCAGCAGTATAATTCAGAAATGAAATAGGTACTGAAATTACACCGTTCGTCGAACGCGCTTTCTCTCGAAACGGCCTCGAGTCGATCTAGTCTCTTCGACTAACGAGTTAACTATTGTTAAGCGTATGGCACACAAACACAACCAATTGACGTAGTAGCATTGATTTATTCACAAGTGTTAAACATATACTCCGTACTAACAGTCACTATGGAAAACACGTCCTCTATGCAGACTCTCGAGGATAACGGTCCGAACACGCTCGATCAGTTGAGTGTGCGTCGCCGACACGTTCTTCGATCGACCGCGGGCGGAATTGCCGGACTCTCACTCGCAGGTTGTCTCGACTCGACCGGCGTCGGTTCCGAGAGCAGTGACGACGAGGAACCGGTCACGATCGGATTGCTCGCTCCCCATCCCGAAAGTGACTATATCGGCCGCTCAATGGCACAGGCTGCCGAACTTGCCGTCGACGAACTCAACGAAAACGGCGGTATCGACGATACGCCCGTCGAACTGGTCGTTGCCAATACGAACGCGACGCCACTCGAGGCCCGACGCCAGTATCAACACCTCGTCTTACGGGAGGGGGCGGACGTGACGATGGGCGTCTTCGACAGCCCGGCGCTCAGAACGATCATGAACGATATCGCCGAGCACGAGACGATTCACCTCACAACTGGGGCTGCGTCAGCGACGGTCAGTGAACTGATCGCCGACGACTACGATCGGTACAAGTATCACTTCCGTGTGGGCCCGACGAACGACCACCACCTCGGAACGTCACAGATGTCCTTTCTCGACGAGATGGCAGACGACCTCGACTGGAACTCGGTTGCGCTTCTCGCAGAGAATTACGATTGGACGCAAGCGCCATGGGACGTCTATCAATCCGAACTCGAGGACACCGGAGTAGAACTCGTCGTGGACGAACGCTATCCGCCGGCGACCGACGACTTCACGAGTCGCTACGAGGAGGCGGAGGAGGCGGGCGCCGATATGGTGTTGATCTCGGCTGCGCACACCGGAAACGAGGCGATCGAGGACTGGGCGACACAGCAACGACAGTTCGCGTTCGGCGGGACTCACGTTCCGATGCAACTCCCCGAGTACTTCGAGCAAACGAACGGTGCATGTGAGTACGCCGTCGGACAGACCAGCGCGACGGCAGACAGCGAGTTCGCCGGGGGTGACACCGCGGCGTTCGTCGACGCCTACCGGGACGAGTTCGACGGTGCAGAACCGGTCTATACGGGGTATCACACCTACGACGCGGTGAACCTGTTTGCAGCCGTGGTCGAATCCGCTGGAACGCTCGAGACGGATGCGCTCGTCTCGGAACTCGAGACGGAGGTGTACGACGGCGTCGCTGGCACAGTCGAATTCTACGGCGACGGCGACGAATATCCACACGACCTCGTCTCCACCGATGAAGACACGCTGTTCTACCAGTGGCAAACGACCGACAGCGGCGACGGAGTACAGGAAATCATCTGGCCGGAGGAACAGGCGACGGATCTTGCTGCCGGCGAGTACGTCGATCCCGAGTGGGTGTAAGTACGTCTCGAGGGTACGGAACGTCGAACGTATGGTATGACTGGCGTTCACTAGAGCAATGGTATCGTGCCAGTACCTCTTATCTAAATGAATATCATATTTTCATAACTGTTAAGCAATCTAGTTGATAATCGCAGACTCATATGCATGAACATCTATGCCAAGGTGGGGGGAACAACGGATCGGGTTCTCGAGTGGGACGCGATTCGCTGAATCGGCGGACGGTACTCAAAGCGACGGGCGGTGCTGCAGCGAGCGTCTCTCTTGGGGGTTGTGTCGGATCGTACGAACTCGTCGGCTCGAGTCAGGATGACGACGAGACGATCCGTATCGGGGTCTTGGCACCGGAACCGGAGAGCGACTTCATCGGTCGATCGATGGCGCAATCGGCTGAGGTTGCAGTGACGGAACTCAACGAGGACGGCGGAATCGCCGGCCGAGACGTCGAACTGGTCGTCGGGAATACGAAAGACTCTCCGACCGAGGCGCGTCGGGTGTATCAGCAACTCGTCCTCGAGGAGGACGTCGACGTGACGGTGGGGATGTTCGACAGCCACGCGCTCGAAAATATCATGGATGAGATCGCTGATCAGGAACTGGTCCATCTCACGTCGGGCGCGGCGACGACTGCGGCGAGTCGAATGGTCTCCGAGGAGTACGACCGGTACAAGTACCACTTCCGTGTTGGACCGACGAACGACCGGGACCTCGGTAACGCACAAATCAGCTTCATGGACGAGTACGCCCACGAAATCGGCTGGGAGTCGATCGCGGTGTTAGCCGAGGACTATCCGTGGGCGGACGAGCCGTGGGACATTTACCGAGACGAACTCGCGGACACGCGAGTCGACGTCGTCTACGAGGAACGGTATCCGCCGGCGACGAACGACTTTACGGACCTCTACGACGACGTCGAGGAAGCCGGTGCCGATGCGGCCTTCGTCACGACCGCTCATACCGGTAACGAGGCGGTTCTCGACTGGTCGACCGCCCAACGACAGTTCGCATTTGGGGGGATCCACGTTCCGATGCAACTGCCGACGTACTACGACGACATCGGGGGTGCCTGCGAGTACGGCATCGGCTACTCGACGGCGACGGAAACGAGCGAGATTACGGACGCGACACAACCGTTCGTCCAGGAGTACGCCGACGAATTCGGTTCGTATCCACAAGATATGGGGTACAACACGTACGACGCCGTGCGAATCTTCGCCGACGCGGTCGAGGCTGCGGGGACGGTCGATTCCGAGGAACTCGTCTCGGAACTCGAGGACATCGAACACGAGGGGGCAAGTGGCTACATCGAGTTCCACGATTCGGACGACGAGTTTGCCCACGACCTGGTCTTCGATCCGGAGACACCGACGGCAGTCTACTTCCAGTGGCAGACGACCGACGACGGAGAACCGGTGAGGGAGGTTATCTGGCCCGAAGAACACGCGACCGACGATGCGGCAGGCGAGTACGTCACGCCGCCGTGGCTCGCGTAAGTGCCGGTCGTCTGATCGGTTCCGTCACATCGGCCGTCTGCGAACGCGATTTTGCCCGCCGTGAGCGTGTTTTCTCGACCTCATCGATAGTAAACACGAACAATCGATACTCCGTCTATCGGTTATGCCTGTGTGTAACAATGTTCTGACGGTTGGTACCTATTCACAAATACTAAGTTATATCAATATAAATGACCGTCAGTATGGTCGATACCGATCAGTGGGGCCGGCAGGCGGAGACAGCGACGCGCGATGATCGGACCCGTCGCCCGAATCGACGACAGTTCGTTGTGGCTACGGCTGGCGTTGCGGGCGGTGTTTCACTCGGTGGTTGCCTGGATTCGTTCGAGACCGTTTCTGGATCGACGACTGAGGACGAGACGATCACGATCGGGGCGTTGGCACCTGATCCGGCCGACGACTACCTCGGCCAATCGATCGTCCACTCTGCCGAACTCGCCGTCGAGGAGCTCGCGAATAATGGTGGAATAAACGGCCACGACGTCGACATCGCTATCGCCGACACGAAGTCGAGTCCGCTCGAGGCCCGTCGCGAGTATCAGCGCCTGGTACTCGAGGAAGACGTCGACGTGACGGTGGGGATGTTCGCCAGCGAGGCGTTACTCGCCATCCTCGACGATATCGCGGAACACGAGATCATTCACCTCACGTCGGGCGCGGCAACGACGGTCGCGAGTCAGTTGGTCAACGAGGAGTACGACCGGTACAAGTACCACTTCCGTGTCGGCCCGACGAACGACGCCGACCTCGGGCGGATGCAAGTCGACTTCCTCGACGATATGAGCGAGGAGATCGGCTGGGAGTCCATCGCGCTCTTCGCGGAGGATTACGAGTGGACAGAGGCTCCGTGGGAGGTCTATCAGGACCAGCTCGAAGGGGCGGGTGTCGAAATCGCGACGGAAGAGCGATATCCGCCGGCGACTGACGATTTCGGTGACCTCTACACGGAGGCCGAAGAACAGGATGCGGATGCGGTGTTCATTACGACTGCTCACACGGGTGACGACGCGCTGTTGGACTGGGCAGTTCCCCAGCGACAGTTCGCGTTCGGGGGGATCCACGTCCCGATGCAACTGCCAGCGTACTAC
Source organism: Natronorubrum daqingense (assembly GCF_001971705.1). NCBI lineage: Archaea > Methanobacteriati > Methanobacteriota > Halobacteria > Halobacteriales > Natrialbaceae > Natronorubrum > Natronorubrum daqingense. The sequence goes on from NZ_CP019327.1 coordinate 35,647, forward strand.
GACCTGGTCGATCAGGCCTGTCGGTACGGCGTCGGACAGACCAGCGCGACGGCGACGAGTGAGATCACGGACCTCACACAGCACTTCGTCGGCGAGTATCAAGACGCCTACGACGGATCGAACCCAGTCTACACGGGCTATCACACCTACGATGCGGTGATGCTCTTCGCCGACGCCGTCGAGCAAGCGGACACCCTCGACTCCGACGAACTGGTCTCGACGCTCGAGGACGCGTCCTTTACCGGTAGCGCGGGACTCGTCGAGTTCCACGAACCCGACCACGAGTATGCACACGACCTCGTCTACCAACAGGACGAGAATCTCTACTTCCAGTGGCAAGAAAACGACGACGGCGAGGGCGTCCAGGAGGTTATCTGGCCCGAATCGCAGTCGACCGCCGACTACGTTACGCCGGCGTGGCTCGAGTGAGCGGTCCCTCGACGGGCGACGATTAGAACAGGAACCGTTCTTCGAGATCCTGTGGCAAGATCACCTCGAGTTCTCCCGACGATTCGTACTCGTGGAGCGTCTCGACCAGCGTTTCGAAGGACTCGAGATCCGATCCCTCGAGTCGGTGGTAGAAAATGCACGTGATGCCACCCCTCTCGGCGGTCCGCTCGAGTTCCGTCTCGACGCGTTCGGCGTCGGGTTCGCCGATGCGCGAGGCCAGTTTCGTGTTCGTCGTGTATCCCTGGACCGGTTGCCCGCCGGCGAAGCCGATCTCGTGGTGCTCGTCGACGAGCTCGATAGTCGTCTCGTCGTAATCGCCGAACGGGTAGGCGAAGTACCGCGCCCCTTCCTCGAACCCCTCCTCGATGAGCCACTCCTTAGAGTCACGGATCTCGGCCTTCTGTTCCTCGGCGTCGAGTTCAGAAAGATTCGGATGGCTCACGGTGTGGTTCGCGATACACCAGCCGGCGTCGTGGAGTTCGTGAAGTTCGTCGGTCGTCAACCGCGGATCGCCACCGACGTCGCCGCCGTCGATGTAATCCTTGTTGACGAACGTCACCGCAGGGTAGCCATACTCCTCGAGGATCGGGAGGGCTTTCGTGTAATCGGTCTCGTGGCCGTCGTCGAACTGGATCATCACCTTCCCCGTCTCCGGGCGCGGCGTGAAGTGGAAGTCGTCGAACCAGACCGTCCGTTCCTGATCCTCCCCGGCAGTGAGTTGGATGTGAACTTCTTCGACGGACTCGTCGTCGAACCCGTCGTCGATGTCGGTTATTCCGTAGTTGTAGCGCATGAGCGGGAGGTCTTCGCTCACGCCGCGTCGGTACTCGATGGCGTTGCGATCGGTGTCGATCAACCGAAGCCACGGGACGACGAGTTCGCCTGCAGCGCCAGCAACGCCGGGAACGACGGCCGAGAGATCGCGTGCCTCCGAGAAGGTCTTCGTTAGCCGTGCCGTTCCTTCCGTCATCTCGAGGCGTGCACCCTGTGAGCCGACGAGTGCTCGATCCTCGTCGGCCGTGAGCGTGCCGCCGCTTACTTCCCATCGATCGAGGTCCTCGAAGTCGTCGTCGGTGCCGGCGACATCGGGGAGATCGCGATCGTCGCCGTCGTCGCCGTTGCCGTTCGTCGACTCGCCATCGTCGCCTTCCTCGCCGCTCTCGAGAAAGCTGGCGTCTGTACAGCCCGCGAGGCCGATCGTTCCCGCCGTAATTGCCGTCATGTACGCGCGTCGTTTCATCGATCGATGAAGGATCAACGAGTGGCATTGTTACGAGGTCGTTACTGTCTCGTTCGTCACAACGAGACCCGTCTAGCTTTCGACTACTGGTCCGTACGCGACCGACTACTGCTGTTCGGATGCGTGCAAAACGAGGGTTCCACGACGGTTCGAGCGTGAGACGCGGTCGATTACGACTCGAGGTCGTCGTCGCCGACGCCGACGGCCTTCGAGATGTCGGCGTCGTCGGGTTCCGACTGACCGCCGACGACGAGGTCGCCGTCTTCGGTCTCGACGTAGACGTCGTCGGCGAATCCGCCTTCGGCGTGGGGGTGCTCGGGGTCCTCGAGTCGTTCGGGCGTCGACGGAGCGTCGGCCAATCCGTCGGCGGGGGCGAACTGTCCGAGCGGGTCGTCGATGGTAATGTCCCACCGTTCGAAGAACTCGCCGTAGCGGTCGTAGTGGGCCTCGAGTTCGTCCGCGGGGAACTCCATCATCTCGGTCCAGCCGTGGTTGTAGAAATCGAAATTGGCCTGAATGTGGGTAATTTCACGGGCCTCGGCCTCCGAGTAGCCGTCTTGTAGCGCACGGAGGTAGGTGTCGACCGTCGCGTCGAAGAGGTCGTCGAGTCGGTCTTTCCGTTCGTCCGCGCGCTCCGGATCCGCTTTCCCGAGGAAAATCTTGGTGTGTAAGCGAACGAGTCCCGACTTCGCGACCGACCGAACGACGGGGGTCTCGAGGGCTTTCCGGGATGCGAAGTGACGTGCGTTCTGCCGGAGTTTCATGTGCGGTCGTAGGCGGGGGCGACTAAAGAACGGTTCGGACGTCGACAGTGGGTTCGGAGGCGATGCTGGCTTCGAACGTCGATGGTAAGTGCGAACGATACTGCTGCTCGAGCGTCGTTGGGAGTCGACAGCGTCGCCCGGTTGCGGTTTGTCTCAGCTAGCAGCAAACGTTGCAATCTCTACCGTTGGAACGGAATTTGCGTGTTTGTCTTCCGATGTACTTCTCAATACGGCTTACAGTGTACATCTGTTCCATTTCTATCCCGTGCAAGGCAAAATGGACGAGATAGCAATCCACTTTAACCCGCATTACGAACCGTCGTGATATGACCCAGTACGTGATCATCGGTGACGGGATCTCGGGCAGTTCGGCTGCCGAGACCCTCCGGGAAGAAGACCCGGATGCGAAGATTACCGTCATCACCGATGAGGGGGAGCCCCTGTACAACCGGATTCTCATCAAAGAGCACGCGAAAGGCAAGCTCCCGGAGGCGCCGATATCGATTCACGAGGAAGAATGGTACGAAGAACGCGATATCGAGCTCTCGCTCGATACCCACGTAACGAGCGTCGACACCGACGCGAACGTCATTCATACGCACGATTCCGGCGATATCAGCTACGACAAGTTGCTGGTGGCGACCGGTGGGACGCCGACGCAGTTGCCCGTCGACAACAGCGATGCCGACGGAATTCATCACTTCTGGACGTTCCAGGACGCCCGCGGGATTAAAGAACACGCCGAACGATCCGACCGCGGCGTCATCGTCGGCGCGGGGCTCCTCGGAATCGACTTCGCGGCGGTCTGCGGTGCGCAGGGAATCGAAGCCGACTACCTGATGCGTGGCGATCGCTGGTGGCGTTACGCGCTCTCCGCAGAGGGTGCCGAAATCATGCACGAAGGCATGCGAGATGTCGGCGTCGAACCCGTTTTCGACAGCGGGGTCGATCGATTCGAAACGGACGACGACGGGCACGTCGTCGGGGCCGTCGACCCGAACGGCGAGCGCTACGATTGTGACTTCGCCGGCGTCGCGATCGGTCTGACGTTCAACACCGAGTTCCTCCGCGGTGCGGGCTTAGAGCAGAACAATGGTATCGTCGTCGACGAGTACATGCGGACGAACGTCGACGACATCTACGCGGCGGGTGACATTACTCGATTCTACGACGTCTTGCTGGGCGAGCACGCCCAGAACGGCTCGTGGGGGTCGGCCAAGGAACAGGGTCGCGTCGCCGCCGTGAACATGGCCGCGGACGACGAAGCGGAGGCCTTCGAGTGGGTTTCCTCGTACTCGATCACTCACTTTGACTTCCCGTTCCTCTCCTTTGGCCACCCGACGCTCGGCGACGAGCACGCCGAGGCAAAGTACAGCGACACCGAGTGGCGGCGTGTCGCGTTCAAAGACGGCAAGATCGTCGGCGGCGTCCTCATCGGCGATCTCTCACCACAGAGCACGTTCAAACAGCTCATGCGAGAACAGCGCGAGGTCGCCGATCAGGCTGAGGTCCTCCTCGAGAAGCAAGTCGACCTCGATAACCTCGCCCCCGAACAGCAATCCTGACGAACGGGGGTCGCCCTCGTCGATCGAGACGGCCGTTCATCCCGACTCTTCGTCGTATTCTGCCCGAACGGTTCTTTCGCGTCGATTTCACTCGTGCGTCGTTTGTTACAACACTGTGTTACGCGTCTCTTGACACCGTGACCGACAGTTGATTTGGCGAAACTGTTAAGTATTATCATGGCCTGTGGTAACAGTGTACATGGCGTCCAGTGAACTCCACCACAGCGATCACTGCCACCAATCGCTTCGCCTCGAGCGAGTCGAGTCGGTGACCAGCGACGCGACCGTTCGTCACGTCGACCAACTCGAGACGGAGACACTGGAGACGATTTATGCGGCACTAGAAGGGAACCGACCGATCCCGGCGACGGGTACCGACCTCGAGGTCGGTGAGATCATCGTGTTTACTGAGTATCTACGCGTCGTCCGACCCTGAGGCGATCACGAACCGGTCGAAATCGCGAGGGGACGAGTCGCACGTATCGAAGCCGTTTTCCCCCGTGCGCGTCTCCGTGCAGGTATGAACGGCGGTAGCGACATGACGCTCGCGTTCGAACTCGAGGCGCTGAAAGAACTCGCGTCGCCCGAGAGCGTCTTCGAGGACGCCAGAGGCTGGACCGAGTATATCGGCGTCGTCTCCGAGAAGCCGACCTACGTGGTCACGAACTTCACGCGAAAGAACCGTATCCGACAGGACTTCTTCTCGGGCCCGCGCGGAAAAGCCGAGAGCCTCGAGGGTGTCAAAGACCAGTTCGACACCGATCGATACGTCTTGATCGCCTCGAGCGAGGAAGACGAGCAACTCGCGGAGGACGTCGGTTGGGAGTACCTCGCCGTCGAGGACGCAGCAGAGGCCGCAGACTGGATCGTCGCCTCGGACGCCGACGCTGGCGACGACGACGCCGAACAGGTCCGAGACGACTGGCCCTGAGACTCGAGTCGGTTCGGTTTCTGCCGACTCAGTTCACTCGTTGGATCGACTGTGCCGTCGGAAGCGTCCAGCCGTAGGCGACCGCGATCAGCCGTACCAGAACGGTCGTCCCGGCGCACGCGGCCGCCGCAGTCCCGGCGGTGAGGCCCACAATCGTTGCACCGAGGTAGACGATAGCGCCGAGTACCGAACAGCTCGCGTAGAAATCCTCGAACAGGATGAACGGCGATCGATTGAGCAGAATGTCCGCGACTGCTCCGCCGCCAACTGCGTTGATCGTCGCTATCGCGACGACGCCGAAGCCCGAGACGCCGACGTCTACCGCGACGATCGCACCGGCGGTCGTGAACGCGCCGAGTCCGACGCCGTCAGCTACCAGCGCGACTGGGTGATCGTCGGCCGAATCGAGCACGAGGTGCAATCCGATTGCCAGGAGCACGCCGATCGTTCCGAGGGCGATTTCACCCGGCAACTGGAGGGCCAGCGGTATTCGTCCGACGAGGATGTCTCGGGTTACGCCCCCCGCGAACGCCGTGGCGAGGCCGACGACCGCGACGCCGAAGAGGTCGAACTCCCGGCGTATCGCCTTGGTCGACCCGACGAGCGCGAACGCGATCAATCCGATTGCGTTCATGACGGCGAACGGATCCAATACCCCTGCCAGAAACGCCTGAGTCATTGCACTACCTCACGTCGGGACGGTCTTGAGGGCACCGTCTCGACCGTCCGCCGTCTCGAGGCCGGAACTAACGCGCGGAGTCGCCGCGCTTATGGCTTCGCTGGCCCAACTTACCGGTAATGGCAGCGCCCCGCGTCCCGGGTTCCGGCGGCGATCGAACGCTCGAGTTACCCTGTGGGGAGACGCTCGACCCTCACGCGATCGATCTGGGCATGCGCGAGTACGCGTGTGACTGTGGCGAGACGCACGCGGTCGTCACCGACGTGCATCCGCCCTCGCGCTTTTTCCCCGAATCGCTCGTCACCATCTTACAGGAGACGATCGAACCCGCCGACGAGTTCGAGGAGTTCGGCACGCCACACCTACTGGGAGTCGTCATGGAGGAGTTTCCCGAGCAAATCGTCACCTACGACGCCAGCGACGACGGCGGCGTCGGCTACGCGATGCTCTGGGTGAGCGACTTCGACTCGCGGCGACTCCACGAGATCATCGTCGAACTCGTCGTCGAGCTCATGGATCACGCGATCAGTCACGCCGAAGACGACAACGCCGTTACGGATTTCGAATCGCAGATGCTCGAGTTCGACGTGAGCGAGTTCGTCGAGCAGTACCGTCGCCAACGAGATTTCGAGAGCGAACACGACCGCGCACTCTAAATTGAATACCTTTTCTGCGCGCGTTTTGCATGCGCTGGACGGCCGACGACGCGCTTACCGACGTCTCCTCCTCGCGAGTCGACCTGCTCGCTGTGAGTCGGTCCCGAAACGGGAGTCCGCCGAGTGGGTCTCAAACCGGTTGCTGGACGGTACCACGCCACTCCCCTATCTCGTTAACCCGCTGTAATCGTCCGCGCCGGCCCTCTGGCGCTCGCTCGCCACTCGAGGCCGATTCTCACCACACGAGTTCGAAATTCGAAAAGCCATTTCGAGATTCGTACTGTATCGTGGGGCTTATTACGATGTACGAACTGCGATCCAACAAGCAAAATGAGCACGGACCAGCAGGGCGAGGGCGACACCGGGGATGGACGCACGATCTTGCTGATCGGGAGCGGCCCGATCCAGATCGGACAGGCCGCGGAGTTCGACTACTCCGGCGCACAGGCCTGCCGAGCACTGCAGGAGGAAGGTGCTCGAGTCGTCCTCGTCAACTCCAATCCCGCGACGATCATGACCGATCCGGAGATGGCAGACGAGGTCTACATCGAGCCGATTACCACCGACGCCATCTCGGAGATCATCCGGAAGGAGCGTCCCGACGGCGTTATCGCCGGCCTCGGTGGCCAGACCGGCCTCAACGTCACGGCCGAGTTGGCCGAGGAAGGCGTACTCGAGGAGTACGACGTCGAGATCATGGGCACCCCCCTCGACACCATCTACGCGACGGAAGACCGAGACCTCTTCCGCCAGCGCATGGAGAAGATCGGCCAGCCGGTGCCGGCTTCGACGACCATCTCGCTCGACGAGGGTGAAGCGGTCGTCGAACTGACCGAGGACGACCTCGAGGAGCGCGTCGAGGCGGCCGTCGACGAGGTCGGCGGCCTCCCGGTGATCGCCCGCACCACCTACACGCTGGGTGGCTCGGGTTCCGGTGTCGTCCACGAGTTCGACGAACTCCTTCGTCGCGTCCGCAAGGGCCTGCGCCTCTCGCGCAACAGCGAGGTACTCATCACCGAGTCCATCGCGGGCTGGGTGGAGTACGAGTACGAGGTCATGCGCGACGCCGACGACTCCTGTATCATCATCTGTAACATGGAGAACATCGATCCGATGGGCATCCACACCGGGGAGTCGACGGTCGTCACGCCCTCCCAACTGGTTCCCGACGAGGGCCACCAGGAGATGCGCACCGCGGCGCTCGACGTCATCCGTGAACTCGGGATTCAGGGCGGCTGTAACATCCAGTTCGCCTGGCGCGACGACGGCACGCCCGGCGGCGAGTATCGGGTCGTCGAGGTCAACCCGCGCGTCTCACGTTCCTCCGCGCTCGCCTCGAAGGCGACGGGATACCCAATCGCTCGCGTGACCGCGAAGGTCGCACTCGGCAAGCGCCTCCACGAGATCACCAACGAGATCACGGGCGAGACGACCGCCGCGTTCGAGCCAGCGATCGACTACGTCGTCACGAAGGTGCCGCGCTGGCCCAAGGACAAGTTCGACGACGTCGACTTCGAACTGACGACGGCGATGAAGTCGACTGGCGAGGCGATGGCCATCGGCCGCACCTTCGAGGAGAGTCTGCTCAAGGCGCTTCGCTCCTCCGAGTACGAACCCGACGTCGACTGGGCCGACGTGAGCGACGACGAACTCGAGTCCCACTACCTCGAGCGTCCGTCGCCGGATCGTCCGTACGCGCTGTTCGAAGCGTTCGAGCGCGGGTACGACGTCGACGAGGTCGTCTCCCTGTCGGGCATCTTCGAGTGGTACGCCGAGCGCTTCAAGCGCATCGCCGACTCGACACTCGCCGCACAGGAAGGCGACTTCACCGAAGCCGCCATCGCCGGGCACACGAACGCGACGATCGCTGCGACTGCAGGCGGCGACGTCGACGTCGACGCCGTCGAACAGGAAGTTCCCGGACGCACGTACAAACAGGTCGACACCTGCGCCGGCGAGTTCGAGGCCGAGACGCCCTACTACTACTCCGCACGCAAGCCGGAGTTCGAGTCTGGGCCGCTCGTCGGCGACGCCGCCTCGGGAGAACTCGAGGTCGAGCGCGACGTCGAGAGCGTGATCGTCGTCGGCGGCGGCCCGATTCGCATCGGGCAAGGCGTCGAGTTCGATTACTGTTCGGTCCACGCCGTCCAGGCGCTGCGTGAGCAGGGGATCGACGCCCACGTCGTGAACAACAACCCCGAGACGGTCTCGACGGACTACGACACCTCCGACGGGCTGTTCTTCGAGCCGATCACGGCCGAAGAGGTCGCCGACGTTGCCGAGGCGGCCGACGCCGACGGCGTGATGGTCCAGTTCGGCGGCCAGACGTCGGTCAACATCGGCGATCCGCTCCAGGACGAGATCGACCGCCGCGGACTCGATTGTGAGGTCATGGGCACGAGCGTCGAGGCGATGGACCTCGCCGAAGACCGCGATCGTTTCAACGCGCTCATGGACGAACTGGGCATCGCCCAGCCCGAAGGTGGGGCCGCCTACAGCGAGACGGAAGCGATGGAACTCGCCCACGACATCGGCTATCCCGTGCTCGTGCGTCCCTCCTACGTGCTCGGCGGGCGCGCGATGGAGGTCGTCTACGACGACGAGGAACTCGAGACCTACATCGAGGAGGCGGTTCGCGTGAGTCCGGACAAGCCGATCCTCGTGGACGACTTCCTCGCGGACGCCATCGAACTCGACGTCGACGCCGTCGCGGACGGCGAGGACGTCCTCATCGGCGGCGTGATGGAACACGTCGAAACCGCTGGGGTCCACTCGGGCGACTCGGCCTGCATGATCCCGCCACGCTCGCTCGACGGCGAGACGCTGGCCCGCGTCCGCGAGGTCACCGAAGATATCGCGGAAGCCCTCGAGACGGTCGGCCTGTTGAACGTTCAACTCGCGGTGCGCGACGGCGAGGTGTACGTCCTCGAGGCCAACCCGCGCTCCTCGCGTACTGTGCCGTTCATCTCGAAGGCGACGGGCGTCCCGATCGCCAAACTCGCGGCCAGAGTGATGGCCGGGGAATCGATCGCCGACCTCGACGTCGACGAGCAGATTCCCGAGCAGACTTCGATCAAGGAGGTCGTTCTGCCGTTCGACCGCCTGCCGGGCTCGGACCCGCGTCTCGGCCCGGAGATGAAATCCACGGGCGAAGTGATGGGCAGCGCCGACTCCTTCGGCAAAGCATACGACAAGGCTCAGGACGCGACGGGCAAACCGATCCCCGAGTCGGGGACGGCGATCGTCGACCTCTCGGCCGACAAGTTCCCCGACCCCGAGACCGACGCCGGCGAGGCGATCGTCGATGGCTACACCGACCACTTCGACCTCTGTGAGGCCGTCGACCTCGTGGACGCCGTCAAGAAGGGTGAGGTCGATCTGATCGTCTCGCGGGATCGCGACTTACTCGAGGTCGCCGTCGAGGAGGAGATCACCTACTTCTCGACGCCCGCCAGCGCACAGGCCGCACTCGAGGCACTCGAGTCCACGGACGAACCGATCGACGTCCAGCCGATCACCGACCGTCCGAAGCGCTCGAGCGAGTGGGGCCGCTCTGACTGATCGGTCCGCACTCTTTCCGTTCGACATCTTCTACTCGGTCGCCGAATGTGGGTGCTCGAGTCCAGTTGAACGTTTTTGCACCTGTACGGGATGCTTCGCGTCCCTCGAGCCGTGTGAATAAGAGCGCAGCTCCCGTGAGCAGAGCGGGGTAAGTGAGCGAAGTGAGCGAATCCGAGAGGGAACCAAGTTGGTCCGTTACTCGAGCGTGTACCAGTCGAACTGCTCTCTCGCGAACAGCGCGGAGACGATCGGTGCGATCAGTCCGAGCACGAGAACAGTCCACGCGGCGATTTCGATTCCTCGAGCGGAGACCGCTAGCTCGGGGCCGGGTGCCCACACAGTGACCACGAGGAGCAACTCTGCGATGAGTTCGGGTGCGTCGACGTAGAGGACGAGCGCGGCGACCGCCGGGAGGATGATCGCGATCGAGTAGACGATGAACGCCAGCTTGCTCGGCATCACAGCTTCGCGGCTGTTCGTCACCTTCACACTTCCAAATCGTGGGAAGCCCGTGCCGATCCCCGTCGCGAGGGCGGGCGTGACGACGGCACCGAGTGTCGTCGCCGCGACCAGCGCGGCCGTCTGCTCGAGCGAGAGCGGACTGATCAGGCCCAGAGAAAGCGAGACGAGGAGGGCGAGCGGGGCGGCGACGAGGGAACCGGCGACGACGAGTCCCGTAATCGCCTGTCTTCCGGTGAGCGGCGAGGCGACGACGGCTGGGAGCCCTCGACCGAGATCGCCCAGCGGGTTCAGCGTGAACAGCGCACCCGCGGCCCAGACGACGTACAGCGAGAGGAAGACGGCGACGTGAGCGGGGACGGTTCCGGTCTGGAAAATCTCCTGGGCGAAGACGAGCGCGCCGAACAGTGGATAGCCGACGTACGCCAGTCGGATCGGTGCCCGTTTCGTCCGACGAATTGCGGTCACGGTGACCGTTCGAGTCGGCCGAGAGAGGACGCGACCGAGGATCGTATCGAGTCGACTCGAGGACTGACTCTCCTTCCGTGTCGGCTCCGACGTGTCCTCGAATCGGGCCGGATCCGCGAACCAGTGGCGGCGCGCGGAGGCGACGCCGACGGCGAGCGCAGCGCCGCTGAGGGCCACCGCGCCGACGACTGCGGCGAGGGCGCTGGTGCTCGAGGCGTCGACGTTTGGCACGGCGAGCAAGAGCAGGTGGCCGGCCCAGCCGAGTGGACTGTCCTGAAGGGCGACGAAGAGCTGATCGAGGACGAGGTTGAATCGACCCGTCGCGATCGCTCCGAAGTAGAGCACCCAGAATCCGACGAACACCAGCAGTCGATACTGTGCGATGGGTTCGTAGACGGTGACTAGGTGGCGAACCCAGATGCCGAGGACGAATCCGACGGGGATGGCCGTGAACAGCGCCAACAGTACAACGATGACAGCGAGCGCAACGGGCAGGATCGTCCCGGCCCCGAACGCGAACGCGGCCGAGAGAACGAGCGCCGGCGGGAGCACCCAGACGGCGAAGAGCAGGATTTCGGACCCAACGACGCCGACGACGACGGTTCGGAGCGACGTCGACGTCAACAAGAAGGCGGGTTCGTCGACCGAACCGGCGGCCGTAAACGCACGAATCGCGGCCATGAACGTCAGAAAGAGCCAGGCGACGGCGGTGCCTCCAGTCGCGAGTTCGATCGCCATCGCAGCCTCGCTCGAGGTGACGCCGTCTGCGACCTGTTCACCGAGCATCGGGAGCAAGTAGCCGCCGGCGACGACGATCGAGCCGAACATGAAGACGGCGAGTAGCGCCAGCATGAGCAGTTTCGATCGTTCGGACGAGACGGCCCGTATCGTGCGGCGAAACTCCGTTTTGGCGACGACGAGGGAGGTTCGAATCACGAGTGATCACCGCGACTCACTCGAGGGGCGAGAATCGCTGTTACTCGGCGCGTAGCGACGGGAACCATACACAATTCGGCGTCGTGCAACCAGTAAATCGTTTGGATTTTGTCATGCATCGGGTTCGATTGTGTGGCTGTTCTCTCCAGCGGGCCGGACGAACATGTCATACATTTACGTCGACTGGCGCGAAAGAGCCACTATGACCCCCGCCGACGCCCCCGCCATCGAAACCGACGGGCTCACGAAACGGTACGGCGACACGACTGCCGTTTCCGAGTTGACGATGTCCGTCGAGCAGGGAACGGTGTACGGCTTTCTCGGACCCAACGGCGCGGGGAAGACGACGACAATGCGGATGTTGACGACGCTCACGAAACCCACGTCGGGAACGGCCCGCGTCGCCGGCCACCCGATCACGGACCGCGAGTCGGTCACCCCGCATATCGGCTATCTTCCCGAAGAGCCGCCGATCTACGACGAACTCACCGGTCGCGAACAACTCGAGTACGCTGCCGGGTTGCGAGACCTGCCCGCAGACGTCGCCTCCGAGCGCATCGGCGCACACCTCGAGCGATTCGACCTCCTCGAGGACGCCGATAGGCGCATCGAGGGCTACTCGAAGGGGATGCGTCAGAAAGTCGGCGTCATCCAAGCCGTGCTTCACGAACCGGCCGTCGCCTTCCTCGACGAGCCGACGAGCGGACTCGACCCCCGCGCCGCCCGAACGATGCGCGAGACGATCGCCGACCTCGCGGATCAGAAGATGACCATCTTCCTCTCGACGCACATCCTCCCCGTCGTCGACGCGCTGGCCGACGAAATCGGCGTCCTCCACGGCGGCGAACTCGTCGCACAGGGCGACCCCGAGACGCTGAAATCTCGCGCCGAAACCGGCGAAGTCCGCAGTCTCGAGGAAGCATTTCTCGAGGTCACGCAGGACCACGGCGAGCAGGCACCCGAAACGGAACCTTCTGCAAAGTAGTCGAGTGGGAGAGTTCCGCCGGTGTGTAGGGCTTCGACGCTCGGGGGACCGGTTTCGTTTCGTTCGTCTGTCACTCGTTCTACAGTCACTGATCAGTCGTCCTGCGGACGCCGATCAGCCGTTCTTCGATCGCTGATCAGTCGTTCGATCGACCTGTGGCTTGCTCGTAAGAGAGCGTCTCCGCCGTTTCGTCTCGATCGCCACCGTCCGACTGCCGATACTGCTCTCGCGTGATCGTGTAGCGGTGGTGGTCGATGATTTCACCGTCCGGCCTGACGTCCGAGTTGCGGATGATGCCGTCGTACTGGCCGTCGTAGCTGTCGACGTAGGACTCGGCAGCGTTTCGCGAGCGTTCGTTTCCGTCCTGGATAGTGACGGCGACGAGTTCGAGATCCAGTTGGTCGAACGCCAGTTCGATGACGGCGGCGGCGCGCTCGCCCGAGTACCCTCGTCCCCAAAACGGTTTGCGCAACCAGATGCAGGGCTTTGCGGTCTGCGTCTCCCAGTCCAGTCGAAGTCCACCTGCACCCGCGATCGTTCCGGCACCGTCCTCCCCGGTTTTGGGTCGAATTACGTACTGCGCTCGATTTCCCTGCTCCCACTGGCGCTCGAGTTCGTCGATGTGTGCCTTCGATTCCGCGACCGTTTCGTGTGGATTCCACGGCAAGTACCGCGTCACCTCGTCGATCCCCTGCTCGTGCGTCGAACAACACTGATAGAAGTCGAAGACGTCGACGGTCTCGTGACAGAGGGGCTCGAGCGTCAGTCGCTCGGTCTCGATCGTCTCGGGGAACAACATACCCCGCCGTATTCCAACGGGCAAAAAGAACATTCTGGTATCTCATTAGACACGTTAAGAGAGTATCACAGCGACTGACAGACACCTCTCACTCGAGCGTCACGAACGCGACTCCGACACCCTAAAGCGCGCGGACTCTGTGATTTGGGTATGGAGTATTACGAGGCAGCGGACTTTCTTTTCGATCTGCGGCGGTTCCGCCCGAAGCCGGGGACGGAATCCACGGCGGGGCTCCTCGAGTACCTCGAGTCGCCCCACGAGGGGGTGAAGTTCGTACAGATTGCCGGCTCCAACGGGAAGGGGAGCACGGCACGAATGGTCGAACAGAGCCTTCGAGCGGCCGGGTACTCCGTGGGACTGTACACCTCGCCACACCTCGAGGACCTTCGCGAGCGAATCCGCGTCGACGGGCGGAAGATTCCTCGCGGGGCCGTTCGTGACTACGTCGAGGCGACTCGCGAGTACCTCACCGAACGTGGTGCCGACGGCAACTCGCCGACGTTCTTCGAGACGATGACGGCGATGGCCATCTGGCACTTCGGGCGCGAGGACGTCGACGTCGCCGTCCTCGAGGTCGGTATCGGCGGGAAGTACGACGCGACGAGCGTCGTCGACCCCATCGCGAGCGCCGTGACGAGCGTGACGCTCGAGCACACGGGTATTCTCGGCGAGACCGAAGCCGAAATCGCTCGAGACAAGGCCCATGTCGCCCCTACCGACAAGCCGCTGGTGACGGGTGTCTCGGGTGACGCACTCGCGGGTGTCCGGGACGTTGCCGACGAGGTGGTGACGGTTCGCTCGAGGCCGAAAGACGGCGGAGAGACTGTGGACGAAGAAACCGCGGACGAACTCGCAGACGATCCGAGTGACGACGAACCCGCCGACGTGCTCGTCGAGTACGAGGGTCGAGTGAACCACACCGAAAGCGCCGTCACCATTAGACGAGACGACTGGCGATTCGAGACGCGACTTCCCATGCCGGGCGCTCATCAGGCGGAAAACGCCGGTATCGCGGCCGTCCTCGCGAAACAGGTCGCGGATATCGCAGACGACGACCTCGCTCGAGGGCTGCGAAACGCACACTGGCCGGGTCGATTCGAGGTCCTCGATACGGAGCCATTGGTGATCCTCGACGGCGCGCACAACCCCGGTGCCTGCGAGCAACTCGCGGCAACGCTCTCGACGTACGCCTACGACGACCTCCGGGTCGTCTTCGGCTCGATGCACGACAAGGACCACCGCGAGATGGTCGCCGCGTTACCGACGCCCGACTCGGCGGTGACGACGGAACCCTCACTCGCACGCGCCGAGGACCGAGACGTGCTCGCGACGGTGTTCGACGACGCCGGCGTCGCGGACGTTCGGACGAACGAGACGGTTCGCGACGCCCTCGAGAGCACACTCACCGACGCGAGTCCCGACGACTGCGTACTCGTCACCGGCTCGTTATTCGCCGTCGCCGAAGCGCGTTCTCGCTGGACGGCGACCGGCGTCCCGAAACGCGTTCGAACCCTCGCGGACGCCAGCACCGCGCTCTCGAGTGCGAACGTTCCCGGCTTCGCCAGCCACAGCTCTCGAGGCAAGGCCGTCCACCGAGTGCTCACGCTCACGCTCGAGCGCCAGCACGCGACCACACTGCAATCCGCGCTGTTACGCCAGGGCGGCGAGTGCGCCCTCTCCGGTCTCCAGCGGGACGACGAAACCGTCGACGCGGTCTTGATGGGGACGCTGTCGCAGTTCGAGCGTCTCGTCGACACCCTCGAGTCCGAACGGGAACCCGCTCTGACCGACGTCGCCCGAGACGTTCGCGCGACGCTCGAGAACGCCGACGCGAGCGAGGCGACTGGATCGTCAGAGAGTCGAGCGAAGCCATCGTATCCGTGGCACGAACGCACCGCCGTGATGGGGATTTTGAACGTCACGCCGGACAGCTTCCACGACGGCGGCGAGTACGACGCACTCGAGGACGCCCTCGAGCAGGCCGAAGCGATGATCGACGCCGGTGTGGACGTGATCGACATCGGTGGCGAGTCGACTCGCCCCGGTGCCGACCCCGTCCCCGTCGAGGAGGAAATCGAGCGCGTCGTTCCCGTCGTCACCCAGCTCGCGGATCTCGACGTCCAGCTCTCGATCGACACGCGAAAGGCCGCCGTCGCGGACGCCGCACTCGAGGCCGGCGCGGACATCATCAACGACGTCTCGGGGCTTGAAGACCCGGAGATGCGCTTCGTCGTCGCCGAGCACGACGCCGCGCTCGTGGTGATGCACAGCATCGACGCGCCGGTCGTTCCGGACCGGGACGTCGAGTACGACGACGTCGTCGAGGACGTGATCGACCAGCTTTCGGAGCGAATTCTCCTCGCCGAGAAGGCTGGCGTCGACCGCGACAAGATCGTTGTCGACCCCGGCATCGGATTCGGCAAATCAGCCGCCGAGAGCTTCGAGATTCTCGACCGACTCGCGGAGTTCCACGCGTTAGGCTGTCCCGTGTTGTTCGGTCACTCCCACAAGTCGATGTTCGGCCACGTCGGTTGCGAGTCCGGCGAACGCGGGGCTGCGACGGTCGCCGCGAGTGCGCTCGCCGCCGACCGAGGTGCTGACATCGTCCGCGTCCACGACGTGCCCGAAAACGTCGCCGCCGTTCGGACGGCACTCGCCGCTCGCGATCCGGAGCGCTTCGAGTGGTGAGAGTGAGCGCCGGTCCGTCTTGTTCCTCGAGTGAACGGTCTCGATCTCGATAGTCTCAACTGCCGGTCAAACATTCAACTGTCTGGCCCGGTAAGGTCGAGGCGAGCGCATCGTGCGCATCGGATCAACCTATGTCTGAGGATCACGATTCAGCCCACGAGACGGAGTTGCCGACGGATCGACTCGACGAGTACGACATCGACGACCAACTCGAGACGGCCACGTCGCTCGTCGTTCGCACGCCCAAACGCGCGCTGGTGGCGCTCCTCGCCGGGAGCGTGTTGCTCCTCTCGGCGCTGCGCTCGCTCAGCCGCGGACAGTTTCGCGCGGTGCCCAAAGGCGTACTCGGTGCCGGCTTGCTCGGTTACGGCGTTCAACAGGGTCGCGACCACTCGAGCGACGATATCGCGGAGACGTTCGAACCGTCGCTCGAGGAGGTAGACGGTGAGACCGACGGGAAAGAGACGTCCGATCAGGCCCACGCCGCCGCCGAGCGTGACGACTCGGGTCGAGAATCCCAGATCAACGCTGAGGGCGAGATCGACGACTCGGCACAACTCGGTGACGAGCGAAACGACGAGTCTGACGCCGAAATCGAGTTCACCGACGAGTCGGGTGACGAGCCTCGATCGAAACCCGAAAGCGAGGCCGACGCGGAGGATCCGCGACGAAACACCGACGAAGAGACCGAGGTCGACGTCTCCGATACCGCGATGGCCGAAGAGGTCAGCGAAGCGACCGGTCCCGATCCAGAGCAGGCTCAGCCGACCCAGACAGACGCCGACGAACCCGAGGAGACGCCCGAGGAAGACGCCTCGCATCTGAAAGTCGAACCCGACGAGGACGAGGACGAGGCGGAATCGACCGACTCGAGTGACGACGATTCGTAAGCACCGAATTCGGACTCGGGTGACTCTTACTGTCGACGGCTCTGTGCGGTTGCGTGCTCTTCGCGTTCCCACTGGTAAAAGAGAATCGCGGGAACGACGACGGCGACGACGGCGAGAAGTGCGCCCGCGCCGATCGCCCAGCCGGTGAACGATCGCGGATCGAACTGCGAGACGGCGACGTACTGGACGCCGACGGCGAGCACGAGCACGGCGACGACGATCACGAGTACGGGGAGGAATTGCTCGAGTCGTCCCGGACGCTCGGTGGCCATATTCGACCCACGAGGCCAGCGGTATTGAAGCGTTCGAACGACGCTGTAGTCGTGGCTCCGCTCCGGACGAATCGATCCTCGAGCGTGGCCTCGTCCGTCGCTTTCGCTTGTGGGTTTTCCCGTGGCGCGGGACGTTCCGGTCAGGATAAGTCCCCTCGATTCTAAGGCAATCGTATGCACTCTCAGGAACTCGGCGACTCCGGCGTCGAGGTCAGCGAAGTCGGCTTTGGCGCGTGGGTCGTCGGCACCGACTGGTGGGGCGATCGCTCCGAAGAAGATGCACTCGAGATGGTCGAGTACGCCATCGATCAGGGCGTTACGTACCTCGACACCGGCGACGTCTACGGCCACGGCCGCAGCGAGGAACTGCTGGGCCGGCTTCTCCCCGACGTTCGCGAGGACGTGACGATCGCGACCAAAGTCGGCTACGACTTCTACAACAACCCCCAGGCCGGTCACGGCGAACTGCCGAAGGAGATGGACCCCGAGTACCTTCGAGACGCCGTCGAGCAGAGCCTCGAGCGCCTCGAGATCGACACGATCGACGTGCTTCAACTTCACAACGCCAACGTCGACGAGATTACGCCCGACGTGCTCGAACTCTTAGACGAACTCGAGGAAGAAGGCAAGATCCGCGCTCGCGGCCTCGCACTCGGCCCGTCGATCGGCTGGCTCGCTGAGGGCGACCTCGCCATCGAGGAGGAATTCGACTCCCTGCAACTCGTCTGGAACGTTCTCGAACAGGAAGTCGGGAATCACTTCCTCGAGACGATCGACCGAACGGGCTCCTCGACGAGCCTGATTCCCCGGGTTCCTCACTCCTCTGGCATCCTGAACGAGCAGGTTAGGCCAGACACGGAACTCGGCGAGGGCGACCACCGCGGCTTCCGCCCCGACGAGTGGTACGAAACGGGCTGGGAGAAACTCGAGAACCTGCGCTTTTTGGAACGAGATGGCGAGCGAACGATGGGACAGGCCTCCATCGCGTGGCTCCTGAGCCACGACCCGGTCGCGAGCGTGACGCCGACGTTCCGCACGAAAGCAGATATCGACGAGTGGGCGGCCGCGAGCGAGGTGCCGAAACTCTCCGACGAGGAGATGGCCCGCGTCGAAGAACTGTACGCGAACGACTTCGACATCGACCGCGACGACGGAATGGACTCGCTTCGTTCCTCGGTCGACGGCGAAGACATCTCGTCGGCCGGCCTCGACAAACTCGCTGCGGACTGATCGTTTTCGCAGTCGACTGATCGTTTTCGCCGTCGAGTGAACGCCTTCGTTTTGACTCGTTCAGTTTTCGCTGAGACGGTATTCACAGCAACTCACGGAACGGATGAGGCAAATCCTCCGCTTTCTTATACCGACCCGAGAGAGTGTGACTGTGACACTCACGGATTGGTGACTATCGAATGGGAAAATACTCTCGACTCGAGCGAATCGGACAGTTCACGAGCAAGTACTTCGTCGTCTGGGTAGTGATCGCGTCGGGGTTCGCACTCTACTCGCCGGAGCCCTTCGTCCCGATCAGCGACTACATCTCGCTCTTTTTGGGCATCATCATGCTCGGAATGGGATTGACGCTCACGCCGGCGGACTTTTTGCGCATCCTCGAGCGCCCACAGGACGTCCTCGTCGGATCGATGATCCAGTGGATCGCCATGCCGGTGCTCGCCTACGCACTCGTGATCGGTCTCGGATTGCCGTGGGAGATCGGCGTCGGACTCATCCTGCTGGGCGCGGCACCCGGCGGAACGGCCTCGAACGTCATGACGTACCTCGGCCGGGGCGACGTCGCGCTCTCGGTGACGATCACGTCGGTGACGACCATCGCCGCACCGATCGTCATGCCCGCCTGGGTAGTCCTCCTCGCCGGCGAGTCGGTGACGGTTACGTTCGGCGAGATGGCCCAGGAGATCGTCTTGATCGTCCTCCTCCCCGTCGTCGGCGGGTTGATCCTTCGGTACCTCCTCGACGAGCACGCGCCGGCCGCCGCGGAGGTCGGGCTGTCGATCTTCCCCGCGATCAGCGTGCTCGCGATCGTCGCCATCGTCTCCGGCATCGTCGCCCTCAACGTCGAAGAGATTCTGGCCGCGAGCGCGCTCGTCTTCCTCGCCGTCATCGTTCACAACGCCCTCGGATTGGGTGCCGGCTACGGCATCACCCGGGCGACCGGGATGAGCGAACCCCGAGCACGCGCCTGCGCGTTCGAAGTCGGCCTGCAGAACAGCGGTCTCGCCGTCGCGCTGGCGGTCGCCTTCTTCGACCCGATCGCCGCGTTGATTCCGGCCCTATTCAGCGTCTGGCACAACATCTCGGGCCCCGCACTCGCGACCCTCTTTACGCATCTCGACGACGAGACGGTTTCGGGGTCCGACTCGACCTCCGCAGCCGACTAATCCGAATCACTTGACTTTTCAGTATTCGTATTGCTTTTCCCATCAAACGCTAACAGTATTGGGGTCAGACTTTTCAACGGGGGTGGTGTGAGTTAGTATACTATGAATACCGTTACGTATGTACAGAAAGCGTGTGCATACATCACTCGCCAGACGGGCGAACTCCTGGTCTTCGACGGGCCGGGTCACGACGGCCTCCAGATCCCGAAAGGCACGCTCGAGGACGGTGAATCGCCGCGCGAGGCGCTATTTAGAGAGGTTCGCGAGGAGAGCGGCCTCGAGACGCTAAGCGGAACGACACACCTGACGACCGACGTCTGGACGCGTCGCGAGTCGCCGCCCAAGCGCTACGTCCGTCATTTCTTTCACTCGACGGTACAGGACTCACGCGATCGCTGGACCCACACGGTAACTGACGGCGGCGAAGAAGACGGTGCCGAGTTCGACCTCCGCTGGGTCCAGCCGACGACCACGCAGTCGTTTGCCCTCGATCTCGACGACTACGTGCACCTGCTGCCGACCGGTGGCCTCCGCGGCGACGTCGCTTCTGCATCCGATTAGCGTTCTTCCGCTTACTTCGACAGCGCACGCTCGACGGCTTCGGCGACGCCCATCGCCTTCGCGGACAACTCCTCGGTGACGTGGCCCTCGTCGACTGCGGCCTCGAGTTCGTCCGCATCGACGATTTCGACCGTCCCGTCTGGCAGGCGAATCACGTCGACGTAGAGGTCGACGTAGCGCGCCGCGTCCGGAAACAGTTCGACGGGGGTACAGACGTTCACGTAGGTTCCCTTCGTTGAGCCGTCGTCGGCTTTGTACGTCGTCGGATACCACCAACGTCCCTCCCGAAACTTCGTGACGGCCACGTCGCCGTCTGCTTTCGCCACGCCGAGGGCGTCGTAGCTGCCGCCCCCGCGCATCGAGCGCTCGAGCGTAATCGAGCCGTCGCGATCCCAGTCGGTCACCTCGCCTCGACCGAGCGAGAAGCACTGGCCGTCGGGTTTGCCGTGGTGAATCTCGAGGCGGTCGCCCGTCGTCGGGCCGAACTGCTCGGAGACGGCGGCGAACGGAAAATCGTCGTCCTCGGATTCGGTGGCGTTATCGAGTTCGGAGACGGCCTCCGCGAAGTCGACGGCCGCGCTCGCCGCCCGATCGGCGGCCTTGGTTCGGTGGTGGCCGGGCATCGTCGTCTCGACGTCGCGTCGCAGCGTGTCCAGTTCGAACCGGGTTTCGCGGCCGAACCAGCACCACGCCGTCCGACGCGGCGACGCGAGCAGTTGTGGTTCGCCAGGGTCGTCGGGTGCGTCCGCGAGTTCGTCCTCGAGCGTCTCCGCGCGAGTTACAGCCTGCTCGAGGGCGTCCGTCATGCCCTCGAGGTCCGCGTCGACGGCTGGGCGTTGCCAGCGCAGGCCCCAGCCCGCCGGTACGTCGACCGAGAGCAACTCGGTCATCCCGACGAGTTCCTCGGCTCGCTCACCACGGAGGGCCGCAGAAACGCCGGTTCGGTCCCCCGAGAGGTAGCAGAGTCCACCCTGCACCTCGAGCGTCGGGACGACTCGCGGGTCGTCGTCGCTCCAGGGCGGCGTCGGCTCGCGGACCTGCACGCGATAGCGGTTTCCGTCGTCGACGTAGCCGTCCACGTCGTCGTACGTCAGGTAGCCGCGTCGCCCCTCGCCGAGGTCGACCGTCGCGCCGCTGCCGCCGCCAGCCTCGAGCACCTCGCAGTCGAACACGGTGCCGCGAGCGACGGCGTCCTCCCAGCGGAAGGCATCGAGCGCGAGGGACTCGAGTTCGGCCGCGATTTCGTCGACGTCATCGGGGACGCCGGAAACTTCGACGCCCTGTCTGTCTCGTGTCGTCTCGAGGGTCACGTCGGCCGGTTCGGTCGCAAAGTCCGTGTCGAAACGCGCCTGGATCGGGTCCGATGCCTGTACCACGTCGAGGCCGTTCTCCTCGATAAGCTGGGTGATGGCCGTGGTGTAGATGCCACGGACTCGCGCGCTCGTCATTAGAATCCCCCCGTCGTCCGCAGTAGGTCGCGTCCTGTGTCACGTCTGAGCGTTCCACGCACGTCGATCACCGCAACGTCTCGCGGTCGGGGGCGAACCGAACGCGGTCGTTGATCGTCGGCCCGAGCGTCAGTTCGACGGAGTCGTCGGGCAAGAGCCGTCCGTTCTCGACGTACGCGCCCCACGTATCGAATCGGAGCCAGCCGCGCATCTCGTCGGCGTGAGTCATTAGGTCCAGGTGCTCGACCGCGTGTTCGGGGAACTCGGCGCTCGAGTGAGCCATATCCATATCAGAGTAGACGGTGTCGTACTCGTCGAAGAAGTCCTCGAGCGCCCGCGCGTCCGCTTCGACGGCCTCGACGACGGCTTCTGAGGCGGCTCGAAGGTCGTCGGTCTCGAGACCGACCTCCCGCAGCGCCTGCTGGGTTCGCTGATCGAAGTGCATACTCGTCGGTTGGTGAGGGAGGCCTTTGTGCATTCCGAGTGCGCGCTAGGTGCTGCGAGCACCGACTCGAGTGTGTAAACGAGTTTTAGAATACGTGAACGTCTCTTCAAATGAATTAACGGCGTTCGTTATGCTCGAATGTACTATCGATACCTGGATACACCTGTTTTTCTTGGACTTCAACCCCTCGATCGCAAACGGAATGTAGAATTCGAAGCGAGTGTCGATTATGTATTCTCCAACAAACAAGTTTTTTAGAATTTCACGAAATGTTACTGATTTCGTTCACAATTCGATTACTACATATGTCCTTGAGTGTCTGTGTAGATTGTAGATGGGATTGAAACAGACGCGGCGGAAGGTAATCGCAATGGGTGGCATCGGGATCGGTGCAGCACTCGCGGGTTGTACAGGGAGTGCAGACGATGATGACGAAGAATATCAGGGTGGCGGCGACGACGGGGACGACGACGGGAACGATAACGGGGACGACCTTCCCGACGAAGATGAAGTCGAAGACCGTGAGGAAGGTGAGGACTATCTCGAGTTCGGAGATCTCTCGATTACCGAGCACGACTTAGTTGTTGAAGAAGGCGAGTTCCGTGATGAGGTGTACGTCGAGGGAGTTGTCGAGAACGGCGACGACGAAATGTTCGATTACGTCGAGGTCAGTGTTCGCGTGTACGATGCGGACGGACACCAACTCGACCGATACATGACCAACACGCAGGATCTCGACCCCGATCAGACGTGGGCGTTCGAAGTCACTATCATGGAAGATGCCGAAGACGTCGACGACTTCGATATCGCTGTCAGCGGCTCCCAGCACTGAGATCGGTCGTCATCGCGGATTATTTTGAAGAGAATCGAGAGACGTTGTCGGCTTACTCTGTGTGCTGTTCGATGGACGGGAGACAGTACTAAGCGTACGGCTACGGGTGGTGCTGGGAAGTCGTCTTTCACGCGTACCCTCTCGCCGTCGCGACCGACGTCCGTTTGGGACCTCCGCCAGTCTAACCGCTATCAATATACGAGCATGAAATGATCACTCGAGACCGGTTTCGCCCAGTACTCGTCGATTGTTGCCGTTCGATCGCGTCGAACAGTGGGCAACGAATCGACAGGTCCGGAGGATGACCGCCGAACGCTTACCAGCGCGTCTCTCGTAGACGGTCCCATGGACCGACAGCAGGACCCGATCGAGCGAGCCGACGAGCACTCGAGGGACCTCTACGACGTTTCGACGTGGGAACCTCGCTCGCGACTCGATCGATTTTCGTGTACCGTCTTCGATGTCCTCAATTACGGCTACCAGACGGTTCTCCTCGTCGTTGCACTCGCGATCACGCTCCTCTTACTCGTCCAGCCAGCCGTTTTGGTGCTCGAGGATCCGTCACTCGCCGTTTTCTTCGGACTCTCGGTCGTTCCCGCAGGCCTCCTCGCGGCGTTCATCTGGTACACGGACATCACGACGAACGAACCCTTGAGCCTCCTCGTCGCCACGTTCGTGCTCGCCGTCCTGTTCGCGACGTTCGCGGCCGTCGTGAACTCGGCGGTCGGACCCGTGTTGCAGTCGATTCCCCTGATCGGCACGGTGCTCTTTTTCTACCTCATCGTCGGTCCGGTCGAGGAGACCGTCAAACTCCTCGCAGTGCGCTTTTTCGCGTATCGCAGCGACACCTTCGACGCGGTGATCGACGGGGCCGTTTACGGCGCGGTCGCCGGTCTCGGCTTCGCCGCCATCGAGAACGCGATCTACATCTCCGGTGAGGTCGCCGCGGCAGACGTCGGGACGATCACCGCGGCGAGCGGAATCGCGACCGTTCGCGCGCTCGTCGGCCCCGGGCACGTCATCTACTCCGCGATCGCGGGCTACTACCTCGGACTCGCGAAGTTCAACCCCGACAACGCGGGTCCGCTCGTCGTGAAGGGGCTGCTCATCGCCGCGTTCGTCCACGGGACGTACAACGTCACGGTCGGCATCGTCCCCGAACTGGTCGCGACGCTCTACGCGGTTCCCTACGGCCTCGCGTTCGTGGGCTACGTGATCGTCTTCGACCTCGCGGTCGGCTACTACCTCTACCGGAAGATCGTTCGCTACCGCCGGACCTACCGAACCGTCAGAGACGACACTGGTGACGTTCCCGATCCAGAACTCACGGAATTCGATCCGCCACAGCGATAATGCGGATGATTTTCACGCTCGAGTGACCATTTCGGTCACCGACTGCAACGAAGTTTATTTCCCGAGTGGACGTCTACGATGTTGTGATGGTTGCACTCATCGGATCACTCGTCGCGTTCGTCGTCGCATTGCTCGTCGGCGGACTCGCGATCTACTTCGGCGCATCGGTGATCGCCGGTGTCGACGACTACTCACACGCGGTCGTGACGGCGCTCGTGGGCGCGATCGCGTGGGCGCTCGTGGCCTGGATTCCGCTGATCGGGCCGCTCATCGCGCTCGTGGCCTGGATCTGGGTCATCAACTGGCGCTACCCCGGCGGGTGGATGAACGCTGCCCTCATCGGCCTCGCCGCGTGGCTATCCGCACTGTTGATCCTCTTCCTCGTGAACGCGGCCCCCGGGATTCAGATCGACGCGTTCGGCGTGCCGGGCGTCTGATCACGCGGCCCGTTCGCTCTGTTCGCTGTCTTTTTCGACCGTATTCGCTCAGTCGCGTTCGTTCCGTTCACTCGGCCGTTCGTCCGCCTCTCGAGTCGATTTCACGAATACAACAGTAGATATAAGTCACAATACGACAACATTTAGAACGGAAGTCACACTCCAGCAAGCCGCGGGGGCGTACGTCTGAACTGCCCCGGGTGGTAGAGTCACCCGAGACGTGGCTTCCATCCCAGATCGGGATCTGAACGAAGCCATGATTACATTACTAACACGACGATATAAACGTCCCGAACAGCAACCGAATCACACTCCTCGAGAAGTGATTTTGTCGCGACTGATGGAGCCCCAACCGACCCGCCCTCGAGTGTTGGAGTGGTCGATGTGAGCGACGACTCGAGCGGGAACGACGAGGGTGAAGCCACAGACGACCCGCTGCGTGAGTACGAGGCGTACAGCTATCGGGACGAGAACGGCATGAAACGCTGGACGCATTGCCCGAAATGCCACCGCACGGTGATGGTCGTCGCCCTCGTCGAACCCTCCGCCGCACAGGTTGCCCCCTGTGGCTGCCGACTCCCACCGGAGGTCATGAAAAGGCGGTAGCGACCGGCGGATTCTCGACTCGCCCGACCCAAAGAATTATGTTACTTTCCCGACGCTCGACAGGTATGGGAACGATCCTCTTACTGATCGTCTTCGGATTCATCGCGCTCGCGTTCGTGACGTACGCGGCCGTCATCGCCGCGCTCAGGAACTTTTTCGGCGGTGAAAGCTGGGAGGACGTGAACGCGTAACTCGAGGTAGCACGTCTCGACTGCCGTAATTCAGTTCTGGCGTATCCGAACCTGTCCGCGGTCAGTACCGGCTAGTAGGACGAATGCTGTATTGGATAATTTCAGTGAAACTGAATTGAGTAACTCGGAAACTACGTGTGCTTACTGATCGATGACTCGTTCTTGTTCAGAGAGGATGTTTGCGTGTTCGTCACGCGCTTCATTGTGCGCTCCAACGTCCCCTTCGTCTCGGTCTGCGAGTTCCTGTAATCGATCTTCTTTCCCATAGAGGGTCACGGTATCTTCCGGTTGAATCTCTGTATCGGGACCGGGGGCACCAATATAGTCCTCGTTTCGCTCGATCCCGAGCAGGATCACCCCTTCGTCAGAGAGATTCAATTCTCTGGCTGTATCATTTGCCAACCATTCGTCTTCGTTGATCTCAACTTCGGCGACGCGATATTCACTCTGAAGACCGAGTACCTGCGTGTAATCTTGGATGGTAAGGTCAGTCGTATGGTCAAGTGCCCCTTCGATAACTGGCGTCAATGCTCGATTCAATAGTTGGCTCCGAGCGAGAAGGATAATTCCAACAACGCCACCGATAACGTAGATGAGGGTAAGGATGTTTTCGCCCTCAGCGTTGATGAACGACAGAAGGAGCGACGCGAGCGCACTCACAACTCCGACACTTCCAAGTCGGATAAGCCAGATGACAATGGTTCGTCTGCTTGGCTCCGAGACCGTAAACTCTGCCTCTTCGGTCGTGTACCCTGCTCCCGAAAATGCCGATGCCGCCTGAAATGTGGCCACGTCCGGTGAGAGACCAGTCATTCGAAGTGCAATCGCTCCGATCCGGATCACGAGTAGTGCGAGGGCAAAGATGATGAAAACGGACAGGATTTGATTGGTCGCTACCATGAGATGGCGTCCTACAGAGCGCTGTAAAAAGACGTAGTCTTCATTCAACGGGATTGCGATATGAGCAGCCTCTACTGAACGTCTTTTTCACGCTCACTTCGAATAACAAAGCTGTCCTACCAACTGCTATATCGACACCCTATTACAGCAAATCGGATCCGTCCTCGAACCGCGCCTCGAGCAGCCGTTCGACGTACTTCGAGAGCACGTCGACCTCGAGGTGGATCGGGTCGCCGGGCGATTTCTCGGAGAGCGTCGTGAGGGCGTAGGTGGTCGGGATGATCGCCACGGTAACACGCCCGTTTGCTGCGTCAAGATCAGCGACGGTGAGGCTGATGCCGTCGAGCGTGATTGAGCCCTTGTCGACGACGTAGCGGCCGTAGCCCGCGGGCAAATCGAACTCGAAGAACCAGTCGCCTCCCGGCTCGTCGCCGGTCGGCTGTTCCGAGGCGCGTGGCGCCTCGCTCTCCTCCACCGATTCGACGTTCGAAACCGTCGCGACAGCGTCGACGTGACCCTGAACGACGTGCCCGTCGAATCGCCCGTCGGCCGGCATCGCTCGCTCGAGGTTGACGACGTCGCCTTCAGAAAGCTCACCGAGATAGGTCCGTTCGACGGTTTCCGTGGCGAGAAAGACTTCGAACCACGCCCCGTCCTCGAATCGCTCGACGGTGAGACAGACGCCGCTGACGCTGATACTCTGGCCGTGCTCGAGTCCCGTTGCGACCTCGTCGGCCGTGATCCGCAATCGAAGCCCGTCCTCGCTTTGGGCACGCGTGACGATCTCGCCGGTTTCCTCGACGATTCCCGTGAACATACTCGAACGTGCCCGCGGACGAATAAATCCGTTCCGACACCGTGATGCATTCCACGTTCGTCATCGAAAAGTTGTCGAGTTGTATTTTGCACTGGCGTCCGTTGTCCGCAACTCGCAAGCGACAGTCGCCGTCCTTTTGTCCACACCTGCGGTATCCTCGCCCAATGGCCGGTATCATCGATACGATCAAATTGGCAGGGACGCTCGTTCTCGCGCTCCCCGCCGCGCTCGCTGGACTCGAGTTCCTTCTCGTCCGTGGAGATCATTTCGTCGGTGCGACGTTGATCGTCCTCGCCGTCACGCTCGTCATCGTCCAGCAGCGAGTGACGTTGCCCTCCGACGTTCCCGGCCTCCTCGCCAAACGAGCCGCCGGTGCGATCCCAAAAGACGCTGACGACGACCAGAACGACTCGAGCGAAACGACGGCAGAATCGAGCGACAAGCGTTCCTAACGCTCCACCATCGCTGCAGGCTCGAGCGACCGGGACGGTCCCTCTAGATACGCCGCCCGTTGCTCGCCGTCCGGTTTGACGAGCACGTCGGCGATTCGGAGCCACGACCCGTCGTCGACGCGGGCGGCCGACTCGAGTCGCACGACGCTTCCGGATTCGATCCGGTCGCCACCCTCGAGGGGTGGCTCGACTGGCTCGAGACCCACGCCGGAGACGCGAGTCTGAACGGCATCGGGCTCTTCGAAACCGAACGCGCGCACCTCGGCCTCGAGGTCGGCTTCGACGGCGGTCACCGACTCCGAATCGGCGGTCAACATAGCCGCTGCGGAGCGAAAGGACTGGGTGACGCCGACGTGAGCCCGGCGTTCTCGCCCGCCGTCGCCGTCGACGACGAACGTTCGAGTCAGCCCGCCGTGATAGCCCCCGGGCCCGCATGGGGCCGTTTGGACGACGATCGGTTCGTCGGCCCGAAGCGGATCGGCCGTCGAGGAGGATCCTGCTTGCTCCTCGAGCGTCGACGGGTTGTGCTCGGGGTCCGGATTGACGATCGTGTTTGCCCCGGGAAGGCCACCGGCCGAGACGATTTCCTCGTCGACCAGCGTTCGGAGTCGCGCCGGCGTCAGTGGCTCTCCTTCGAGAACGAGCGTTCCGTCGTCGATCATCGTACTCGAGAGGGCTGTCCCGGCACGACGGACGCCGGCGGTCGCGGTCGCCTGCGCACTCGCGATTCGGTCCAATTCTCGCTCCGTCTTCGTCGCTCGAGTCCGACTCACGACAGCCGACGAGGCTAACTCGAAGCCGGCCTCCTCGAGGTAGAGCGCGCTGTCGTGTGGAATGTGTCGTGGGGCGAGCACCGTTCCCGTCTCACTCGAGTCGGCGAGTTTCATTGCGAGCGCGTCGGTTGGGTGACTCGAGGCACTCGTCGAGAATTTCGCGACCCACGCGTCGCCATCGAAGGCGAGTGCGACCGTCTCGCGGTTCCGTTCGGCGATGTGAGGACCGTGACCTCCGCCGGTGATTCGAGGGCGGTCGGCTGTCCCGTCGACCGTCGCCGATTCTTCGAGCGCGAACTCACAGTATCGAATCGTCGGATCGAAACGGGTGCCTACGACCACGAACGCGACCGCCTCGCGCACCTCGAGTTCCTCGTTGAGTGCCGCCTCGAGCGAGTCCACAGCGGTTTCACCGGTGGTGGGTGACGGCGCTGACGTCACGGTGCTTCGGCTTCGAGTTCCTCGCTGTTGGCGTCTGCTTCCTGGGGCTCTTGAGCCGCTTCGATGATCTCCTCGAGTGGCTCCTCTCGGAGTTCGTTGTGGAGCAAGACGTCGATCGGTAGCGTCGGAGCGCCGTCGACGAGGTTCTCGAGTATGACGAGGCGTTCTCGAGCCCGGGACATTCCGACGTAGAAGACGCGGCGTTCGTTGTCGGTGAGGACGGGAACGGGCGAGGTCGTTTTGGTAAACTCCTCACAGCCGGGAATGGCTTCGGGGTCGTCGACGGTCGCGACCATCTGCTCGACGACCTTCTCGGTGAGGTCGGTGCCGATGATGACGTGGTCAGCCTCACGACCCTTCGCGGAGTGGATGGTGCCGACGCGGACGCGGTCGGTCGCCATGCCGGTGTACTCGCCGATTCCGAAGTAGGATTTGATGCTTTTCTTCTGGAAGTTCGTCACTTTCCGGACCATGTCAGACGCCGAGGCTGGGCCGGGCATGAACGGGGCGTACTCCTCGATTACGTCGGCCGGAATCATGAGTTCCTCGAGGTCCTCGATGCCGGTCTCTTCCTGGCGCTCGTCGATTTCGTCGAAGAGTCCGTCGCGTTCGTTCGTTCCGAACGCGGACTCCTGAAGCATGTCGGCGAGGCGTCGTGCCTGCAGGCCGGTAACGTCTTCACCTTCCTCGAGCGCTTCGACGGCGCGGACGTACTGGGTGAGTCGGTCGGTCCACATTCGCTGGTCGGTCAGCGAGGTGAAGGGGACGCCTTCGGTGATGAACTCGTCGATGAACTGGAACATCTGATAGCGCGCCCGGAACAGGATCATGATGGTGCTATCGTCTTCGACGAGCGTTCGGCGGACCATTCGGACGACGTCGAGCATGGAGGCGTTGCGCCGGGCTTCGACGGCACCGCCCTCTTTTCGCGGCTTGAGGTCCTTGTCCTGGCGCTTGTCGATGTGGCGAATTTCCTTGTTGACGGCATTGAGGACGTTCGATGGAAGCCGGTAGGAGTTTGGCAGAATAACGTCGTCGTCGACTTCCTCGTCGAGTAAGAGTGCCGGATCGGCCCCCTGCCAGGAGTAGACAACCTGATCGTCGTCGCCGGCGATGAGGACCTGCTCCATGTGTGGTTTCCATTCCTCGTAGACGTCGTATTGCATCGTCGTGATGTCCTGAAACTCGTCGATCACGAGGTAGTCGACGCTCGGGAGGAGCGAGCGTTGTTTGACGCGCTCGAGCATGTCCGCGAAGCCGATCTTGCCGTGTTCGCCCTTGTAGGAGCGCCAGCCGCGAATCGCTTCGGGAACGTCGATTCGGTCGTCGTCGGAGGGCCACGTCGGCGTGTACTTGTTGCCCTCCTGGGCGTTCGAGTCGATCTCGGGCGGGAGTCGAACCTCCTCTTCGTCCCATTGGAAGGGGACATCGTACCAGTCGGCGACGTCGCGGCTGGTCCGCTGGAGCCACTGGCTCGTCGCGATGATCTTGTTTCCGATCGTCGTCGAGCGAGCGGTTCGGCGACCGGCACCACTGTACTCGTCTTCGTACTCGATGCCGTACTCCTCACAGAACTCTTCTTTGTCGGACTCGCCGATGACGTCGTTTCGAGAGAGATCGAGCAGTTCGTAGGCCTTCGCGTGCATCGTACAGACGTTTCCTTGCAGGGCACGCGGACTCTCGTCGAGTCGCTCAGCCAATCGCTCACGAACCTCTTGTGCAGCCGCACGAGTGTACGAGACGACGAGGATATCCCGGAACGTCACGTCATCCTGTTCGAGGATTTCTTCGACGTGGTCGAGCAGGGCAGTCGTCTTCCCGCTGCCCGGACCACCGAACAACCGGGTCACCTTCGTCTCCGTGGTAGCCATTGTAGCTGTTCAGGGGCGCGACACCCATAAGTCACGTGGGTTTTCCTCGAGAAAAACGTCGACTCGATTCCGGGGACTGCGGCGGGACGCTGTTTTGCGGGCTCTACTGATTTCGCGTCGAACGTGCGTTCCGAATTTCGGCACCGTCTCGGATCTTATCCCGGCAGTCGGGACAGACTCGAGGGTTGTCGACGCCACGCGGTGTGAACACGCGAGCGTATGCATCCGTGACGAACGTCCCACAGTTCTGGCACTCCGGCATAGTCGTTCTCAGCGAAATGTTGGTGATGGAGAGAATATAATTGTATCGAACACAGTTGGAAATATTATCGGTTCCCTCCGTCGGATAATCGCGGGTAACAATCGCTTGTCGACGCTGTTTCCTTGGTCCGAGAGGCTGTCCGTCCGTCCCACGACGTACGAAACGGATCTGTGGGTCGACTCTGGACGACTGCAACGAGGGACGGTTGACTAAAAAATGTGGATATCTCCACCCTCGACGACGCAGTTGCTCTCTGTGAATGTCGACGGCTCGAAACGAAACGGCAGGCGAGCAGTTCGGTTCCGGGTGGGAAGACGGGAGCGGGGGATTACACCGTCGGCTCCCACCCGCAAACGGTACAACTTCGTGCGGACGTATCGTGAAGTCCGCCACAATCGGGGCACTGCTTTTTGTTATAGTCCTGTTCCCACCCGACTTGTTCTACCGCGTGACCGCGGTCGGCAAGGTATTGATCGATGACGTCGTCACCGGCTCCACTGGGTGAGGTTGCCATAGGTGTGTCAATAACTCCCACGCTCTTAAACTGTGTGGTTCACCCACATCTCTGCCTCGAGTGGTCTCTCTCAAACCCCGATCCACGATAGGTCAAACCGTTGGCCATCGGTTCTGACCCAGTCTCGGTTGCTCGAGACGCTCGACTCGCCACCCGACCAGCGGACTTTTCCCCTTCTCGGCCGAATTGACGGGTATGAGCGACCTTCGCCTCGATGCGACCCAACTCGATCGGTACTCGAGACACGTCATCATGGACGAGATTGGGCCCGAGGGCCAACAGCGACTGCTCGACGCCTCGGTGCTCGTCGTCGGCGCTGGGGGCCTCGGTTCGCCCGCGATTCAGTACCTCGCGGCCGCTGGAATCGGTCGACTCGGCATCGTCGACGACGACGTCGTCGAACGCTCGAACCTCCAGCGCCAGATCGTCCACGGCGACGCCGACGTCGGCCGGCCGAAAGTCGAGAGCGCGGCCGACTACGTCGACGCGCTGAACCCCGACATCGACGTCGACGCACACGAGACGCGGATCACGGCCGAGAACGTCGCCGACCTCGTCGCAGCGTACGACGTGGTCCTCGACGCCAGCGACAACTTCGCGACGCGGTACCTGCTCAACGACCACTGCGTCCTCACCGAGACGCCACTCTCTCACGGCGCGATCTACCGCTTCGAGGGACAGGTGACGACGTTCACGAACGAGCGCGGGGCCGAGTCAAGCGTCGGGGACGACTCGAGCGACGGGACCGGCGCCGATCAGTCTCCGGACTCTCCACCGTGTTACCGCTGCATCTTCCCCGAAGCGCCCGAACCGGGAACCGTCCCCGACTGTGCGACCACGGGCGTCCTCGGCGTCCTTCCCGGTACCGTCGGGTGCATTCAGGCCACCGAGGTCGTCAAGTACGTCCTCGGGAAGGGCGAGGTACTCGAGGGTCGCCTCCTCATGTACGACGCCATGGACATGGGCTTCGAGACGGTCGACGTGCGCTCGAACCCGACCTGTCCAGTGTGTGGCGACGAACCGGAAATCGAGTCAGTCGAAGACGTCTCCTACGACGGAACCTGCCAGATTTCGGCCGACTAACTGTTCTCCCTCGTTCTCAACGTACGTACTCGACGGCAGCCTCGCGCACTTCGAGCGCCCCGAGGACGGCGATACAGGAGACGAACGCGATCGTGCCGAGTTTGCCGCCAGCACCCTCGAAGACGGGCGTCACGGCCAGAAAGACCAGTCCGGAGAGGGCCCCAGCGACGGCGACCTGCCACTCGTCGGCCAGCCGATCGACGCTCGACATGCCGACGAAAGAGGCACAGAAGGCAACGGCGGCGAGCGTCGAACCGAGGTCCGGAAACGCGAGCGGAAAGGCGATTCCGGCGACCACGCCGACGACGCCGGAGCCGACGACCCCACCCCACTCGAGACGGACGCTCAGGACGACCGTGGCGACCGCGCCAGCGGCCGCGACGGGGACGATTAGGGAGAGGAACTCCCACTCGGGCGCGCCGGGATCGGCGTACTCGAGACCGACGAGCGCGCCCGCCGTGAGACAGCCGAACAGCGCGAGCGTGCCGAGTTTGCCCCCGACGCCGCCGAACGATTCCGAAGTCGCGGCGAACGCGACTCCCGAGACGATGCCGGCGAGGGCGACGTACTCGAGGGAGCCGAAGACGCCGGGCGAGGCCATGCCGACGAACGAGCCGCAGTAAACCGGCGCGCCGACGTTCGCGACGGCGAGGCCGGCGAACAGCCCGACCAGCGCGGAGGCGAGCACCGGCCCGAGGCCGGCGTAGACGCTCAGCGCGTAGGTTGCGAGGGCCCCGACGACGACGGCGAACCCATCGATTGCGTCCGAGCGATCGAAGCCCGGCTGGTCCGACTCGAACGCGCCGAGCGAGCGTCGGTGCTCGACGAGTCCGGCGACGGCGGCCGTCACCACGAGTCCGACCTGCACGCCGGTCGTTCCGGCGGGCATCTCCACGGGCTCGACCAGCGAGCCGACGAGTAAGGCACCAGCCGTCAGGAGCAACGCGAAGTATCCCGCGAGCTGTGCCGATCGGTACACGAGTACTGCCAGATTGGGGCGATAAGAGAGCGTTACGATTCGAGCCTAACTTCGCATCAATCCGCCGTCGATCGGCACCTCGACGCCGGTGACGAAACTCGAGCGCGGACTCGAGAGGACGGCGACGATATCGCCTAACTCCCGAGGCTCGCCCAGTCGGTCCATCGGAATCTCGTCTGCGAGGGCGGCGAGTCCGTCCTCGTAGTCGTCGTAGATGCCGCGTTCGACGTTCGCTTCGACGAGTTCCTCGATGCGTGCGGTCTCGATCGTCCCCGGGAGGACGGCGTTCGCGCGGATCTCCGGGGCGAACTCCCGGGAAATCGTCTTGACCAGTCCGCTCACGCTCCGACGAACCGAATTCGACAGGAGGAGGCCGTCAGCCACCTCCCGAACCGTTCTCGAGGTGATGCAGGTGATCGTGCCGTAGTCGGAGTCGAGGAGGTGTTCGCGGGACTCCTCGACGGTCCAGACGACGCTCATCACGAGCAGGTCGTAGGTCTGGTACCAGTCCTGTTCGTCGGTCTCGAGGAAGGTCGTACTCGGCGGGCCGCCTGCACTCGTGACGAGGTGATCGAGGCCGCCGAAGGCGTCAACCGTCTCGCTCACGAGGTGGGTCACGTCGTCCGGATCGGTGATGTCGGCCGGCGTGGCCAGCACTTCCCCCGCCGCCGTCTCCGCGAGTTCCGCGCGAGCGTTCTCGAGACGCTCCTCGTCGCGACCACAGAGCATCACGTTCGCACCCGCTGCGGCCAGTGCCTGGGCGCTCGCGAAGCCGAGGCCGCTCGAGGAGGCCGTCACCAGTGCGCTGTTACCGTCGAGGTCGAGATCCATGTGCGGGTAGACGGCGAGGAGCTACTAAGTAGCGATGTCGGCGGAAATCGATGCGGACGGTGGTGTGTGAGGCGAATCAGAACCGGACGTCCGAAGGGACGAAACGACTTCGCTTCAGTCAGCACCCAGTTCGTCGAAGTAGAGCGACTGTTGCTCGTCGGCCGCGGGTGACGTCAGCAGCGAGACGCCGACGGTGACGACGAGTCCGATTCCCATACCGACCAGACCGGCCGTCCACCCGGCGTAGACGCGCGGGACGACGGCGACGAAGAGACTCGAGAGGTAAAACGCCTGACTGAGGACGATTCCGGCGGTGATGCCGGCCCGAGTCGTCCGTCGCCAGTAGAGGGCGACCATCACGGGGAGGGCGAGCTGGGCGAAACCGCTGAATGCTGCGTCGCCGAGTTCGAACAGCGTGGCCGGATTCCAGAGGCTGGCGACGAACGCGGCCGTGGCAAAGATCACGACGCCGACTCGAGCGAGGAGATCCTCGCGGCGCTCGGAGAGGTCCGCTTCGACGAACGGTCTGTAGAGGTCCCGCGTGAAGTACGACGACCCCGAGAGCAACATCGAGTCCGAAGAGGACATCATCGCAGCCATCGCGCCGGCGATGACCAGCGCGGCGAACCAGACGGGCGTGTACTCCGCGAGCACGACGGGGAGAACGTTCTCGCCCTCCGGAATCGTCACGTCGAGGCCGCGAGCCCACGCGCCGAGCATGAACGAGGGAACGAACAGGAGGACGCAGAGGATCGGCCACAGCGCGAACGATCGTTTGAGTACCGTTCGCGAACCCGCGGCGAAGAATCGCTGGTTCACCTGCGGGAACATCGCGACGCCAAAGCCGATCGTGATCGCCGTCGAGAGCATCCACTGAACCGTGTAGAAGTCACTCCCCAGCGCGAGGTGGTGAGCCGCTTCGGCCTCGAGTGCCGACGTCGCCGCACTCGGACCGCCGACGACGGCGAGCACCCAGAGCAGGGCGATCCACGTCGCGAAGAGCATGAACGCCCCTTGCAGGGTGTCGGTCCAGGCGATGCCGCGCATGCCGGCGACGACGACGTAGAGGATCATGAACGCCGTAATGAGCCCTGCGCCGACGGCGTAGGGGACGGCCCCCTCGGTCAGGGCCTCGAGGGCCGTGCCTGCGCCCACCTGCTGGAGCATGACGTACGGAAAGAGCCAAAGCAGGCTGATCCCCGCGACGAGGCCGCGAAGCCGTCTCGAGGCGAAGCGGTCGCCGAGCATCTCACAGAGGGTGACGTAGTCGTATCGCTGGCCGAGCAGCCACTGTTTGTAGCCGATGACGTACCAGAGGATGGCGAAGATGATGCCGTCCATCAGGCCCATGACGAGCACCCATTCGGGGCCTTCCTGATAGGCGACGTTCGGCCCGGCGAAGAACGTGAACGCCGAGAGGAGCGTCGCAAACGTCGTGAAGAGCAAGACGATGGTTCCAAAGGTTCGACTCGCCAGGTAGAAGTCCTCCGCCGTTCGGTCGGTCAGCCGGTAGGCGACTAACCCGATGACCAACGCGAGAATCAGGTAGCCGACGATGATACCGAGTTGGATCGCCAGCGTCACTGTCGTTCACCTCCCGTCCCCGAGGCTCGACTCGAGTTTCCCTCGTCGCTCGAGTCCGTCGCCGTCGAGTTCGATTCGATGCCGATCCCCCAGGCTCGTTGGGTAAACACCCAGAAAACGACCGATGCAACCCCCATCCAGCCGACGTGCCACCAGAGCCACAGCGGTATTCCCCAGACGACGGTACCGTCACCCCAGAGGAACCACGGAATCGCGAGTCCGCAGAGAACGACCGCGACGACGATCCACCCCCAGACTTCGAGTCGACGCATATGCCGTGGTTGGAGTCGACGTTGGTAATCGTTTCCCTTCAACACTATCCATTGAAGAGAATTTCCTATCGGGTGCTCGAGTGCGTGCCGTCGTGCACTTTCCCCAAGGTGAAATCGCTCTTTCAGGGAGGAGAAAGAGTATAGGGGTCGGCAGGCGAATGTCACTTGAACTGATATGGCCCGGCTGTTTCCGTTCCGTTCTGAGCCCACAGAAACCGAGGGCCAACCGCGCGTCGTCGACCTCGAGGGTGAAGACGCCGACGCCGTGTTTAGCGCGCTCTCGTCGACGACGGCGCGGCGGATCTACGCACGGTTAGACGACGAACCGGGGACACCGAGTGACGTCGCCGACGCGATCGATTCCTCGATACAGAACGTCCGCTATCACCTCGAGAACCTCGAGGAGGCGGGATTGGTCGAGGTCGTCGACACCTGGTACTCCTCGCGGGGGAACGAGATGAGCGTCTACGCGACGACGAATGGGCCGTTGATCGTCACGAGCGACGAATCTGCCGCGAGTCGGCTGCGCGAAGCCCTCTCGAGGTTCGTCGGCGGTCTCACCGTCCTCGCTGGAGGGAGTCTGTTGGTCCAACTCGGACTGACCAACTGGGCCGAATCAGCCGCTGACGGTTCGGCTGGCGGTGCAGGTGCACCGGCCGGAACTGACGACGCTGACGGCACCGACGACACAGACGAGACTGGCGGCGATGGAGCCGATACCGAGAGAGCCGATACCGAGGGAGACGATGTCGACGGAGCCGACGCCGATGGAACGGGCGACTCGAGTGCCGACGACGCTGACGACGATTTCGGCGCGCAGGATGCGGACTCCGACGACGAAGCGTCCGGCGAGGACGGCACTGATGGCGACGGTGCAGACGGTGACGGCGCAGGTGGGGAATCGATAACCGGTGACGGTTCACTCGAGGGATCAGGGGACGGGACGGCGGAGGTCGCAGAGGTACTGTTCACGACGGTGCCCCCGGGTCTACTCTTTTTCCTCGGCGGGTCGGTCGTCTTGCTCGCCGTGACGACGTACTGGTACTGGGTTCGGCCAGCGTACTGAGTGGCCTCGTACTCCTTTCGTGTCGCGTTTCGCTCACGCTCTCGTGACGATAGTGATGATGTACAGGTCAACAGCTATTTCCCCGTCACGGCCCAAAATCTAGGTAACCGCTTGCGGTACCGTGTCTGCGGTATCGCATCCGAGGGGAGATACCATGGAAGACACCTCGAAATACCTCATCCACGCCGACGTCACTGCAGACGGTGTCGTCGAGCGAAGCGACGTCGTCGGGGCCATCTTCGGCCAGACGGAAGGCTTGCTCGGCGACGACCTCGACCTCCGCGACCTCCGGCAATCGGGGAAAGTTGGGCGCATCGACGTCAAAATATCGAGTACCGCCGGCCAGTCACACGGCCACCTGACCATCGCGACCAGCCTCGACAAGGTCGAAACCGCGACGCTCGCGGCCTCGCTCGAGACGACCGATCGCGTCGGCCCGTGTCACGCCGACCTCGAGGTCACGGAGATCGAAGACGTTCGCGCGGCCAAACGCAAGGAGGTCGTCGATCGAGCGAAGGAACTCCTGCAGACGGGATTCGACGACTCCGTGATGAGCTCCGAGGAGATTCTCTCGGAGGTCCGCCAACACGTTCGCGTCGAGGACATCACCGAGTACGAGGGCCTTCCCGCCGGGCCGCGAGTGACCGACAGCGACGCGATAATCGTGGTCGAAGGCCGCTCGGACGTGCTCACCCTGCTCAAGTACGGCGTCAAAAACGCCATCGCGGTCGAGGGGACCAACGTTCCCGACGCCGTGGCCGAACTCTCACACCACCGGACGGTGACGGCGTTTCTCGACGGCGACCGCGGCGGTGACCTCATCTTCGAAGAACTCGCGCAGGTCGGCGACGTCGATTACGTGGCGTTCGCGCCGTCGGGAACCTCCGTCGAGGAACTCGATCACCACCAATTGTTCGCCTCGCTGCGCAACAAAACCCCCTACGACGTCGTCTCGGGGGTAAACGAACCGCGGGAGGCGGTCGCTGCGACGGACGGCAGTTCGACCCCCGCACCGGCACCGACGGAGACTGAGCGCAACTCGCCTCCGAACGCGACGGAATCGACACCGACGGCGACTCGAGACGTCTCAGACGCGCCTGCGATTTCCACCCCCACTGACGACGCGACGACGACGCGCTCGTCGACACGTCCGGATGCACTCGAGGACGCGGACGCGGTCGACTCGGCCCCCACATCACGCGATGCGACGTCACCGCAGGCACTCGAGGACGATTCCGAGTCGCCCCGGACCGTTTACGAGCACGCGACGGCGATCATCCGGGCGGAGACCGACACCGTCCGGTTCCTCGACGCCGACGGTGAGCCGATCGACGAAGCGCCCGCCGGGGAGGTCTACGACGAACTCGAGGGACTCGAGTCGGCCCCGGCGACGGTCGTTCTCGACGATATCCTCGATCAGCGAGTACTCGACCTGGCGGCTGACCGCGGCGTCGAACGGATCGTCGCCCAGTCGCTCGGTCAGTTCACCAAGCGGCCGACGGGCGTGCAGATACACGCAATCGACGACATCGCCGCGGAGCCACCCGAGACGGAGTAACCCTTCGGCTCTCGGGTTCTTCCGGACTTCTTGAAGATGCTCGGACCGACGTGTTGATACCCGTGCCGGCGCACGATTCGCTCGAGATGTCCCCGCCACCGACGGCCGCACTCGCCTTGCTCGGACTCTGGATACTCGTCGTGTTCGCCGCGACGAACGCGGCTGCGTACTCTCAGTGGTGGTCGAGTACGGAGGTCGATCCGACGGCAGACGAGCCGAATTGACTGAATTTCGCCGGTGCTCTCCTCAGCCGAAGACGGCGAACGAGACGACGAGGAGTGCACAGATTATCGCTCCAGAGAGCGTCGCGAGGAAGTTTACCCCCTGATTTCCGAGCACCGTCCCCTCGAGCGTCGCTCCCAGCAGACTGTCGACGGTCATCCCGACGATGCCGGCGGTGACGATGATGACGGCACCGACGACGGTGACCTCGGGAAAGAGGAGGTAGGAGATGCCGGCGACGACCACTGCGCCGGCGATACCGGCGACTTCACCCTGCCAGGTGACGCCGCCGTCGGTGCCCGGTTCGACGGGCTCGAGGGTCGTGATCAGTCGGGGCGTCTCGAAGACGCTGCCGATCTCGCTCGAGAGGGTGTCGCTCATGGCCGTCGCCACAGAGCCGGCAAAGGCGAACAGAAACAGCGTCGGTTCGGGGTCTCCGGGCACGAGCGAGGCCGAACTGGCAGCGTAGCCGAGGACGGCGATGATCGCGACCGCTGCGTTCCCGAGGACGTTCCCGCTGCCGCGTGCGCCGTCGTTCGCTTCGGCGACGCCCATCTCCGCTTTCTCTTCGTACCGGAACTTCGAGGAGAGGCCGCCGATCGCGAAAAAGGAGATCAAGACGACGAACCAGCCGTACCCGCCGAGGACGATCGTCAATAATCCGAGCAACACGCCGGTGAGCATCCCCGCGATGGAAGCCGTCTTGAGGGCGTAAGAGGCGTAGCCGAGGGCTGCGGTAATTGCGAGTGCGAGGGCGATTTCGCCGACCGTGAGCGAGAGTGCTGGCTCGAGTTCGGCGAGCAGCCAACCCAGGAGGCCAACCGAGAGCATGACGATCGGGTCGTCGCGTGCGAGGAAGATGTCGCGTAACAGTGAAGCGAGGAGCGCGCCGCTCGCGCCGAGAAAGACCATCGTCGGGGCGCTCGAGCCGATCGTTTCCTGAACGCCGCTTTCAGCGGTGAGTGCGTACGTAACGGCCTGTCCGGCGACGGAACCACCGGTCGAGACCAGGCAGAAGACGGCTACGGGGACGATGGTGTGGTCGGTTCGGCGTCGAGTGAGTTGCTCTGCGACGTTGCCGTAGCCGATGAGCAACACGGTGGCGACGAAGATGACGACCGACATCGACGTCGTAATCGAAATGAGTCCGAGCGTCACGGCCGCGAGAACGAAGGTGATGAGTCCGTACAGCCGTCCGTCCTCGTAATCACCCGGGTACGCGAGGAGGTCGAAGAGCGGCCCGTCGGTGACGGCGAACGCACCCAAAATGACCGTGGCTGCGATCGCAGCGCCAACCCACGGGCCGCCGACCGGGACGGCGAGGGCGAGCGTACAAAGGAGTGCAAACGCACCTGCCCGCCGAACGGCTGCTGTCACGATATCGAGTCCTTTCTGTGGCGATTACTTGAAGGTTCGTGAACCGTTCCGAACCCTCTCACACCCGTGTTTTCGCCATCCTCAGTGAGTCACGCACCGGGCACCGTCCTCGAGTGTGCACGATCGAACGGTCCGCTTTGGGTTTCGCGTTCCCGTGGCGTGAAAACCCGTAACCGGTATAGGAACGGGCGGGAAACGCTCCCGCTGTGGGAGTGTACGAACAGTATCTGTCGCTTCGCATTCGCCGCCACGAGGGTGAGCCGCCGGACCACATCGCCCTCGTCCTCACCGAACGGGACTTGCTCGAGCGCGGAGCGTACGAGACGCTGACCGACTGTTTCGGCTGGGCGTTCGAGTACGCCTCGCAGGTGACGGTGTACGTGAGCGTTCTCGACACGGCTGCCGTTCCGGCGTTGCGACGAGAACTCGAGACGATCGAGGCACCGCAACCGGTTGCCGTTCGCGGACCGGACGACCGGACGCGCGCCGACGCGCCGATTCGGATCGGGATCGGCCTCGGGGGCAAACACGAGTTCACCAGCGCCGTCAGGACGCTCGCGACGCGGGTCGAAGATGGCGAACTCGAGCCCGACGAGATCGACGACGAGCAGGTCGAAGAACACCTGATCTTTCCCTCCGAACCCGACCTCGTCATCAAAACCGGTGCCGAGCGACTCTCCGATTTCATGATCTGGCAATCGGTGTACTCGGAGTTGTACTTCACCGACGTCAACTGGCGGGACCTCCGCAAACGAGACTTCTTGCGTGCCGTTCGAGAGTACTGCAATCGCTCTCGACGGTTCGGTCGATAGGAAACGTCGGTTACCGATCTACTCCTGTGCGCGCCGGTGTCTCGACGGTTTCCACTACCACACCGAGTGGATTCTCGAGCCCGACGATCGGCCCGTCGACGGACAACTCCTCGCCCTGTAATTCGTAGCTGAGAACACCATAATCCTCGAGTTTTGGCAGTATCTCGTGGACGAGTGACACGCGTGCACGCTCCAATGAGACACCGTCGAGACGCGCCATTCCCGACGCGAGAGACTCGAGTGTGAGCGTCGGCTCGGCCCTCGAGAGGAGATAGATGCTGATCCGCGTCCGACCGGTTGCGAGGATGGAGTACGCCGTCTCGACGGACAGATCGGTCACCCGTGCAAACCTGTCGATGTCGATACGAATGTGGGGTGATGACATGGTTACTGATGCACGAATGACAACTATAGCTCTTGTGGAACAATGCTGTCACGTCGAGAATAATACTACTGCGAAAATGCCGACTGAAGCGGCTCGTACGGGTGCTGTAACGGTTTCCCGATAATCACTCCCCGGAGCAGCGACCACCGGTAAAGAACCACGACAGCCGCTCAGTCCGCGGCCTGTCCGCTCGAGTCGAGTCCGTCGGCGTGAGTGCTCTCGGTCGTCTCGAGCTCTTCCGGATCGGGTTGCTCGCCGGAGGGCAGCGAATCGCGGAATCGTTCGACGACCGATTTCGCTTCGACGAGTTCGGGATCGCTGACGGCTCCGAGGAGGGCGATGGCGCGTCGCGCACGGGTTCGTCGCCAGGACTCCTCGCGGTGCTCGTAGGTCCGGATTCCGCGAAGGAAGTCCGCCTTGGAGAACTCCGGCCAGTAGGGAGCACAGAAGAAGACTGCCGCTTCGTTTCCGTTGGCGTGCCACGGCAGGAAGTTCGAGGTCCGTTCGTCCCCGCCCGTTCGGATGATCAAGTCGACGTCGCGAACCGGGCGGTCGTAGAGTCGGTTTTCGATCGTCTCGACGGTGATCTCTCCGGGCTCGAGCCCCGCGCGCTCGACGTCCGTTGCGACGCCCTGAACCGCCTCGAGCAGTTGTGACCGGCCGCCGTAGGCGAGGGCGATGTTGAGAACGAACTGATCGTAGCTTCGGGTTCGGCGTTCGGCGTACTCGACGGCGTCGCGGACGCGTTCGGGGAGGCGTTCGACCTCGCCGAGGGCGCGAATTTGGACGCCGTTATCGTGAACGCGGTCGGCGTCGGCGAACTCGCGGAGTTTCTCACAGAGCAGGTCGAACAGCGCCTCGTTTTCCGCTTCCGGCCGGTCGAAGTTCTCCGTCGAGAACGTGTACAGCGTGAGCTCCTCGACGCCGATTTCCTGACACCACTCGAGGACCTGTTCGGTCGTCTGGACGCCTTCGCGGTGGCCGTCGGTCGCGTCGTCGCCCTTCCGACGGGCGTACCGTCTGTTCCCGTCTTGAATAACTGCAACGTGCGTCGGCGCGCCGGAAACCTCTCTCGAGAGCACCTCCTCGTAGACTGCATCGACGCGTTGCCGGAGCCAGCGCTTCATTGGCGAACAAAAGGTCAGCGATCCCTATGTGTCTTGTGTGGTATACGACACCATGAGAACGAAAGGGGCGTCACGAACGGGGGAAATCGTGACGGCTATCAGTTCGGCGTGCGTCGCGGTGGACAATGGCAGACACCATCGACGACGACCTCTACCGGCGGACCAAGGCGTTGCTCGAGCCGGGCGAAATCGACCTCAACGGTGCGATCGTCCACACCGACT
Organism: Natronorubrum daqingense; assembly: GCF_001971705.1. NCBI lineage: Archaea > Methanobacteriati > Methanobacteriota > Halobacteria > Halobacteriales > Natrialbaceae > Natronorubrum > Natronorubrum daqingense. The sequence goes on from NZ_CP019327.1 coordinate 78,807, forward strand.
ACGACGGGCAAGCGGACGTCCAGATGATGCAGGCGACGATCGACGTCGGCGACGTTATCGCCACGCACTCGGGTCACGATCCGACCGACTGTTACGTCTACTCGGGCAACGACGATACCGACTTTTCCTCGAACCAACACCAGGGGCTGACGCTCGAGGACGAGGAATTCGTCTGGGAGTGCCAGCAACTCCTGCGAGAGGGGAGTTTCGACATCGTGATCTACTACCGAGCGAGCGCCGATCACGAGGCGATTCTCGACGACATCCGCGACCTCGGCTTCGACGTCACGGGCGTTCGCGGCGACTAAAGGACGGATTGTTTATCAGCGAGCAGTACCGAGCACGCGTATGACTTCGGACGTCGACCTCACCGAACGCGAACGGGCGGTCGTCAACGCCTTTCAGGGCGGCTTTCCCGTCGCGAAACGGCCCTTCGAACACGCAGCGGCCGCGATGCGCGATCGAGGGATCGACATCGACGCGACGGCGCTGCTCGAGACGATTCGTGACCTGGACGAGCGCGGCGTGCTCTCCCGATTCGGCCCGCTCGTCAACGCACAAGAGATCGGCGGTGCGGCGACGCTGGTCGCCATGCACGCCCCCGACGAGCGTTTCGACGAGGTCGTCGAGACCGTCAACGACCACCGCGAGGTCGCACACAACTACGAACGCGAGCATCCGTACCTGAACGTCTGGTTCGTCGTGAGCGTTGCCAAAGCCCAACAGGTCGATGCGGTCCTCGAGCAGATCGAGGCCGAAACCGGCCAGGAGACGTACAACCTGCCCAAACAACAGGAGTTTCGCGTCGAAGCCAAATTCTACGTCGACGGACCACTCGGTCCCTCGGACTCGGACTCGAGCGATTCGACCACACCGGGCGTCGACTGCTCGGCCCCCGGTCCCGACGTGTCGCCCACCGACGCCTCCACGTTGACTCCGGCCGAACGCGACCTCGTGCTCGAGGTGCAGGGCGGACTGCCCCTCACCGAGACCCCATACGCAGACGTGGCCGACGCGATCGACCAGGACCGCGAGTGGGTACTCGAGACCACGAAACGCTTCGATCGAGAGGGCAAGATTCGACGCATCGGCGTCGTCCCGAATCACTATGCCCTCGGCTACACGGAAAACGGGATGACCGTCTGGAACGTCCCCGACGAACTCGTCAGCGAGGTCGGCCCCGAAGTCGCCTCGCTACCGTTCGTCACGCACTGCTACGAACGGCCGCGTCACGAGGGCGTCTGGCCGTACAACTTCTTCGCGATGACCCACGGCCGCAGCGAGGCCGAAAGTGACCGGCGCATCGAGCAGGTTCGCGACACGATGGCCGAGTACTGGGACGTCGATGCGGACGACTGGGACTCGTTGTTTTCGACGCAAATATTGAAGAAAACGGGTATCCGGCTCGAGGAGCGAGCGGACGCGAACACAACGGGGGGTGACGAACTGCAAACATGATTTGTCCGCGAGCGACGGTCAGCGAGAGCAGCGCTCTCGCCGGACGGATTTTTTGCGCGAGTGGTCCGCTCCGCGGACCCGAGTGGAAAAAAGGTGGGCACGGATGATTCCACTGCTGCACGATTTCTCGAGTGCTCGCATTCTCGTCTTCGGCGGCGGTTCGGTCGGCGCGCGAAAGGCTCGCCGGTTCGCTCGAGAGGCAGATGTCGTCGTCGTGAGCCCCGAGTTCGCGGACGAATCCTTCGGCGGCGCGTCTCGCATTCGGGGCGCACCCGAGCCGGAGGAGATCGACGACTGGCTCGAGCGCGTCGACCCCGCGCTGGTCGTCGCCGCGACGAGCGACGAGGCGATCAACGACGCGATCGAACGAGCGACTCGAGCCCGCAGTATCTTGCTCAACCGCGCGGATCGCTCGGGGGAACGCGACGCGGGAAGCGTCGTCGTGCCCGCAACCGTTCGGGAAGACCCGGTCGTCGTCTCGATCGCGACCGGCGGGACGGCACCCGCCGTGAGCAAACATCTCCGACGCGAACTCGAGGAGACGCTCGAGGGAGCGGGCGAGATGGCTCGACTCTGTGGCGAACTCAGGGAGGAACTCAAATCCCGGGACGTGTCGCCCGAACGCCGTCGGGAGATCGTCACCGACGTCGTCGAACGTCCTGGCGTTTGGACAGCTTTACGTACGGGTGCTCCTAACTGTGGACAAGTGATTGAGGACGTGCTGAGCGAAGAACTGCCTACCGAGGGTGATCGATCGTGATCCCATCCGGTGTCGTAACCGGTGCACGCGTCACCCACGAGAGCGGGAGTGTCGACGACCTCGCCGCCGCGAGCCCCGAGAGTCAACGACACGGTGTGACGGACCTGTGCTCCGTCCCAGCGATCGAAGAGGCGTACGTCCTCTCGACGTGTAACCGAGTCGAAGCGTACGTCGTCGCCAGCGACGCCGCCGTCGGTCGCGTCGCCGTCTCCCAGTTTTTCGACGGTGTCGACGACGACAGCGTGGTCGTCAGCGACCACGACGAGAGCCTTCGACACCTCCTCTCTGTCGCGGCCGGCCTCGAGTCGGTCGTCCTCGGCGAAGACCAGATTCTCGGCCAGGTACGAACGGCCTACGAGGACGCCCAGAGCGCCGGCGGTATCGGCGAAATGCTCGAGGCTGCCGTCACGAAGGCCATCCACGTCGGCGAACGGGCGCGAACCGAGACCGAAATCAACGAGGGCATCGTCTCACTCGGCTCTGCAGCGACCACGCTCGCCGCACAGGAACGATCGCTCGAGGGCGTTCGCGCGCTCGTCGTTGGGGCCGGCGAGATGGGGCGACTCGCGGCTCGAAACCTCGCAGACGCGGGCGTTTCGGAGGTCGTGGTCGCCAACCGAACGGTCGACCACGCCGAACACCTCGCGAGCGAACTCGAGGCAACGGCCAGTGCGACGTCGCTGTCGGCGCTCGAGTCCCTCGCAAGCGACGTCGCCGTCGTCGTTACGGCTACCGGGAGCGCCGAGCCGGTTCTCGAGGAGACGCACTTCGAATCCGGCGGCTCCGCCGAGAGCGCGGGCAGCCGTTCGACTGCCGGGGACGATTCGACGCGAGTCGTCGTCGACCTCGGCCAACCTCGAGACGTCGCGCCGGCAGCCGACGATCTCCCGTCGGTGACCGTCTACGATCTGGACGACCTCGAGTCGATCACCGCCGAGACCCGCGAACAACGCGCCGACGCGGCTCTCGAGGTCGAGTCGATGGTCGATGCCGAATTCGAGTTGCTCTGTGAGCAGTACAAACGCGCTCGCGCGGACGAGGTCATCGCCGCGATGTACGAATCCGCCGAGCGAATGAAACAGCGTGAACTCGAGACGGCGCTCTCGCGACTCGAGGGCGAGGAATTTTCGCCCGCTCAGCGAGAAATCGTCGAGTCGATGGCCGACGCATTAGTCAATCAACTGCTCGCGCCGCCGACCAAGAGCCTCCGCGAAGCCGCTGCAGAAGACGACTGGAGCACGATCAACACCGCACTCCAGTTGTTCGATCCGGAGTTCGGCGGCGACGACGGCCCGATCGCGCCACCGTTGCCGACCGAGACAGTCGCGACCGAATCCGGACTCGAGGCGACGGACGACGATTAGCGCGGAACGGACTCGACACGGTGTGTGAACGATTGCGACGTAGTGAGGGGAATTTCCGAGAGAGTAGCCGTTTTTCGAGCGATCAGCCGGCTTTCGAGTGACCAGTCGGTTTTCGAGCGACCAGCACTCGAGCGTTAGTGCCAGAGCTTCGTCGCGTCGACGACCTCGAGATCGTCGTCGGCGTCGACTTCCCAGATCCGGAGGACGAGGTGTGCCTTACAGTAGTATTCGGTGGTCTCGATCCCGGTGCGCTCGTTTCTGAGCACGAGCTGGCAGGTGTCGGTATCTAAACACGTTCCAGACCGGTCACACATACGAACATCTCTCCATAGCCGTCTCGATGGTAAGTCCCTGTCGGTGAACACGATTCGCGCGAGTCGAGCGCGATCCGTCGACACGCAATCATTATTTGGATGGATTCCGTTCGAGTGCGTATGGCCGACCTGCTTTCCGACGACGAAATCGAGGCGCAGCTACCCGACGAGTGGACGCGCGATGGCGACGAAATCGTTCGGACGTACGAGTTCGACGACTACCTCCGCGGCGTCAACTTCGCCCAGATGGTCGGCGAAATCGCCGAAGCGCAGTTTCACCACCCCGAGACCATCATCCGCTACGAGGAGGTCGAAATCCGACTGACCTCCCACGAGGAAGGGGGCATTACCGACGAGGATATCGACATGGCCGAACTCATCGAATCCGAGCGAAACGCCTGAGGCGATGGAGGCCCAGTACGTCTTTCGCGCCCGACTCCACCTCGAGTCCGAGCGCCCCGACGTCCATCTCGAGCCGTCGACCGCCGAACCGACGGTGACCGTCTTCTTCGACGCCGCCGAGCCGGGCACCGACGGCTGGAAATTCTTCCGAGAGACGCTGTGGCGCGGCGAGGTGAACGACGAGGCGTACGGGTGTACCCTCATCGAGGAGTGGCTCGACGAACCCGTCGAATCCGTCTCGTTTCGGGAACTGCAGGTCGACGAGGCGTACTTCGAGGCGCTCAAAGACGAAATTGCGGCCGATCTCGAGGCGTTCAACGCCGACGACGTCTCCGCCGTTCTCTCGAAGTACCTCGGCTCGAGCATTCGCGTCCTCGAGTAACACGCTGGTCGTGGACGCTGGCTACGGCTCGTTTGTCTCCTCGAGTAATCGGTCGGTCGTGGCTCTTGCAGGCAGTATCTGCTTTTTCCCCGACGGTGAACCACCGATCATGTGTGCATCGTTGGCGGACGAGGACGTCGGCAAACTCGTCGAACGGGCCGACGGCCGGGTGATCGGAACCGTCGACTCGCTCGAGGGTGGGACGATTCGCGTCGAACCGGAGCCCGACGCGCTCGACACTATCAAGGCCCGATTCGGGTGGGGTGACCTCGGCGAACCGTTCACGCTCGAGGAGAGCGACGTTCGAGAGACCTCCGACACCCGCGTTCACCTCGAAGAGGGGTTTCGGCCGAGCGACCGCGATCGAACCGGTGAGACGGCGGACGACGCGTCGGACGGTGAGGTGCGAACCACTGATCAGTCGACTCCTGGCCCCGAAGAGCCTCGGAATCGCTCGGATCCCTGAGGTGTCCACTCGAGTCGACTTGCCGCTTGCAGGCACCACCGGCTTGCCCGGCGTCCGAGTAGTCTTCGCTATGAGCGCTCGTCTTACGCCGAACGACGTCGGGAAACCCGTCGAAAACGCCGCGGGAGAACGCGTCGCCGTCGTCACCTCGGTCGACCGCGATATCGCGTACGTCAGGCCGGCTACCGATTCGCTCGAGTCGATCACCTCGTCGATCGGGTGGGACGGCATCGTCGAGCAAAGCATCGGCCTGCACAGCGACGCCGTCCGCGAGGTTACCACCGAGACCATCCGACTCGAGGGTGAGTTGCCGTCGACCGACGATACCGTTACTCCCGCACTCGACAGCGGGGGCGGGGGCTCGCCCGACGAAGCGTAACGGCGTAGTGACTGCCACGGTACGGACGACACGGACGAGCGCGCCTCCTTAGTGGGCGACGTACACGGTCGCCCTCCACCCCTCGGCCGATCCGTGTTGCGTGTTCCGGCCCGGAAACTACACCGTTGGTCGTGATTGGAGGGGTATGTCACGACGAGAGGCCGACAGTGGACGCAGCGCTATCGACGACGCCGGCTCGGACGAGCACCAGTCGATCGTCTTCGTTCACGGCGCGATGTTCACGCGAAAACTCTGGCTCCCGCAGGTGCGCGGACTTGCGGACGACTATCACACGGTCGCGTTCGATCTCCCCGGTCACGGCGACCGCGCAAACGAACCGTTTCGAATGAACCCGGCAATCGCCGTTCTCGAGCACGTGATCGAGACGGAAACGGACGGCAGCGCGGTGTTGGTCGGGCTCTCGCTCGGCGGGTACGTCGTGACGGAGTACGCCTACCGCTACCCCGACGACGTCGACGGACTGGTGCTGACCGGTTCGAGCGCGAACCCCGTCGGCGGGATGGAGACGCTCACTCGAGGGGCCGGGGCGCTGGCTCGCCTCGCGACGAAACCGGACATTGGAGAGCGGACGGTCCGGCGATTGGGCGAGCGGTGGGTTCGAAATCGGGACCTCCCAGCGGACGTCGAGGCGGCGATCATCGAGGCGGGAATCTATCCGAGACAGTTCGGCAACGCCGGTCCGGAAATCGCCGGCGAGGACTTCCGCGCGAAACTCTCGACGTACCCCGGCCCGACGATGGTGCTAAACGGCGAGCACGACAAAATCATGCGACGAGGAGAACGAGCGCACGCCGGCGCGGCCCAGGACGCCCGCCTCGAGGTGCTCGCGGGCGTCGGTCACATCTGCAATCTCCACCGCCCGGCGACGTACGCGGATCGCGTTCGACGATTCCTGCGCCAGCGCGTCGTCACGACGCAGTAAGGGCTCGGTGGGTGTCTCGAGTCGGGCGAGCGGTGGGTAACAGTCGGGCGGAGTGGGTACGACTCAGGAGCGTCGATCGCCGATCGCATCGCGGAGGCGACCGGGGAGTCCGAGGATGGAGATCCCGAAGCCGAACAGGACCATCAGCGCGTAGACGCCGAGCGTCGAGGTCCAGACGACGAACATCGCGAGGACGGCCCAGCCGCCGGAGAGGAAGTAAAACGCCGCGATGGACATCGCCGTGCCGTACAACAAGACGAGGTACGGTCCCCAGTCGTGGGCGTGGCCGCGACGGAGTTTTCGCCGAACGTAGCGCTTGAGATCGCCCTCGAGCGAGTCCTTTTCGACGGTCCGCCGTTCGACGTTGTCCTCGAACGAGTCGACTCGGTCGCGAAGCCGTTCGATCTCCTCTCGAAGGGCTTCGGGATCGTCGGATCGATCTCGAGTCCGAGCGCGCTGTCGGGGGCTCGAGTCGGTTTCTGACGGCTGCGTGGCCGTGGCTGCCTCCTCCTCCGTCGTCCCCTCGTCGGCACCCGTGGCGTCGTCGGTCATCGCTTCTATGGAAACCTGTCGTCGGCCGGGACTTTGTAGCTGCCGATCCGCTTCACGGTCGGCGAGGACCGCGTTGAGCACCGCACCGAAGACGAGGATGATCGCCCCGACGTACAGCCAGATGAGCACGAGGAAGACGACGCCGATCGCGCCGTAGAGTGCGTATCCGCCGGTCAACTCGGTGTACACGGAGAACGTCCGACTCAGGGCGAACCAGCCGACTGCAGCGACGACCGTTCCCGGCAGCGCCTCCCACAGGCTGACGTTCGAGTCCGGGAAGATGACGTACAGCGGTAAGAACGTGACGACCAGTCCGAGGACGATGAACAGGGGACCGACGACGCTCGTCCCGAAAACGGGGAGCACGCGAAAGAGGTACTCGAGTCCGCCGACGATCGTCAGTCCGAACGCGATCGCGATGAAGACGATCATCGCGTCCCAGGCGGTGTCGACGAACGACTTCGACGCGGCGGTGCCGTAAATCTGTGAAAACGCTCGATCGAGGCCACGCAGGACGCGACTGGCTCCCCACAACAGTCCGAGCGCGCCGAGGACGGTAGCACTCTGGCGGTTCGTTTCGTCGAGCACCGTCTCCGCGAGGAGTTCCTGCGCCGACGGCGTGAGGATGTCGCTCGCCGCGGCCGTCAGCTGGGACGCGAGCGCTTCACCGCCGATCGACGCGGCGATTCCCAACCCGAGCAACAACATCGGCACGAGCGAGATGAAGCCGTAGAAGGCGACGGCGGCCGCGAGCAGCGTCAGCTGTTGGTGACGAGCGACGCTGATTAGTTCGCGTGCGACTTCGAGGAGTTGGTTGCGATCGAGCACTACTGACCCCCTACGAGGGCCAGCGACGTATGTCGTTCTGTGGCATACTCTGGGGCGAACCGGCGTCGGCTCGCACGATCGGCCACTGACCACTGTGAACGAACTTACTCGAGCGAGTCGCTCGTCGCGTCGAACATTTCGCCGACGCTCGCGTCCGTCTTGAACGTCGTTCCACCGTAGTGTGCCGGTGAGGCTTCGTACCCCGACTCTCGGAGATCCGCGAGGAAGTCGTCCATCGCGTTCGCGGGCAGCCCCCAGTTCTTGCACAGTTTGTGCTGATCGTAGTGAGTCGGCTCGTCGAGTTCCGTCTCGAGCGTCGTACAGAGTTCACGTCCCTTCTCTGCAGTGGCGAACGAGTCCGGAATCCGCTCGCGAACGTCGGCGACGAACTCGCGGTCGCGATACGGGCCGAGCCAGATCGGCCCGGCGACGAGGAGCCGTTTGCCCCCGCAGTTCGGACAGGTTTCGAGCGGGTCCGCGATCAGGCCGTGTTCGGCCTCCCTGTAGAGACAGTCCTCGCAACTCGAGACGTATCCCAGGTGCTCGAGTGCGGCGTCGGCTGCAGTCGGCTTGCGATCTAGCTCGAGGTAAGTCCGCACGTAGTGACTGGTCGCGTGGGTGAGGATTGGCTCGACGCCGACGTCGAAGCGGGCGGCGCTGCGAGCGAGCGCGGAGAGGAGGATCCGGACGCCCATCTCGGGGTGGTAGTCCGTGTTCTGGGGGACGGCGCTGTACGAACGCACGCCGCTGTTGAAGTGTGCGCCACACAGCGGCGCGGTGTCGGTGGCGGTCACGCAGACCAGGTCCCGACACCGAGAAAAGGCGGCGTCGGCGAAGGGCATCGGCGTCCCGTAGGGATCGAGGTCGATCACGTCGAACATCGACTCGTGCATGAGGGCGGTGACGTTTCGGTGTTCGACGCGGGCGTCCTCGAGTCCGTTTCGCTCGAGGTTGGCTCGAGCGAGGTCGACGGCGTCGGGTTCGACGTCACAGCAGGTCACGTCCCAGCCGTCGGCGGCCGCGCGAACCCCGCGAATGCCACTCGCCGCCATCGCGTCGAGGTACGATTCGGCTCGGTCCTCGTGCTCGCGAAAGGCGCGCAACGTCGCGATCGTTAGATCTCGGTTCAACTCCTGTCGGGGGTTGTAGAACACCGACTCCTCGACGCCTTCGGTCTGTTCGCCGGGGACCTCGAGTTCGACCCCACCCTCGGTGACGCGCATACACTCTCTCGAGGGTAGCGGGCGAAAAACGGTGTGGTCTCGCTCGACATCGACGTGCCGGCGTCGACGTATCGGCGTCGACGATGGACAACCGAACCGATTTTACAGTTGCGAACACAGTTCCGGTCGTGCCGGAGGCTAACCCAGTCGAGCAGTGGCAGGCCGCCCTCGAGGAAGCGGGCGAACTCACGCCGGAACTCGTCGAGCAGATCACCGGCGTGCACGGAGACCGGGGGGTCCGTGCGATCGAAGCCGTCGGCGAGGGGCGGGTGAAGGCCTACCAGGACTTTACGATCGTCGTCGGCTACGAAGACGAGTACATCGTCGAAGCCGAGGGCTGTACTTGCAAAGATAGCGAGTACAATTTAGACGACGACGATCCGACCGAACAGTGTTGGCACGTTCTCGCCGTCGCGATCGCTCGCCGGGTTGGCCACGTCGATTACCACGATATGTGGTACTCGGAGGTTCGAGAACTGTTGTAACGGTGCGTTGCGGTCATTATCGGTGCAGATTTCGCACACCCACCTTTTTTCTTCGGATCCTCCTTCGCTTCGCTCAGTCGAACCACTCGAAAAAATCTGTCTGGCGAGAGCATCGCTCTCGCTGACCGTCGCTCACTCCGTTCGCGAAGAGACCAAAAACACCGCTCACTCCCCGTGGTCGTTCGCGGGACAATTATTCGTCAGCGCAAATTCCGACGAAATTCCGCAGAATCTGGAGGCCTGTCTCGCCGCTCTTCTCCGGGTGAAACTGGGTGCCAAAGACGGTGCCGTCCTCGTTGGCGACGATCGAGGGGAACTCGCGCTCGTAGTCGGTCGTCGCGACTGATGCGTGATCGTCGTCAGGTGCCGCGTAGTAGGAGTGGACGAAGTAGGCGTAGTTCCCATCGACTCCCTCGACAAGCGGATGCTCGCGCTCGACGGTCAGTTCGTTCCAGCCCATGTGAGGGACCTTCTGGCCCTCGGCAAATCGAACGTTCGTCCCCGGAATCAGATCGAGGCCTCGCACGGCGGATTCACCGTCGTTCTCGCCTTCCTCGCTGGTCGTCAGAAGCATCTGCATGCCGAGACAGATGCCAAAGAGCGGCGTGTCGCTCTCGGCGACCTCGAGTAAATCCTCTCGAAGCGGGTCAGCGTTCTCGACGCCCTCGCGGAAGGCCCCGACGCCCGGCAGGACGACACCATCGGCGTCGGCGAACGCGTCCGGATCGTCCGTGATCTCGACGTCGGCACCCGCGCGCTCGAGACCGCGCGTGACGCTTCGAAGGTTCCCCAGTCCGTAGTCAACGATGACGACCGATGCGAGCGATTGGTCGTGAGAAGCCGAAACAGCGTTCATACCGACGTTGGGTGGGGCGCGTTCAAGTGTATTGCTGTTCGGGCGATTGTCGACTCGCGTCTCGAGTGCCCGTCTGCCTCGCGTCTCGAGTGCCGATCCGCCCCTCACAGTCGCGCGCTCAGAAACCGTCGAGTCGAGACTGCCCGCCCTCGCTGCCGTCCACGTCCGCGAGATCCGCCGCCCGCTCGAGTGCATTCGCGAACGTCTCCTCCTGACTTCGGTCGTACAGTGTGGCCGCGGGGTGGACACAGAGTAACACGCGCCGGGGCGTCCCCTCGATTCGCACCTCCTCGAGCGAGCCCGCTTCCTTCGTCACTGCCACGGAACGGTCGAGAAGGTGCTCGCTCGGCACCTTTCCGAGCGTGACGATCACGTCGGGGTCGAGGAGGTCGATTTCGTGCTCGAGGTAGCCACGACAGTTCTCGAGTTCGTCCGTCGAGGGGTCGCGATTCTCCGGCGGCCGACAGCGCACGCAGTTCGTGATGCGGACGTCTTCGCGCGCGAGGCCGACGTTCCTGAGGCCGTCGTCGAGGACCGTTCCGCTGCGGCCGACGAACGGTTCGCCCTGCTCGTCTTCGTTCGCGCCGGGCCCCTCGCCGACGAACAGCAAATCGGCGTCTTCGGGACCGGTTCCGTTGACGATCTGCGTGCGAGCGTCCACGAGCGCCGGACAGCGAGTACACTCGGTGACGCAGCGTTCGTCGTCGTCCATCGTTCCCATACTGGTGGCTCGAGCGGCCGCCTACTACGTCTTTCCGGTCGCAGGTGCCACGTCGGGAACACGAGAGCCGGGTCGCCCGACCGATCGCGCTCCGCCGTTCGCCTACAGTCCGTACTGTTCGCGGACGAGGTGTACGATTCCCCGGTCCTCGAGCACGTCCATCGGTGCGAGGAGGTCGAGTTGCACGACGCCCGGCAGCCGTCCGATCTGGACGCCGCCGGTGAACGTACACCGCGAGCGGACCTCGCCCTCGCTCATCTCGAGGAGGTCGGTCGCCCGGTCGAACGCGTTCTGGGTCGCGTCGTTGACCGTCGCGCCAGAGCCGATCACCTGGATTGGGCCCACGTCGTCCTCGAGTTCGACGCCGTGTTGCTCGGCGAGGGTTCGGCCGGCCTCGCGCTCGTCGTCGCTGTACGGTTTGCTGATGAACGGGAGGTCCTCTTCGTTAGGGAGGAGGACGGGGCCGTCGAGCTCGAGACCCTCGATGACTTCGACGTCCATCGTGACGGTACCGCTCACGTCGGTCGTGTGCAAGGAGAGTTCGCCGTCGCCCTGATTCGCGTGGAGGTCGCCGACGTAGACGCCCGCGCCGTCGACCGCGACGGGACAGATGAGCGTCGCACCCGCACGGACCTGTGGCACGTCCATGTGGCCGTCGGTCCGATCCTCGAGGTCGGCTGCAGTTTCGATCCCGTAGTCGTGGTCGGCACCGACGAGGAACTGGCCGAAGTCACCCGCGTTGTGCGAGTCGGGAATCGTGACCGGCGGCGTCGTTCCGACGTTGCCGATGAACGGTCGAAGCCGACCGAGCGTGCCGGGCATCTCGCCGGGTTCGTACAGCAGGATCGGATGCTGTCGGGAGTTTTCGGGGATATCCATCACTTCCGCGGCGTCTGTGGCGAGTTCGTGTGCGCCGTCTTCGTCGAGCGTGATGCCGACCGTGTGGTCGTCGTCGAACGCGACGGTGTAGCCGTACTCGAAGCCGAATGAAGAGGCGTTCGCGCCACACTCGGCGCACTTGATGGCCTCCTCGCCGGTTCCCTCGACGACCGACTCAGGCCACGTCGTTCCACACTCGGGACAGCGGTGGTCGACGAACGGGTCGTCGCCGAAGGCCTCCTCGCGTTCGGCCATCGAGCCCGTGCTGGTCGCCATGCTCGTCACCTCGACGTCGCGGATATGCAACGCGACGGCGTCGCCGACGCTCGCGCCTTCGACCCGGATCGGCCGTGTCACCTCGTGGCCGCCGCGGAAGTCGGGCGTGATCATCGGTCCCCAACACCCCGGCGGCGTGTACGTTCTGATCGTTCCGCCGTCCGCGACGGTCCCCGCCCACTCCTGGTCCGGACCGACGAGTCCCAGCGTGTACTGATCGACCGCGAGTTCCTGTTGCACTTCTTGCTGTGACATACCATGGCAACCTTCGTCGGTAACGGCGATAAGCCTGCTGCTCAACGTACCAGCACACTCCGCGCTCGAGACCGTCAGTGAGCCGTACCTCCCCACCGCTGCTTTCGAACCCTCCCGCTCGGGGGTGGGCGAGTACGCCTCGAGCAGGAGGGTTCGACGCCCCACACTCGAGGCCGTTTCAACCACCGATCTACCTAACTACCCGACTACCCAACGCGCTCCGAGACAAGGGGGCGACAAATCATGTCTCGAGTAAACCGTCCGAGTGACGCCCGCAGACGCCGTCCTGTCGCCGATGGCCGTATCTGCCGGAACAGATCCGTTAAACTTGGTTTTGTCCCATCACTCGCTATGGCTGATTCGACGGACGAGGATTCACTCGAGTGTCTGGCGTGTCGCGATCCGATTACATCGGCTGTCGACCAACGGGTCGTCCCCGCGCTCGAGGACGGTGAGGCGGTGTATCGACACTTTTGTAGCGAGACGTGCCTCGAGGAGTGGATGGCGTAGGTATCAGACCCAGTCGGCCACTCTCACCGTTGTAAATCAGTGACTGGATACACGCGAGACGGATCCGTTTCGTCCGACGAAATGCATCGACTGCGGCCGTCCGTCGCGGTGTGAGTTGGGTGTGGTATTCGCAGAGAGAATGGTTGGAGTAAGACTACCTGCTATCGTGGACACGAGGGAGTTCCACGTCCTCCCCAGCCGATTCGCTCCCTCACTGCGTTCGCTCACTCATCCCTCGCGTGCTGTCGTCGACTGCCCTCACTGTCGTTCGGCCAGTCGACAGCACGCGCCACCGCGTGTTGGATGACCGAGCGGGTACGATACGGTCTCTGTCTGTACTGAACGCGAGTTCGACGGCAGCTCAAAATGCAGAAACAGCGCGACGTGCTACTGTTATTGATTGTTCGCGACGGCGCTGCCGATCCCGTCGACCGGTCGATCCGGCGTGAACTCCTCGAGTTCTTCGGGGAGGCCGAGTTGGTACTCGGTGCCGTTCTCTCTGACAGAGGTTCGACCGCGGTGGACCGAGACGTCGCCATTGAGGTGGAGTTTGACGGCCTCGAGGAGGGCATCCGCCTCGAGTGGCTGCCCTCGCTTTTTCATCTCTTCCAGATCGGCGTCGTCGGGCACGTCGAACGCGCGCTGGGAGATGATCGGGCCCTGATCGAGGTCAGTGGTCACGTAGTGGGCGGTGACGCCGGCCACGCGGACACCCTCTTCGACGGCCTGCCGGTAGGCTTCCGCGCCGGGGAAGGCTGGCAGCAGCGACGGGTGGATGTTGATGATGCGGTCCTCGTAGCGAAAGACGACGTTGGGGCTGAGGATCCGCATGTACCGGGCGAGGACGATCAGGTCGACGTCGTAGTCGGCGAGTAACTCGAGGAGTTCGTCCTCGTTCTGTTGGCCGCCCTCGTCGCCGATGTCGTGAAACGGCACGTCGTAGTGTTCGGCGAGTGGTTGGAGGTCGTCGTGGTTGCCGATGACGACGCCGATATCTGCCCCCAGTTCGTCGTTGGCCCACGCCTCGAACATCGCCTCGAGGCAGTGGCTCTCTTTCGTGACGAGGACGGCGATTCGCTGGTGGTCGCGGTCGGCGGGGAAGCGAACTTGCACGTCGAGTCCGAGGTCGTCGCCGAGGTCGTGGAGGTCTGCCCGAAGCGTCTCCTTCGTACAGACCATCTCCTCGGTGTCGACGGCCAGATACATTCGAAAGACGCCGTCGCGAACGGCTTGATCGAGGTCTTCGATGTTGATGCCGCGCTCGAAGAGGAGGCTGGTCACGCGAGCGATGAGCCCGGTGTCGTCGTCTCCAATGACGGTGATTTCAGTGACATCGGTCGTCATCGCAGCCACCTCCGCTCGAGCGAATATGTAGTCATCACTACGTGATTCAGTCGACGTGTGGTCAAAAGTCCTGCTTTCTGTGGACGAGTCTGAGAATAGAACGATACCATGATACCCTCTCCTTCTACGAATTATTAGCAATTACTAGGGTAGGTTTATTAATAACGCGTCGGCTAGTGCGAGTACCGAATGACGCTTTCACGCACACTCGACGTCGCGATCGTCGGTGCTGGACCCGCAGGCGTCGGTACGGCAGTCGCACTCGAGCGACTCGACGTCGAATACGTCGTCCTCGAGCGCGAGTGTATCGGTGCCTCGTTTCGACAGTGGCCCGCGGAAATGGAGTTGTTGACGCCGTCGTTTCCGGCCAACGCGTTCGGCGTTCGCGATCTGAACGCGATCACGCTCGATACCTCGCCGGCGCTCGCCCTCGACAGCGAGCACCCGACCGGCGACCAGTACGCAGAGTACCTCGAGGCGGTCGCCGAGTTTCACGAACTCCCGATCGAGACGGGAGTCGACGTCGACGCCGTCGTTCCCGACGCCGGATCGTCGGAGTCATCGGACGGAGACGACGCGACAGCCGCGGACGGGTTCACCCTCGAGACGAGCGAGGGTCGACTCGAGGTTGCGTCCGTCGTCTGGGCAGCGGGACAGTATCAGTATCCCTCGAGTGGGTCGATCCCCGGTGCGTCTAGCGCGATTCACGTGTCGACGATCGACTCGTGGGCGGCCCACGCCGATCGGTGGTCGGGCGAGGACGGTTCGCCGGACGAAAGCGACCAGACTGTGGCGGCGTCGACGCCGTCCGCGTCCTCACAGTCCCCAGCATCGCCGCTTGCGGCCGACGGGGCTGGTGTCAGTCCCCCGTCTGCTGACGACGTCGTGATCGTCGGCGGCGCAGAGAGTGGTATCGACGCTGCACTCGGGTTGGCGGATACCGGCCTCTCCGTCACCGTCGTAGATCCCGACGGCCCGTGGCAGTATCGCAGCCCCGACCCCAGTGAGGTTCTCTCCCCGCGAACGACGGACCGACTCGAGGCGGCACTCGACGCCGAGCAGCCGATTACACTCGTCACCGACGCTCGCGTCGAGCGAATCGAACGCGAGGAAACGGGCACGGATTCCTCGAGTGAAGCGAGGGTCGAAACGCGAACTGACCCGTCTGACGGACCTGAGACGCCCGGCTCGACCGTCGAGCGCGCTGGCTACGCGGTGGTCACCGACGACGGGAATCGGATTCACTCGCGCACGCCACCGGTTCTCTCGACAGGGTTCGAGGGGAGTATCACGCTCGTCGACGACCTGTTCGCGGTCGACGAACACGGATTCCCCGAACTCACCGACCAGGATGAATCGACTGCGACGTCCGGCCTGTTCCTCGTCGGCCCGCAGGTCGCCCACGAGGGCCAGCAGTTTTGTTTCATCTACAAGTTCCGCCAGCGCTTCGCCGTCGTCGCCGAGGCTATCGGCGACAGACTCGAGGCCGAAACGACTCCACTCGAGGCCTATCGCGAGAAACGGATGTTCCTCGAGAACCTCGAGTGCTGTGAACCGTCGTACTGTGACTGCTAGGTGCCTTGAGTCCCGAGCGTGTCGAAATCGCCACTGACGACTCGGTTTCGCGCTCGCCGAACACGCCGGGATGGCAGCGACGACAGCGACGGCTGCGAAGGCAGCAACGCGACGGAAGCGGCAAAGTCGGGAGGGGTGTTTCTCGGCCAACCGTCAGTGCCTCAACCGTTAGTGCGTCGTGTGAATGTGCTCGCGAAGCTCGTCGGTTTCGGTGAACGAGTCGTCGCAGACGGCGCAGGTGTTGTGGTGCAGTGCAACGTGCTGGGTCACGCCAGCAGCGGATCGGAACGATTCGTCGCAGTTCGAGCAGTTGTAGGACATCGTGTGTGTCTATGACAGACACTCCTAAAAAGGACGGCCGATACATCGCCGGCGTCTCGAATACGCTCAGACGAGGTCCGTCGCTCGACGCTGCAACGACGGCTCGAGCGTCGTGTCCTCGGCCAGTTCCTCGAGTTCCGCATTCGCGTTACGATCGTTCAGACACTCGAGTGCCTGACGGCGAAACTCCCCGCGAAGGCCGCCCATCTGGACGAGCAGTGCGAGATGTCTGTGTTCGTCCCGTTCGGCCAGCCTCTCGATGGCCTCACGGCGGGTGGTGTGGTGGACAGCTGATTTGACGGCGGTCTGGAATGGCGTTGACATCGTGGGTTCGTTGGGTTGGCTGCTGGGTTCGTTGGGTTGGCTGCTGGGTTTGCCGCGTCGACTGCAGGGTTCGTCGCGTCGGCTGTTCTGTGATCGATACGTCCTCGGCTATCGAATTTCGTCTCGAGAGACGAACGCCGAGCCGGTTGCACGGATCCACGTCTCCTCGAGCGTGGCGGCCGTCACCGACGAGTAGATGGTACAGGTGTCGGGACGGGTTTCGGTTCGCTCGACGTACGCCTGGTAACACGGCGACACGTCGCCGTCCGGCGACGATGGCTCGGAAGACGTCCTCGAGTGCATCCTTTCGATACTATTGGTACTATCAGTACTACCGGTACCGTCGGTGCTGGCGTCTGGCTCGGTTTCGCCGTCGGTGTTTCCGTCGGTCATCGTGGGAGTGAGTCAGTCTGCAATGCCGAGTTCCTCCGTGCGGTCGTGTGCGTGCTCACGCTGGTCGTCGTTCTCGTGTCGGTTCGCCGTCTCGCTGCCATCGGCTGTGTCTGCATCGTCATCTGCGTCGGCCTCGAGTTCGGCTTCGGGCGGCTCGAACGTCGGGAATCGATCCTCGAACGTCGCGTCGGCCGCCAGTTCGTCGTCGGTGGCCAGACACTCCCGGAGGTCGGCCCGAAGCGAGTCGTGATCCATCTCGGTGCCGATGACGACGAGTCGAGTGTTGCGATCGCCCCAGCGTTCGTGCCAGTGGGCCTCGAGTTCGGGGTTGTCCTCGAGGTGCTCGCGACGCTCCTCGGCCGGGAGTGAATCGACCCACCGCCCGCCAGGGCCGACGCGGATCGACTGCCCGGCCACGTTGAACGTAAACGCCTCGTCCTCGCGGCTCACGTTTCGTTCTGCGTTCACGGTTGCATCGCTCTCTTCACCGGCGTCCTCGCTGCTCGCGATCCAGAAGTGACCTTTCGCTCGAACGACCGCGTCGGGGAATCGATCGAGGAGGTCGGCGAAGCGCTCGGGGTGAAACGGCCGGCGCGCCTCGAAGACGAACGAGGTGACGCCGTGTTCTTCCTCGGCCGACGCGTGGGGCTCCTCGAGTTCGCGGATCCAGCCCGCTGACTGGCTGGCAGCGTCGAAATCGAACCGGCCGGTGTCGACGAGGTGTGCGGGGTCGACGCGGCCGTGTTCGGTGCGAACGATCTCGGCGCGCGGCTGGAGCACCTCGAGCGTCGCTTCGATTTCGGCGAGCGTGTCGTCGTCGACGAGGTCGCACTTGTTCAGGAGGAGGACGTCACAGAACTCGACTTGTTCGACGACGAGGTCGCCGAGGTGCTTCTCGGTCCCGTCGTCGTCGAGCAGTTCGTCGGATTCCATCGCCGTCCGGAACTGGTGGGCGTCGACGACCGTCACGGCCGTATCGAGGTGACAGCCCTCGAGCGGTTCGATACCGGTCTCTTCGTAGAACTCCGTGGGATCGAGGTCGGCCTGATCGAATCCGAGCGTCAGCGTCTGCGCGACGGGGAGTGGCTCGGCGACGCCGGTCGACTCGACGACGATGGCGTCGAACTCGCGCGCTCGAGTGAGTTCGCCGACGGCGTCGAGTAAGTCTCCGCGGAGCTCACAACAGATACAGCCGTTCGAGAGTTCGACGAGCTCTTCGTCTTCGTCCGCGATATCCGAGGATTCGGCGACGAGTTCGGCGTCCACGTTCACTTCGCCCATGTCGTTGACGAGAACGGCGAGCTCTCTGTCGTCGCTCTCGCGGAGGACGTGGTTCAGTACGGTCGTTTTCCCCGCTCCGAGTATCCCGGACAGAACCGTGACGGGAATCGAGTTATCGGGCATCTGGTTAACAATAGAATATCAAACCTAATAGTAGTTATTATCTATAGCAGGAGAATTATTAATACCGGCGTTCGAGATGCAGTCACGAATGATCCGAGAGACAGCCTGCACCGCTCGAGTGGAGCGGTGTTCGCCGGGAACGGCGAGAACCGGACCGACTGGGAGCGACACTGAATGACCGGGACGAACCGCGAGCGCGTCGTCCTGATCGGCAAGGAGAGCGTCGGAAAGTCGGCGCTCGCGACCGGACTGACGAACGCGCCACCGACTGCGACGGCCGTCGGGGGCTCGACCGTCTCGTGCGAACGGTATCGATGTGACTCCCTCGAGGTGGTCGACACGCCAGGAATCACCCTCGACGCGGACACGAAAACGACTCGAGACGCGCTCGCCGCCCTCGAGGGTGCGGCGACGGTCGTTCTCGTCGTTCCAGCGACGGATCTCGACCGAGACCTCGCCGATCTGCTTTCGCTCGTGCAGGGACGGGTGGGTGCAGTAGTCGTCACTCACTGGGACAAAGTCGAGTCGATCGACGAGGCAAGCGGTGTCGTCGCGTCCCTCGAGGCCGACCTCGGTGTTCCCGTGATGCCCGTCGATGCGCGACGTCTCGGCCACGTTGCGGCGGACGGTGGGGTCCGAACGGGGGGCGGTGAGGGAGCGGCGAACCGATCGGGGCGGGCTGCAGACGGTCGCGACGTGATCGCCGCGCTCGAGCACGCGGGTGAGTTCCCCGCCGAGACTGCTGTCCGGGCGAACTGGCAGATCGACCCACGTAAACGGGTCTTCGACCGTCCGTACCTCGGTCCGGTGGCGGGTGCACTCGTCCTCGCGTTGCCCGCGCTGGTCGCCGTCTGGTTCGCGAACACCGTCGCTGGAGAACTCGACCCGCTCGTCGACGCCGCACTCGAGGGACCAGTCGCGTACGCGGCGTCACTGCCGGGACCGCTCGCGGCCGTGCTGGGCGGTGAGTACGGCCTGCTCGCGATGGGGCCGTTCCTGTTCGTTTGGGCGCTGCCCACCATGCTCATCTTTGCAGTGTTCATGGGCGCGTACTCGGCGAGCGGGCTGACGATGCGCGTCACGACGGCGCTTCACCCGGTTATGCGCCGGATCGGACTCACCGGCCGGGACCTCGTTAGAGTCGTCATGGGATTCGGTTGTAACGTTCCCGCGGTGACGAGTACCCGCGGCTGCTCGGAGTGCACCCGCTGTACGACGATCTCGGCCATCTCGTTCGGGTCGGCGTGTTCCTACCAGTTCCCCGCCACCCTCGCCGTCTTCGCCGCCGTCGGTATGCCCTGGCTCGTCGGCCCCTACCTCGCGATCCTCGTCGCGACGACGCTCCTCTACGTTCGCCTGATCGCGCCACTCGAGGCCCGAACGACCGCTCTCGCCGTCGATCGTCGAACGTTCCTCGAGTGGCCCCGTCCCCGGGCGATCTGGCGCGAGGCGCGTCGGTCGCTCGCGAGTTTCCTCACGACGGCACTCCCCGTCTTCGCGGGGATCTGCGTCGTCGCCGCGCTCCTGGAGTACGTCGGTGCGCTCGAGCGATTGGGGGCCGTTCTCGAGCCGGCGATGGCCGCGTTTGGACTGCCCGCCGAGACCGCGTTGCCGGTCGTCTTCGCGGCGATCCGCAAGGACGGCATCGCGCTGCTTACTGCGGACACGACGGGGATCGCTTCGCTCTCGGCGCTCGAGGTGCTGGTCGCCGTCTACCTCGCCGGGGTCTTACTTCCCTGTCTCGTCACCGCTATTACGATCGCACGGGAGGTCTCGATCCGATTCGTCGCGACGATGCTCGCCCGGCAGGCCGCCGCCGCGGTCGGATTCGCACTCGCCATCGCCTGGGGCGGCCGGTTGGTGTTCTAACTCTACCGTCGACGGGCCACTCGAGCGGTCCACCGAGTGATCCGTCGGCGTACCAACCGCGAAATCGCTCGAGGGGTCACACCGAACGTAGCGCTGGCCTATGAACTCGAGCTATACAAATACCAGTAGTTAACAACACAAAGGACTAAAGTAACAACACGGCGTACCGGCCGTCCATGTACGAGTGCGTCATCGTCGGCGGCGGCATCCACGGTACCTACTGCTGTCAACGGGTACTCGAGGAGACCGACCTCGAGCGCGAGGATCTCCTGATCGTGGACCCAAACGAACGGCTGCTCGCGTCGTTTCGCCGAAAGGCGGCTGCCTGTGACATGGACGAACTCCGGTCGACGTTCGTCCACCACGTCGGCACCGAGCCGTTCGGCCTCGAGAGCTTCGCCGAAGGCCACGACCGCGAGGACGAACTCCGGCCGACGCCGGGCTATCCGCGCCGCCCGACGCTGTCGTTGTTCCTGGATTACGCAGACTACGTGATCGAACGCGCGAACCTCGCGTCGCTCCACCGGCAAGCGACCGTGAACTCGATTCGTCGATCGGACCAGCGTAGCGAGCACTTCGTTCTCGAGACGACGGCCGAAAACCGAGCGACGGACTCGCCGGCCACCGAACGGATCCGAACTCGCACCTGCGTCCTGGCGATCGGCCACGGCGGCCGCTATCGCGAACCCGAGTGGACCGACGGCGTCGACTCGATCACGCACGTCTGGAGCGATTTCGATCCCGAACGGTCCGTCGATGAGACCGTCGTCGTCGGCGGCGGAATCACCGCCGCCCAACTCGCGACCTGTCTCGCCGCTCGGGAGTCAGTCACGCTCTGTCCCCGACACGAACTCGAGACCGCAGCGATCGAAGCCGACCCGCGCTGGATCAACTGGAATCACATCGGTCACCACCTCCACCGACACCCACCGGGGTCACGTGAGCGACTCGAAACCGTCAGCGAGGCGCGCAACGACGGGACGATTCCACCCACGCTGTTCGAGCGCCTCGAGACGGTCCGCGAGGACGAGTCGCTCTCGGTCCGACGCGGCGACGTTCGCTCGGCTCGCGCAGTCGGCTGCGACGGCCGCGTCCGGCTCTTGCTCGCAGACGGCGGTTGTCTCTCTGCCGACCGAGTCGTGCTGGCGACCGGGTTCGACCCCGTCTTCGAGCACCCATTCGTCGACCGCGCGGCCGACGAACTCGCCCTCGAGCGAGGGTATCGAGGGATGCCAGTTCTCGACGACGAGACGTTGGCGTGGACTCGAGGGGACGGCCAGCCGTCGTCACTATTCGTCACTGGTGCTCTGGCAGCGGGTACCGTCGGCCCGCTGGCGGGTAACATTGCAGGCGCACGTCGAGCGGCGGACCGGCTGGCACCCGCGATCGCCGCGGCCAGCAACCAGGCTATCCCGGCCGACTAACTCGGGTCTCGCGCGTCTCCACATCGACTCTCGTTTCCAGCCGGCGAGTTACGCGCTATCCGCACTGTTTTGGCTGTGTGCTCACGAGTGTGACTCATGAGCAAGATCAGTCCCTCGGAACTCGAGGAGCGACTCTCGAGTGACGACCCGCCGTCCGTCCTCGACATCCGCCCGAGCGACGCCTACGAGCGCGGGTCTATCGACGGAAGCCACAACGTCCCCGTGTACGACGATTTGCGACGCGGCGACGAGGCCGCCCTTCGCGACTCGCTTTCGGAGATCCCGGACGACCGGCCCGTCGTCACGGTCTGTAAAGCCGGCGTCGTCGCGACGAAGGCGACCGACCTCCTCGAGTCGGAAGGCTACGACGCGCTCACGCTCGCTGGTGGCATCCGCCGATGGACGGGGTACAGAAATCAGTCACTGGGCTACCGCCTCTCGTCGTTCCTTCGGCAGTTAGTTTGAGGGGGCTCGAGGCAGCCAACGGTCGCCCACGGCGGCAGTATCCACGTTCGTGTATCACCAAGCAAACCCGAAAGCGTTTTTGAGCACGGTTACGGGGTTTCACGTGATGAGCGCCTACACCGCGACGGTGACCGTCCGACTCAAACACGGCGTCCTCGACCCCGAGGCCGAGACCACTAAGCAAGCCCTCGAGCGGCTCGATTTCGACCTCGAGGATCTCCGTTCGGCGGATCGCTTCGAGATCGACCTCGAGGCCGAATCGCCCGAGAACGCGAGCGAACGCGCGAGCGAGATGGCGAAACGCCTGCTCGCGAACCCGACCATCCACGACTACGACGTGGAGGTCGACGAGCGGTAGATGACCGTTTCGATCATCCGCTTTGGCGGCTCGAACTGCGACCGCGACGCCGAGCGAGCGCTCTCTCACCTCGATATCGACGCCGAAATCGTCTGGCACGAAGACGGGCTTCCCGAGGATACGTCGGGCATCGTCCTGCCGGGTGGGTTCTCCTACGGCGATTACTTGCGCGCGGGAGCGATGGCAGCGCGTTCGCCCATTATGGACGAGGTGCGCGAAGCGGCGGCCGACGGCACGCCCGTCCTCGGCGTCTGTAACGGCGCGCAGGTCGGCTGCGAGTCCGGGCTGACCGACGGCGCGTTTACGACGAACGAGCGCGCTCGCTTCCAGTGTGAACACGTCTTCCTCCGCGTCGAGCGCGCGGATACGCCGTGGACGGCAGCCTACGAGGAGGGCGACGTCATCGAGATTCCGATCGCTCACGGAGAGGGCCGCTACGAGATCAGCGAGGAGCGACTCGAGGCGCTCGAGGACGACGGCCGCGTGCTCTTTCGGTACTGCGACGAGAACGGCGAGCCGAGCGCGGACGCGAATCCGAACGGCTCGAAGCACAACGTCGCGGGCATTCTCGGCGATCGAGAGACGGTCGCCGTGTTGATGCCCCACCCGGAACGTGCGACGTTGCCCGACGTGGGGCGGACTGACGGACAGGGTGTCCTTCGCGGATTCGAGGCAGTCGAACCTGGTGCGTAGTAGTACGCTATCGGGAGTGCTTGGCGGATTTGGTGGCGAATCGTGGCGAATCGTGGCGGCTCCCGGGACCACTCCGTTTGTGCGCTGGCTCAAACAGTACTGGCGTGGCGGTTCGTCGACGAGGATGAGTCCAACGATGAGGGTAAACGGAATCTGAAACGCGTCTCGTCTCCGTCGGATCCGACGTGAGCGACGCCGTTGGACGGGGGTCTCCGTGGCGTCGTCGGAACGGTCATGACCGTTGCCGTCGACTGAAAACGTTCGAAGCAAGCATCGTCGACCGTCACTCGCGGTGGTCGGCTCGTTCAGTCGGTCGTTCCCGTCGTTTCCGCCGCCAGTTGCTCGCGGGCCGTCGACTCGCCGACGAGGTGACAGGCGACTCGGTGACCGTTCTGCTCCGTGCGGAGTTTTGGCTTCGACCGTTGACAGACTGTTGTGAACTCCTCGTCGAGCAACTCGCGTGCCGCCTCGCCGTCGCCGGCCGCGAGCCGTTCGGCCGTGCGTTCGAAGACTGACTCGGCCTCGGCGTCCTCGATTCGGGCATCGAGTTCGTACTCCGACCGGAGCGCATTCTCGACCGCATCGACGGGTAGTTCCTCGGGAACCTCGTTCTCGTCGAGTGGCTCTTCGGGATAGAGTAATTCGTAGAGCCCGTCGATCTCCATCCCGTCTTCGACCCGTTGTTTGAAGTCGAGCAGGGATCGCCAGGTCGACTGGTCGACGTCGTACTCCTCCGGCGGGATGACCTCGGGACAGCGGGTGTGGAACCGACAGCCGCGTGGTGGATTCGCGGGATCGGGGACGGACCCCTTGAGTCGAACCCGTTCTCCCCGCTCCGAGAGGTCAGTCGAGGGAATCGCCGAGATGAGCGCACGCGTGTAGGGATGCTCCGGGTTCGAGAAGAGATCTTCTGTCGGTCCGACCTCCACGAGTTCCCCGAGGTACATGACCCCGACGCGGTCGCAGATGTGTCGAACGACGCCGAGGTTGTGGCTGATGAGCAGGATGCTCAGACCGAATTCCGCCTGCAGGTCCTCCATGAGTTTGAGGATCTCCGCCTGAATCGAGACGTCGAGCGCGCTGACCGGTTCGTCCGCGACGAGCAGCCGCGGGTTCAACACGAGCGCTCGAGCGAGCCCGATTCGCTGTTTCTGCCCGCCGGAGAACTCGTGTGGGTACCGATCGATGTCGTCTGCCTGCAACCCGACGCGGACGAGGAGTTTCTCGATGATCGACCGGCGAAGCTCTCGATCTTTCATCCCGTGGACGATCAGCGGCTCGGCGATCGACTCGCCGATGCTCATCCGCGGATCGAAACTCGAGTCGGGGTCCTGGAAGATCATCTGCGCCTCCCGACGGAAGCGCTTGAGCTCCGTTCGGTCGTACTCGGTAATGTCGCGGCCGTCGAACCGAACGGCACCGTCCGTCGGATCGTCGAGACGGAGGATAGATCGGGCTGCCGTCGACTTGCCACAGCCGGATTCGCCGACGATTCCGAACGTCTCGCCCGCCTCGACCTCGAAGGAGATCCCGTCGACGGCCCGTACGCGGCCGATCTCCTCTTTCATGACCCCTCGAGTCATCGGGAAGTGTTTCTTGAGGCCGTCGACCTCGAGCAGGGCTCGACCGGGGCTCATAGTTCACCTTCCAAGCTGACGGTCGCATCGTGGACCTCCGCCGGATCGGGGAGTTCGTCGATATCGTCGCGCCAGTGGATACAGGACACCTGGTGTTCGTCGCCAATCTCGTACAATGGCGGTTGCTCGCCGACACGACACTCCTCGGTCGCGTACTCACACCGGGCGTGGAACCGACAGCCATCCGGCGGATCGGTCGTGCTCGGGAGGCTCCCGGGAATCGGCTCCAGATTCGACTGGCCGGGGAGACACTCGAGCAGCGCCTTCGTGTAGGGGTGAGCCGGATTCTCGAAGATGTCCTCGACTGACCCGGTTTCCATCACTTTCCCCGCATACATGACGACGACCGTGTCGGCGATCTCGGCGACGACGCCGAGGTCGTGGGTTACGAACACGATGCCCATGTCGTACTCGTCTTGGAGGTCACGAAAGAGGTCGAGAATCTGGGCTTCGATCGTCACGTCGAGCGCCGTCGTCGGTTCGTCGGCGATCAGCAGATCCGGTTCGCAGACCAGCGCCATCGCGATCACGACGCGCTGTTTCATCCCGCCGGAGAACTCGTGGGGGTAGTCGTCGACGCGAGTCGCGGCCTCGGGGATGCCGACGGCCTCGAGGAGGTCGACCGCCCGCTGGCGGGCCTCCGCCTTCGAGACGTCGTGGTGGGCGTCGATCGCCTCCCGGATCTGGTAACCGACGGTGTAGACGGGGTTGAGCGCTCCCTGTGGGTTCTGGAAGACGTGACCAATCCGGCCGCCGCGCAGTTCGCGCAACTCGTCGTCGGGCAGCGCAGTTACGTCTACGCCGTCGAAGTACACCTCGCCGCCGGCGATCTCGCCGGGAGGCATCGGGATCAGTTGCGTCACCGTTTCGCACGTCACGGACTTTCCGGACCCGCTCTCACCGACGACGCAAACGGTCTCGCCGCGGTCGACATCGAAGCTGACGCCGTCGACCGCTCTGACGAGACCGTCGTCGGTGTGGAAGTGGGTTTGTACGTCTTGGATGGAGAGTAGTGGTTCGTCGGTCATCGTTATTGGTGTCGAGGGTCGAGCGCGTCTCGCAACGCGTCGCCGAGGAAGTTGAACGCCAGTACCGTCAGGAACAAGAACACGCCGGGGATCGTCGAGACCCACCAGGCGTTCTGGAGGTCGCCCCGACCGACGGAGATCGCCCGCCCCCACGACCAGACGTTCGGATCGCCGAAGCCGAGGAACGCCAACACCGCCTCATAAAGGATCAGCGACGGGATGACGAGCGTCGCTGCGGTGATGATCGTGTTCGAGACGTTCGGCACGAGGTGTCGCGTGATGATCCAACGCTCGCTCGCACCGACGTTCTTCGCCGCGTCGATGTACGCCTCCTCGTTGCGCTGGAGCGCCTCCGACCGGACGATTCTCGAGGTCGCCGTCCACGTCGTCAGCCCGAGGATCACGATGATCGTGAACAGGTCGCCGCCGTAGAGGTAGACGACGAACAGGATGAGGAAAAACGTCGGGAACGTGAGCATGATGTCGACGAATCGCATCAGCACCTCGTCGACCAGTCCGCCGAAGTAGGCGGCCGTCGTTCCGACGGCGCTCGCGAGCGCGATGATCATCAGACAGCCGATGAGGCCGACCATCATGCTCACGCGAGCGCCGATGACGACGACCTGCAGGATGTCTTCTCCCGACTGCATGGTTCCGAACGGGTGAGCCCACGTGCCACCCTCCCAGCCCGGGACGTACTGATAGAACACCGGCGGCTCGTAGGCGTTCGTGACGTCGATATCAGGGCGTCCGAACACGAACGGGCCGAACACCGCGACCAGGAAGACGAACGCGAGGAAGAACAGGCTCAAGACGGCGGCTTTGTTCTTCTTGAACTCCGTCCAGTAGTGTCTCGTCATCCGCGGGTTCTGGTACAGGGGGACGATTCCATAGAAGAACAACACCGCGATGGTGAGCGCGAACAACCACTCGACGTTCCCCGGATTCGGGGCGAATTCGATCGGCCCCAGGTCGTACTCGACGAGGGGCTGTCGGTGGTGGCCGAACAGGTAGTCCAGAATCCAGCCGACGACGATGGCGCCCATCGTCACCAGGGCCGCGATTCGGGCCCGAGTCAACGTGACGCCGCCGCCGTACTCGTCCCAGTCGATGTCCTCGAAGCTGATGTCGTCGCGAACGGCGTCCGTCTGCGTGTCTGAACTCACTAGCGATCACCGAATTCGATTCGTGGATCGAGCATGGTGTAACAGATGTCCTGTACGAGGTTGCCGATGATGGCGATAAACACCGGAATCAACACTGTCGCCAGCACGAGCGGCGTGTCCTGCTGAATAATTGCGTTGTAGCTGATCAAACCGAGTCCGGGTATCTGGAAGATGTACTCGATGACGTACGCCCCGGCGAACAGCAAGCCGAGGATGTCGCCGACGAGGATCGTGATCAGCGGCACCATCGCCGGTCGGAAGATGTGTCTGACGGTCACCTCGTTCTCCGAGAGCCCCTTCGCCCGCGCCGTCTTGACGAACTCCGCGTGGACGTACTCGAGCGACTCCGCCCGGGCGTAGCGCATCTCGCTGGCGATCGCCGACGTCGAGAGGACGATCACCGGCAGTACCAACTGATGGGCGTTCTCCCAGGAGAGAATCCCGGGAACGTTCGTCGTGTAGTATATGGGGAACCAGTCGAGGTAGACGCCGCCGACCAGGATCAGCATGATCGCGAACCAGAAGTTCGGTAGGCTGACGCCCGTGAACGCGAACAGCGTCGCCGCGTAGTCTTCTTTCGTGTACTGGTGGGTGGCCGAGTACAGACCGATCGCGAATCCGAGGACGACCGAGATGATCGTCGCCGGGAGGACGAACTGGAACGAGTAGATCCACGAGCCCATGATGACGTCGGTCACCGGCTGGTTGTACGTCGTCGACAGCCCCCAGTCGAACGTCACCAGTCCGATCATGAAGTTGGTGTATCGCTCCCAGACGGTGTCGCCGTGGCCGAGTTGGTCTTCGTACAGTTCCCTCGCTTCGTCCGCGTCCATCCCTGACTGGACCTGCTGGTCGACGAACTCGGCACCGGCGGCCGAGATCGGCGAGAAGTCGATAAGCAGGAACGTGATCGTCAGCGTGACCCAGGTCGCGAAAACGGTCCACGCGAGGCGCTTTGCGATGTACGCTTTCATTTGTCGTGTGAATGCATATCAATGTCTATGTCGGAAATCCCCGTTGTCGGGGAGAGTGGTCGTTCAAACTGAACGGGACGATCCCCGCGTTACTGCTCTTGTTCGATCTCCCACCGGTTGATATCGTACTCCCACGAGATGCTCGAGTCTTCGCTCGGTTCGACGTGGTCTCGGTAGCCTTCGATATCCTCGGGGAAGTAGAGGAAGTTCCACGGCTGGTCCTCGCTGAGGATGCCAAACACCTCCGCGAGTTGGCTCTGTCGCTCGTCGGCGTCCGCCATCCTCGCGGCGTCGGAGAGCATATCGGCGACGCCGTGTGGGTCGTCGTAGCCGTAGCCGTTGGCGGACTCGCCGGGCCGCCAGAAGCCCTCCGTCGCCTCGGGTGCGCGGGGATACGCGTTGCGACCGATGCCTGACATGAAGTCCCACTCTTGGGCTTCGCCGGCTTCCTTGTACAGGTAGTCGTCCAGCATCGTGTTCCACGGAACTTCGTCGAGTTCGACCTCGAGACCAATTTCGTCCATCTCCTCCTGAATGATTCGAGCGGTGAGTTCGGTGTCATCCGCGGAGTCGCTGAAGACGAAATTGAGGACGACTTCCTCGCCGTCGCCGTCGACGACGCGGTCGTCGGAGTAGCCGTACGGGCTAGGGAGATTGTCCTCGAGTTGTTGGCGGGCAGCGTCCGGGTCGTAGTCCCACTCGACGACCTCGGAGTTGTCGTAGAAATCGGAGTACTCCGGCGAAAGCGTGTGAGCAACCGTTGCGTACCCGTACTGGACTTCCTCGACGAGTTCCTCCCGGTCGACGGCCATCGTGAGCGCCTGACGCACTTCCGGGACCTGGAGGCCCTCCCAGCCGTCGTCACGCATGTTGTAGAACATGCTCTGGCAGTAGACTGTCGGGTTCTCGAAGATGTTGACGTCGTCTATGTCGTCATCGAACTCCTCGGCGCGACGTGGCGGAACGCCGGAGTGGGTGATCTCGCCCGACTGGAGGGCCGATAGTCGGGTCGACTCCTCGCTCATAACCTGGTACGTCCACTCTTCGATGACGGGGGCGTCCTCGAAGCCGTCGTAGTTTCGCAGGTAGTAGTCGTCGTTGCGAGTGGCATTCATTCGCGCTTCGATCTCGAGCACCTCGACGGTGAACGCACCGAGGTTTCCGGTGTAGGACAGTTCCTGAATCTCGTCGTCTTCGTTCATCGCGTCGCCGTCTTGGTCCTCGACGAACTCCTCGGCGAGGTCCTTGGGGATGACCTCCTGGAAGCCCCAGAGAATCGGTTCCTCGAGGAAACCGGGGAACGGCAGCGGCATCTCGACCGTGAACTCGAATTCGCCGGTCTCCTCGACGTTGAACCAGGCTTGCTCGCCGTCTTCGTCGGCCGCTTCGAACCCGTCCGGGACCTCGTCGACGGACATTCGCCAGTCGTCGGCCATCGAGGCGTTGGCCCAGTTGTCTTCGCCTTGGAGGATCTCGGTGATCGAGTACACCCAGTCCTCGGCGGTCATCGCTCCGTAGGGATCGGACCACTCACCGTGCTCGGTGAGCGTGAACGTCCACTCGGTGTAGTCGTCGTTGACCTCGTAATCCCGAATCAATCGAGGCACGAACTCGTCGTTCTCGTCGAACGCGTACGCCGGGTCCATGACGCGAGTGACCCGGTCTCCGGACGTCGTGTCCGTGATGCGGAACACGTTGTAGTTCGGAGCTTCGCTTCCCTGGGCACCGATCCAGTGCTTCGTGTCTGAGTCCTCTGGAGAGTCCCCGACACAACCCGCTAGAAACGCAACACCACCAGCCGCTATCGACTTCAGCACTGTTCGCCGCTTGTTACCTGTTAACTTGCTTTCGGATCGCACGAGCAACAATTGGTGTGGTATTATATAACACTTTCCACGAATGTGATTTTACAAGTATAGTCACATTCAGTGCTAAATTATTCATTGGTGAACAATACAGTCCATTCACTGTCTGTATCGTACATTCGCAGTACACCCCTCTCAAAATACACACCGTGTCTCTCCGGGACGAGTCGGTCGGCGAAGCCACAGTTCGCCAGCGCGGTTCACCGAAGGGGTGCGTACTGAACGAACAACGACACGCAGAGTAACGTTGTCGCGACGAGTCCCAGTCGGATGCCCGCGTGAAACTGGGCGTTCGGATCCCGCACTCGCGACCGTCCGCCGTCGGGTTCACGGTCGTCGCCAGTGGACTCATCGTCCGCTTGCGCTCGCTGGATCTTCCGCCGCCGCGAGACGGACGGCCGGGTCAAGACGACGGTAATCCCGAAACACCCCACCGCGAGGACGAACAACGCGTCGGCGACGAACGTGAGGCCCCTGCCCGTAACCGCGGTCACGACCGCGACGACGGCGAGACAGCCGACGGTGGCCGCCACCGACGTCTGTAGGTGAGAGCGGTATCGTTCTGTCGTGGTCACTGTCGAGACCAGACAGTAGTTCGTCGTAACTGTTTCGCTACTTGCATGTCGAAATAGCCGGCTGTGGTACCGCCTACTCCGTCGACCACCCCCGCTTCGTTACCGCGTCAGTGGCTGGTTGAAGCTCCGTTCGCGTTCCATGACGACCTCCCACGTCGCCTCACACTCACAGGAGACCTGCTCGAACACCGTCGGGTCCTGTCGGAGGCCGAAGTCCTTGATCGCCTTCTGGACGAGGTCGTCACACTCCTGGCAGTTGTGCGGGCCGCGGTCGGAACCGTGACCGACCGGGTCCGAGACGACGATGGCGTCGATATCGGCCGTTTCCTCGAGTACGTGGGTGACCGACCAGAGCCACGGCGGACGGTAGCCGTCGTTGAAGTAGAGTTCGTCGACCATCGTGTAGCGCTGGACGTTACACGGGTTCATCGAGACGGTGTGACAGCCCTCGACGTCGGCGCAGCGTTCGATGGAGGAGATCATGTCTTCGACGGCTTCGGATTCCGTGAGGAACGGCGGCTTCATCAGGAGGTAGGCTTTGATGCCGGCTGCTGGGCCACTGGCATCAGCTTCGGCGTCACCCGCAGCCTCGTCGGCCGCGACGGCCTCTGCGCAGGCGTCTTCGAAATCCGCGAAGTCGAAGTACTTGTTCACGCAGTCGTGGCGCACGCGGTCCGTGGCCGTCTCGAGACCGATCGCGATGTCTGTGTCGATACCGTGGCGGGTGAAGTCGCCGATCTTCTCGCGGTCGACGAAATCCGGCAGGGATTCGAGGACGATCCGCTCGCGGTCGGCGAACGTCTCGCCGATGGCGCGGCGGGTCTCTGCGCCGACCTCGCGTTCGTCGAGGAACGATCCGGAGGTGTAAATCTTGATCAGGTCCGCCGGCTCGTCGCCGTGTTCTGTCTCGTGTGCGAGGCAGACGTCGATCTGGTCCATGAGGGCGTCGTGGGAGACGCTGCCGCCGTCGACGCTCTCGGCGACGTAGCCACACATCGTACAGCCGCCGGCGCGGGCCCAGCGACAGCCACCGGTGTTGAGGATGATCGTTAGACTCTGCTTGACACCGTCGGGGGTGTTGTCCTCGTCGAGCCAGACGCGGGTCGGCTCGTGGGGGTCGTAACTCGCCTCCTTGCGCGAGCGGATCTCTCGCATCGCTTGATTGTGGGCGTCCATGCCCTTGCCCTGCTCGTAGACCTCGGGCGTGGGTTGACTCATTGGAGAGACAAAACGGCTCGGCGCCTAAAGCGCCTTCGTTGGCGCGTCGGTTACTCGCACGCGGCGGCTCGAGGAGGTGTGTTATACCACCGCTCGAGGCTCGAGTTACCGCATCGAACGTCAGACACATTCGACTATAGACATCGTATTTATATATAACTCGTCACAATACCGAAATTATTTGTTGACGTTAGACGCATTCTTATCTAATGGACGAGACTGACGTTCGCATTCTGAAGGCGATGGCCGATCACGGGACGGTGAGTCCAAACGACATCAAAGAGCAGACGGACATTCCCAAGTCGACGATCTACTACCGAATCGACAAGATGAAAGAGGACGGGACGATCAGAAACGAGATTTTCGACCTCGACAACGATCGGGCCGGCCTCGGGATTACGATTATCTCCGAAGTAATTGCGACATACGACGCGGAGTACCACACGACGGTTGGCGAGAAACTCGCTGATATCGACGGCGTCTCGCACGTGTACTTCATGATGGGTGATACCGACTTCATCGTCATCTCCCACCTTCCCGATCAGGACCACGTCGAGGACCTCATCAGTTCGTTCGAAGCGATCGACGAAGTCGAACGGACCAGTTCCCAGTACACGATCTCGACCACGAAAACGGGTGGAAACGTGTTCTCGAATCACGACCTCGAGACGCTCTTTGCGGCTCACGATATCGACGCGACCACCGACGAACCCTGACCTTTGGCTGACGTGCCGGGCGTGGGGCACTTTCTCGTCGTCTTCGGTGACTAACTTACTCGCGTGCGAGGTCGAGCGCCGCGTTCGCGAGCGTGTTCGCGGCCGCATAACAGTCCTCCCAACTCGTGTACTCCGCCGGCGAGTGGCTCTTCCCGTCCTCGCTGACCGCGAACACCATCCCCGTGTCCGTCACCGACGCGAGGTGGGTCGCGTCGTGGCCTGCACCCGAACCTAACTGCAGACTGTCGTACTCGAGGTCGTCGGCAGCCGACTGGACGGCCTCGATACACCGATCCGCGAAATCGACACTCTCGGCGCGCATCGTCTCCTCGGACTCGAGTTCCACGCCTTCCCGCGAGGCGGCGTCGTTCGCCTCCGCCAGCACCATTTCGTAGGCGCGTTGAACGACGGCGTCGTCGGGATCCCGGAACCCCCACGTCATCGTCACTTCCCCGGGAATGATGTTCACCGAGTTGGGACTCACGTCGATCGAACCGACGGTGCCGACGGTCTCCTCGCCGAGGGAGTTCCCGATGCGTCGAACCGCCTGAATCGTGTCCGCGGCCGCGACGAGCGCGTCGCTTCGGTGATCCATCGGCGTCGGCCCCGAGTGGTCGGGGTCGCCGACGAAGGTCAGTTCTCCCCAGGTGAAGCCGACAATGCCGGTTACGACGCCGACGTCCGAACCCGCCGCCTCGAGTTTCGGCCCCTGCTCGACGTGTAACTCGAGGTACGCCTCGTACGCTTCCCGGGGCTCCGCCGGGACGTCGCCTCGGTAGCCGATGCGCTCGAGTTCCTCGCGGAAGGTCGCGCCGTCGGCGTCGGTTTTCTCGTACTCCGTCTCGAGGTCGTGGGCACCGGCCCAGACGCCGCTGCCCTGCATCGCCGGCTGAAAGCGCGAACCCTCCTCGTTCGTCCAGTTGACGACCTCGATCGGGTGCGTGGTCTCGACGTCTCGGTCGTTCAACGTCAGGACGAACTCGAGTGCCGCGACGACGCCGAGCGCGCCGTCGTAGATCCCGCCGTTTGGCTGTGAATCGAGGTGCGAACCGAGCAACACGGGGGAAGCGTCCGGGTCCGTCCCTGCGCGTCGGCCGAACGTGTTTCCGAACTCGTCGACGCGGACCTCGAGTCCAGCGTCTTCGAGGTGCTCGCGAAACCAGTCTCGAGCGGCTCGGTCGTCCGCTGAGAGCGCTAATCTGTGCAACCCGCCGTCAGCCGTCTCGCCGATCGCCGACTGCTCGTTCAGCAGGTCGACGAACCTGTCACGATCGAGTTCGATCATACCCTCGAGTGAGAGCGTTCGCCGTAAAATACTGACTCGATTAGTCTTCTGTTGTGAATTTACTGTGAAGTGATGTGTTCCTGTCCGATGATGCGTCTGTTGTGCGTTCCGCGTGTTCTCGAGGTGCTGGAGGCGAGCCTGTGGCTACCGAACGTTTTCACGAAGTAATCAGCGACGGCGGGTCGATGGCTGGTATACCCGCCCCGTCCGTTGGTCACCACTCGGTGCTCGCATTACAGTCGCATCTCGCGCGTATCGATCGCATCGCAAGTCGGACAGACGAACTGGTACCGCACGCGACTTCCGGTGGTCGTCACTCGCCAACTCCCGTCGTCGTCGACGTACCCGCACGCCGAACACTGCGGGTCCGATTCGTCGAACTTTGCTCGAAGTTGCTCGAATGGGGAGCGGTACGTAGACATGTGCTACCATATAGCGTGGCAGGGTATAACAGTTAGGGTCGTCCGGTAACAGTGACTGACACGTTCCCCTGAATGCGCGCCATACTGGCCTGTAATCCGAGCGTAGCATCGTGGACGGTCGCCGGCGTTTATCATCCCCGTCGTGGTAGCGACGACTATGCTCGAGATCGCACCGACGATCCCACTGCACGTAACCGACGTCGCGCTGCAAGTCGGCGGCGGCGACTTCCTGTACTGGGCGCTGATCTTCTTCGTGCTCGCGGTCGTCGCCGCCGCGGTCGGCGCTCGTGGCGTCGCCGGCATTTCGATGGAGATCGCCCGGATCTTCGTCCTGGTCTTCATCATCCTCGCGGTCGTCGCATTACTGTTGTAGCGTGCGTCGAGTGACGACTCGAGCGATCGTCGCTCGAAATCTTCCGTCGTTCGCGCGCCGTCGAGACCAACATCAGTTACGTATTGGCAGCATTTGCGGTCGTTTGCCATCGCTTCGAACGACATAGCGTTTTAGAAACGCCGCTCGCCACTCGAACCCGGCAACGGCTATCAGGTAACCAACGTTGGTTACTAATGAGTGGGAATACCTAACAGGATAGGCGACGAAGTGAACGGTGAGACGTTACCATGACTGAACTCGGCGGATTCCAAGACAGGGTCGCCCGCGTCGACCTCTCGGATGGCTCGGTCGCCTACGAATCGATCGACGAGGACGACGCGAAACAGTATATCGGGGCGCGAGGGCTGGGGGTCAAGTACGTCTTCGAACAGGGCGTCGACGTCGACCCGCTCGGGCCGGACAACCTGCTCGCGTTCATGAACGGCCCGTTGTCGGGCACGCAGGTGACCATGAGCGGTCGAATCGCCGTCTGTACGAAGTCGCCACTGACCGGTACCGTCACCGACAGCCACCACGGCGGCTGGTCCGGCGCGCGACTCAAGTGGGCCGGCTTCGACGGCTTACTCTTCGAAGGCGAAGCCGACGAGCCCGTGTACGCCGTCGTCGAGGACGGCGAGGTCGAACTCCGGGACGCCTCGGACGTGTGGGGAAGTGGGTTCCACGAGACTCGCGACGCACTCGAGGCGGAAGTCAAGGGCTCCTACGGCAAGAACCTGAGTATCATGGGGATCGGCCCCGGCGGCGAGAACGAGGTGAAGTACGCCTGCATCATGAACGAGGACGATCGGGCCTCCGGTCGGGGCGGAACGGGCTGTGTCATGGGCTCGAAGAACCTCAAAGCCGTCGTCGTCAAGTCCACCACGAAGATGCCCCAGCCTGCGGACCCGGAGACGTTCAAGGAAGGCCACCAGCAGGCCATGCAGGCGATCACGGAGTCCGAAGTCACGGCACCCAACGAGGGCGGACTCTCGATGTACGGCACGAACGTCCTGATGAACGTCGGCGAGGAAATGGACGGCCTCCCGACGAAAAACGCCCAATACACCTCGACCGAAGCTATGCGCGACGCCGAAGGTGTCGATATCGACGCCGAACGCGTCTCCGGCGAGAACGTCCGCGAGAACATCCTCGTCGACGAACCGACCTGTCACTCCTGTCCCGTCGCCTGCAAGAAGGAAGTCGAAGTCACCGCGATGCACAAAGGCGAGGAGATGAACGTCCGCACGGAGTCCTACGAGTACGAATCCGCCTACGCGCTCGGGCCGAACTCCGGACACACGGACCGCGACGCCGTCGCCCTCATGATCGACCGCTGTAACGACATGGGCCTGGATACCATCGAGGCGGGCAACATGATGGCCATGGCGATGGAGATGACTGAACAGGACAAACTCGAGGACATCGGTACCGACGGGCAGAGCCCGTCCGCTCGTGAGACTGAGTCCCACGCTGGCCTCGAGTGGGGCGATTACGAGACGATGATCGACATGATCGAACAAATTGCCCGCCGCGAGGGTGACCTCGCGGACCTCCTCGCAGAAGGGCCACGCCGGGTCGCCGAGGCGAAAGACGCCCACGACAACTCGCTGGCGGTCAAGGGCCAGACCATCGCGGCGTACGACCCGCGAGCCCTGAAGGGGATGGGTATCGGCTACGCCACCTCGAACCGCGGAGCCTGTCACCTGCGCGGGTACACCCCCGCAGCCGAGATTCTCGGCATCCCGGAGAAGGTCGACCCCTACGAGTACGAGGGGAAGGGCGAACTCACGGCGGCCTTCCAGGACCTTCACGCCATCTCAGACAGCTTCGACATCTGCAAGTTCAACGCTTTCGCCGAAGGCATCGAGGAGTACGTCCTCCAGTACAACGGCATGACCGGCCTGGACGTGAGCGAGGACGACCTTCTCGAGGCCGGCGAACGGATCTACAACCTCGAACGGTACTACAACAACCTCGCCGGTTTCGACGGCAGCGACGACTCGTTGCCCGAGCGCTTCCTCGAGGACGGCATCCGGGGCCAGGGCGCGAGCGAGGGCGAGTACTGCGAACTCGAGGAGATGAAAGAAGAGTACTACGACCACCGCGGCTGGGTCGACGGCGTCGTCCCGGACGAGAAACTCGAGGAACTCGGCATCGACCTCGGGCCCGGAACTGGTGTTTCGGCGGGCGATTCTGCGGCACCGGCCGACGACTGAAGCCGCTCGCTTCCGACCGTCTCCGTTTTTGATTCTTCGAACTGGTCGATATGAACCTAGTCCGCCACCTGATAATATTCTCGAGTAGCGACCGCGTCTCAGTCGTCGGCGACGGTGAACGACGGTTCGGAATCAGCGTTCGCCGTCGGTTCAGTCACTTCGAGGTCGATGGTGCCGCCGCCGACCGACACCTGCACGTCGTCGAAACAGGTTCGGTACTCCGTCGCGTGCTTCCCCGAGGTGTTAATCCGAACGTACGACTCGAGGAGCCCCGCCTCGGCCAGTTGCTCGACTTTACGGTACGCCGTCGAGGCCGGAATTTCACACCGCTCGGAAAGTTCCGTTGCGGTGAGCGACTTCGCGCTCGTCGCCTCGAGAATCGCCCGGCACGCGTCGTCGCTGAGCACCTCGAGTACCGTTTCGGCGTCGATTTCGTCCTCAAGTGCACTCCCGTCTCGCTCCGTCGTGGTGATCGTCGGGGTCGTCATTATCTCATCGTACGAAGTGGGCCACCACGAGTCGTCTCCCACTAAATACAGGGTGTTTTATATGGGGTCGCCTATCTGGTCTCGAATCGGGGACTACTGACGCTGAGGGGCCGTCGACGTCTGTAGCGACCGCCCGATCCGCCTCGCGATACGAGCGAGCGCCATCGATCTCCGGCGCCGGGCACAGCGTTTAGGAGGGTCGCCTTCCCACCACTACTCGATGGCGTCGGGAATCCGTGCCGAAGTGAAGATCGACGATCCGGACGGCTGTGTCGTCACGACGGTCGCCGGTTCCACCGACGGGTCCGTCACCTCCGTCTCGAAGAGTGCGAACCCCGACGCGCCCGAGCGCGTCACCGAGGAGTTCATGCTCGAGAGCGAAACTGACGTCGACTCGGTCGACACCGACGTCGATCTCTCGTCGATTTTCTCCTACGGCTCGAGCGACGTCTACCGATTCACGCGTGCGCTCGATCGGGAGTGCCCCTGCGGGTGGATCGAACGACACGACTCGCCCGTCGTCGACGTCCGCGCACGGGGGAGTGCGCTGTACCTCACGTTTCACGCCGCAGATATGAGCGCACTGCAGGCGATCATCGGCGACCTCAAAACTCACTGCTCGAACCTCGACGTGCAACGACTCCTCCAAACCCAGCAAGGTCGGACCGAACAGCACCTCGTCTACGTCGACCGAAACACGTTGACGACGCGCCAACTCGAGGTCCTCGAGACGGCCCACCGAATGGGCTACTTCGAGCACCCGAAACGGGCGAACGCCGGCGAGGTCGCCGCGGCGCTCGACATCACCAGCACCACGTTCACCGAACACCTCGCAGCAGCCCAGACGAAACTCCTCGATGCAATTCTCGCCTACGACGAGTGACTCTCGCTCACGAATCAGGGATCAAGAACGCTTCGGGAGCTACTGGCATTCGGTGGTGAACCGCAGCCCTATATATACCGACCGCACAGTTGTGAACAGAGACACGCGTCACGATAACTCGGACACCCGCCTCGCTCATGAGTAGATTCGAATTCACCTGTCCCGACTGCACGCAAGTAATCGAGGTCAACGACTCGATGCGAGAAGCCACGCTGACGCACGGCTGTCCAGTTTGCGGCGCTGACGTGACGCAGGAAGCCTTCGACGCCACGCGGTCACAGTCCCCTTCTCGCGATTAATCTCGCTCGACGTCCGTCCGTCGGCCGTTCAGCGAGTCCGGCTCGAGTCGGTACAGTTCGATGTCGAGGTCGGCCTTCGACTGCGCCCAAATTTCGAACAGCGGGCGCTTCGCCTCTCCGTACTGGGCGATCTGTTCGGGCGTCAACGCCGACGGCGGAACGTTCTCGAGTGACCCCGTGGCGATGATGCTTCGATAGGTCGAGCCGTGCTCGTCGTAGACGACGAGTCGCGCACTCGGGGAGGACTCGAGGTACTCCCGTTTCTCGCTGTTCGGCGTCGACACCAACCGCAGATAGAAGGCACGATCCTCCTCGTCGTAGCCGTAGGAGATGGGGATCGCGTACGGATCGTCGGTCCGCGCGAGTGAGAGGACACCCGTTTCGTGGCGGCCAAGGAAGTCGTCAACCGCCGCGTCGGACATCTCGGTTTCCTGGTCGATAGCCATCGTCTCAGTGTGGGACGATGGAAGAACACGCTCTTTATAGTTGCCATCGGCGTCCGGTTGCGTTCGACCCCCGTGAGACGCTACGCTGTCGAATCTGAGGACGACGACGACTCCGACGGCTCCGACGGGTCACCAGTCGCGATACAGACCGGCGCACGAATCTCGAGTGTGGTCTCGAACTCCGCCTCGCGGTCGCTCCGACGGCCAATTCGTCCGAATTGCTCCTCGTGTGCGCGTCGTACCGCCGAGAGCTCTCGATCGCCGAACTCGAGTTCTGCACCGATGTCCGTCCAGTGGTCTGAGTCGACCAAAAACACCTCGCGTTCATCGCTCGCGTAACAGCGTTCGTACGACCGACGGTATCGCTCGAGTGCCGGTCCCAGCGTGGCTTGAACCTGATCGACGAGCGTCGGCAGTCGCTCCGGGGGGATGCTCGCCTTGGCAGCCGCGAGCAAGAGTACCTGCCCCTCGATCGGTTCTCCAGGCATTCACCCACCCGCTCGCATCGCTTTCTGCGCAAATCGGTCGACGAGCGACTCGAGGTCGTCAGCGTCTCCCTCGCTCGTCGCTTCGAAGACAACTGTCACTTCGGTCAGCGTCAGCGAGGGCCCGATACCGACCGTCTCCGAGGAAACCGTGGCCGTCCACTCCGGTCCCTCGACGGTATCGTCGGCGACTTGTTCGCCACCGAGATTTCCCAGATACCGGATCGCGAGTCGCTCGGAGATGCCCCGAAACGATCGCTCGACGCGCGTTGTCATACACCTGCGTTCGGCGGCTATCCCGATAAATCCGCCCGCTGCCTCGCGATGTCTCCGTTTCACGCTGTCCCACCACCGTCGTCGATCAGAGGACGGCTCTGAACGCGACGACGCCGAGGACGCCCGCACACAGC
The DNA here is from genome assembly GCF_001971705.1 of Natronorubrum daqingense. Taxonomy (NCBI): domain Archaea; kingdom Methanobacteriati; phylum Methanobacteriota; class Halobacteria; order Halobacteriales; family Natrialbaceae; genus Natronorubrum; species Natronorubrum daqingense. The sequence goes on from NZ_CP019327.1 coordinate 118,516, forward strand.
GCCAGCAGGATACTCTCGGTTTTCCACATCACCACCAGGACGACCCCCGCCGCGCCCCACTCTGCTGGCCCGCCGGCCGCGAGTTCCGGCCCGAGCACGGCGATCACGACCGCACCGGGCAAGACGGTGAGTCCGGCCTCGAGGCGCTCGCTCACCTCGATTTTGCGGATGAACCAGATGCCCCCGACCTTCGCGATCACCGTGACGATCGTCATCGCCAGAATCACGCCGACGACGAGCGGATCGAGCGAGAGTGCGCTCGGGACGACGGACTCGAGCGGTGTGGCTCCCGCTGTGCTCACCGTCTGCGCCGGGCCCGCTGCTTCCGGTATCGTTCCCGTCCGGACGAACGAACTGGTCTCAGCGATCATGGCGGATCACCTCGAGGGCGGCGGCAGCTAATCCGCCGATGAGGATGTACCACCGGCCCGGTAACACGTTCGCGGCGATGATGCTCGTTGCGAGCGCGACGAGCCACGGAACGAGCGAGGATTTCCCCTCCCAGAGCTCTGCTGCGAGCGCGACGAAGACCGCCGCGAGGACGAAATCGAAGCCGTAGCGTTCGGGTTCGCCGACCGACTCGCCGGCGAAGACCCCGAGGACGGTCGAGCCAACCCAGAACAGCCAGAGGACGATGCCACTCCCGAGCAAGAACGCGCCGCGGCCGCTTCCGGACTTGAGTTCACGCATCGTCAGCGCCCAGTTCTCGTCGGCCATCACGAGCAGACTGCCGTAGATTTGCGTCGGCGAGAGGTGGCGAAACCAGGGCTGTAACGCCGCCCCCATCAACGAGTAGCGCAGGTTGACCGCGAACGTCGTCGCGACGATTGCCGCGATCGGAATCGGGTCCGCCCAGAGTTCGACGGCGATAATCTGGGATGCGCCGGCTAACACCGTCGCACTCATCAACGCGGCTTCCGCGACGCTCAAGCCGGCCTGATTCGCGAGGACGCCGAACGCGATTCCGTAGCCGCCGACGCCGATCGCGATCGGCGTGCCGGTGAGGATTCCCGCGCGGATTCCGTCCCACCGGAATGTCACGTCGTCGTCCGATGGCGTTTTCACCGGATCCGTCGGCTCGCCGTCGACCGCGTGGTCACTCGAGACGCTCGAGAGAGAGTCACCCGGGTCGTTGTCGTTCGCACTCACTAGCGGAGATGACGTGCGCGCAACTAAATCGTTCTCGGAACCAGCCCGCCGTCGGATCGCGGGAGGGCGATTCGTCCGTTCTCGTCGCTCGAGAGCTACCGCCCGTACACCAAGAGAACCGCGGCGACGAGCGCGAGGAGTGGCCCGTACCACCGTTGACTGACGAGAAATACGACGATACCGGCCAGCACGCCCGTGAGCCCGAGAAAGACACACGCCTGTTCGAATCGCGTCCGGTGTTCGGGTCGATCGTGAACGTTCGAGACGACGTCGACGAGTAGGTCGAGGACCATTTACTCGATCGACTATTCGCTATTCGATCATAATTTTTCCGCTACAACTGGTGGATAATACGACAACTCAACTCCTCTCGCAGCGTTACCCACCCGCCACCGGCGGGAACACCGACAGTCGGTCGCCGTCCTCGAGTGGCGTCTCCGGCCCGTCCATGTGCGTCACGTCGCGGCCGTTCTTCAAGACGCTCAGTTGTGGCCGGATCGAGCGTCGCTCACCGTCCTCGTCGAGTAACTGCCCGTCGAGTCCTTCGTACTCGCCCTCGAGAGTCGAGAGCACGTCCCCGACGGCCATACCGTCGTCGAACGTCTCCTGTTTCTCTTTTTGCCCAACAGCCTCGCGGAAGGTCGCGAAAAAGCGCAACTCGAGTTCCATACCACACGGTTGTTGCTCGAGAGCATAAGTTCGGGTGGCCGCCGACCAGCACACACTCGACGACGACGGCTGCGATGGCCACCCACGGAACTACTCAGGTCGAGGACACCGTCGGTTCGGCCGTGTACGTCACCCCGTCGACCCCCGCTCGCTCGAGCACGTCGTGGATCGTGTCGACACCGATCTCGGCGGCCTCCTCGCGGTCGCCGACGTCGAGTTCGACGGTCACCGAGACGGCGAACGCGATCGTGTAGGGCTCGAAGGGCGCTGTCGGGTGTTCGTCCACCTCGGCGTTCTCGACCTTCCAGTCGACGACGTGCTCGTCTTCCTCGAGGCCCGCCGCGAGTTCCTCGCGTGCGTCTTCTCGCGCCGTGGTCTCGCTGCCGCTGTGGAGCGTCCACCGACACCGTCCGGTTCGGGACACTGTAACCTCCATACGTCCCGTACGCGCTCCGCGCTCGTGAACGCTGGCTTCGTTCTCAGATTCTCTCGATCGCTTCCCACGAAATCGCCGCTCTTCTGCGGGCAGACTGACTCGACCACGGCCGCTAGAGATCCTGCAGTCGAATACCGTCCTCGACCAACCGCGCGTTTCGCTCGCGCTCGAGGTGTTCGCCCAGATCGTCGTGTGCGTGCAACTGCGCGATCACGTCCGCGTAGAGCGTTCGCCACGAAATCGCGTAAATCGGCGACTGGCCCCACGCCCGTAACTCCGGAACGAGGTCGTCGTATCGTTCGTATCGCTCCTCGAATCGATCGATCGCCTCGAGAACCCGACTCGCCGCCTCGCGGTCGTCTTCGGCGTCCGCAATCGCCCGGTTCAACCGTTGCTCCCAGTCTGCAACGGCCGTCTGCATATCCGACGCGACGTGATCGTCGTCGGCCGGTAGTCGCTCGAGTACCGGCTTTGGCACGCCGAGTGAGAGTTCGTCCATATCGGCTGTAGGACGCCGTCTGGCAAGAAACTACGGACGACGAGCCGGATGCTCCGTTCGACGCGTTCCGTCGTTCCTCTTCCCATTTGATAGCGCGACATGTGGTTTATCTTCCGTCGGTACCGCTCTCAATAGCCTCGTTCTCCGCCAGTTCCCTCGGACCACTATCGGTAGCGTCCGCTCTTTCCACAAATTCTCGGGCTGGCCGTCCGTCACGACCGCTCGAGTAAGCGCGAACGCCATCTACTGGTCAATCGGGTCGTTCCGAGTGGTGGTTCACCCCTTCCGGATGGTGGTTTCGAGTCGGGTCGAACCTCGATCGATTCGGTGGCTCGTTCGCACTCACCGCTGCCACCTCAACACGAAATGGCTCCGCACGGTCGACCGGCGAACGAGCGGAGCTTTTCTACGGCAGTGCACCTCGACCGATCACCGTCTCTCCGACTTCGCTGTCCCTCGTTCGATTGTCGCCTCGGAGCTATCGCTCTCGAAGCACACCCACACAATTCTGCCAGCTCCGTCGCCTACGGGCCCGCGTCATCGAATCGATACCATCGACGACGTCCCCTCTGAACGGGTAACACTCTGCAGCGGTGTTCTCCTTTCTGCGTGGCGAATTTTGGCTGCCAATCGTTTCCGAGAACGCGACCGTCGGCGGAGGGGTGGCGTATCGACGCTCGACTCCTGGGTTCGAGCCTTCAGTTCGGTATTCGCTGACTCTCGTGGGAACCCTCAGTTGCGGTCCAGCACGTCTTCACCAGCAATTCGAGTGGCCTCTCACGCACGTCCGTTGAGACCATCTCCAGACTCATTCTATTCGTGTTCTGTCATTTCGATTGAGGAGTGCAAACTGGGACGCTCTATCGACGTTCGAGTGGGTCGACCCGTCATTTCGACCAACTCGAATCGGGACGTTCCGGTCGTCGGTCGGCTGATCGTCTCTCGTTCGCGCTGAAAAGGCGCTCGACGGAGCAATCTCTCAGCGACACTGGCTTCGGAGACTCGAGGTGATCCCGACGCCATCGAGTCGTCCACTCGAAGCGCGGCGAGTTCGGATTTTGATCAGTTCGTTCGCGACCGATCCGCCATCACGCTCCACCCTCGAGTCGCGGTCGCCTCCGGTCGCCGCTTTCGATCGCGTTTCAAATTGCCCCTCGAGCGCCTCGAACACGATACAACAGGCGAATAAACCACATAGGGCGATATCGAATAGAGGTCGTTACGCCACTCGAGTCCTGTCGCGCCGACGAGCGAATTGCTCAACAGCCAAGTTACTGCGGTGACGACACCATCTTCGACAGACGTGCACTCGACGGCCGACACCGCTGAAAATAGTATTCGTCGTACCGGCCAGTAGTGTAACCCGCTTGCGTCCGCTGCTTACGCTTCCACAGCCTGTGGGATGGTCGCTGCGATCGCGTCCATCATCGATTCGACGGCCGAATTCCCCCAGTACCGAACGGTTCGGCTGCGTGAATCGTACTCGAGGACCCCCAGTTCGTCGAGTCGTGGGAGTGCCGAGTGGTGCAACTGAACGACTAACTGCGATTCGTCTTCGCTCGTGTAATCACTGAGTGCGCGAACGAGGTCGTCAACCGAGGCGACTGTCGTCGACGATTCACGGAAGTACCACAGGATTCTGCGACAGCGGTGATTGGCCAGCACTGTCAGCAGTTCGTCTACGGTCGTGGACTGCAGTGGTTGGGCATCGTCCATTGTGTGATCCCTGTGAACGATACACAAACAAATGGTCGACTAATATATAAGTATACCTGCCAGGACCGGCGTCCATCGGTGTACGGGCGAGTCGGTGATCGCGGTTTCGGAAGAATCGGAACCGAGACGCTATCGCTTACAAAGGTCGACGACAAATCAGATACCGTGATCGTCGACGACCGCGTCCTGCGCGAGGATTTCGTCCCCAGCGAGGTGGTTCATCGCCACGACGAGGTGAACCTCCTTTCGGAGTCCCTCGAGCCGATACTGGACGGACACCGAGCAGATCCCGCGTTTTGCTTCGGTCCGACGGGCGTCGGAAAGACCTGCATCGCTCGATACACCCTCGCACAGCTGTGCGAACAGGAACCTGCGGTCTCGGTCGCCTACGTCAACTGCTGGCAAGAGTACACCCGATTTCGAGTGCTCTACGGCATCCTCGAGTCGGTCGGTCGAACGGTCGACATCCACCGATCGACGCCGAAAGACGAACTGTTCGGGCGGCTCCGAGAGACGAACGACAGTCCGATCGTCGTCATCTTAGACGAAGTCGACCAACTCGAGGAGACGGCCGCCCTCTACGACCTCCACCGGTTGGGACACGTCTCGCTCGTCCTGATCGCCAACCGCGAGGAGGAGTTGTTCGCGAGTTTCGACGATCGGGTGCGCTCGCGACTGCGGGCGGGAACGCGGGTCAGATTCGATCGCTACGGAACCGACGAACTCGCCGCGATCCTCGCCGAGCGGGCCGACAACGCCCTCGAGCCGGGTGTCATCACGGATGCCCAGCGACGGACCATCGCCGACGCTGCGTCCGGAGACGCCCGCGTGGGGATCGGCATCCTTCGCTCGGCCGCCAGACGAGCATCTCAGCAGGGTCACGAGCGCGTGACCGACTCCGTTCTCGAGGCAGCGATTCCGGACGCGCGGACGGCGATCCGACGGAAGACCGTCGAGGGGTTGATCGAACACCAGCGAGTGCTCTACGATATCGTCGCCGAAGCGGACGAGATCGAACCCGGCGACCTGTACGACGAGTACGAACGTCGAGTCGACGATCCAAAGACGAACCGGACGCTACGAAACTATCTGACGAAGATGGTCCACTACGACCTGATCGAAGCCGTCGGGGAGCGCCGCGGGCGGACGTACCGGGCCGTCGACGACGGCGCGGTCGACTGAGAGTAGCGGCGGGTTCGCTGGATTTTCCGATTCGAAGGAGGTCGTACGTGTCCGTAGCGCGTTCGCACGCGTCTCGAGTCGCGGCTCTTGTAAGGAGGTCCGGGTCGCGCGTCTGTCCCCGACACTCGAGTTTCGGAACGCGATTCGGCAGGTTCGAATTCGACGCGTTCGACGCTCTACAGGCCAATTTCTCTCATTCGGGTGGTTTCGGAATTTCGGAAACGGTGTTCCGACGCTTATGCGGAACTGGCGCGAGAATTCTGCTATGCGAACACACGCATTCGAGTTCGGCACTGGAGTAACGCTCCTCGAGGTGCCGTCGCCGCGGTCGACGATCGGGCACCGACTCGCCTGTGCGAGGCTGGCCGAAATGGCCGGATCTGGCACCGGTGGGAAGAGGGGGAACGCGACGGCGTACTGGATCGACGCGCGAAATGCGGCCGCACCGCAACTCCTCTCGGAGTGCGCCGCGAGTCCGCACCACCTCGAGCCCCTGCAGATCGCGCGGGCGTTCACCGCCTACCAGCACCACTCGCTAGTTCGAGAGGTCACCCGTCACGTCGACGCGAGTACGGAACTGCTCGTCGCGCCGAACGTCGCCAGCCTCTATCACGACGCGGACCTGTCCGAGTGGGAGCGCGAGGATCTCCTCGCCGCGTCCCTCGAAACGCTCGCCGAACTGGGGCGAGTCCTCGAGTGCCCCGTGCTGGTGACGAGCGCGGTCGACGAACACGCCGACACGATTGCGGCGTACGCGGCGACGAGAATCGAGTGCGTGCGCACCCGCGATGGAATCCGACTCGAGGCCGCGCACTCGGATGGGAAAAGCGACGCGACCGGCGGTGCGGGCGAGGGTCTCACCATCGACGAGACGGCGGGTTACTGGCACGAGGAGTACTGGCAGACGACGATTCCCTACTGGGTCGAGTGCTACGGCGCTGTCGGCGAGGTTCGCTCCGTCGTCGACGCCCACGACCGCGGCCTCCTCGAGGTGACGCCCTGATGGGGCGAACGAACCCGACCTACCGCGACTCGCTGCGGGCGCTCGAGTCCGAGTGGTCGCCGATGCGACGGGCACTGCGCCGGGAGTACCAGGCGGATTTCGACCGGTTGTTCGATCGGGGTCGCACGTTCGCCGACGCGGCGGGTTACGCGAATCCGATGGATCCAGAACGCGCGTTCGTGCTCTCGCTGTTGCTCGCCCACGAGGTCGAGATTCGCCGGCTGCGAGGCGAACTCGAGGAGGTGGAGGGTCGGGTTTCCGATTCGGAGTCGGAGGGACAGGTGCCCGATTCAAAGTCAGTGGATCGGATTTCCGATTCGAACGACGAACCGGACGCGACGCCCGAGGACAAATCGGACGCGACGCGCGAGGGCCCCGGATGAGTCCCTACACGTTCGAGTTCGCGGACGATTCGGTTCGCGAGTGGACGCTCACCGAGACGGGGGCGGAGCCGACGCTCGTCGAGGAGTACGCGCCGTCGGTGTTCGTCTCGGGACCCGACGACGCGCTCGCGGACCTCCGTTCGCGCCTCGAGTCGGACCCGAAGGTGGACGATCTGAGCGTCGAACGCTGGGCGAGGGACCTCCACGAGGTCCACGTCGGCGAGCGAAGCCGGCTGTTGCGCGTCGACCTCGAGCGCGTCAGTGACGTTCGCCAACTCGCCCGCGAGATCCGGGGCGTCCACGAGCGCGAGACGCACGCGCCGGGCACGTTTCGGCTGTACGACGTGGACCTCGAGCCGGGCTTTCGGTACTGTCTCGACCGCGGGATCGATCCGACGCCGAGCCGGGACCTGCGCGTCCTGCGCATCGAAATCGACGACGCCGCGCTGGCCGACGGCGACGTCACCGCGATTCGACTCGAGGGTGAGTCCGTCCTCGAGGATGAGCGGAGGCCCGATCGTGATCGTGACGCAGACGACGTGCAAGCGGTTGGTCGTGGGTCAGACGGTGCGCGAACGGTCGGTAATGTGCCAGACGACGCGCGAGCGACGCTCGAGAACCTCCAGTGGCGACTCGAGCGCGACGACCCTGACGTGCTCGTCGTCAGCCACGCCGAGTTGGTGCCGTTGCTCTCCCGGCGGGCCGCCGAGGTCGGCCTCGAGTCGTTCGCGCTGGGGCGGCTGCCGGGGTGGACGAGACTCGCCGGATCGAACACGTACGAGAGCTACGGGCGGGTGGGTCACTCGCCCGCGCGCTATCGAGTACCGGGGCGGGCGATCGTCGACACCTCGAACAGCTTCCTCTGGCAGCAGTCGGGGCTGGCCGGCCTCGAGTACATGGTCGAGCGGACGGGTCGCCCGCTTCAGGAGGCCGCCTGGGGGAGCATCGGGACGCTGTTGACCTCGAGGCAGATCCGACTCGCTCGCCGCGAGTGGGACGTCCTCGCGCCACAGAACAAGTGGGAGCCGGAGCGATTTTCCGACGTTCGCACGCTCCACGCGGCCGACCGCGGCGGGTTCACGTTCGCCCCCGACGTGGGCTTTCACGAGCGCGTTCACGAGATCGACTTCGCCTCGCTGTACCCCCGAATCATCTGCGAGTACGGCATCAGTCCGGAAACGGTCGGCTGCGCCCACGAGTCGGACGACACTGCGGCGGACACTCGCCGCGTTCCTGATCTCGGGTACGAACTCTGTTCGGGCGGCCCGGCCGAGACGCCGTTTCTCCCGTCGGTTCTCGAGCCCTTGCTCGCGGATCGAGCCGACAGAAAACGCCGACTCGCGGACGATCCGCCGGAGGCGACGGCGAGTCGCCTTCGAGCCGAATCGGGGGCGATCAAGTGGGTGCTCGTCTCCTGTTTCGGTTATCAGGGCTATCGAAACGCCAAGTACGGCCGAATCGAGTGCCACGAGGCTATCAACGCCTACGCTCGCGACGTCGCCTTGACGGCCAAGCGTCGACTCGAGGACGGCGGCTGGCGGATCGTTCACGGTATCGTCGACAGCCTCTGGGTGACGCCGCGAGAGGGGGTCGACCCGGAGCCACTCGAGTCGGTGATCGCTGACGTGTCGGCCGCGGTCGGTATTCCGCTCGAACGCGACGGCAGCTACGAGTGGGTCTGTTTCGTCCCGTTGCGCGAGTCGGTTCGTAGCCGAGAGGCGGCGACGGATCGGGGTGGGACGACGGGCGACGCCGAGACGTCACGCTCGTCCGGTACGGCGGGCGCGCTCACCAGATACTTCGGCAAGCGCGAGTCGGGGTCGTACAAGTTTCGCGGCATCGAGGTGCGCCAGCGGAGCACGCCGACGTTCGTCGCCGAGAGTCAGCGCGCGTTCGTCGAGGCGCTCGACCGCGAGCGGGACCCAGTTGCCGTCTGTGACGTCCTCTCCCGTCGATTAGGGATGCTTCGACGCGGCGACGTCGACCCCGGCGACCTCGAGATCACGACCCGCGTCTCGAAGCCGCGCTCGGCGTATCGTCAGCGGACCCGAACCGTGGGGGCGCTCGAGCGATACGAGCGTCACGGAATCGAGCGCCACCCCGGTCAGTCGGTCCGATACGTCGTAGTCGACGACGAGGCGCGAACTGTAGATCGCGTTCGCATTCCGGTCGAATCGATCGACGAGTACGATCTCGAGTTCTACGAAGGCAAACTTGTCGAGGCCTGTGAGAGTGTGTTGTCACCGCTCGGGTGGGATCGAACGCGGATCCGTCGGCACGTTTCTGGTGTGACAGTGACGCGGCTCTCATCATTCCTCGAGTAGCTGACCATCTCATCGTCTGTTCCGCAGATGAAACTGTATTATGGCTGTGATAGTGCCTACGAACGGTGATTTCGGGGCACCACATTTATACTCGCGAGTCGATTTGTGGATAGCAATTGAGTATGGCAGCGTCCAACCCGCCACCAGGGCAACTTCGATCTCGCATTCGACAACAGGAGGTGGTCGCAGAACTGAGTCAACTCGCGCTCGAGTCGACCGAACTCGAGTCGCTATTGGCGGCGGCGACCAGTGCCGCTCGGGATACCCTCGATGTCGCGTATTGTGGCGTTCTGGAGTCACGAAACGGGGGCGAAACGATGGTGGTGAGAGCGGACGAGGGGTGGCGAAACGGTACCGTCGGAACGGCGGTTGGTCCCCTCGACTCGGATACGGTTGTTGGAACCGCCCTCGAGACCGATATGGCGGTCGTCGTCGAGGATATCGACGCGGCCGACAGCGTGACACAGTCGTCACTCAGCGTCGACCACGACGCCGTCGGTGGGGTCGGCGTCTCGATCGAATCTGATGGCGATCCGTGGGGTGTGTTCGTCGTGTATACGGCGGAACACCGAGGGTTCGCCGACCACGACGTTGCCTTTCTCGAAGACGTCACGTCTCTGCTCGCGTCGGCGGTCCAGAACCGTCAACAACACCAGCGTCTCGAGACGGAACTCGAGACGACGGTCGATCGGATCTCGGATGCGGTCGTCGGTCTCGATACGGAGTGGCAGTTCACGTACGCCAACGATCGGGCTCGAGAACTCCTCGACCGCGAGGACGCGGATTTGCACGGGACGAATTTTTGGGAGGCGTTTCCGGAGGCCATCGATTCGACGTTCGGCCAGGAGTACCGGCGGGCGATGGAGAGACAGGAGTCGACGGCGTTCGAAGCGTACTACCCGCCACTCGAGACCTGGTTCGAGGTCCACGTCTATCCCTCCGAGACGGGACTGTCGATCTACTTTCGAGACATCACCAGCCGCAAGCAGACGGAACGGGAACTACAACGGACCAACCGGACGTTACAGCAACTGTACGCGATCACGGCGGATCGAGAGCGGACCTTCGAGGAGAAGGTACAGGAACTCCTCGACATCGGCCGCGAACGACTCGGTCTCGAGGTCGGGTTCATGGCCGATATCGAACCACAGAACGACCGATTCGAGGTCGTCCACTCGAGCGGGGACGACGAGCGATTGCGGCCGGGGACGGTGACGGAGCTCTCTGAAACGTACTGTCGAAAGACGGTCGAATCCGACGAGTTGCTCGTGCTCACGAACGCACCCGTACAGGGGTGGGCCGACGACCGCGCCTACGATAGGTGGGACTTCGACAGCTACCTCGGCAGCAAGATCCACGTCGACGACGAGCTGTTCGGAACGCTGTGCTTTGCCGACGAGGAGCCCCGATCAGACGCGTTTACGCCCGCCGAACGGGGCTTCGTCGAGTTGCTCACGCAGTGGTTGAGCTACGAACTCGAGCGCCAGCAGCGAAAACGAGAACTCGAGGTGAGCGAACAGCGCTACCGTACGCTGATCGAACACTTCCCCAACGGCATGGTCGCGCTGTTCGACGACGACCTCCGATACACGCTCGCCGGAGGCGGGGTGCTCGAGGAGCTCGACGTGTCGACCGAGACGCTCGTCGGACAGACGGTCGAGGAGCGATACGAGGGTGAGACGCGCGAGGCGTTCGAATCGAACTTCCGGGCTGCGCTCTCGGGTGAGCGTCGACGGTTCGAGTACCACCTTCACGGCCGAGAGTGGCTCGCGTACGCGCTCCCGGTCGAAGACGACGACGGAACGGTGTTCGCCGGCATGGTGATGGTCCAGGACGTCACCGCCCGCAAGGAACAAGAGGAAAAACTCCGCGAGCGCGAGGCCCACCTCGAGCGATTCAAAGCGTATACCGACGACATTCTGGACGCAATCGACGACGTCTTTTACGTCGTCGACGAGGACGGGTCGTTCCAGCGCTGGAACGAGACGCTGTGTCACGTCACGGGGTACTCGGACGAAGAGATCGCGTCGATGAGTTCGATAGCGCTCTTCGAGCAGGACGATCACGAGCAGATGATCGAAGCGATCGGAACGGCGTTCGAGACCGGGTACGCCCGAACCGAGACCAACCTCGTGACGAAATCCGGTGAGACGATCCCCTACGAGTTCATCGCGAGTACGCTCGAGGATCCCACCGGGGAGCCGGTGTTGACCGGCGTCGGGCGCGACATCTCTAACCGGCGAGCAGACGAGCGACGACGCGAGGTGCTCGTGGGCGAACTCGAGGCGTCGAACGAACGTCTCGAGCAGTTCGCCTACGCCGCCTCGCACGACTTACAGGAGCCGTTGCGGATGGTCACGAGTTACTTGACGCTCCTCGAGCATCGATATTCCGAGGAACTGGACGAGGACGCAGAAGAGTTCATCGAGTACGCGGTCGATGGGGCCTCCCGGATGCAAGAGATGATCGACGGGTTGCTCGCGTACTCGCGAGTCGACACGCAAGGAAATCCGTTCGAAGTCGTCGACTGTGAGGACATCCTCGAGGACGTGGTGACCGACCTCGAGGTTCGGATCGAGGAAACCGGGGCTGCTATTACCGTCGAGTCACTCCCGTCGGTATATGGCGATCCGGGACAGCTTCGGCAAGTGTTTCAAAACTTGCTCGATAATGCACTCACGTACTCCGGTGAGCAATCACCTCAGATAGCTGTGTTCGCCGAAAGAGACGGTCACGAGTGGCATATTTCAGTTCAAGATCACGGGATTGGGATCGATCCGGACAACGCAGATCGCATCTTTCAGGTGTTCGATCGACTACACAGCGTCGACGAGTACGCCGGAACTGGAATTGGACTCGCACTCTGTCAGCGCATCGTCGAACGACACGACGGCGACATTCGCGTCGTCTCGGAGCCTGGTGAGGGTGCGAGGTTTACCGTGACGTTGCCAGCACCGCCGGAAACTGCATCCACGACTACACCTGCAAGCAAATGACTAATCGCAGACAGTCTTCTCTCGAGTCAGCACAGATCCTCCTCGTCGAGGACAACCCGGGCGACGTTCGGCTGACCGAAGAAGCGTTCAAACAAGCACAGATCGAGAACGACTTACACGTCGTTCCGGACGGAACTGAAGCCCTCGACTTTTGTTACCAGCGAAACGAACACGAACACGCGCCGCGACCGGACCTCATCCTGTTGGACCTCAATTTGCCACAAAAAAGCGGCGAGGCGGTCCTACAGGAACTCAAGACGGATCCGGATCTCCGCTCGATTCCGATCATCGTCTTGACGAGTTCTCGAGCCGAAGCGGACGTGCTCAGATCGTACGAACTGCACGCGAACGCGTACCTGACGAAACCGGTCGACCCGGACGAATTCATCGAGACCGTCCACGCATTCGAGCGGTTCTGGTTCTCGGCCGTTCGGTTGCCACACAACGGAGAGTACTCATGAGCGACCCATCCACACAGACAGAATCCGACGCCACGACAGAGGCGGCCACGCTAGATGTCCTCCTGATCGAGGACAACCCCGGCGACGCACGACTCATCCAGGAGATGCTCCGCGACACTGAAGAACTCGCCCAGCGGGTCAGTTCGGACGAGTCTGCGGGCCGGACACCCGAAATCACCCGCGAAACGCGACTCGAGGACGGCCTCGAGACGTTCGAGGAGGGCGATTCGGACGTGGTATTACTCGACTTGAACTTGCCCGACAGCGGCGGATTGGACACGCTCGAGACCGTTCACGAGGCGAACGAGGAGACACCTATCGTCGTCCTGACCGGCGTTCGAGATCAGCAAGTCGGCGTCGAGGCGATCCAACGCGGCGCACAGGACTTCCTCGTCAAAGACGAGGTGACGAGCGAGTTGCTCGTGCGGACGATTCACCACGCGATCGAACGCGCACGACAGGAGCGCGAACGCCGTCGTCAGCGCGAGCAGTTAGAGGCGCTCAATCTTCTCAATCGAATCGGCCACGACATCACGCACGCCGTCATCCCGACCGAGACGCGCTCGGAGTTAGAACAGCGCGTCTGTGAACGGCTAGCTGAAGACGACGCCTATCGGTTCGCCTGGATTGGGAGCGTCAACCCGGGGAGTGATCACGTCGTTCCAGCCGCCGCAGCGGGCGCCGAGGAGGGGTATCTCGATACCGTCGAGATCAGCGTCGACGAGGACGACCCGATCGGACAGGGACCGGCCGGAACGGCGATCAGGACCGGACAGGTTCAGGTCGTGAACGATATCGAACGAGACGGCGAGTTCGATCCGTGGAGTGAGGAAGCCCTCGAGCGAGGGTATCGCTCGGTGGCGGCGATCCCACTCATTCACGAGGATCTCGTCTACGGCGTGTTAGGTATCTACGCCGAGTCGCCGCGGTCGTTTACCAGCCCGGAGACGACGATCCTCTCCCGGATCGGTGACGTGATCGCCCACGCGATTACGGCGATCGAACGCAAGGACGCGCTCGTCAGCAACGCGGTCATCGAACTCGAGTTCCGCATCGAGGAGTTAGCGGAGCCACTCGTGCAACTGTCGACGGACGAGGAGTGTACGATCGAACTCGAGCAACTGATTCACGGCGACGAGACGCTGCTCGCGTACGGGTCGGCGTCCAACGTCGAGCAGGAGACGTTCCAGGAGACGATCGGGGAAACCGAGGGGTTCAGTGAGGTTCGATTCCTCACCGTGCGCCGCGACGAGTTCCAGTTCGAACTCGTCGCCCCAGCGGCCGTCTCGCTGTTCGAGACGATCGCGACCCACGGCGGGCGCGTTCAGTCGGCGACGATCAACGACGGCGAGTTCCGTTTCGTCGTCGAACTCCCTCGCGGACGAGACACGCGCCAGATGATCGAACTCATCAACGAGCAACGCGACGACGTCACCTACCTCGCCCAGCGGACCAGCGACCGAAACACGCCGAGTGAGTCGGGATCCACGTCGGTTCTCGACGACGACCTCACCGACAAGCAACGTGCTGCACTCGAGACGGCGTACTTCGCGGGCTACTTCGACTGGCCCCGCGAGAGCACCGGCGAGGAGATTTCCGAGCGACTCGGCATCGCGCCGGCGACGTTCAACCAGCACCTGCGGACGGCAGAACGGAAGTTCTTCGATTCGGTCCTCGGTGAGGAGTGAGCGGGGAAGTACTCGGTAGTTCTGTTGAAACACTCCATCGATGACAGATTTTAGCAGTTGTGCTGAGTACACAGCGCGTATCTCGCCACAGGTGAGTTCTGGAGCGAAATTCTGTTACCACTCAGGGATCGAAATCGGCAATGAGTGCGGCGTGGTCGCTGTGTTCGAATGACTCTCGATCGTAGAAGCAATCAATCGGGTTCAATTCCTCGGAGGCGATGATGTGGTCAAACCGGCTGTTTCCGAAGCTTTCGTCGAGCGTGTCCACGTCCCCGTACCCCCATTGATACCGGAACACGTCCACCATTCCTACGTGGCCCAGTCCCTTGAGGATGTTCAGCGCCGCATTTCGCCACCGATCACGGATTTTCGGATCCTTATCGTTGATATAGGTGACTACCTGGCCATCGGCCAACTCCGTATCGGGTGAGTTGAAATCACCCGCGAGAATCCGGTGTCGCTCTTCACCGTTGAGAATCCGCTGGAAGACTGTCTCGAATATTTTAATTTTCTCTTCGCCCTTCATACTCCCTGGGACAGCTCGCACATTCCAGATTTCGATCTCTCCACCCGCGAGCTCACACGTTGTGACGAGGATCTTCTCGGGGTAGTGTGTGGAAAGATGCTTGCTGTCCTCATTGTCGTACGTTTCATCGAAGAGTTCTAAAGGAGTGTGCTCGATGCAATCAGCGTCACGGACAGCCGTCAAATTACCGTTCGTATGACCGATGTCATGATGTGGGGGAACCTCACTGTCACGCAATTCGTTTGCCCACGAGAGTGTGTCTACGACTCCTTCGTATCCTAATTCGTCGGTAACCAGGTTACGGATGAACTCCCGTCTATACTGGTTCACCTCGTTCAACATTAGCAAATCTGGCTTATTATTCAGATTCTTGAGATATTCAAACTGCGCCGCGATTTCATCCTCTGCTTGGTATGGGAACGCCCCCTTGACGTTCCAGGTGAGTACTCGCATATGTCACCTGCGTTGGCCGACGACAAATAACCAGATTTTAGAGAGCATTGACGACAGTACCTCTCTTCAATTGCATGGAAGTAGTGAGTTCACGGTGACCGAGCGCCTAGTTCACTGATACTGATGTAATTGGGGGCCACTGTGTTGTGTATATCCCCTGTATTCAGCAGGCCATACGTATCAGCCGGTATATATTCCAATACGTTCGACTTGGACGGTCTGCTGTGAGTCAGTTTCGGGGACACCGCGACCGTCCTGCGGTTTCCCCGGTACAGCAAGCCGTTTCAGTTCGTCCAGCGACTCAGATACTCCGCGATCCGGTTCGACGACCGACTTCGCTCGAGTCGCCGCTGGAGGCGTCCGCTGCAGTTTTTCGCGAGGATACGGCCGGCGAACGCGCCGGAGCGTCGCAGATCGCGGGAGTAGAACTCGCCGAGTCGGTGGTCGGGAACGACAGCGGGTTCGAACGTCGGATCTTGCAGGTTCGAGATGCCCGTCGTCAGGAGATCGACCTGGAGGGTGGCGAGGCGGTCGAAGACGTCCCAGAGCGTGTGACAGTGACTGATCGAGACGTCTTCGTACGCGACGATTTCGCCGCCGTCGATCGACTCGTCGAGTCGCTGGAGCGTCGAGCCGGCTCGAGTTCTGCCGTCGTGGAAGGCGACCGGCGGCCCCATTCCGCGGTAGCGTCGGATGTCGGCCGGGTGGAAACTCACGACGCCGTACTCGGGCGCGGTGAGGACGTCGCCACGGATGAGACCGAAGCCGAAGCGAACGACGACGTCGCAGTCGACGGCGAGACGGTCGACGATGTCGTCGGGCAATTCGTTCCAGTTGCCGTCGGTCAACGGGGAACAGCGGACGTGTTCTGCGTCGGCGAGGCAGTCGACGTTCTCGATCGAGTGGCGATGCCATCGTTTCTGATCGTCACCGGCCACTCGACCGAGGGTCCGTTCCGCGAGGACGAACGCCCACGCTCGCTCTCGTTGGGCGATTTTGAAAAACTGTCGGACGTCATCGAACTCGAGGCGCGACTTTTTGTTCCAGGATTCGGCGTCGTACTCCTCGGTACTCGAGTTGACGACGACCAGCGGAATCGTCACGTCGGCCTCGCGTCGTACCCGTTCGATCGCACGCACCTGCCACTCGTAGAGAAACGGTTCGGCTAAAATCCCGACTGTCGACGGGCGAGTCATGTACCACGTCCACGCCAATTTCGCCCTTCGTTACGAGCACCATTTGCAGCGACCGTATTCGGTTGAACCGTGATAGTGACGGGTTCATCCCGGTCAATCGCTGATTGGCCCGGTATTCGTTCAATTATTCGTCACCGGCCATCTGAGCGGACAGAACGCGTGCGGCGAATCACCGGCTGCAGTGAGTGTGCGGACGCGTTATTTCTCTTCGACGTGTCGAATTTCGGCGGCGATGCCGCGCGTGCTCTCTTTCATCTCCCGACCGAACATCTCCGCGCGGCCGATTCCGAACGCCTTCGGCCCCTCGACGACGACCTCGTCACCGACGCGGATGTCCTCGTCGGCGTCGACGATGCCGGGTGCGAGGACGCTGCCGTGGGGAACGAAGCCGTCGATCTCGATTCGTTTCGTCGGGACGTCGCTCGTAACCCAGCGTTTCGCCCCCTCGAGTGTGAACGAAAGCGTCCCGTACTGGGGCACCATCGTCGCCAGTTGCGTCTCCTCGTCGTTTCGAACCTGAATTTTCGGATACCGACTGGTCGTCTGAATATCCTCGAAGAGGTCGTCGCCGGCACCGTCGCCGAGCAGGTAATCCGCGAGGGCGCGGACGGTGTTGTGCTCGCGCTCGCGCTTCGAGTACTTCAATTCGCCCGACAGCGCACTCGAGAGGTTCGCGAGCGATTCCTCGTCGGTCGGGTGACCGCCCTCGGGGACGGTGTAGGTGATCTCGAGGTCGAGTTCGTCTTCGACGCGGCCGACGATGTCGCGATAGCCCTCGCCGGGAACGTGGGCGATGATGTCGGGGTACTCGTTTCGCTCGAGGTAGCGCTCGAGGACCGCGCTCACGAACTGCTTTTCGTCCTCGGACCAGCGACCCGTGACGACGGTGTCGTAGTGTTGGGCGGGGTAGGTCGTCTCGAGTTCCTGGGGAACGACGCCGATAGGGCTGGTCATCGAGACGAGGTGGGCGCGCCACTGGATGGCGTCGTGGAACTGGCGGTGGCTCTGGGACTCGCTGTAGGGTTTGGCCGCCGAGCAAGGGACCAACACGAGCGGATTTTTGAACCGGTTTCGGTAGCGACTCGTCACGCGATCCGCGTAGCGCTGGATCTCGACGCGACGCAGGGTGTCCTCGGTCGCCGCCGAAATTTCGGCGTCTCGCAAGATTGGGGTTCGCTCCTCGAGGTAGCCCCACTGGGAATCGAGTTCGCGCATGGCGGCGGTGAGCCACTGGTCCTGACGGGCCTGTCCTTCGACGTAATCGCGGAGTCGTCCGTCGCGAATCCGACGGCGAACGATGGCGAGTTCGGCCGCGAGCGCGTTGGCGTTGTGTTCGGCGCAGTCCTGTCGAGTGAACTCCTCGCGTGGCTTCTGGCAAGCCGGACACGAGCAGGGCAGTTCCGCCAAGTCCTCGAGGAAGTAGGCCTCGTCGGTGGTGAGGTATCGACCTTCAGTGCCCTTCACGACGGCTGCGGTTTCGTCGAAGAGATCGACTCCCGCGTAGGCGAGGAGGGCGACGTTTCGAGGCGTGGCGACGCCGGAGAACAAGAGCGCGGTGTCGGTCGGAATCTCCTCGCGGACGGAGACGACGGCGTCGACGAGCGCCGCGCCGTGTCCCGTGATCGACTGCACGTCAGAGACGGCGTAGGCGTCGGTCTCTTGGGCCGTCACGTGCTCGCTCGAGACGACGGCGACGCTCGGGTAGTCGACGTCGGGGTGGTCCACGGCGAACGATTCTTGAACCTCGTCGGCCGTCCCACCGGGGAACGCCCGGTGGGGGAGCACGGTGAGTTGGGAGTCGTCACCCGCGGGGACCTCCCGCTCGCCGCTCCAGAGCGAGCCGGCGTCCGCGAGGACGTCGTCGACGAGCGCCGGGGTCGTGACGGGCGACTCGAGGCGGAGTTCGCCCACTCGAGCGGCCCCGTCGCGCTCGTGGACTTCGAAGTAGTCGGTCATACTCGATTATGGCGGGGGCGCGCGAAAGAGGCTGTCGATAGCGATCATCGGGAGGAGGGAACATCCAGGCAGCGACGAATCAAGCGCGGCGCTCGAAGGTCGCCGTCGCGGAGGTGTGTCCGCGGTTGAACGAGAGGATCGTGACTTCGATTACGTCGCCGACCGAGAGGCCGTCGGGAATGTTCTCGACGAAGACGACGAATCCCTGGACCTTGCAGACGGCCTGTCGCTCGCCCGTGTGGTGTTCAGTAAACTCCTGGACGGCGACGTCGTGGCTGTCACCGATTTCGACTGGCGCTTCACGTTGTTGAGCGTCTCGATGACGTTCGTACGATTGCTGTCGATCCGACGAGTCGCTCCCCCCACGTACTCGGTTCACGAGCCACGAACCGAACAACACGGTGATGAGGAGGCCGAAAGCGAGCGACGTTACCTCGAACATAGTCGATGCAGGTGTCGCGGTCGTCTTTGCTGTTTCTGATCTCCGACGGATTCGACCGTATTGGAACCAATTCAGAAACGCCCGTCTGTTCTTAATACGATCACAACATTCGGGCGCCCTCTGAATGCCTGATCAATCATAACACACGGCCACTACATTTTTCCCTTCCCAAACGTTGGGGTGAAGCGTGAGCGATCTATCTATCGGTTCGGCTGAGAACGGCCTCGATGAATCCGTGAGCATCGCGGTCGTTACAGCGGTCGCGGACCGACGGGAAGTCCCCGTAACCGAACTCCCACCACTGTACGAGTGGATCGATCCGGATTCGCTGGACGCCCTGTTCGAACCGACCCGGCGACACGGTTCCCGTTCCGGCTCCCTTGAGTTCGACTACGACGGACACGACATCGTCGTCGAGGTCGAGAACGGCCTCGAGATTACGATCGACGGGACGGCGGCTCCCGAACCGATATCAGCGTCGAGGTACGGGTTCTCCGACGACTCGTCCTCGAGCGTGTAGCGGCTGACGGGCCGTCGAGAGACCGAAATGGATCGATTCGTGTCGGTCACCGTTCGAACGATTTCGTCGCTATTTGTCGCTCTGTATCCGTCACATGTTCTCCGAAAACGTGTTGTGAGCGGCGCTATTCGCCGTGAGCGATGCTACTCGGCGTCCAGATCGACTCGCTCGACCGCCTCCGGCACGCGCTCGAGGACACCCGCTGGCCAGCCCCGATGGCCCAACGTGATCGCCGCGTCAGGATTGGCCTCTACGAGTCGGCTGACGCCCTCGGCTGCGGCCTCGAGGGCCGCGCGATCCGTTCGATCCGGCACTTCCGCGGTGAGCGGATAGCTCTTCGAGAGCGCCCGCGGGAAGGGGCCAAACGGCGGTTGGACGCGCCAGGAGTCGTCGAACTCGTCGGTCCGTGCGGAATTTCCTTCCGTGAGAAACAGCGAGTCGGGCACGGAGAGGCGCTCGAGACGTCGGTGGTGGCGAACGACTTCTGGCCGCCGGGCGCTCTCGTGGGAGGTGTAGAAGAACGCGCCCTTGGAGACGGGGTCGCTTTGCTCGAGTTGGTCGGCGTGATCGAGCAGCGTTCGGTAGCCGTCGAGCATCGTCGGGTGGGCGCGAGCGCGTTGCTCGACGAGTTCGAGGAGGTTCCCCGCGCGAATAGCTTGCTTGATTCGGCGGATCTCTTCGAAGGTGACGTGGAGGTTGTGCGCGCCGAGTTCCGTTTCCCGCGCGTCGTCGTCCAGCGCGCGCAGTTCCTCGGGAGAGTGCTCGGTACAGATGGGACACGAACAGGGCAGATACTCGAGGTCCTCGAGGTGGCGAGTGCCACGAACCGTCAGGTAGCGATCGTCGCGGGCGTAGAGCGCGTAGGCCGCGGAGTCGAAGAGGTCACAGCCCATCGCGACGCCGAGGGCGAACATCATCGGATGGCCGGCACCGAAGAGGTGGACCGGTGCGTCAGCGCCGAGACCGCGTTTGGCTCCCGCGACGGCGTCGACCATGTCGTCGTAGCGGTAGTCGTTCATCAGCGGGACGACCGCACCGACGGGAAACACGTCCAGATTCGTCGCGTCGGCGTGGCGGCCCGCCCGCTCGCGCAGATCCGGGTACGTCGAGCCCTGGACGGGTGCGCTGACGAGCATGTCCCCAGTGTCGACGGTTTCGGCCAACTCGAGGCGCTCCTGGGTCGTCTCGAGTTCGTCCTCGGCGCGCTCGCGAGGGACGTCCGGCGGGGTCGGGATGTCGACCGGCGTCGCGATGTCCGAGCCGATTTCGTGCTGGAACTCGAGGATCTCTTCGGTCGTGACGTCGATCTCACCGTACTCGGAGAGTTGGAACGAGCCCGAGTCGGTCATGATCGCGCCGGGGAAGTCGAGCAGGTCGTGGAGGCCGTCCTCGAGGGCCTCCTCGCGGACGTCTTCGGTCCCGTGGATGATATACGAGTTCGTGATGAGGATTTCGGCGCCGAACTCCGTGGCCAGTCGACGGGGGGCGATCGTGTCCAGATTCGGGTTGATTACCGGCAACAGCGCCGGCGTCTCGACGGTAACGTCTGCTCGCGGAACGGTCAACTCGCCGATTCGCCCACCGGCGTCCGTGTCCCGGACTTCGAAGCACTCGCGCATCGAACGTGGGTTGGGCCGTCCGACGTAAGTCAGTGAAGGTTTCGACCGGGACGTGTCGACCGCCTGTTTTCTCCCCCTCTCGAGGACGATGCTGAGCAAACAAAACCATCCGTTACGACGCCAGAATCGCATGATATCGGCGAGTGCAGGCACAACTACAAACCACGTCTACCGGGGGGTGGTATTTTGCGAGCGAGAACGCTCGTTCACTCGAGGGAGTGAATCAGCGATTAGCGACCGTTACACGAGTGCAAAGTGCGACTTTCGCCGCGATAATCTCGTAACAGTCGGCTCGTTTTAGCCCGTGAGATGCCGATAGCACCGGACGCATGGATTCACGATCGCAGAAACTCGGTGTCGTATTCATCGCGCTGATGGTTGCTCTCTCGGGGGGTCCTGCCCTCGCGGGTGCGTCAACAAGTGCGACTGACGATGCCGGCGACATGAGCGCAACGATTCAAGATACGGACGTTGAGACACTCGAGCTCGATGATGCCACCGTCGAAGACGCGACGATCGAAGAGCTGAACGTCGAGAACTTCGACGCTGACACGACCGAACTCGAAGAGGAACTCGACGGCGCTGACGACGAGAACGGCGCCGACGACGCTGAGAACAACGACGAGGAAGAAACTGCCGCAGTTGTCCAGGACGACGAGGAAGCCGAGGACGATGAGGCTGAAGACGAAGCTGACGACGAGGCGGAAAACGGTGAGGAAGTCACGATCTCCGACATCCAACTCGAGCAACTCGAGCTACAGGATGTCTCCATCGAGGACCTCGAACTCGACGAAGAAGACGAGGACGCTGACGACGCAGACGATGCGGAGGCTGACGACGAGAACGGCGCTGACGACGCTGATGAGAACGACAACAACGAGGAAGAAACTGCCGCAGTCGTCCAAGACGACGAGAACGACGCAGACGACGAGGAAGCGGACGACGAAGACGCTGACGATGAAGACGCTGCAAACGGACAGGATCTGATCGACGAGGACGCTAGCGAGGTCACCGTCGAAGAGCTCACCATCGAGACGATGGACGTCGAGACGCTGACCATCGACGAGCTAACCGTCGGTGACGAAGCTGACGACGAGGAGGCTGACGACGATGACGCCGACGATGCGGACGCTGACGACGAGAACGGCGCCGACGACGCTGACGACGAGAACGACGAAGCGGAAACTGACGCCGCCGTCCAAGACGACGAGAACGACGAAATGGACGACGAGGAAGCGGACGATGAGGATGCTGACGAGGACGCTGACGACGAAGACGCTAACGGCGAAACCGAAGACCTCGGTCAGCTCACCATCGAGCAGTTCGACGTCGACGAGATTACCATCGACTCGATGACCGTCGACGAAGCCAACGAAGAGGAGGCTGACGACGCAGACGACGACGCTGATGCGGACGCTGACGCCGACGACAACGGTGCTGACGACGCCGACGAGAACGACGAAGAAGAAACTGCCGCAGCCATTCAGGACGACGAGGACGACGACGCTGAGGCAGACGCTCCTGACGAAGACGACGCAAACGACGAGGACGCTGACGATGAAGATGCTGACGAAGAGACCGTCACGCAAGCCTCTGCATCCACGATCGACATCGGTGACGCGAGCGCAGACTCGATCACGCTCGCCGACGCAAGCGAACTCGAGGAAGCGGACGATGAAGACGCTGACGACGAGGAGGCTGACGATGCAGACGACGAAGACGCTGACGAAGACGACAACGGACTCCTCAACGGTGACGACGAGGACGAGGACACCGAGGATGACGAGGAAGACGACAACGGACTGCTCCCGAGCGCGTTCCTGAGCTAATCCGGACGTTCCTCCACACTTTTCTTCGCACTACCGACGCTCGAGCGCCCGCTCAGTCCGCATCTGGTAGATCGATGAACGGCGGATTAGCGCGCCAGCACGCGTGCTAACCGTCTATTTCTTCGAGAGAACGGTCGCCTCGTTTTAGCCGCGTGCTCCGCTTCGCCGGGAGTGTATGACGTCACGATCGCAGCAACTCGGTGTCGTATTCGTCGCGCTGATGGTCGCACTCTCTGGGGGACCGGCCCTCGCGGGCGCGTCGACCGGGGCGAGTGCCGACGCCGGAGCGACCGGAGAGACGAGCGCGACGCTCGAGAACGTTCAGATCGATTCGCTCGACCTCGCCGACGCGACGGTCGAGGACGCGACGATTCAGGAGTTGACCGTCGAGAACTTCGACGTGGACGACGAGATCGAGGAGGAACTCGAGGAGAACGACGACGCTGGGAACGGAGACGCCGAGGAGAACGGAGCCGAACAAACCGCGTCGATCGTCCAGGAAGACGACGAGACCGAGGAGGACACCGCCGACGGCGAGCAGGTGACAATCTCGAACATCGCGTTCGAGCAACTCGAACTCGAGGACGTCTCGATCGAGGATCTCGATCTCGAGGAAGCAGACGAAACGGATGCGGACGAAGCGGACGAGGAGAACGCAGACGACGCAGCCGACGGCAACGGCGAGGACGCCGACGAGGAGACCGAAGAGGAGGAACTGATCGACGAGAACGCGACGGAAGTCACCGTCCAACAGCTTACGATCGAATCTATGGCCGTCGAGCAACTGACGGTCGACGATCTGACCGTCGAGGACGACGGCATCATCGATCAGATCGGCGACTTCTTCGACGACATCATCGGCGACGACAACGGTGACAACGACGACGCACAGACCGGCGCGGCCGTTCAAGACGAAGACGAGGATGTCGACGACCCCGCCGCCGAAGACGTCGACAACGGCGACGACCCGACCGAGGATATCGACGTCCTCACGATCGAACAGTTCGACGTCGACAGCATCTCGATCGACTCGATGACGGTCGAGTCGCTCGAGGAAGACGCGGAGTCGAACGACAACGGTGAGAACGAGGCCGAGGACGACGATGCCGCCGAGGACGGCGACATCGTCTCACAGGCGGCCGCGACCTCGATGTCTATCGACACCGTCACTGCCGACAGCGTGACGCTCGGGGAGGCGAGCGACCTCGAGGACGCGACCGACGACGCAGCCGACGGAAACGACGAGGCTGACGAGCAAGACGAAGACGCTGGCGACGACGACAGCGACGAGTAGTCTCGGGTATCCGATTCACCGTTTGGGTTTCAGTTTTCAGCTTCGAAGAGCCGGTAGTACGACAGCGCGAGCACCAGTCGTCCGTCGCGGACGTCTCCCTCGCGGACGGCCTCGAGCGCGTCCGATTCGCTCCAGTGAGTCACGCGGATGCTCTCGTTGTGATCGAGTCGCTGTTCGGCCGTCGGTCGACAGCCGGTGGCGACGAAGACGTGGAGGACCGAATCGGCGAGCCCGTTCGCCGGTTCGACGGTTACCAGCGACTCGAGCGAGTCCGCTTCGTGGCCCGTCTCTTCGGCGAGTTCGCGCCGGGCGGCCGCCTCGAGGGAGTCGTCGTCGGGTTCGGTCCCACCGACGGGGATGCCCCGGTTGACTCGAGAGACGGCCTGTCGCCACTCGTCGATGCAGACGATGTCTCCGTCGGGGGTAAAGGGGAGGATGCAGACGCTCGGCGGTTCGGAGACGTAATCGAACTCGGTTTCGGTGCCGTCGGGCAACTGAACGGACTCGTTAACGACGTCGAACCCCGGACAGGAGTAGGCTACCTGTTGGCTCGTCGTCACCCAAGAGAGCGGATCGTTCGTCATATCGGCCCGTACGCCGGTCTCTGCAAAAAACGCGCTGTCTCGGCGTCGCTCTCGAGCGACGAGACGCACCGTCTCCGCCCGTCGGCCCTATGTCCTGCGTTCTGATTTGCCGAGCGCTCGTACCTGCTCTATAACAAAGCCACAGATCGGTGAACGTCGTCATTCAGAGGGTGATCCATGGATCAGCTCACAGGCTTCCAACGAGACTTGCTGTACGTAATCGCCGGTAAAGACCGTCCGTCCGGACAGGAGATACTCGACGACGTCAATCGCTATATTGACCAACCGGTCACGCACGGCCGGCTGTATCCAAATCTCGACACCTTAGTCGAGAAGGAACTCGTCGAGAAAGGCCAACTCGATCGGCGGACGAACTACTACGCATTGACCCCGAAAGGGAGACGCACCCTACAGCGCCGTCAGGAGTGGGTCGACCAGTACGTCGACGTCTAACACCTCCTGACTGCTCTTCACGGCCGATCCAACCATCCCGAGAGCCGTGGCCTCACACTGTTACTCCGGTCCATTGTCTCCGCGGAGACGTGTCTGCAATTTCTGCGGATAGTCGTCTCGCAACTGCTTTCTGCGGATAGTCGTCTCACAACTGCTTTCTGCGGATAGTCGTCTCACAACTGCTTTCTGCGGATAGTCGTCTCACAACTGCTCACCGGTGCGTTGACGTGAAAAAACGAGGCGGGTGGATGGCGCGTGAGCCTACACGAGGTTAGTCGTCGGCCGGCACCGGCTCTTCTTCCTCGTCGGCTGGGTCGTCTTCGTCGGCATAGTCGTCCTCGGGTTCGTCTTCGAGATCGTCCTCAGGGTCGGTTTCTGGATCGGTCTCGGGATCGTCCTCGAGTTCTTCGTCGTCGAACTCGTCTTCTGGCTCGTCGTCCTCGAGGTCGTCTTCGTCGTCGTCGACTTCGTCCTCGTCCGGCTCAGCTTCCTCCGGTTCACCGTCGACGTCCTCTTCGCCGCCGTCGACGGCAACCCGCATCTCGAACGGTCGGTCGCCTTCTGCGGTCGCACCGTCGCCGTCTCCCTCTTCGAAGTAGCCGATAACGTACACCGTGTACGCGGTTCCTTCCTCGAGGTCGGCTTCGGCGGCGGCGAGTGGGTCTTCCTGTGCGATGACGCCACCGAAGTCCTCCTCGTCGTCGCCCTGGAGGTCGTCGTCGCCCGATTCGAAGAGCTGGATCGTCCGGGAGCCGGAGTCGATCGGCGCGTATCCCGGTGGCTCGGCGTAGGCGACGTTTTCGAAGATGGTGTACCCGTCTTCTTCCTCCGCGACGTCCAGTTCGGGCGAGTTCGGCGAGGCGTTGAAGACGCGAAGCTGGGACTCCTCTTCGACGTCGTCGGGGCCTGCGTCGTAGAGCATCCGAACTTCGAACTCACCGTCGTCGGTGATCTCGTCCTCGAGGTCGTCGTCTTCGTCCTCGAGGTCGTCGTCTTCGTCTTCGAGGTCGTCGTCATCCTCGAGGTCGTCATCGGGGTCGTCCTCGAGATCATCGTCGAGGTCGTCTTCGGGGTCGTCTTCTACGTCGTCCTCGAGGTCATCTTCAGGCTCCGCTTCGGGCTCGTCCGCCGGGTCGTCGTCAGCGTCGTAGTCGTCGTCTTCACCGTAGTCGTCATCGTCGTCGTACTCGTCTTCGTCCTCCTGAATCGACGAGCCGGTTTCAGCCGTTTCGTCGCCGTACTCGCCGATCGCAGCGACCGTATAGTAGTCCGTGTCGACCGTGATGGAGTCCTCGTAGATCGGGTCCTCGTCGCCGGCCTCCGTTATCGTCATCGTGTACGTACCGGGGGCGATGTCGAGGTACGGCGAGAGTTCGTCGTAGCCGACGTCCGAGAGAACCTGCTGATTGGCGATGTAGACGTCGACGTCGGGTGCGTCCGGCGAGAAGTGCCCGACGCGAATCGCGCCCACTCCGCCGTCGTCTTCATCGTCTTCGTCGTCTACGTCGTCTACGTCGTCTTCTTGGATGGCCAGAGCCGTTCCAGTCAGTGCCGACCCTGCGCCAGCGACACCGATTGCCTTGATTGTCGTTCGTCGTGATAGCGTCATACTACGATACAGAATGGTGAGCGAAATCGGGAAAAACCGGTTAGTCAGTTAGCCTGATTGTCGCTTCGTTTACTCGGTCAAACGCTGTGTAGAGTGTCCGTAACTGATCGAACGGCTTTCCTACACACGAGTATCGTCACCGAACACCGCTGCCCTTACCCATCTTCGCCCAGAGACACCTGTGACAGATCTGCCTCGAGTCCCCTGACATGTTCGTTAAACGCATCGACGAACGCCCCGACGTCGTCGGCGAGTCGGCGTACTTCGGGGGCCGAGGGCGGACTGTACTGCGAGATGAGGTACGTTCCGTCCGAGCCGCCGACCCGGAGGTACGAGACCGCCCCCTCGTCCCACTTGAGTTCCCAACGTGTGCCCGAAACCGTCGTCGCGTACGTGCCGTAGTCGCCCTCGTAGCGATAGAGTTCGCTCGCCATCGCGTTTCCGACCTCGCGAATCCGTTCGACGATCCGGTCGCGTTCGGCGACTAGCTCCGCCGTCGACTCGATTTCCGGAAACTCGTCGGGAACGTCCTCGAGGAGTCCGTCGAACGAGCGCACGTACTCGTTGTACGCCGCGACGAACGCGCCGTAGTCGGTCATCGCCGTCTCGAGCGGTTCGGGCTCCGGCGGCTGCTTGCTCGAGACGACGTACGTCTCCGCGCCCGATTTGGGGTCGAATCGAAGGTACTGCACGTCGCCCGCGTCGTACTTGAGCGTCCACGACCCGGCGTCGGTGTCGAACGTCTCCTGGCCGTAGTCGCCGCCCTGTAACACGGCGAGTTCCCGCGCGATCTCGCCGGCGTGTGCTCGGACGCGTGCGGCCAGTTCATCGCGTCGCTGGGCGATGTCGTCCATCCCGTCGACGGCCGTCTCGAGTCCGTCAGTTCCGCCGATTTCGTCGCTCCCCTCGGTCCCGTTGGTCATTGTTCGAGTGAGGGACTCGAGGGCGATACCCCTTGCGTCTCGGGAATTGAGAAACACCCACCCGACGCGGTGGAGGCGAGCGAACAAGCCGATAGCTACAGCGCGGCCTGACCGGCGATCGATTCGGTCGCCTCGAGCACTCGCCCGCGTTCGCGTTCAGCTTCGACGTACATCTCGAGGAGTTCACGGCCGATCAACTCGAGTTCGGGGACGGTCGCTTTCTCCCAGGTCCCGTCGTCGCGACGTTCGACGCGCTGGCTGTCTGGTCGCCACTCGAATCGCCAGTTCTGTCCCCGGATCACGACCGCTGGATCGTCGTTTCGCGCCCACGTCACGTGATCGAGCCGGTCGTCTCCGCCCTCGTTCTCGTCCGCTTCCCCGACCTCGAGATCGTCGAGAAGTTGCTCGAGAAAGGCGTCCGTATACTGAATCGTGCCGTCGTAGGAGTCGACTAGCACGTCGTGAAACACCGACTCGAAGGGCAACTCGTACTGATTGGCGAACAGGGAGACGTTCACGGGATAGCTCAGCAACCGCGACCGCGAGCGGTACTCGGCGGGCGGAAGGTGTGGCATATGGACATCGACGAGGAAGACCCAGTGGAAGTAGGGTGACTCTGTGTCGGCAATTCACGCCTGACTGTCGTCGGAGAACGACTCTCAGTCGACGAACGTATCCTGTCTCTGGTACCAGTTGAGCAGCGTTGTCACGCCGTCGGTGACGACGTTTCGCTGGTCCAACCCACCGTCGACGAGTCCGTTGGCGAGATTCACGTACACGAAATCCTCGAAGTGATCGAAATCCCGGTCGAAGTTGACGTACCAAGGGGTCCACGGATTAGCCGTAAACGCCGTCGTTTCGTACCCCCTCTCCGAAAACCGTCGTGGCAGCGTCCGTCGCGAACGCATGTGCTGTCGGATGCGTTCCGTGTAACACCGACGGAGTTCTGGCGATAACTGCGCGCTACCCGTTCTCACTCGTCGTCGACGACAGACTCGGTCTCGAGATCGGTGACAGCTCCGACCTCGAGATCACCGTCGTCGACGTACTCTTCGAGACGTTCCATCGTCTCTTCGAAGCGCTCGAGCGCGTCCTCGTCCTCGAGTGAGCCGTAGGCGAAGACGGTGACGCCGCCGAGTTCTTCCGTTCGTTCCAGATATTCCTCGGCATCCTCGACGGCCGGATCGAACACGCGCGGGTAGCGGGTCGGATCGACGACCGCTCCCTGAACGGGGTCGCCGCTGGCGAACGCGAGGTCGACGGTGTCCGCGACGGCCTCGAGTGACGCGGTGTCGTAGCGGCCGTTCGGATACGAGACGGAGGCCGCGCCGTCCTCGTAGCCCTCGTCTTCGAGCCACTCCTGGGCGTCCTCGAGTTGCTCCGTTAGGTCGTCCGCGTCGATTTCGTCGAACGTCTCTCCGGTTTCACCGTGGCTGGCAACCGTCCATCCGGCGTCGTCGAACTCCTCGAGGTCTTCTTCCGTGAGGAAATCGCCGTCTTCCTCGTCATCATCATCGTCATCGTCGTCGTCATCATCATCATCGTCATCGTCGTCGTCATCATCATCGTCATCATCGTCGTCCTCGAGAATCAGTTCCGTCGGGACGAACACCGTCGCCGGATAGTCGTACTCCTCGAGAATCGAGAATCCCTCCTCGTAGATCGATTCGTGAGCGCCGTCGAACTGGAGCAAGATCACGCCGTCGTCGACTCTCGGAAGAATATGCAGGTCGTCGATCAGGAGTTCGGCTGTCGAGTCGTCGGTGAAAATCGCGATGTGGATCGCGGTAATTCGCTCGAGGTCGACGGTCGTATCCACGCTCGAGATGCCGAAGTGACACCGCCTGAGATCCTCGCTCTCGTGAACCGTCGCGCGAAATTCGATACTGTTGTTGTCCTCGTCGAACAGCTGAATCCTCGGCGTCACCGTCTCGGATGTCGCGACGGCTATCCCGAGGTTCACCGCCGAGCAATCGATCGGTTCCGAGAGTTCGCGGACGATTCGGACCTGTTCGTGGTGGTCTCTGGCCTCGAGCAAGACAGATTGTTCGCCGGCGACGACCTCGTCTTCGACAGCCGTCATCGCGCCGTCGATCACCTCCCAGGCGTCGAGGTCATCGAAATCGTCGATCGTCCCCCGTTCGTCGGGTCCCTCGAGTCCGGACGGCTCGTCCTCGCTCGAGTCGTCCACCCCCTCGGTGCTCGCCGATTCGTCTGCCTCTCCGTCGTCCTCGTCGTCGCCGAATCCGACGCAGCCGGCTGCGGTCACCATCGCCGCACCGGTCGCTGCCCCGAGGTACGCCCGTCGGTTCATGCCCGTCGGTTCGAACCGGCGAAGGGTTGTTATGTGCGAAATACACGTCTCTCGAGACGGCCGAACTCCGGGACGGGGATGCGCGTACTGTCGGAGGAAAGCACGCTATTCGTCGTCTTCGGTATCGTCACCCTCGCCCTCGTCACCCTCGTCCCCGTCATCGTCGTCATCGTCGATATCCTCGTCTCCGACGTCGCCTTCGATCTCGTCGTCGTCCTCATCCTCGCCGTTTCCGGCGATATCCTCGTCCTCGTCCGCTTCATCTTCGTCTTCGTCCTCGTCCTCGTCTTCTCGTTCCTGGCCGTTGCCCGTCCCTTCCTCCGCCGAGGGATCCTCGTCCTCTTCGGGACCGGCCGGTTCCTCGGGATCTTCCTCTTCTTCCTGTCCCGGGCCGCCACAGCCGGCGAGCAGCGCCGTCGACGCCGCAGCGCCGGTCAACTGGAGTAGCCGTCGCCGTGATCGTTGGTCTCGAGTCATTACCAATGCGATAGCCTCGAGCGCTGAAAAGCCACCAGCCGACACTCGCGTGGTCGATTCGCTCGCACGGGCGGACCGTAGGTCGATGCGACTCGCGCCCGTCCTCGAGGAACCTCCCCATGTAGGCACCACAACAAAACCGTGGCTCGGTGAACTGATCCTATGGCATCCGTTCCCGACGCCTTCCAAGACCTCTTCGAGAAGCGAACGATCGCCCACGTCGCAACCGTCGGCGACGAACAGACACCACACGTTACTCCGGTCTGGGTCGACTACGACGCCGAGGACGAACGAATACTGGTCAACACCGAGCGAGCGCGCCGGAAGGTCCAAAATATCGAGGACGACCCAGCCGTGGGCGTCAGCATGACCGATCCGGACAACCCCTATCGCCGACTCTCCGTCATGGGCGAAGTCGACGAGCTCACCACCGACGGCGCTCGCGAACACATCGACGAACTTGCTCGCCGCTACACCGACGCGGACGAGTACCAGATGCCCATCGAAAGCGAACGCGTCATCCTACGTATCCGCATCGACGAAGTCGTCGACGCACAGGACTCGAGTTGAGGGCGACGGAAGATTTAATTCGCCGATCAAAATGTCTCGTACCCGTCCGTATCCAGATAGTGATGCGCTACCGTAATTGCCTGATCGGCGTGTAACAGCGACGGCCCCAGTCGAAGCCGCCGGTCGACGACGTCCTCGAGCAACCCGACTTCCTTGTCGGTGAAATTCTGGTGATCCGAGAGGACGAAGATGGGGTCCTCGAGTGCTTCGACGTCTCCGACCGACTCCCCGTCCTCGTGCAGTTGCACGACGGTGCCGTCGTCCGCGAGTTCCTCGAGCGTCGCCTCGAATCCGCGACGATAGACTTCGATTCCGGGACTCGGTTCTGCGGGAAGTGCGCCGATAGCTTCCTCGCGGTGCTCGAGGGCGTTTCGAACCAGGGCGGCCGTGCTTCGTTCGTCCGGGTTCAGCCGACGAAGCTCGCTGCCGTCGAAGGTGATGGTGAGTTCGTCCTGGACGACGAGGTGGGTGCGAACGTCTTCGCGAATACCGTGTGAGGTGACGAACGAGGCGGTAATCGATCGACAGAGGGCGTCTAAGCGACCGGCACCGCCCGCGAGGTCGTCGAGCGAGAAGTCGGCGTCGGTCGGAACCTCGTGACCGATGCATACGAACTGGCGCATACTCGCAGGTGAGCGGCCGATGGGATAGCCTCCACGATTCGACCCGCCGGGATGGTTCGAGTACAGCCGGACTCGACGAACAGTTTACCACGCCGAAATCAGCCCGCAGCGACGTTCACACCGAATTGGCTGGCATAGGCATGGCCAACCGTTTCAGGTGTCTCGAGGGTGGTATACGGACATGGCAAAATCTCAGTCGTCACCCGCGAAAGGCGATGACTCAGGAGTCCTTGCGCACCTCGACGGCAGAGCGTGCCCCTACTGCGAGTCGGGAACGCTCGAGGAAGGTGTCTACAAGGACAATCGCGCGGTGATCTGCACCGATTGCGAGACGCCACACGCACAGTTGTGGTGAGAGGCGCGGCGAAGAAACCCCGAGTAGCGAACGCAGGCGGCGACGAACCGCGAATCGCGACTTACGGTTGCGAATCCGGGTACTCGTGTCCGACGATCAGCGCGAGCGCGTGGACCGAGAGGAGGCCAACGAGGACCAAGAACGCGCCTGCCGAATCGATTCCGGCGAGGAAAACCGGCAGGTAGGCGACCGGCAAGAGCGTGCCGAGCCAGAATCCTGCGGCAGTGATTGCGTAATTCAGGTGGCGGCTCATTGTATTAACGCATCGACTCGAGCGAGACGAACGAATCCGCTTGGGCCGTGATCCAGGTGGTTGAGAGGATGTCGTCACTCGCGTCTCGTGGGAAGATCGCACACTCGTCGGGGGCGTCATCGTTCTCGACCGTGACGTAATCGAGCGTCGTCGGTTCGCTATCGGCGTGGTGTGAGTCGGCATTCGTGTTCATCGGTGACAGGCGATCGTGGAATCGCGCTACCTGCAGCTAACGCCGAATACCCTATTGTTATCGACCTGCTAATACGCTGAACGGTGTCGGTAGCGTTCATTTCCGTTCGAGTTTAGCCCGGTTATTCATACTGCCGTGAACGAAATCGTCTCGTGGGTGTACGCCGCGATTACGGTATTTCCAGTGTGCGCCAGCGGCGAACCTATCCGTGTACGTGAGTATTGTAACCGTTTACACGACCCGATTTCGACGAAAGTGGGATCGATTCGAATGAAGTCTGAACCGAGTTACTCCATCGACGGACGGGCACCGAGCGTGAGCGACTCCGTCGCCTCCGTTCCGTCTCGCAAGAGGCCAATTTCGATCGTATCGCCGGGACTTCGCTGTAGTTCGAGGTACCTCGAGAGGGCGTGCTGGTCGGGAATCTCCTCGCCGTCGATTTCCTGGATCACGTCGCCGCCAATCGGCAGTGGCTCGCCTCGCCTGCTGATCGACGCTGGCTCGAGGACGCCGTCTGCCGGTTCGCCGTCTACGACGTCGACGACCATGACGCCCGCGGCTTCCTCGAGGTCGTTTTCGTCCGCAATCTGGCGGTCGACGGTGGCGAGTTCGATTCCCAGATACGGGTGCTCGTATTCGCCCGTCTCGATGATCGACGGGACGACGCGGCTCGTGATGGCCGCCGAGATGGCGAAGCCGATGTTGTCCCCGCCGCCGGCGTTGATGACGCCGACGACGTTCCCGTCGAGGTCGACGAGCGGACCGCCACTGTTGCCCGGGTTGACCGCGGCGTCGGTCTGAACCACGTTCGAGTGCGAAAAGTCGCGCTCGGCCGTCTCGAGCGTTCGATCGACGCCGCTGACGATCCCTTCCGTCATCGTTCCCTCGAGTCCGAGCGGGTTACCGATCGCGAGCACCTGCTGGCCGACGACGGGGTACTCCTCGGAGAGCGAGAGCGGCGAGGACTCCTCCGGGACGTGGTGGGCCTCGAGTACGGCCAGGTCGCTGTAGGCGTCGGCACCGACGACGGTCGTGCTGGTCCAGTCGCCGTTGATGTATTGGAGGTCGACTTCGGTGCCGTCTGCGATCACGTGTTCGTTCGTGACGAGGTGCGTGTCGTCGATGAGGAAGCCGGAGCCCTGTCCCTCGCCGTCGCTACCGAGACCGGTATCGATGCCCGAGACCCGGACCTGCGTCACCGAGTCGATGACGTCCTCGTAAATATCGGTGTAAACCGAGCCGTCGGCGACGTTGTCCGGGTCGTACGTGTTCGACGAGCCTCCCTCCATGGTGTTCTCCGAACGGGGTTCGGCACAGCCGGCGAGGACACCGGCCGCTGCCGTTCCGGCGAGCGTGAGCACCCCTCGCCGATTCAGTGTGAAGTCGTTCATACTGGTGAGGTAGGAGGCGACCCATTTGAACCTCCGGACTCTCGAGTGTTGACACGACGCCACAATCGATCGATTCGAACGCGCGGCTCCGCGGTGGATTCGGCCCGCCAAAGGGAAAACGTGTTACCCGCGGCCGCCCGTTTGCTGTCATATGATCACGGAAGACGCCCGCGCGTTACTCGAGACGGGCCCCGTTTGTGACTCCTGTCTGGGGCGGCCCTTCGCCGAGCGAAGCTTCGGCCTGACGAACGACGAGCGCGGCCGCGCGCTGCGAACGACCATCGCGCTGGCCGACGACGAGGACTACGACCCGACCGAACCGGCCGAGTGTTGGGTCTGTGAGGGATACAGCGGCACCTACGACGCCCTCGCCGAAACGATCGTCGACGCCCTCGCCGACGTCGAGTTCGACACCTATCAGGTCGGGACGCGGGTGCCCCCACTCGTCGAAGAGAACGATCGACTCCTGCGCGAGGACGCCGGCCTCGAGCCCGACGCCGGCGAAGCGATGAAACGCGACGTCAACCGCGAAGTGGGCCGTCGCGTCGGCGAGAAGACGGGAACCGACGTGGACTTCGACCGCCCCGACGTGCTCGCCGTCGTCGACCTCGAGGGGTTCGACCCGCTCGAGGCCCTCGAGTCGGGGTCCATCACGAGCCACGCAGTCGACGTACAGGTCAACGCCGCGTTCGTCTACGGCCGCTACCGGAAACTCGAGCGAGACATCCCCCAGACGGAGTGGCCGTGTAGAGAGTGTGGCGGCAGCGGAATCCAACTCGCCGACAGCGGCGAAGAACCCTGTGACTACTGTGGTGGATCCGGCTACATGTACGACACCAGCGTCGAACAGGTCGTCCGTCCGCACGTCGTCGACGCACTCGAGGGCGACGAGGGGACCTTCCACGGCGCGGGTCGCGAGGACGTCGACGCCCGCATGCTCGAGGAGGGCCGGCCGTTCGTCCTCGAAGTGACGCGGCCGCGGACGCGCGAGACGGACGTCGACGCCCTCGAACGCGAGATCAACGAGGCCGCCGCGGGGGCCGTCGAAGTCGAAGGGCTCCGTCTCGCGACCTACGACATGGTCGAACGCGTCAAGGAACACGACGCGAGCAAACACTATCGCGCGGACGTCGAGTTCGGCGACTCGGTCGACGAAGACGCCTTCGAGGCCGCACTCGAGGAACTCACCGGGACGACCGTCGACCAGGACACGCCCCAGCGCGTCGACCATCGGCGCGCAGCCCTCACGCGCGAGCGAACCGTCTACGAGATGGACGGCGAGTTACTCGAGCCCACTCGAGCCGAGGTCCGCATCCACGGCGAGGGCGGCCTCTACGTGAAAGAACTGGTTAGCAGCGACGAGGGCCGAACCGTGCCGAGTCTGGCCGGCTTGCTCGAGACAGCGGCCGAGGTGACGGCACTCGACGTGACGGGCGTGCAGGGCGAGGACGAGCCGTTCGAACTGGAGGCGTTCTTCCGCGACGAAATCGGCACATCAGACGATAGTATCGACTCTTAGTCCGTTTCGAGGCGATCTCGTGTCCGTTGCACGTAGCAGTTCTCTTCCCAACTTCGTTTTGCAGCGATCGAATCGAGCAGTGCAATCGTTTTCGTCGTCATACGATGTGTCTGCAATTACGCCTGTCAGTTACAAGTCAGCGATTTCGTCGATATACTCGTCGTTGAGTTGTTCTTTGAGCACACGCAAATTGGCGGCTTCCTCACGACCGACGAGTTCAGTCAACTGATTGGATGTGATTTCATCGTCGTAATAGGCTGCGGCAATTTCCTGCTCGAGTTCGTCGTCGTGCGCTGCTTCACGAAGGTACTCTCTCAGTGCAGTGACGAGGATCTCAGTTCGATTCGAACCGAAAACCGTTGCGAGTGTATCCGCTCGATCGACGAGTTGATGCGGTGCTTGAAACTCCACTCGCTTTTTCTCCCTCATTTTGTGTCCATTGCACAGCCGTCACCATAGTTGTCGTGCGAACAACGCAACGATTTAGCAGGTAGCCTCAGATGCTCGTCGTATGCAATTCGGCGTCGACGAAGCCGGGAAGGGGCCCGCCCTCGGCTCGATGTTCGCCGCGGCCGTCTCGCTCGAGGACCCCGCGACGCTGCCCGGGGGCATCGCGGACTCGAAGCGACTCGCACCCGAGCGACGCGAGGAACTGGCGTCGACGCTTCGCGAGGACGAGCGAATCCGCGTCGGCGTCGCCGAGATCACGCCGGCGAGGATCGACGACCCGGAGACGGACATGAACTCCCTCGCGGTCGCGGCTCACGCCAACGCCATCGTCGCGGCTCACGACGAACTCGCGGCCGACGCACTCGAGTCGACGCCGATTTCGGGACTCTGTGACGCCTGCGACACCGACGCGTCGCGGTTCGCTCGGCGCGTGGCGGACGCCTGTTCCGACGCGGCTGCCGCCGCCGACGCTGACTCCTCGCTCCTCGCACACCTCGAGGTCGACGCTCGTCACGGGGCCGACGACGAGTCGCCGCTCGTCGGCGCAGCCAGCATCGTCGCGAAAGTCGAACGGGACGCCCACGTCGCCGCGCTCGCCGAGGAGTACGGCCAGATTGGCAGCGGCTATCCAAGCGATCCGACGACGCGGGAATTTCTCGCGTCCTACGTCGGCGAACGCGGCGAACTGCCGCCGTGCGCTCGCGAGTCCTGGTCGACCTGCGAGACGGTACTCGCGGAGTCCCAGCAGACGGGCCTCGAGCAGTTTTGACGCGTTCTCCCAGTCTGTTTCACCCCGCCACCGACGCGCAGATTCGGTCTGAACCCCCGCCGTCGACGCGCAGACTTGGCCGGCATCCTATTTATACGCACACGCGGTGCACGAGTGAATCGTGTTCGACGTGCTCGTCTACCTCGGTCTCGCAACCCTCGCAACGGCCGTCCTCTGGCGGGGGAGCCGGTGGCTCGAGGCGTCCGCGGACCAACTCGCGGTGGGCTACGGCGTCCCAGCCGTGGTGCAGGGAGCGGTCATCGCCGCCGTGGGATCGAGCATGCCGGAACTGGTGAGCGTCATCGTCGCCACGCTGCGCCACGGCGCGTTCGAACTCGGTGTCGGCGCGATCGTCGGCTCTGCGGTGTTCAATCTGCTCGTCATCCCCGCTGCGTCGGTGCTGGTCGGCGACGGGGGGATGGCGACGAACCGAGATCTGGTGTACAAAGAATCGCTGTTCTACATGCTCGCCGTCGCGTCGCTCCTGTTGACGTTCTCGCTCGCGGTGATTTACTATCCACTCGAGGGCGAGGGTCTTCAGGGGGCTGTCACCCGCCCGCTCGCGTTGTTCCCGCTGGTGTTGTACGGTCTCTACGTCTTCACGCAGGTGCTCGACGCCGCGGAGCACGAAGGCGTGGGCGACGCGACGGTCGATATTGGTCGTGCTTGGCTCTGGTTCGGTCTCGGGTTAGTAGTCATCATCGTCGGCGTCGAGGGACTCGTTCTGGCCGCGCTCGGACTCGGTGACGCCTTCGGAACCCCCGCCTTCCTCTGGGGGATGACCATCGTCGCCGCGGGCTCGAGCCTTCCCGACGCGTTCGTCAGCATCGTGGCCGCCCGATCGGGACGGGCGTCGGTCAGCCTCGCGAACGTGCTCGGAAGCAACGTCTTCGACCTGCTCGTGGCCATCCCGGTCGGCGTCCTCGTCGCCGGGACGCTTTCGATCACGTTCGCCCACATCGTGCCGATGATGGCCTTCCTGATCCTCGCGACGATCGTCTTCTTCACCATCGTTCGCACCGAAATGCGACTGACCGTCCCCGAAGCGTGGACCCTGCTCGCGCTCTACGGCGTCTTCGTCGTCTGGCTGATCCTCGAGAGCGTCGGGCTCTCGGACGTCGTCCCGACCTGAGCGACGCTCGCGACGAGTGGGTTCGTACTGGAAATGCCGAAACGACACGCAGAAACCGGACTCGAACTCGAACTCGAGCGTTACTTGTCCGTCATCAGCCGCTGGAGGATGTCCCCGTAGGCCGGACGGGTGATGAGGACGCCGATCAGGACGCCGAGGATGGTGATGATCGCGAACCCTTGGAGGTCGCCGAGGCTCATGACGGCCAGCGGCGACATGGCGATGATCGTCGTCGCCGCGGCGGCCCCGATGATCCAGAACGCTTTGCGGAAGCGGGATTCGAACACCCGCTGGGAGCTGACATCGCCCTCGTCCATCACCTCGTCGGCGATGATGATGAGGTCGTCCACCCCCGTCCCGACGACGGCGATGAACCCGGCAACGTGCGAGAGATCCAGCGGCATGCGTATCAGCGCCGCGAACCCGAGGAGGATGACCACCTCCGCCATCGCGGTGAGGATCATCGGCGTCGCGACCCGCACGTCGCGATAGCGCAGGAAGACCATCCCGCTGACGGTCAACACCGAGAGTCCGCCGATGAGCAGCGAGTAGAGCTTGAACTGATCGGCGAGTGCGGGCGACAGCGAGTACGTTTGTTCCTCGCTGAAGTCGAGTGGGGCGGGCATCGCACCGGCTTGCAGACTCACGGAGAGTCCCTGTGCCTGCTGTTGGTTCTGGGCCCCCATCTGGAAGGATGGGTCGGATGCCCATTCACCCTGGTTCATGTTGTTGCCTAACTCTGGACCCATGCTGTGAGCGTCGATGGGCTCACCGTCGACGACCGTGAGCAGACAGTACTGCTCGTCGCTGTGATCGAAGTCGACGGTGTCTCCGTCGGGCTCGAGCGAGCACATCTGCTGTCCTTCGTCGGTGAACCCGAGGTCGTTCAGATCCTCCTGAAAGTCGGGTGCGGCGTTACTGTCGACTTCGACCGGAACGTCGTATCCGCTCCCGCGCTCGGAGGGTTCCGGCGGATCGACGGTCGCGATGTCGTCACCCTCGAGTACCGTCTGATTCGCCTGACCGTCGTCGTCTGGGTAGTAGGCGACGACCTCGACGATGCCACGATCCGAGAGCAACTCTCGGAGTTCGTCGGGGTCCATGTCCGGTACTTCGGTGACGACGTAGTGCTCGCCGCCGACCTGTTCGGATTCGTAGGTGTCGCCGCCGGAGAGGCCGGCTTCGTTGATCATCGACCCGATCGTGTCGACCATCTGAGCGCGCGTCTGATCCGAGACGCCGTCGCGAACGTCATCGTCGGGATCGACTTCGTGACCTGTCTCGTCGCT
Organism: Natronorubrum daqingense; assembly: GCF_001971705.1. Lineage (NCBI taxonomy): Archaea > Methanobacteriati > Methanobacteriota > Halobacteria > Halobacteriales > Natrialbaceae > Natronorubrum > Natronorubrum daqingense. The sequence continues at coordinate 157,761 of NZ_CP019327.1, forward strand.
CAGGACCGCGGCGAACTCCTCTTCGGTCACCTCGTCGGTGAACACCTCCGCGTGGACGTTCCCGCTGTCGTCGTGATCGACGCTCGCGTTCCCCGTGTCGAGGTCGAGTTCCTCGTAGAGGGCGGACTCGATTTCGGTGAGCCGTTCCCTGTCGACGGATCCTTCCTCCTCGTCCGTCGCGTCAGTCTCGATGTCCTCGGCGACCATCCCGACGACTGGGGCACTAATACGCGTGCCGCCGTCTAAGCCGAGTCCGTACTCGAGGTTCGTCGGATTGTCGTCGATACTCTCGTCGTCGACGTAGCTGTCGTCGGCCATGATCCCGCCAGGGATGAAGAGGGCGACGAGGGCGACGCTAACGAAGACGAGCAACAAGATGAGTCGCCAGTACTCGAGGATGAAGCGTTTCGGCCCCATTAGGATCTCACCCCCTCGAATTTGTACCAGCGAAGGAGACTCAGATTGAGCATGTACGTGTTCATGAGGTCGGCTGCGAGACCGACGAAGAGGATGATTCCGATCGAGGCGAGCAACTCGACGCCGAAGAGCCAGGCGGAGACCCCCATGACGAGCATCGCGGCCATCGAGGTCACCGTCATCGTGACGCCAGTTTGCATCGCTCGGTTGGTACTCTCGTAGAACTCACCCTGTCGGCGCAGAATGTGGTTGTTCAACAGAATATCCGAGTCGACCGAATATCCGATCAACATCAACAGTGCGGCGACGGTCCCGAGCGAGAGCGAGATTCCCGTTACCGCCATGAACGCGAGCGGGATCATGATGTCTGAAAACGCCGACAGCACGATCGCGATCGACGGAACGAACGTCCGAAAGAGCAAGAACGCGATGACGCTCATCCCGAGAAAGGCGACGGCGATGCCCAACAATGCCGTCTGTTGGGTCTGTTCGCCGAAGCTCTCGGAGACCGTCGACTCGAGTTGGACGACGTCCGCGTCACCGTCTTGTTCCAGGTTTGACTCGGCTTGCTCGGTCAACGACTCGAGATCGGTCGTGGTGAACTGCACGATGTACTGGTTCTCCGTCTCCGGGGCCGTCACCTCCTGTACCGACTCGGGCTCCTCGTCGAACGCCTGCTCGATCTCTTCTTCCGAAGAGGTCGTCTGCACGGTCAGTTCGGACCCGCCAGCGAAGTCCATGCCGAGCTGAACGGGTGCGCCCGTCGCGAGAAACGAACCGGTGAGAACGAGCAGTGCAACCGCGAGAACCGCGAGCGGCACTGCCGCGAGTTGGCGGTTGCTGTACCGGGTGTAGTCGAACTCCGGTACGTCGAAATTCGCCATGTGTCCAACCTCTGGCAGTCCGGAAAAGTAAGCCTTCCCAATTTGTATACCACGTTTTCCGACCAATCCGGACGAGCGCTCAATCGGGCAAATATCGAACGCTCAAAACGCCGCCGCCCACATCGCGACGAACTTCGACGCGAACCGCCTCGAGTCGGGCCGCACGCGCGACGGTCTCCTCGTCCTCGAGAACGTCCGTTGCCGCCGCCTCGACGTCCTCCTCGGGTACTCGGAAGACGTGGATTTCACCCGTTCCAGCCCGTTCTTCCTGAATCAACTCGCCGATATCTGCGTCAGCAGCGAGTTCCTTCGCGTGTTGGGTCGGCTCGAGGTCGCTGTCGACCAATTCGATCGAGCGCCGGTCGTCGACCTCGACGACCTGCCACGTCACCTCGAGTGGCGGGTCGGGCGCGACAGTCGCCTCGAGCACGTCGTGGACCTCGAGGCCTGGGTTCGACGCGAGCGTGTGTACCTGTGCAGTCTCCACGTCACGAACGACAGCCGAGTCGGATTCGGCGTGCGTGACGACGAAGGTACCCGTCGTTTCGGTCATAGGAGTTCATACGGGCAGGCTCGGTTTCCGCGTTTCGGCTTGTCTCGAGAGATTCACCGTCACGTAGCGGTTTGGACGCTGTCTCCGGACGAGTTCCGGTATTCTCCTCACCACACCATCATTCACTCAGTTAATCAAAACCCATCGGTGCGTGAAAATGGGGCGAGTCTAACAGTGCCTATCCCCTATATACTCCTGTAGATGACCCAAGTTCACGACAATTTATTCGAAGTGTTATCGAATGTACAGCGACGGCGAATATTATTCACGCTCGTCGAAGGATCCGAGACGGTCAATCTGGATTCTCCGCCAGACTCGTTCGATGAGCGAACCAGGTCGACAATCGAACAACAACACGTTCATCTTCCTAAATTAGCGGACTACGGATTTATCGAGTGGCACGAACGAGACCGCCTCGTCGAAAAAGGACCGAGATTCGACGAAATCGAACCGCTGTTGCAGTATCTGCTGTCCCAGCAAGACTCGTTGTTGCTTGAGCGCGTATAGGAGCAAATTCACGATTTCAGGCCCATTATACCCACGTTCACTACGCCCAGTATCCGACTGAATCGATCGATACTCTCGTACTCGAAGCGAGTCCACACGACGTTCGAGTACTCGAGGAAGCGTTCGAACTGACAGCGATACCCACCGAGACGAGACGCTACCATGCCTCGAGTGGGATCGCGATATCGTTCGCTGTTAGGACGCCCACGTGAGTACCCCTCTGACGAAACCGACGGGTCTGGATACGTTCCGGTTGCTCGTCGAGTCGATTTCACACGGTTGGCTCACCCAAGCACATCTCCTGTCGTCGTCGTTGTCGTTCAGATGTCACTACACGTTCGTGTTCGGTACGCTTTCTCCGTTAGCAGATGATCGAGTAATATTTGGCAGGCCCCAATATGGTTGGGCCAAACGAGGCCTGCCACTTCTTCCTACTGAGTGTGTACTCAAGTACCTTGTGTGATAATCTGGGTGAAAAGTACACTTTTCCGGTCTAACGCGCTTGAACTCGCTGCTATTGCGTGTTATCCGAACACGAATTCTTTTCCATCCGCGCGCCCTACTCTGGATGTTCGGATATCCGAATTCGTGGTTGGGCCATGACACAGAACGAAACAACAACAGAAGCGATCAGTCTGCTGCAGGACCTCGGACTCCAGGAGTATGAGGCGCGCTGTTTTATCGCATTGAATAAACTCCCCATGGGGACGGCAAAAGAGATTCACGAAATCTCCGACGTTCCCCGGACGAGAGTGTACGATGCGATTCGCGTCCTCGAGTCCCAAGGGTTAGTCGAAGTGCAACACTCGAGTCCACAGCAGTATCGCGCAGTGAATATCACCGAAGCGACGCAGATCCTTCGCCAAAAGTACAACGAGCGGATCGATACGCTCGAGACGTACCTCGAGAATACGGACGTCGAAACGTCCGACGACGACGACCAGGTACAGGAAATCTGGTCGCTGACCGGACACGAAGCAATCGAATCTCGAACCCTCCAACTGATCGACGAGGCGGAGACCGAAATCGTCCTTCTGGTCGTCGACGAATCGGTCCTCTCGGAAGCGCTCCACGCTCATATCGAGCAAGCCACGACTCGAGAGCCCTCGATCGTTCTCGGTGGGAAGACGGACGCAATTACAGATGCGCTCGAAACACAACTACCGTCGAGTCGTGTCTTCGAAACTGGACTCGAGTGGCTCACCGGACCTGAACAAGACAGCGAGGTTGCGATCAGTCGAATTTTGCTCGTCGATCGCGAGACGCTCTTGATCGGGTCGTACTATCCGAATTCTGGTACCGACCGCCAAGAACAGGCTGTTTTCGCAAAAGGCCTCCAGAATGGGGTCGTGGTATTGCTTCGGCGATTGGTGACGGCAGGGTTAGCCACAATCGAAGATCCCGGAAAATAGCGTCGACGTGTTCTCCGACCTCCGTGACGGTTCTGTCGTCGACTCATGACGGTTCGGGCGGATGCCGCGCCGAGTCGATCCAGAAGTCCTCGATTGCCTGCGCCAGCGTATCGAACTCGTCGGGACTGTCGGGTTTCGTCAGATACGCGTTCGCTGCCCGGTCGTAGCTCTTGATGATGTCTTCATCCGTCTCCGAACTCGAGAGAACCAACACTGGTGGCGGCGGATACTCGAGTTGTTCGCTCAAAATCTCGAGGACTTTGAAGCCGTCGACGCGTGGCAGGTTCAAGTCGAGTAACACCAGATCGGGATTGGTACTTTTGTTGTCCGTTTCACAGACGTCGAAGTACCTCGTGGCCTCCTCGCCGTTCGTGACGGTGTGAAACTCGATCTCACTCTGGATCGCTTTGAACGCCTCCTGGGTCAGGCGAATGTCGCCGGGATTGTCCTCGACGAGCAAGATGTCGATTGGCTCGGTAGGCTTGTGGCTGCTCATTGTGCTTGTCTCTTCTATCGGTGTCATCCGTGTAAGGGTAGTCCCTACACATGTTGTGGCACGCTACGGTTGGCAAGCATCTGTCGACGATCGTTGTCTGTTACTGGTACGACACTACGAGTTGAATAGACGATACCGATCACGGAACGCCTTTACCCCTCGCGGTCGCCTGCTCGCGTATGAACGTCGATATCGGGAACGCGCTCGCCTCGGTCGCCTCACCCGGCGTCTCGAGGGAGTCACTCGAGCGCCTCGACGACCAGGTCGGAGACGCTCACGAGCGAATCGAGCGGGGGATGGCCGACGCAGAACACGGCTACGAAGCCCTGAACCTGCCACAGCGGACCGATCCAACGGAGATCAGGGCAGCCGTCGAACCCGTCGCAGACGCCGAGACCCTGCTCACGATCGGGATCGGCGGCAGTGCACTCGGTGCAGCGACGATCACGGACGCCCTCGCCGCCGAGAGCGACACGGAAGCCATCTATCTCGACAACGTCGATCCGGCGTGGATCTCCCAGCTCCTCGAGAACCGCTCGCTCGAGAACACGGCGATCAACGTGGTCTCGCGCTCGGGAACGACCGCCGAGACGCTGGCGAACTTTCTGGTCGTTCGAGACGCCTTCGAGTCGGCGGGCGTCGACTGGACCGACCGAACCATCGTGACGACCGGCGAATCGGGTCCTCTCCGAAATCTCTCCGACCGTCACGATCTTCCCTCGTTGCAGGTTCCCGACGGCGTCCCCGGACGGTTCTCGGCACTGTCCGCCGTCGGCCTCGTCGCGGCGGCAGTCTGTGAGCACGACCTCGAGGCGCTGTTAGACGGCGCCGCAGCCGAAGCCGAGACGCTCTCCGGTTCGCTGTTCGAGTGTCCGGCCTACGCCTACGGCGCGACGGCATACGCCCTCGACCAGCGCGGTGCGGGAATCAACGCGATGGTTCCCTACGCCGAATCGCTCGAGACCTACGCCGAGTGGTTCGCCCAGCTGTGGGCCGAGAGCCTCGGCAAGGACGACCTCGGGCAAACGCCGGTGCGCGCGCTCGGCGTCACCGACCAGCACTCCCAACTCCAGCTCTACCGTGCCGGGCCCCGGGACAAACTCGTCACGTTCGTCTCGCCGGGAGAGCTCGCTGATCGCCCGATTCCCGACACTGGCGTCGACGAACTGGCCTACCTCGGCGACTCCACGCTCGCGGACCTGCTCGAGGCCGAATTCGAGGCCACCGAAGCCAGCCTCGCCGCTGCCGGTCGACCGAATGTCAGAGTCGAACTCGAGGGCGTCGACGAGTACGAACTCGGCGGGTTGCTCTACGGCATGGAGGCGGCCTGCGTGCTCGCGGGCGAACTCTACGCCGTGAACACGTTCGAACAGCCCGCCGTCGAGTGGGCGAAGAAGGCGACTCGAGGGCTCCTCGGCGGCGGCGACTTCGAGGAAGCCGACGCCGTCGCCGAGAAGACGGAGCTACGGATCGAACGATAACGGATCGGTCGTCACCTTTTCGCTGACTGCTCGTTGGCCCCTCGAGTGCCTCGTCTCAGCCCCTCAGTTCTGCGTCAATTCGATTCGCCTTTGGGTCCGCACTCGAAAGTCCACGTATGAGCGATTCCGTTCGGCGCGTCGACGACGGTGGCCCGGCGTCCGCAGCCGCCGTTTCGTCGCTGGGAGCCGTTCTCTCGGCCGTTACCCTCGGTTTCCTCTTTCTCTCACTCACTCGCGGACCCGAGAGTGCGGTGATCTGGGGTGGGGCAGTTGGCGCACTCGTGGCGACCGGTGCCTTTCTCGCCAGTCGGTACGGCCTCCTCGAGCGAGCCGTCGCGGGTCCTATCGGCGCTGGCTCGAGCCTGCTGGTCGTCGCGCTCTCGGCCTTCGCGATCATGCAGGGGACGCTCGGCTCGGTCGTCCTCCCCGGCCTCGAGTGGTCGGTCTCGTCGCTGTTCGCGGCGTTTTTCGTCGGCGCAGGGGTCGTCGGTGTCGGCGTCGCCGAGTACGCCCATCTTTCGGGCCGTGAACTGGTCGACCGACTGACCCTGACGGTCGAGATGATCGCACTCGCCGTCGTCGGGCTCTTTGGAATGTCCATCGCGTACCTCTTTCTCGAGTTGCCGGTCATGCTCGCCGTCGGCGAACCCACGGCGACACAGCAGATGACCCTCGAGTACCTCTCGACCGGCGTCGGACTCGGTGCCGTCGCCGCCGGCTACCTCGCTTATCGCGAGCACGACTGGTCGTTCATCGACCTCGAGTGGCCGACGCGCTGGACGGTCGCCTGGATCGTCGTCGGCTCTCTCCTCATTATCGGCGTGAACATCGGCGCCTCCTCGTTGATGACGTTCGCCGGTATCGAAGGCTCCGAGCACTCGCTGACACAGGACATTCTCGAGAACCCGTCATTGCTGGTGATCATCGTCCCGGCGATGGTGTTGATCGTCGGGCCGTTCGAAGAACTCCTCTATCGAAACGTCGTTCAGAAGTCCCTCTACAGCACGTTTTCGCGGACGGGCGCGGTCGTCGTCGCGAGCGTCGTGTTCACGCTGGTTCACATCATCGCGTACGCGACCGCGGGTGCTGGAGAAATACTCGCGAGTCTGTCGTTACTCTTCGTGCTCTCGCTGATCCTGGGTGGGCTCTACGCGCGGACGGAGAACCTCCTGGTTCCGGCGCTCGCACACGGCTGTTACAACGCCGTCGTCGTCTCGTTCGTCGTCTTGTGAGAAGACGAAGGCCCCTTACGACGGATTCTTACGGGCCAGTTCCGAGCCACAGATCGGACAGCGATCTTTCTGTTCGTCGAACTCGCGACCACAGCCCTGACACTGATAGTGCCAGTGACGTTGCTCTTCGATGCCATCACGAGCAATCACTTCGACGGCGACGTTGAGTTTCTCGGCGACGTTTTGCATCGCGTAGTCGTCGGTGACGAGCGTTCCGTCGAGTTCGAAACTCGCCGCGACGAGGCGAATGTCGGTGTCCGAAAGCACGTCGAGGTCGCCGGACTCTTTGGCCGCTCGGCGGACCTTTTCGGTGGTATCCTCGTTCGGAATGTGAATGTGCATCCCTGAGCCTTCCATCGCGTCGAATCGGTAGGCGCTCTCGTCCTCGAGTTCCTCGCGGACGAGCGGGATCGTTGCAGTCTGTTCTGTCGTGTGGAAGTCGTGGATAAACGCCGAGGAGTCGAGAATGTACATACCGTTATCGCTGGACCACAATGTAATCTTTAACCGCTTGGACACGACTCACGGGGACGAGGAACCGACCCTCATCGTCGCGACTGAAGTCGATCGACCGAACGGGGAGTTCTTCGTCGGGTTCGATGACGAGATCGTTCAGTTGTCCGGACTTGAGGTCCATCGTGATGTTGTAGAGCAATCCCAGTTCAGTTCCGTCAGACCCCATGACGGACTTCCCCGAGAGATTCTCAGCGAGTATATCGCTCATGTGTACCAGTATTTACCTAGTCGGTATTAAAAATCACGGGGTTGGTGGGGTGTCCTCACAGGTGGGTCGTCTCTCACACGGGCGCTTCACTACCGCTCGAGGAGCGACTCGAGGGTCGATGACGATGGGTTTAACTACCGCTCTCCCGACGCGTTAGATAAGACCTTCTCGGGTGGTTCACCATGTCGAATACGGATACGCGCGACCCAACATCTCTCAGAACACCGATCGTCGCCGTCCTCGGACACGTCGATCACGGCAAGACCAGTCTCCTCGACAAAATCCGTGGCTCTGCGGTTATCGAGGGCGAAGCAGGAGCGATCACCCAGCACATCGGCGCAACAGCCGTCCCGCTGGACATCATCTCTTCGATTGCAGGTGATCTCGTCGACCCCGACGACTTCGACCTGCCCGGCCTCCTCTTTATCGACACGCCGGGGCATCACTCCTTCACGACGCTTCGCTCTCGCGGCGGTGCCCTCGCCGACATCGCCATTCTCGTCGTCGACGTCAACGACGGCTTTCAGCCACAGACACTCGAGGCCCTCGAGATCCTCAAACGCTCCCAGACACCGTTTATCGTCGCGGCGAACAAGATCGATACCGTTCCGGGTTGGAACGCGACCGAGGACGCGCCGATCACCGAGACGTACGAGTCCCAGTCGGATCGCGTTCGCTCTCGCCTCGACGAGAGCCTCTACGAGATCATCGGCAACCTCAGTGACGAGGACCTCTCTGCGGACCTGTACTGGCGGGTCCAGAACTTCCAACGCAACGTCGGTGTCGTCCCCGTCTCCGCGATGACCGGCGAGGGCGTCCCCGACCTCCTGACGGTGATGATGGGACTTTCCCAACGGTACATGAAAGAGGAGATGGAGATCGACGTCGCCGGCCCCGGCGTCGGGACCGTCCTTGAGGTCAAAGAGGAGAAAGGCTTCGGAACGACCATCGACACTGTCCTCTACGACGGAACGATTCAGGACGACGATACGCTCGTCGTCGGTGGCCAAAACGATCCGATCGTCACCGATGTCCGGGCCTTGCTCCAGCCCCGTCCGCTCGCGGAAATCCGAACCGAGAGTCGGTTCGAAAAGGTCGAATCGGTCTCGGCGGCGACGGGGATCAAAGTTGCCGCACCCGACCTTGCAGACGCCATGGCCGGCGCACCAGTCCGCGTCGTCCGTGATCGTCCACTCGAGGAGGTCGTCGACGAAGTCGAAGCCGAACTCGCGGATATCGCCGTCGATACCGACGAACAGGGCGTCGTCGTCAAAGCCGACACGCTCGGTAGCCTCGAGGCCATGGCCGACGCACTCGAGGAGACCGAACTTCCCATCGTCCGCGCGGAAGTCGGTGATGTCGCACCGCGGGACGTGTCGGTCGCCTCCACCGCTGAAGATCAGAAACAGCAAGTCATCCTCGGCTTCAACGTCGACGTGCTCGGTGATGCCGACCAGCGCGCCGAGAACGACGACGTGCGGATTTTCACGGACGACGTGATCTACCAACTCATCGAGGAGTACGAGGAGTTCGTCGACGAACTCGAGCGCGCACAACAAGATACCATTCTGGAGAACATCGTGCGACCGGCACGATTCCGCATCCTGCCGGATCACACCTTCCGTCAGAACGACCCCGCCGTCGTCGGCGTCGAGGTGAACTCGGGAACCGTCCAGAACAACGCGAACGTCGTCAAATACGAGAACAACGAGCCAGAACGCGTCGGCCAGGTCAAAGGCATTCAAGAACAGGGCGAGGACGTCGACGAGGCCCGCGCCGGAAACCGCGTCTCGGTCGCTATCGACGGCCCCACCGTCGGCCGCCAGATCGAAGAAGACGACGAACTCTGGATCGAAATCCCCGAAAAACACGCCAAGATCTTAGAACAGGAACTGACCAGCGAGATCCCCGGCGACGAACTCGAGGCGCTGAACATGTACCTCGACAAACAGCGCAGTCGCGACCCCTTCTGGGGCAAGTAAGGATCGTCTTCGACCGGATTGACGCGTCTCAATTCGAATTTGCGTGACTTTCGTTCGATGCTAGCTCGATAGCGGCGCATACTTTCGAGTTGAACAATTGAGCCTATTCGAAACGATAGTCGGCATACTGTCTCCGTATTGTACTATTCGTGACGAACACATAATTGATCTATACGATAACCGGACGATCCAAAAGAATCATAGGTGCCACCGAAATGGGCTCGAGCAATGGCCAATCGAATCTACAGTCTGGATTCGATGCGGATCGTCGCGATGGTGTTCGTCGTCGCGATTCACACGAACCTCTTCAGGGGCCTCGGCGCGTACGGAAACGTCGCGAACTTCGTGATCGATTCGGCTGGGCGATTCGTCGTTCCGTTTTTCTTCATGACCTCGGGGTACCTCTTCGCGCTCAAAACGGTGAATCGAGACCCCAAGACCTACTTGATCAACCGAGTGGTGACTATCACCTCCCTTTACGTGTTCGGTCTGTTGCTCGCCGCGCCGGTGTTTCTGGCCGGCGCTGCCCTCGAGACGGGGATAAACAACCCGTACGTCGCGAGCGTTCTCCTCACTGAATTTGCGGGGTTTATCTCGCCGACCGGATTGCTCTACTACGGAGACTCGGTGTCCGTCATTCTGTGGTTCCTCCCGGCGCTGGCGTTCTCTCTGGCGTTCGTCTACAGTTTCGTTCGAGCGGGCAAGACCGCGTATCTCCTTCCCGTTTCGATCGTGTTGCACGCTATCGGGCTCTTGGGGGCGAGCTACACGATGTTCGTCGATATTCCATTCGAGGTGCGAGACGCCGTATTCTTCGGGTTCTTCTACACGAGTCTCGGATACGTCATCTACTCGCAGGGGTTGACTCCGCGTCGAGATCACAGCACGACCTACCTCGGGTTGACCGTGCTGTTCACCGCCGTTCACGTCGGCGAACGATACGTGCTCGGATACGTGCTCACGGGTGAGACGATCACACAGGAGGTGTACGTCTCGAGCTATACGATCGGCACCGCGTTGGCCACGTTCTTCTTGTTTATGTACCTCCTCTCGCGACCGAACCTAGGAAAGGGAACGCCGGTACCGTCGTGGGGGACGTACGCCGTCGGCATTTACGTCGTTCATCCGGCCGTGTTGTACCCACTCGAGCGCTTCGATGAGGTCCTCCGAGTGCTCGGATACGATATTGGTAATACGCTCGCGTGGCACCTCCTCCTGCTCTGGGCGACGTTCTTCGGCGCGTTGCTCATCTACCTCGTCGCACAAAAAATCGGAGCGCTCGAGCGAAATCGGTTACGTCTTCCACGAATTCGTCGGATTCGAAAGTTCGGGTCGAATTGAACGATACAGCCTATATCCACTTTTGCGCTCGTAATCGACGTTCGAGCATCAAACAGGTGCTAAAACAAGTAAGCTTTTACATTTCATTGGGTGAAACTTATTCATGGCTGCTCAATTATCCCTCCGGGACCGGGTTCGAATGGGGGTCGCTATCACGCGCGGGTCGTTTCGCACGCTTCGACAACGGAAGTGGTTGTTCGTCTTTCCGATCTTGTACGGCCTCACGTGGGTCATCGGTCTCGGTCTCATCCTCGGTGGGATTTTCGTCGCATTAATCGCCGCGGGATACGCGCTCGCAGCACTCGAGTCGTTCGTGTCTCTCCCCGAAGGCACGGCAGACGACGTGGCGATGGCAGTGTTGTTCGCCTCGTCCGCGGTGTTCTTGTTCATCACGTCCTCCGTCGCGACGTTTTTTAGCGCCGCACTGGTCCATTCCGTCGGGAACATCTTCACAGACGAACAGACGGGAGTCCGCGACGGACTCGCGGGGGCGTGGAGTGCGAAACGAACGATTCTCGCGTGGGGTGGCGTCGGTGCGGTCGTCGGACTGGTTATTCGGATCCTCGAGAACCGGACCGGACGTGGCTCCCGGTTCGTTCAATCTACGCTCGGATTCGCGTGGTCTGCGATGACGTTTTTCATCGTCCCCGTGATCGTCTTTCAAGCAGGTGGTCTCCGCGAGTCAGTTCGAAACAGTCTCGAGATATTCCGTCAGACCTGGGGCGAGGCAGCCGTGATCAACCTCGGAGTCGGACTCGTGATGTTTCCGTTGATCGCGATCATTGGGTTCGCCGGGATCGGTGCGCCGGCGCTCTTGCTCGAGGAACCGGGAACCGTGCTCACGATTACGGCTGTACCAACGCTCGTCCTCGTCGGAATCGCACTGGCGACGTATCAGGCTGCAACCGGCGTCGCGAAAACGGCGCTGTACTACCACGCAACCGGGAAGCCCTTGCCCGAAGAATTCGGCGACATCGATCCAACTGAATTCGTTTCGCAATCGGTAGATGACGACCGCCACTCACCAGAGCCATCACCGCAGCAATCCGACGGAGTCTAACCTCGTTTCTTCTCGCTTCTCCTCGATACTCGAGTAAAAACACGATGACGGCAGTTCAGAGTATCTTCGGTGCGAGCGGATACTCCCAGGCGGTGTCGCCGCTTGCTTTGATCGTTGCCCACACGCAAAACGCGATGTCTATGACAAACAGGAGGAAGATCACCAACACGGCGACCGAGGTGATCGTTCCAGAGACCGATTGCAATCCGATTCCGACGAGGAACGCCAGGGCGAACGATGCGAAGAAGAAGAGTTGCCAGTTGAGTGCATTTTGTGCGTTTGCTTCGGTGTATTCGCTGCTCGAGAGCAGATAAACCACTCCTGCCCCGATAAATCCGAAGACCAGTCCGATTATGTGGACGAGGACTCCCATGACAGTTCTTTCGTTCGACTGTGCATCGCTCGCGGACGGGTTGGTAGTTGGTGTTGCCATCGTTCAATTCACGGATTAGTGTAATATACATATAGTTTTTGTGGAGAATTTAATGTGTTCGAACAGAGCCCTCTGTGTGCCAGTCTCTACACTCTCTGAACGAGTGGATCGGCGGAACTCAGATATCGGTATCCACAAACCACGTTCAGACTCGGTCGCGATTTCGATGCGAACGACGCACACCTGCGAGCGTCTATCGTTGGAAACCGAGCTAGAACCGATTGAGCGGAGAGGAACGGGGTCGCGTTCGTCGTGACTCAGCCCTCGGTTCGTGACTCGAGGCGGAGACGCGCTTCACCTTCGAGTTCGGTAAGTGCCGACACGTCCTCGAGTCGTGCGACGACGGACACCGGTGTGGCGGCGCGTGGTTCGTCGGTTTCACTGGCGGGAGTCGGGCCCCAGAACAAACACAGTTTGTCGCCCGCCGGCCAGTAGGCGAGTGCACCCTCGGGAACGACTTCTCGAGCGCTTTCCGGCGGTACGTCGAGTGCGACGTCGATATAGAGCTCGTCGCCCCAGCGGACGGCATCGCCACCGACGGGGAGTACGCACTCGAGTGCAGCCTGCGTTTTCGGCGCGTCGCCGGTCCAGGTCGCCTCGAGGGCGTGATCGTCGACGAAGACGGTGAGGTCGGCCATACGCTGTGCCAGACGCCGTCGATACTTCAGTGTCCGTGGTGTGTTGGGTCCGTTGGCAACGATACCGAGGTCTACTGGTTCTATTGGCGCGGCGCGTCGATCTCGCGTGAGCGAACGCGTTCGACCCTCTCGAGTGCGCCCTCGGGGTCGTCGATCGCGTCGCGGTCACAGCGAACGTCGAACCAGCGGTTGCGCTCGATGACGAGTTCCTCGTCGGTCAGCTCGATCGTGCCAATTCGGTCCCACGGAATCAGCTTAGAGTTGAATCGATCGACGACGAGGCCGGCGTCGTATGCCTGAAGCGTGGCCCCGCCCCATCGAGAGTCGGCTTCCGGCTGTTCGAAGGCCCCCCACTCGCGGCGCTGTCCGACCCACAACAAGAGGAGAATCGAGCCATAACCGAGAAGGCGCGCCCCGGACCCCCCCTCCGAAAACGCTGCCTGGAGACCAGCGAGTACGAACAAGACGCCGGAACCGACGATCGCGATACTCCAGCCAGGACCGTCGAATCGTGTGGTCTGCCAGGTCCACTCGACAGTCGGCTCGCCAGTTACCGCTGCAATGAATCGGTTGCGAGTCATCTGGGAGAGGCCAATCGCGATCGCGACCGTAATTATCGCGAATCCGGCCGCGGTCGCGGCGAGTTGCGGAGAGAGGGTGATCTGTACCAGCCACGCAGCGAGTGGCACGGCCGCGAACGCTACCGCTGGGAGGTACCAGAGCGACCGCCGGAGGCGGTTCTGGCCGAGTCGTTCGGGGACGCCCTCAAGTCGATTCCCGAAGACGAGGGTTACGAGTAAGACGCCGGTAACCGTGCTTGGTGCGGTTGCGAGGAGCGTCGCCGTCGAGGCGTCAACGGCAATCCCACCGATCGTCGCGAATCCGGCGACGACGAGGCCGAGGTAGAAGCCGATACCGACCTTGAAACCGAGGTCGATACCGTTGCTCCCGGCGGGTTTGGGGACGGACTGTCGCTCGCGGGAGAGCATCTACCGGAACGATGTGACACTGTTACTAAACGATTCTGTCTGCTATCGTTCATCTCGGTGTTGATCGAGCGAACGCCGCCGTCGTCTGCGAGCAGTCGTGTCGGTCGACCGAGATCGGTCACGAACGACTTCGAACCCCAGCAAGGATTAACACGCTGTTCGTGGTGACTCGTCGCATGTTCGCACGCTTAACCCAGTACAAACACGAGGAGGTCCAGTTCGACGACAACCGGACGACCGGCGAGTCCCAAACCGAGGACTCGGTCAATCCGGACGCGGAGGACTACTTCGGCACCGAGATGGACGAACTGGGCGTCGAGACGTGGGAGACTGTCGAATACGAGGACGATCCGATCCAGCGACGCTCAATCACGGTCGACGGCGTCACTGCCATCTCCGTCTCGCAAGAGTCGATCGATGCGGACGAACAGGACCTCCCCGGGCGGCCGATCCAGTTGCACGTGGGTGCGGGAACGACGACCCTCGAGCACGCCGAAATCGTGGAAGTTCAGGACGAAACCCCGTAGCCGCCCGAGAGCCCGGAGGCCTTGCCGCCACTAAATCGCGCGTTACGCCTCGAGTCGAGAGTGCTAGTCCGTCCCGGTGGCGAACCAGTCCCGAAATCGTTTTCAACCGCTCACGCGGACACTCGGTATGCCGACGGAATCGGACACTCATTATGACCCTTCCCTGGGGAACAAGTTCATCTTCGTCACCGGCGGCGTGATGTCGGGACTCGGCAAGGGGATCACGGCCGCGAGCACCGGCCGACTCCTCAAAACGGCCGGGTTCGACGTGACTGCCGTGAAGATCGACCCGTATCTCAACGTCGACGCGGGGACGATGAATCCGTACCAACACGGAGAGGTGTACGTCCTCGAGGACGGCGGCGAGGTCGACCTCGATCTGGGGAACTACGAGCGCTTCCTCGATATCGACATGACCTCGGACCACAACATCACCACCGGGAAGACGTACCAACACGTCATCGAGAAGGAGCGTGCGGGCGACTATCTCGGGAAAACCGTCCAGATCATCCCACACATCACCGACGACATCAAGCGGCGGATTCGGGAAGCCGCCGAGGGCACCGACGTCTGTCTCATCGAAGTCGGTGGCACCGTCGGTGACATCGAGGGGATGCCCTACCTCGAGGCCTTACGCCAGTTCGCTCACGAGGAACCCGAGGAGAACGTCCTCTTCACGCACGTCACGCTCGTCCCGTACTCGAAAAACGGCGAGCAGAAGACGAAACCGACCCAACACTCCGTCAAGGAGGTCCGTTCGATCGGTCTCCAGCCGGACATCATCGTCGGCCGCTGCGAGGATCGACTCGACCCCGAGACGAAAGAGAAGATTGCGCTGTTCTGTGACATCCCGACCGACGCGGTGTTCTCGAACCCCGACGTCGAGGACGTCTATCACGTCCCGTTGATGGTCGAAGAGGAAGGACTCGACCAGTACGTCTTAGAGCACTTCGGACTCGCCGACGAAGCGCTGGCGACCGGCGAGCGGACGAACGACTGGCGCGAGATCGTCACGACCGAGAAAGACGGGAACGTGGATGTCGCACTCGTCGGAAAGTACGACCTCGAGGACGCCTACATGTCCATCCACGAGTCGCTGAAACACGCCGGCTTCGAGGTCGGTGTCGACGTGAACGTCCACTGGGTGGCCGCCGATGAACTGGCCGACGGCCACGACGGCCAACTCGAGGGAATGGAGGGCGTTATCGTCCCCGGCGGCTTCGGCATGCGCGGCTCGGAGGGCAAAATCGAGGCCGTTCGCTACGCCCGCGAGAACGACGTTCCGTTCCTCGGGCTCTGTCTCGGCTTTCAGATGGCCGTCGTCGAGTACGCCCGGAACGTGCTGGGACTCGAGGGCGCACACTCCGCTGAAATGGTCGAGGATACGCCACATCCGATCATCGACATTCTGCCCGAACAGTACGAAGTCGAGGACATGGGCGGGACGATGCGACTCGGCGAGCACACGACCGTGATCGAACCCGAGACGCTCGCCTACGACCTCTACGACGACACGTCCTGTACGGAGCGCCACCGCCACCGATACGAGGTCAATCCGGAGTACTTCGATGACTTCGAGGACGAACCGCTGACGTTCTCGGGAACGGCAGGAAACCGAATGGAGATCCTCGAACTCGAGGATCACCCCTACTTCCTCGGGACGCAGTTCCACCCCGAGTACACGTCCCGACCCGGCCAGCCGAGTCCGCCGTTCCTCGGCCTCGTCGAGGCGATTGCCGGAGACGGGAACGGGACAAACGCGGCGGACGCGGACCGCGACTCGACGACCGATGCGGAAACGGAGGTTACTCACTGATGGTAGAAACAGACACGTTCGTTCCAGAGGCAGTTGCAGAGATCGGCGACGAAATCGGCGACTCGAACGCCGTCATCGCGCTTTCGGGCGGTGTCGACTCCTCGGTCGCCGCCGCACTCGCGTACGAATCGATCGGGGACCAGCTTACTCCGGTCTACGTCGATACCGGATTGATGCGCAAAGGCGAGACCGACCAGATCCGCGAGACGTTCGACTACATGGAGTCGCTGCGGATCGTCGACGCGAAAGATCGGTTCCTCGAGGCCCTCGCCGGCGTCACGGACCCCGAGGAGAAACGACACATCATCGGCGAGCAGTTCATCCGGGAGTTCGAGCGCGAGGCGACTGAGGCCGACGCTGACTACCTCGTCCAGGGGACGATCTATCCCGACCGAATCGAGAGCGAGGGGGGAATCAAGTCCCACCACAACGTCGGCGGCCTCCCCGACGTCGTCGATTTCGACGGCATCGTCGAACCCGTCCGCGACCTCTACAAGGACGAAGTTCGCGAGGTCGCACGCCACCTCGGCCTCGACGAAATCGTCGCCGAGCGGATGCCGTTCCCCGGCCCCGGCCTCGCCGTGCGCGTCATCGGCGAAGTCACCGACGAGAAACTCGAGGTCGCGCGCCACGCCTGTCACGTCGTCGAGGACGAACTCGAGGAGTACGAGCCGTGGCAAGCCCTCGCCGCCGTGATCGGGAAGGCGACCGGTGTCAAAGGTGACAATCGGGTTCACGGCTGGGTCGTCTCCGTTCGCTCGGTCGACTCCCGTGATGGCATGACCGCCCGTGCTCAGGAAATCGACTGGCAGACCCTCCAGCGGATCCAGTCGCGTATCACCGGCGAGAACGAAACCGTCGCTCGCGTCGTCTACGACGTGACGCACAAGCCACCGGCGACGATCGAGTACGAATGACGGAACTGAACGCGATCGTCGTCGGTCCCGACGAGGACGAGATCACGCCCGCGCTCGAGGCCGAAGGAGCTAGCGTCACCCGCCTCAATGGCGTGGTAACCCGGCCCGTGCTCGAGGAAGCTGGCATCGTCGAGGCCGATCTGTACGTGCTGACGGATATCGGGCAGGCGACGACGATTCCGATCGTCTGTGATCTCACGGACGACGTTCGGACGGTCGTCTACGCTCGCAGAACCGTTCCGGAGTTCGTCAAGGGCCAACTGGACATCGCGATCGATCCGAAGCTGATGGACGCCTCGCTCGTCGCCGAGGAACTGACCGACTAACGTCGGCGCTGTCGCTCTTTTTCACGAGCGGTACGGACGCATATCGCACACGCGACGGACAGTGAAACGGAAACCAATCACGATACCTGAAATGTAATCGATCTCGAACGGAGATTTAGCCGAATAAAACTGGGCTAAATTCGGTGGAATCCGGTGTAAGACACTGCTACCATCGCCCCGGTTGAAGTGCAAGCCGCTGATTGGATGAGATGGAGGTCGACGGGCAGACCCCACCAAGGCATTATGCCTATTCCCGTGACTTCCAGCAACCCCACCACAGCACCCTTCCCCACCATTGCCACACCGTTTTCTAACTGACACGGGCTCTTGCACCAGTCCGTGTCGGCTACGGTAGGCAATTTCGAGGCGCGTCAACCCGACGCGCTTCTTTACTGGGTTTCTACGCACATCGACACTGCACTCGTCAGTGGCTCGTCTCCGTTCTGAATAGCCACATCAAAAGCGACTCCTTCTATTGGCTAATCGGTCGCCGCTTCCGCGAGACGCATCGACTGCGCCGTCGACTAGTCGCCTGCGTCGCTGAGTCGCTCCAATACCGGAATCTCCTCGAGTCGCTGCGCCGAGAGGATATCCCAGTCGATTCCAGACGGCTGCTCGGCACCGTCCGGTCGAATCGTTCGCTCGGGCGTGACGATCAGGTCCATCGAGACGTCGTGATCGCCGATCGAAACCGCGTCGTCGACTAGCTGTCGTTCGTGTACCGTTGTCGCGACCGTGGTCGTCTCGTCGACGAGGCCGAATTCGGCCAACAGCGCGTACTCGAGGTCGCTGTAGCCCTCGCCTTTGCCGATTCGACCGCCCTCGACGGACTCGTGGCTAGCGCTGCGTGTCGTCTCCGCCGAGTTGTGATCCACGCTCACTGCCACGCTGCCGGAAACGATCAGGTCAATTTCTGGGACCGCTTCGGGACCGACTTGTTCGCCGTGTTTCGACGACCCCGAAACCGTCGTGGCCGCGTCGTAGTCCTCGAGTTCGTCTGGGTCTAGTTTCAGGAAACACCGCTCGTCGGCGAGTCGGGGAACGGCCATGTAAACCGTCTTCCCGGCTTTCAGCGCGCGGCGTCGAACCGGGAGCTGTGGTGCGTCGGGGTTGGCTTTGATCGTCGATGCGTCTCGCCACGCCTGCTGTTGTGCGAGTCGCTCCGCTGCCTCGTCCGCACCGTCGAAGTTCGGAATCCGACCGTGGGGCGGAAACGGGAATCTGGCCGTTCCGCTCTCCTCGAGGTCGTCCCAGACGCGTTCGCGAATCGATTTCTTGTCGGTCGGTTCCACCGGCTCAGTCGACGGCGTCTCAGTGTCGTCCATCGTTGCCTCGGTTTCGTCCGTGGTTGCCTCGGTCTCGTCCGTATTCGGGTCTGTCTCGTCCATCTTGCTGACCTCCGTTCTGTTAGTGCTCTCCGTTCTCGTGGTCGGTCGTTTCCGCGTCGGCGTCGGCAGTGTCGACTGCACCGTTTGCGTCCGCGTCCTCGTCGTCACTCGTCCACCGCGTTTCCTCGAGTTCCTCGCGTGCGAGGCTGACGAGATGGGTCACTTCGGGGAGGAGAATCTCCTCGGCTCCGAGGCGGGCCGCGTCTTCGTTTCCAGGCAGACAGAAGACCGGAACGCCGTCGGCAACGCCCGCGAGCGGCCGTGCAGCGATCACTCGAGTCCCGACGTTGTCGAACGAGAGGCTGGTAAAGACATCTGCGAACGCGGGGAGTTCCTTCCCGAGAAGCGGTCGGATCGCTTCGATGGCGATATCGTCGGGTTCGACGCTCGTCGCACCGGCCGTAACGACGATCTCGACGTCGTCACGGTCGATCAATCGAGAGACGGTGCCCTGGACGCGATCGAGATCGGCACCGACGTGCTCTCGCGTCGCCACCTCGTGTCCACCTTTCTTGAGCGCCGTTACGATCGCACCGCCAGCGGCGTCGGACTCGAGCGTTCGGTCGGTCGAAATCGTCACGACACCGGCACAGAGTTGCGGACCGTCTGCGTTCTCGGCGTCGCGTGTTCCGCGTCCGTGCTCGCTCTCCTCACGTCGACTCGAGTCCGAATCGGCCATGAACGTGGTTCGACGGGCCAGCGGGTAAAACCTGCTCACTGGAAGATTCGATTCGGAGATGGAGCCCAACTGTTATGGACGGCGTTTCCGTCTGTGTACGCGTATGCAGGCAGTCACAATCACCGAACACGGCGACACCGATGTCATCGACTACGGGGACCATCCTGACCCCGAAATCGGCCGCACCGACGTGCTGGTCGACGTGAAAGCGGCGGCGCTCAATCACCTCGACATCTGGACGCGACGCGGAATGCCCGGACTGGACCTCGAGATGCCCCACATTCCGGGCAGCGACGGCGCGGGAATCGTCGAGGAGGTCGGCGAGGACGTCACTCGATTCGAGGCGGGCGACCGCGTCGCCCTCTCGGCTGGCTGTGGCGACCTGCGGATGGACGATCCGACGCTCGACCCCCACTACTACATCATCGGCGAGCACGTGCCCGGCATTCACGCCGAGTACGCCGCGATTCCCGAGGAGAACCTGATTCCCGTTCCCGACCACGTCGACTGGACCGTCGCCGGCTCGAGTTGTCTCGTCTTCCAGACGGCCTGGCGCATGCTGATCGAACGTGCCGACCTCGAGGCCGGCGAGAAAGTGCTCGTCCTCGGAGCCAGCGGCGGCGTCGGCCACGCGGCGCTTCAGATCGCCGACCACGCGGGCGCGGAAGTGTACGCGACGGGCAGCACCGAGGAGAAACTCGAGTACGCGAAAGAACACGGCGCTGATCACGTCTGTAATTACGAGGAGGAGAACTTCGCGGAGTGGGTACAAGCGGAGACCGACGGCCGCGGGGTCGACGTCGTCGTCGAGCACGTCGGCGAACCAACGTGGCAGGACTCGATTGCGAGCCTGACGAAGGGCGGGCGACTCGTCACCTGCGGCGGCACCGCCGGCGGTGCTCCCGAAACGGACATTCCGCGGATCTTCTGGAACCAACTCGAGATCATCGGGTCGACGATGGCGACGCCCGATCAGGTCGACGACGTGATGGAACTCGTCTGGGATGGAACGTTCGAGCCCGCGATTCGCGAGGAGTTGCCGATGAGCGAATCCGCGCGCGCCCACGAGATCATCGAAAATCGGGAAGGCTTCGGCAAGGTCGTCGTCCGGCCGGATAGCGAGCTCTAGGCTCGACGACGAGTTCGATTCGTCTCGGAACCGTGAGGGCTTTCACCACGGACTCGAAACACTCGAGCGTGAGTTCGAGCGACGACGGCGGCTACGTACACGACCCGGGCGCGTTCGACGAGGACGGAACGCGAGCAGCGTCGGCTGAGGACGACGACTGGGTTCGGAATCCGGATCATCCCGAGGCGGCCGACCGGGAATTCGACTGGCGAGGGTGGACCGTCGTCGGCATGATCGTCCTCGCGTTTATCGTCGCCCCGGTGGCGATCACGTTCTGGCCGCCGGGCGTCGGCTATCGCTTCGCACTCTTGACCTTGCCACTGTTCCCGGCGTTTTTCCTCGCCGTCACCGCAGTGTGGGCGACGACGCGTCCGTAATCGAACGAAAAACAGCCCGTTATTGGGGTGGCGATTCACGCGACTCGAGGCGAGTTTCGAGTCGGTCGACGACGGCCGATCCGTGGACGGTATCGTCTTCCGGAGTGTCCACACGCGCGAGGTACGACGTCAGTCGGTCGACGAGCGTCTGGGCCTGATAAGCGGTGAAAACTGTCGTCTCACCGGCCGCTTCGAGCGTCTCGAGTGCCTCGAGCGTCCACTCGGCAGGTGATTCGCCGTCGTCGATCGCCCCGTCGATTTCGCTCGCGAGGACACTGTGGACGACCCATTGTTCGTCTCTGGAGAGCGTCACTTCGTGCGTTTCTGTTTCCGGTTGTGGAGAACTCATTACGTCACACGGACCGATTTCGTCGGCCCTTGGGCGACGCTACGAACGGCGTTGTAATAAACCTTGTCGCATGTTACCATGCGTTGCTTGCCGGAGTCGGGTGATTCGCCGCGGTCGCCGACCCGATCACTCGTCGCGAACGTCTCGTCGCATCGCGATTTCGAACCACGGACAGAGCCTGAGCTGACGATACCACGACGGATTGGCGTGGAGTCGCTCGTACGGAACCCACATGAGACCTGCAACTTCCTCCTCGTTCGGCTCGAGCGTTCGATCCGTGAGGGTGAGTTTCAACACCGCACAGACTTCGTGTTCGACGCCGGCGTCCTCGAAGTAGCGTTTGTACTCGAAGCGGTCGGTAACTCGCAGGTCGTCGTACTGCTCGGGCGCGATTCCCAGTTCGTCCTCGAGTCGTTCTCGAGTGGCTTCTTCCTGACTCTGGCCCTCGACTGGGTGGGAGGCGACGGTTCCGTCCCAGTACGTCCCCCAGAGGCGTTTCTCGGGCGCTCGTTGGGCGAGCAGGACGTTTCCGTCGCCGTCGAACACGAGCGAGGTAAACGCCCGGTGGCGAACGCCGTCGCCGGTGTGGGCCTCGAGTCGGTTGACCGTCTCGAGTGCGGTGTCTTCTGGGTCGACGGCGATTACGTCCTGGTTCGCGTTTTCGTGTGGGCGTTCGTCGCCCGGTGGTGTGGTCATATTCGCATCATTCTGGAGCGGTGTGAAACCAGTGTCGTCTCTTTACGAGTGACTGGTACTTCTCACGGTCGAACGGTACTTGTTCACACGATTCCTCGGCCGAAAACACTGTTTCAGGGGAGTAATCTTCCCGTACGTCGTCGCGTTCGATACACGTGCAGTTGTTCGCGTCGGTGACCGTCCGATAATCAATCGTTTTCGAGCGCTGATAATGGCGTGTTACTGGATCCCACGTACGTGACTGATACGGACGGTTGTGCTCGCTGATGTGTGTCTGTAGGCTAAAATAACTTAACCCGCTTCTGCCCGGAGAGAACTCGATAGAGAACAGATGGCCCAGCACGCTAGTGGAAGTACACACTCGAATCGGGACGAAACGACTGGGAGAACCGTCCAGACGATGACGGACGACCAATCGGGCCTGACGGTAGACGTCATCGACACGGTGGTGATGAAAGATCGGTCCCGATGGAACGACCTCGTCGAGCGCTCCGAACTCGGAACGGTGTTCCATCGCTACGAGTGGCTCGAGGCCGTCGAAAACGCGCTCGAGTATCCGGCCAGACACATCGTGGTCGAGAAGGATACGAATCCAATCGGTCTCTTTCCGAATTTCGTCGCTGAGATACCGAAAACACCGTTTTACCGACTCACGTCGATCTATCCCGGATTCGGTGGCCCCTTGATGACGACCGACGTCACCGAGTCGCTCTCGACCGTCCTCGACGTGGTCCCCCAACTCTGTGATAACCGAACGATCGTCCACGAGATCAGGGCCTGCAACACGAATTTCCTCCGATACAACGACTTCCTCGAGGCGGAGGGCTACGACTCGAGTCGCGTCGGCGGCCGCTTCGTCGTGAATCTCGAGAAGGGATACGACACGATTTTCGAGGAGATGGACAGCTCCAAGCGGCGGGCGATCAGACGTGGCCGAGAAACCGACCACGAAATCGTCGAGGCTGAACTTTCACAGGTCAATCTGGAGCGATTCTACGAGAAGTACAAACAGCACATGAAAAGCGTCGGCGGCATCGTCTATCCCTTCGAGTTCTTCGAGGAACTCTCCGCGATGGAGGATCGGATTTTACTGTTAATGCTTTACGTCGAGGGCGAGTACGCCGGCGGCTTCCTCGAACTACTCAACGACGAACAGGACGTCGTCCACGGCTTCTTCGCCGGCGTCCCCTCGGAGTCCTTCCAGTATCACGCCTCGGAGTTGCTCTACGACTACTTGTTCCAGTGGGCCATCGACGAGGGCTACGAGAAGTACGACTTCGGCGGCGGCGGTGCGGATTTCGAAGACGGCGCGTTCCAGTTCAAAGAGGAGTTCGGCGGCGAACTCGTCCCGAACATCTACTGGGAACGGGGCACTGGACCGACCTGGAAACTCGTCGAAACCGGGAGATCGCTGTACAACCGATACAACCGGGAGACGGACTCGAGTTGAAACTCGGCTACGGAACGAGTGGCTCCACGAACGCCGGCCTCACCCGAGTTGAAACTCGGCTACGGAACGAGTGGCTCCACGAACGCCGGCCTCACCCGAGTTGTTTCTCGAGGATCAGTCGCGTTTTCGTGCTCACGACCTCCTCTTGATCGCGGGCTTTGGTGATCAGGTCGTTGACTCCGCGCGTGTCCGCCGCGTCGACGACGAGCACGATGTCCTGTTCCCCCGAAACCATCCAGACGAGGTCGACTTCCTCCCACTCGGCCATCCGCTCGGAGACGGCTTTCGTGTCGACGTCGACTGCCACGCTGATCTCGAGCATCGCCTGGACGTTGCCCGTCCGCGTGGTAATCGTAAAGCGTTCGATGACGCCGTCGTCCATCATCCCTTCGACGCGGTTGCGGACAGTCCCCTCGCTCGTTCCGACCTCGTCGGCGATCTCGGTGTACGGCGTTCGCGCGTCCCGCCGGAGCATATCGAGGATCTGTCGGTCCAGATCGTCCATGGAGATGCGAACCTACGAGCGACCCCCACTTACCGATTACGAATTTCGTAACTCAGCTTCGAAGACAACACTTATGATGGTCGATCCAATACGTAGATCGTAATGACAGCTGCCTACGTTGCACTGGAGGGTGGCCACGTACTCGAGGCGCGTGGTCGTGCTCCGGGAACGGCTCGTGGCGAACTCGTTTTCACGACGGCGTACACTGGATACGAAGAAAGTCTCACCGATCCATCCTACGAGGAGCAGATCCTGGCCTTCTCGTACCCACTGATCGGTAACTACGGCGTCCGAGAGGAACGATTCGAGTCCGACCGCGTCCACCCACGAGCCGTCCTCGCGAAGGAACTCACCGAGGACGTCGCCGACTGGCTCGCGAGCGAGGGCGTTCCGGCAGTCGACCGTCTCGACACCCGAGACGTCGTCACCGACATCCGCGACAGCGGCGCGATGAAGTGCGGAATCGCCGTCGGTGAGGACGTCACCGAGGAGGACGCACTCGCCGAACTCGAGGCCTGTAAGGCCATGAGCGAGCACACGGAGATCGGCGAACAGGTCAGCGTCGACGAGCAGACGACCTACGGCGCGGACAACGACGGCGAGACCGTCGCACTGGTCGACTGCGGTGCGAAGGGATCGATCGTCGACTCGCTGCTCGCCCGCAACGCGACGGTTCACGTCCTCCCACACGACGCGAGCGCCCACGACGTCGACGCACTCGAGCCGGACATTCTGTTCATCTCGAACGGCCCCGGCGACCCGGCGAACTACGAGCACGCGATCGATCTCGTCCAAGCGTTCGCCGAGGACACGCCCGTCGCCGGCATCTGCCTCGGCCAGCAGATCGTCGCCGAAGCCCTCGGCGGCGCCACCGAGAAGATGACCTTCGGCCACCGCGGCGTCAACCAACCCGTCCTCGACTTAGAGTCCGGACAGGTCGTCATGACGACCCAGAACCACGGCTACACCGTCGCCGAACCAGGTGACCACCTCGAGGTCACCCAGATCAACGTCAACGACGACACGCCGGAAGGCCTCGACGGCGTCGACTACGACATCATCACGCGCCAGTACCACCCCGAAGCCAACCCCGGCCCGGAGGACACCCTCGACTTCTTCGACGACGTCCTCGCGATGGCCGACGCTCGAGCGACGACTGCCGTTCCCGCCGACGACTAACTGCGGTTTCGTCTCTCGTAATTTCCGTTCTCTCTTCCCGTGGCGGGTCACTCTCGAGATGTCCGTCGTTCGTATCGATGCGACTAGTTCCGGTCGTGGGCTTGCAGCACGCAGCGATCGCCTCTTAGGTGGACTCTGCCGACGACTCGAGGGACGTGGCGTACTCGTGTATGGCGTCGTCGTCGACGGTCTCGAGCAGAATGTCGTCGTCGAGCGTTTGCGCGAGTCGTCGCTGACCGCGTTCGGCTCGGTCGGCTGCTACCGCTGGTTCGACGTGTGCGTCGACGTGTTCGGTGGCGTACGCTTCGGCGAGTCGTTCGACGGTCGCGGGCTCGAGGTCGTCGGGAGCATCCTGTTCGAAGCGAGCGATCCACCGGTCCGCGCTGGCCCACTCCTCTCGCAGGTCGGTGGTCCGTCGGACCCAATCGTATCGCGTCGCGAACCAACTCCAGTACCCCTCCGCACGACGCACGTCGTGGAGGATGGTACGCGCGACCGTCGCGCCGTGGCCGGCTGCGACGATCGCCTGATCGCCACGGCCGGCGAGCGGGCCAGCAACGTAGAGGCCGTCGATCGGCGCCCGTCCGTCGTCGTCCAGACAGCTCGGATCGAACCGCTGGCTGGTTTCTCCGCCGTGCTCTTGGGCGACGAACAGCGGGTCGTCGCTATCGAGCCCGCGAAGATAGTCGGCACCGTGCTTCGTCGCGGCGAGTACGAACCGTGCCGTGATCGCCTCACCCGTCTGTGGCTCGATTCGGAACCCACCGTCGGTCGACACGGTCACCGCCTCGACGAGATCACGTCGCATCCGACAGCCAGACTGGATCGCGTGATCGTGCGCCAACTCGAGAAACGTCTCGACGTCGATTCCGCAGGGAAAACCCAGGTAGTTCTCGAGGGACGCACAGCGTCGCAACGATGAGGGGCCGCGATCGAAGATGACCGTCTCGAACTCGTCTCGAGCGGTAAAGACGCCGGCAGCACAGCCGGTCGGACCGCCACCGACGATGGCGACATCCGCGTCGAAGGTGGGAGTCTCACTCATAATGACCCGGTGACAATGTTCGCGACGCGCTGGCGGTCGAACAACTGTTCGTCGGTCGGAATCTCGGGATAGGGCTCGGCAGTCGTGTGGCCGGGCCACTCGCCGAAATGGTCGGGATAGAGTTGTTTCGCGGTCATCTCGAGTTGGAAGAGGTTCATGATCGGTCCTTGATAGCGCATCCCGCCGGCGACGACGCGGTCGTCTTGGACCGCGCTCAAGTCGCTGCCGATGGGATGGTCCGCGAGTCGTTCGCGAACACTCTCGATGGAGTAGTCCGGTGTGATCCCCCACAGATGGAGGATGACGTCTGGATCGGCCTCGGCCATCGCTTCGTAGTCGAGGACGCCCCAATCGTCAGACCACTCGAACGTCTCGAGGGCGTCGCGTGCCCCAAGTGGACGCGTGTCCGCTTGCCAGAAGCCGGACTCGTTGAGGTGGTACGTGTAGAACTCCTCGCCTTCGAGGGTGACTCGCGCGGCGGTCGGTCGGTCGTTCTCGGGCGGGAGCGTCGACTCGATGTGCGATCGAAGGTCGTCGTACACGTCCTCGAGGGCTTCGTAGCGTTCGCGTTCTCGAAACACTGCGGCGACCCGCTCGAAGAGTTCCCAGAGCGTGTAGTACTCGTAGTCGTCGGTGTAGGCCTCCGCCGGCTCGCTGTGGACCCCGCTGTGGAAGTTGCCGATCCACGGCCCGATCGTTTCGGCGATCTCGTCGAGGTCGGCCTCCTCCCAGTCGCCTCCGGTCGTCAGCACGTAGGACGGATCGAGGAAGTGGACGTCGCTGTCGAGTTCGTAGAGTTCTTCCTCGACGAGTCCCTGCTCGAGCGGATTCGACAGCCCCTCCCACTCGAGGTCGACCCCCTCGAGGTGGTCGTAGAACGCGTCCATCGTTGACCCCGCCATGTCGGGAGAAAAAAGGGTGTTCGCCGCCTCGCCGTGACCGAGGGCGACCATCATATCTGCGTACTGTGGGAACGTGACGAAGACGTTCTCCGGTACGGCGTCGAACGTTACCTCCCCAACGGGGGCCATCGACACCGTATACGGGTCGGTGTCACCGGTTTCGTCCGACGCCTCGCGTTCGCTTCCGCTGATACAGCCAGCGACGGCCACGCTACCGACCGCTGCACTCGTCGCGAGAACCGCTCGTCTAGTTTGTCCGTCTACGCCTGCAGGTTCCATGGGTTTAGGCTGGCCTAAAACATTAAAAGTGATTCTATTTAGGGCGGCCTAAAAACTAGCCTGGCACGCTCGCTCGAGAGCGAAGCGATTGACGAACGCGGGTGCTACTCGTGTCTGAACGGCCGCTGGCCCGTAAACGCGGCATCCACCTTTTTCCGCTCGGGTTCACTCCCACCGGTCGCTCACCCTCGCGCAAAAATCTGTCTGGCGAGAGCATAGCTCTCGCTGACCTTCGCTCACTCCGTTCGCAAAGAGGCCAAAAAGTTGCTCACTCACTTCGTTCACGGCTCGCTATGGCTCCCCGTTCACGTTTCCGCGGCGCGTTGGGCCGCGCACCGTTCGTTCGTAGGAGTTAATCGTGACGGAACGACCGCTGACCCGTAAACGCCATCGCAATATCGTGTTCGTTCGCCGCCTCGATCACGTCGTCGTCGTTGACCGACCCGCCGGGCTGGACGACCGCCTCGATACCGGCCTTCGCAGCCTCTTCGATGCCGTCCGGGAACGGGAAGAACGCGTCCGAGGCCATGACCGCACCCTCGGCGTCCTTGCCTTCTGCATGCTCGTCCGCTTTCATCGCCGCGAGGCGAACTGCGTCGACTCGAGAGACCTGTCCCATCCCGACGCCGACCGTCTCCGTGCCGTCTGCGAAGAGGATGCCGTTCGATTTCACGTGTTTGAGCGTCTGCCAGGCGAAGACCATCGACTCGAGTTCCTCGTCGCTTGGCTCGCGCTCGGTGACGACCTCGAGGTCGTCGACCGAGATTGTCTGGAGGTCCCGTTCTTGCACGAGCCGGCCGCCGACGAGTGGTTTCTCGGTAAAGCGCTCCGTGGACTCACCCAACGCTCCGACGTCGAGCACGCGAAGATTGTCCTTCTCGAAGAGCACCTCGAGGGCGTCGTCCGTATAGCCCGGCGCGACGACGACCTCCTTGAACGAGTCAATCACTTGCTCGGCGGTCTCGGCGTCGCACTCCCGATTGAGCGCGACAATGCCGCCGAAGGCGCTCATCGGGTCCGTCGAGAGGGCCTTCTCGTAGGCCTTGGCAAGCGAATCCGCCGTGGCACAGCCTGCGGGGTTAGTATGTTTGATGACCGCGGCGGCTGGTTCGTCGAACTCCTTGATCAGGTCGAGCGCACCGTCGGCGTCGTTGTAGTTGTTGTAGCTCAGGGCCTTCGCGCCCTCGTTCAGCTGGTCGGCGTGGACGACGCTAGCCTCGTCGGTGGTGTAGTCGGCGTAGACGGCGGCGTCTTGGTGTGGATTTTCTCCGTAGCGGAGGGTATCGACGCGATCGCTCGAGGAGAGTCGGCGAGCGGGAAGCCCGTCGTGATCGTCGCTGTCGGTACTCGCGATGTCCGACTCGACGCGCGCCTCACCCGCCTCGAGATCGATGTCCACTGCGTCCTCAGAAAACCACTTCACCGCACGCGGGTACGCGCGGAACTCGCCCTCGTAGAGGACTCGCTCTTTTAGACCGTCCACGTCGTCACCCTCGTAGACCGGGATCGGTTCCTGCGTGACGATCGGACCGCCGTCGACCTCGCTCTCGAGGACCGCGCCGTCTTCGTCCGTCGCGTCGGTCACGACGTGGACCGTACAGCCCGTGACCGAGACGTTCGCCTCGAGCGCGTCGCCCCAGGCGTCCATGCCGGGGAAGGCGGGCAGCAGGGAGGGGTGAACGTTCAGGGTCGTCGGGGCCTCGGAAAGGAAGGTATCCGAGAGGATCCGCATGTAGCCGTCGAGGCAGACGAGGTCAAAGTCGTACCCCGAGAGAGCCTCGAGGACGGCTTCCTCGTGGGTCGCTCGATCCATCCCGTCCTCGAGCGGGACGACTTCGGTCGGAATATCGCGCTCGGCGGCGGCCTCGAGCACCGGCGCGTCTTCGTCGTTCGTGAGGACGACGGCGAGGTCGGCTCCTCCCGGTCGTCGGTCGGCGATGTTCAACAGGTTGCGCCCTCGGTTGCCGGCCATCCCGGCGATTCGCGTCATATGCAGATGCCCGCCCGCGAAGGGCAAAGTGGTTGCGGTCTCGTTGACTGAAGTATGCACAAACGTGTATCTCTGCGGCAGTATTTCCGACGACGGTGCTCGAGATATGCACGCTCGTGGCCCTGTACGGGGGCGACTTCGATACGCTTTTGCACCGCCTGGGGAAAGCATTCCAACATGACCGAAACCGACGCCCTGTACGCCGTTTCGCCGCTGGACGGCCGCTACGGCAGCCGGACTGCGCCGCTGTCGCCGTACGTCAGCGAGGCCGCGCTCATGCGTGCACGCGTCCGCGTCGAAGTCGAGTACCTGTTCGCACTCGCCGACCTCGAGGCGACGCCACTCGAAATCGACGCCGACGAACGCGACCAGCTTCGAGGCTTGTACGAACACTTCGCGGAGGAAGACGCCCGACTCATCAAGACGCTCGAGACGGAGGGCTACGCCGAGTTCGAAGCGACCAATCACGACGTCAAAGCCGTCGAGTACTTCGTCCGCCACCGGCTGTCCGAGGACAGCGACGCCTCGGCGTGGATCCACTTCGGGTTGACCAGCGAGGACGTGAACAACCTGGCACACCGGCTGCTCGTTCGCGACGCCGTCGACGAGGTGCTCCTCCCGGCGCTGTACGACGTTCGAGACTGGCTCGCGGAGATGGCACAGAACTACCGCGACCTCCCGATGCTCGCCCGAACGCACGGCCAGCCCGCGACCCCGACGACCTTCGGCAAGGAGATGGCGGTCTACGCCGCCCGACTGGGCCGCACGACGGGCCGCATTCGGCGGGCGACGGACGAACTCCGGGGGAAACTCGGCGGCGCGTCGGGGACCTACGCTGCCCACCACTCGGCCTACCCGGACGTCGACTGGTCGGCGTTCGCCGAGGCGTTCGTGACGGACCTCGGCCTCGAGTTCGAATCGCTCACGACGCAGGTCAACCCCTGTGACGACCTCGCAGCAGTGTTCGACGCCTTCCGCGGCGCGAACGACGTCCTCCTCGATCTCGACCTAGATATGTGGCTCTACGTCTCCGATCGCTACCTCGGACAAGAAACCGTCGAGGGCGAGACGGGCTCCTCGACGATGCCCCACAAGGTCAACCCAATCGACTTCGAGAACAGCGAGGGGAACCTCTCGAAGGCGAACTCGGATTTGACCTTCCTTGCCGACTACGTCACGACCTCGAGACTTCAGCGTGACCTCTCCGATTCGACGGTCAAGCGAAATATCGGCGCGGCCTTCGCCCACTGTCTGATCGGCTACCGCAAAACCGAATCCGGCCTCGAGAAGGTCGTTCCGACGGAGCAGGTCATGCGCGAGGACCTCGAGTCGACGCCCGAAGTCATCGGCGAGGCCGTCCAGACGATTCTGCGCCGGGAAGGGCAAGAAGACGCCTACGAGCGCGTCAAGGCCGTCACGCGGGGGAAGGACGTCACGCTCGAGGACTTCCGTGACATGTTCGACGAACTCGCGGTCGACGAGGAGGTTCGCGAGGAACTCCACGCGCTGACGCCGACGGGCTACACGGGGGTTGCGGACGAGTTGGTCGACGAGATCGAATAGTACTCGCCATTCCGTCGGCTGTTTCGCAGGATTTCGTTCTTCGAACCGAAGATCTCGTCGTCGTCAAGCGCGCCCTCGAGATGATAAGGATTATTATTCTAAGGCGGCTGAGTTATTACATGGCAGTCGTCAGCGTCTCG
The DNA here is from genome assembly GCF_001971705.1 of Natronorubrum daqingense. NCBI lineage: Archaea > Methanobacteriati > Methanobacteriota > Halobacteria > Halobacteriales > Natrialbaceae > Natronorubrum > Natronorubrum daqingense. The sequence continues at coordinate 189,167 of NZ_CP019327.1, forward strand.
ATGCCGGACGAACTTCTCGAGCGACTCGATCAGTTTGCAGATGACCACGGCTACACCGGCCGCAGCGAAGTCGTCCGGGAAGCCTCTCGGAACCTCCTCGGCGAATTCGAGGACACTCGTCTCGAGGAACGCGAACTGATGGGTATCGTCACCGTGCTCTTCGATTACGAAACCACGAGCGTCGAAGAGCGGATGATGCACCTCCGTCACGAACACGAGGATCTCGTCGCCTCGAACTTCCACAGCCACGTTGGCGACCACTACTGCATGGAACTGTTCGTTCTCGAGGGCGAACTCGAGGATATCTCGACGTTTGTCGGGAAAATTCGAGCGACGAAGGACGCGCTGACCGTCGACTACTCCGTGATTCCGGTCGACAGCTTCGATCCGATCTCACAGGACGGATAACGGCCAGCGCTTCGGCTATTCTCGGTTGTCTGTGTCGATATTCGATGTATCAGTTGGATGTATAGTCAGGCGACGAAACTGGACGATGTCGGTGCACGGTAGAACCCTCTCGAGCGACGTCTGGGGCATGGAGCACACAGACGCGGAGAATCGCTCGAGTTGCTCGTCGAACTGATGGGGGAGTGAGACGTTCTCGCGAATCGTCCCGGAACGCGTAGTTTTACTGGGGTCCCGCCCAATGTGTACACATGACCTATCGGAAAGTGAACTACGAGGACGTCGATCAGGTCTCGAGTGCGATGCACTTCCTGAGCGATCCACTCGAGACCGAACAGGTCGGCGTGACGGTCGCACGGTGTGACCCGGGCTGGAACAGCAAGCCACACGATCACACCGACAACGAGCACGAGGAAGTGTACGTCCTGATCGAGGGCGCTGCGACGGTCGTCGTCGACGACGAACCGGTCGAGATGGAGACCGGTGATGCACTCTGGCTTCCACCGGAGTCGACGCGTCAGATTCGAAACGGCGACGACGAGAGCGCGTTCGTCCTCGTCAGCGCGCCCAGTATCGGCGACGAGAACGGCGACGACGAGCGACTACTCTCCGGATTCGCTGGGTGAACGGACGGCCTCCTCGAAACGTCCGAGACCGAGGACAAACTCGGACTTCCGTTCGGACTTGCACTGTTGTGGTGCGACTATTTCTGGCACACTATCATGTAGTGGTGCATGGAGCTACTCGAGGACAGTATTGTCCCGGAGCACGCACGCGACGTCAAAGCCGAAGCCCGCGAGTTCGCGCGTGAACACATCGAACCAAACGCGCAGGAGCACTTTCAGGATGGAACGTATCCGGAGGAGATCCTCGAAGCGGGCCAGGAGGCCGGTCTCGTCGCACAGGACATTCCGGAAGCGTGGGGCGGTCGCGGATTCGACCTTCCCCAACTGCTCGCACTGACGGAGGAGTTCTATCGGGCGGATGCGGGCATCGCGTTGACGCTCCAACTGGCGAGTTTCGGCTGTGAGATCACGTACGAACACGGCACCGACGAGCAGTGCGAGGAGTTCGTTCGCCCGGTTGCCGAGGGGGAGATGCGTTCGGGGCTCGCGGTTTCAGAGCCCGATACCGGCAGCGACCTTACGGGTATGGAGACCACCGCGGAACGAGACGGCGACGAGTACGTCCTCAACGGCGAGAAGTACTGGATCGGAAACGGCGTCGAAGCGGACTGGGTCACCCTCTACGCGCGAACGGACGACGACGAGACCAACCGCTACGGCAATCACTCGCTGTTCATCGTCCCGACAGACACCGACGGTTACGACGCCGAACACATTCCCGAAAAGATGGCGATGCGCGCCTCGAAGCAGGCGCACATCGAACTCGAGGACTGTCGTATCCCCGCGGAAAACCTGATCGGCGCGGAAGGTGCGGGCTTCTGGCTGCTCGCCGAATTCTTCAATCACGGCCGCATCGTCGTCTCGGCACACGGCTTGGGATTGGGAGCGGCAGCGATCGAGGAAACCTGGGAGTTCGTCCACGACCGCGAGCAGTTCGGCCGGTCGATCAGCGACTTTCAGGCGGTCCAACACGGCCTCGCGGAGATGTTGATGGCCTTCGAACGCGCTCGAGCACTCACCTGGCGTGCCTGCCAGAAGGTCGAGAATGGCGACGACGTGGGATACTGGGCGGCATTGTCGAAGACGAACGCGACGGAGATGGCGGTCGACGTCGCCGAGCAAGGTATGCAGTTTCACGGCGGGCGGTCGATACTCGACGAGCGCCGAATCGCGCGCGTCTATCGCGACGTGCGCATTCCAGTCATCTACGAGGGAGCGAACGAAATCCAGCGAAACCTGATCTACGGGCAGGCACCGAGGAGCTAAACAGCGTCAGCGAACGAAACGGACGTTTCGGTATCGGGTTGGGAAAACGAGCGGAGCGAACGGGAACCGTTAGTTTTCGGATGAGATGTCTTGGAAGACGCCGACGAATTCGTCGTGATTTCGAAGGCTCGAGACGGTCGCGTCGGTCCGTTCCTCGAGTTCTTCGACGCGCGTACAGAGCGTCTGATACTCTTCGTTACCTTCCAGTTCTGGCGCGGATTTTTTGGACTCGATGAGGGCTTTCTTCGAGACGAGCGTGTAGTACGTCTGAACCTCCGATTCGTAGGTGGCTCGTTGGTCGATGTGGTCGACTACCGTGAGGAGTTCTTCCTCTGAGAGTGGTTTGACCAGGTAGTCGTCGAACCCCATTTCGATGATGTCGAAGTCGGGATCGACTGCCGTCGCCATGACGACGCGTACGTCGTACCCGTTGTCTCGAATCGTTTCGAGGACCTCCTCGCCGGTTTGATCCGGCATCCGACGGTCTAACAGAACGATTTCGATGGACGCCGTAAGTTTCTCGAGGGCTGATTCGCCGTCGTAGGCCGTCTCGACGGACCATCCGTCTTGTTGAAGCCACTCGGTGTACAGATCGGCAAGTTGATTCTCGTCGTCGACGACGAGGATGTCTGGTTCAGTGCTCACTTACTTTCCCCTCGGTTCGTCTCATCCATCACACTCATGAGCAATGAATTCTTCTACTGTATGATAAATCTCGCGACTATCCACGAGAACACATATTTACACTAACTGGTCTATGAAAACACGTTGTTCATAGACACCAATCAACACGCACTCCGGATCTCGAACCTATTTCTACCGGAGGTGTGAACGAGCAGGTATGGGCTCGAGTCGGCGTTCGACGGCGATCTCCCACCGACTTCGCGTGCTGGGGCTCTGTTTCGCTCTCGCGATCGGTGGCTGGCTGACCGGATTCGCCGCGACGCTGGGTGTCGAACTCCACGCCCTCGCCGCTGGTTACGATATTCGGGCGATTATGCAGATCGGCTCGTCGGTCGCGTTCAACGTCGTCGGCGCTGCCGGGGTCGCGCTCACGTACCTCATCGTCCGTCGAAACGGGTTCGACCTGCCGTTCGCCCTCGAGTTTCTCCGAATTCGGAAGCCGACGGTCTGGGACATGCTGTGGATCGCCGTCGGGCTGTGGGGGGCGTTCGCCGTCGTCATGGGGTATCAGGTGTTCATCGAGTTCGTCGATCCGTTTGGAACGGGTGGTGAGGGCGAGACGCACTCGTCGATCGAAGACGGACGACAGTATCCCTCGCTCTTTTTGGTTGCCATCCCGATTGCGCTCTTCCTGACCGGCCCTGGCGAGGAACTGCTCTATCGCGGCGTCGTTCAGTCACGTCTCGGCGAGGTGTTCCCGTCGTCGCTCGCCGTCCTCCTCTCGTCGCTCGTCTTCGCGGCTGTCCACCTCCCGGTGTACATGGGCGAAGAGTTCGGTGCCGTGCTCGTCAGTCTCGGCACGGTGTTCGCACTCGGACTCTACCTCGGTATCCTCTACGAACTCTCCGATACCCTCGTCGTCCCCGCACTCATCCACGGCGGCTACAACGCCCTCGTCTACTACTCGAACTACGTCACGTACGCCTGAGAACTCGTCCGACGCTCGTTCCCCCGGTCGAGTTCGATCTCCGACTCGAGGTGCCAGAATTCCCCCTCCTACAGCTCTCGTTCGTCCCGAATCGAATCGTCGCCACGAGTGTCGTCGAGAGTTGCGGAGGTCGTTTCAGTCCACCGGGGCTGGTCGACCGACTCGGCTCTCGAGGGTCGATCCCCGTTTTCTTCGTCGAACAGCCGTCGCTCGAGTTCGGTGCGCTGGCGAAGGATCGCCCCGATTGCGACGGTCGCGAGCCCCATCGCGACGAGGGCTCCCAAAATCGGAATCAGTTGACTCGAGGCGAGAACGAGTACGCCGGCCAGGAGCGCCCACCAGAGTGATGGCTCCTCGCCGGTGACGCTCTCGAGGAGGTGGTGGCTCACGGCGAGCGCACCGAGCGTCGCGCCGAAGGCCAACAGGAGTCCCCAGAAGAACAGGCCGGGAAGCGAAACGATCCCCGCCAGCGCAACGAGAGTCGCCTGCTCGTACACCGTCGTGACGATCAACGGGGAGGAAACGACGACCAGAACGCCGAAGAATCCCAGAAACCCGATCGCGAACGTTCGATCCGGGTGGGCACTGATTTCAGTCCCAATCGAACGCGTGAACGACGACGACCCGGCGACGAAAAGGACACCGAGGACTCCAGCGGTGACGGCAACAGCGAGACTCAACAGTACTGGCCGCGGGAGGTCGATACCCGCAACGAAGAGTTGCCGTGGGAGACTCGAGACTGTCGCCGAAACTGCCTGCTCGAGCGACACGCCGGCGGGAACTGGAAACACGAGTGTGCCCTATTGCTTCGGCAGTAACGACAAAAAACGATCGAAACGAGGGGCTGTGAGTGACCGCTGCGGACGCCCGTTTTCCAGCCAGCGACCAACACCGCTTTGAGCGGGCACGTTCAACGCTCTCGTATGAGCGAGGCGTTACTCGAGTACCTCTTTCCCGAAATCGCGACCATCGCCCTCTTTACGATCGCTATTCTGGGCATGATCGCGCTATTGTACATCTCGACGCAGTGGGACGAGTGAGACGGGCGAAATGAGTTGGTAAAGTCGTCTAAAAAGTCGAGTCACTCGAGAACCGTCTGTAGCGTCTCCTCGAGTGCACGTGCGGCCTCGCGGACGGCTTCGATCCGGACGTACTCTCGCGGGGCGTGGGCGACGGCACCGTTCTCGTCGGCGAGCACGCCGGGTCCGAAGACGACCGTCGGCGCGTCCTGCGCGAAGTACGACGCCTCCGTCGCCGCCGAAAACGGCCGGACGGCACCGCCTGCGGCGTCGGCGAGCACGTCGACGATCCGTGCGTCGGGGTCGGTATCCCACGCCTCGAGGAACGGGGTCGGCCGGTCGGTAAAGCGGAACTCGACGCCGACTCCCGCCGGCACCGCGACCTCGAGTCGGTCGGTCAACGCGGCGTGGAAGTCCTCCGCCGTTTCGGGCGGGACGCTTCGTCGGTCGACCGTCAGCGCGCAGTCGGCGGGCACCTGATTGGTCGCCTCACCGCCCGATACGACGGTCGGCGTGAGCGTCGCTTCACCGAGTTGGAGGTGGGTCGGCGGGGCGTCGTCGCGTTCGTCGAACGTCCGGATCGTCTCGAGGACGGGTTCGAGGGCAGCGACGGCGTTGATTCCGGTCTCGGGTTCGGCAGCGTGGGCGTTCGCACCCGTCAGGTGAATCGTCCCCTGAAACCGACCTTTCGCCGCCGTGCAGACGTCGAGATCGGTCGGTTCGCCGACGATCACGGCGTCGGCGTCACGCGTCGGCGAATCCGCACTCGAGACCAGTTCGTACGCGCCGATCGAGAGCACCTCCTCGTCGGGCGTGATCGCGAGCGTCACGCGGCCGGCCCCACTCGAGAGGTCGACCGCGAAGAAGGCTGCGAGCATGGCGGCGAGGGGTCCCTTCGCGTCACAGGAGCCACGGCCACAGATGATCTCGCCGTCAGTTTCGGGGTATCCATCGCGTCCGTCGATCTCCCGTTCGAACGGAACGTGGGGCGAGACGGTGTCGATGTGCGTGTTCAATACGACGTGTGCGTCCGCATCGGCCGAGCCTCGCGTCGCGAGGACGTTTCCGTGCTCGTCGACGCGCGGGTCGACGCCGTTGGCCTCGAGCGTCTCGCACAGTAACTCCCGCATGGGTCCGATATCCTCGTGCGAGGGGCGTTGCACAGCGGTCTCGAGGAACGAAACGGGGTCGAACGCGGAGGACGGAGTGTCGGCGCTGCCCGTCGACTCGCTCTCGGCCGGAGCCGTTCCGGATGGGTCGTCTCTGCTCACAGTTCTGTCGGGGACTTGATGGCCACTTCGCCGTCGAACTCGTGTTCGACGGGGCCGGTCAGCGTGGCGTTCCCGCGATCGTTGAAACTCACTCGCAGGTGGCCACCCGGCGGGTGCACGTCGACCGGATCGGCGTCGGTCCGCCCGAGGCGGCGAGCGACGACGGCGATGCCGACCGCGCCGGTTCCACAGGAATCGGTTTCGGCCTCGACGCCCCGTTCGTAGGATCGCTGATCGAAGCCGCCCGAACCGTCGGGACTCGCGATCGTCACGTTCGTCCCGGCCGGGAACTCGTCGCCGTAGCGAATCGGCGGTGCGACCGCCTCGAGGTCGATGTCGTCGACGTCGTCGACGAAGGCGACGGCGTGAGGGACGCCGGTGTTGACCATCGTCACCTCGAGTCCCTCGATCTCCTGCTCGAAAACGGGTTCGTCGGCTCTGACGGGCACGGCTTTCGGATCGAACGTCGGCGTCCCCATCTCGATCGTGATGTCGCCGTCGGTTCGATCAGCTCGAAGCGTGCCAGCTTGGGTGTCGATCATGACGCTGTCCGCGCCGGTTCGTCGCATGGCCCACTCGGCGGCACAGCGCGCGCCGTTGCCACACATCGGAGCCGTCGCGCCGTCGGGCTGGACGAGCGTCATAACGACGCGCGGCGGAGAGAACCGTTCCTCGAGTGCGAGATAGAGGATGCCGTCGGCACCGACGCCCTCCTCGCGGTCGCACTCGCGCTCGGCGAGCGCACCGCGGTTGGAGACGTACTCGTCCGCAGGAATGATTAGAAAGTCGTTGCCGGTGCCGTGGTACTTCTGGAATGGGACAGTCATCGTGCTATCGTGTGTCGTGCTCGGCATGAGTCTCGTGGTTCGCGCTCGGTTCCGAATCGCGGGCCTCGCGCTCGAGACGGGTCACGTCCTCGAGCGTCTCGCGGCGGCGGGCGAGCCGAACGTCCCCGTCCTCGAGGACGATCGATGCAGGCCGCGGCCGTGAGTTGTACTGGTTCGCCATTTCGTAGCCGTAGGCCCCCGCGTTGCCGATCACGAGCACGTCCGTGCGCTCACTTACGGGTAAGTGACGGTTCTCACAGAAAACGTCTCCGCTCTCACAAATCGGACCGGCGATGGTCTGTGCAACCGTTTCGCGGCCACGTTCGTCGTCGCTCGCGCCGTGTTGCTCGGCTTCGATGGCGGCCGTCAGATTCCGAATCGGATGGTACGCGTCGTACATCGCGGGTCGCAAGAGGGTCGTCATGCCGGCGTCGACGCCGACCGCGAGGGTATCTCGGGCCTCCTTGACGGTGTTGACCGCGGTCAGGAGGACGCCCGCGTCCGCGACGAAATAGCGGCCGGGTTCGATCGTCAGTGCGGCGTCGACGTCACCGAGCGCGTCCCGGGTCGCGTCGCCGACCGCCTCGAGATCCAGCGGCTGGTCTTCCTCGCGGTAGGGAACGCCGAAGCCGCCGCCGACGTCGACGAACTCGAGACCGTCGCCATCTCCCGCGAGCGCCTCGCTCACATCCCGAGCGAGGTCGCCCATCCGCGAGACGAACTCGCGGTGGTCGCCGAGTTGATCGCTCGAGACGCCGGAGCCGACGTGGGCGTGGATACCAACGACGTCGAAGCCTCGGTCGGCGGCGTCTGCGAGGACGTCGACGGCACGCTCCGCCGGGACGCCGAACTTCGCGGCAGCGCCGGTCTGAACCTTCTCGTGGTGACCGGCGCCGATACCGGGATTGACGCGTAAACAGAGTCGCCCGTCGTAACCCCGCTCTTCGAGGCGGTCGATGGTGTCCTCGGCACCGACGGTGATCGTCAGGTCGGGGTACTCCTCCCAGGCGTCGACGACCCACTCGAGGTCGCGTGCTGGCGGGTTGACCGCCGTATAGTGGACGTTCGCGCCCGTCGCGCCGTTCTCGGCCGCAGATTCGCTGGCCGCGAGCGCGCGTTCCACTTCGCCGGCGGAGGCACACTCGAGGCCTGCCCCCTCCTCGCGAAGCGTCTCGAGAACGTCACCAAGCGCGTTCGCTTTCACCGCGTAGAGGATTTCGGCGTCGGGAAACGCCGACTCGAGGCGGCGATAGTTCTCGCGGACGCGCTCGAGGTCGAGGACGTAAAGCGGCGAGCCGTAGTCCTGGGCGAGGGACTCGAGGCGCGTCGGGTCCCAGTCGGCGAGGCGGCGGATCGAGGGCGACTCCACGGGCGCGGTCATCGTTTTGGCAAAGTGATCGTGTTGATTCAAGCGTTTGGATTCGATGCGTCGACGTCGTTATTCGCGCAGCGCGTCCTCGCGCTCGGTCGCCTCGAGTGTCTCGGTCTCGAGGTCGGTGGCGACGACGGCTGGCTTGTACGCGCCGCCCTCGAAGAGGTCGTGGTCGCTGATCGAGGACTCGACGAACCGGGTGAACGCCCGGCGGTTCGCGGGCAGTTCGCCGTAGACGACCTCCTCTTCGACGAGGTCGTAGACGGGGATGCGCGGCGTCAGCAGCGTATTTTCCCCGACTACGCTGTTTTCGCCGACGACGAAGCCGCTCGTGACGCGACAGCCGGCGCCGAGGGAGACGTTGTCCTCGACGATCACGGGTGCGTTCTCGACTGGCTCGAGGACGCCGCCGATGAGGGTGTTCGCACCGAGTTTGACGTTTGCTCCGATCTGCGCACAGGAACCGACCGTGTCACAGGAGTCGACGAGCGTGCCGTCGCCGACGTGAGCGCCGATGTTGACGAATGCCGGACTCATCAGGATGCAGTCCGAGCCGATGTGGGCACCCTGACGGACGACGGTGCCGTCCGGCGTGTTGCGACTGCCGCGCTCGCCGTAGTCACTCGAGTCCGCGAGTGGCAAGACGTCGTTGTACGTGACGCCGCCGTGTTCGAATCGCTGAATCGAGCGCAGGCCGAAGTTGAGCAAGATTCCCTGCTTGACCCACTCGTTGGCTTCCCAGGTATCGCCGTGCTTTTCGGCCGCGCGAGCGTCGCCCGCTTCGAGCGCGTCGAGGAAGGCCTCGAGGGTCGCGTAGGCGTCTTCGCCTGCGCTCCCGGCGTCGATCTCGTCGTCCTGATACTGGCTCCACAGCTCCGTAATCTCCTGTTCGAGCGTGCTCATTCGTCGATCACGTCCGCAAACTCGTAGCGACCTGCCTTTTGTCCAGCGATCCACACCGCGGCGTCGACCGCGCCCGCGGCGAAGACGCCCCGATCCTCGGCGCGGTGAGTGAGACGAACCTCCTCGTGGTTGCCCGCGAGGACGACCTCGTGTTCGCCCGTGACGTTACCCGCGCGGAGCGCGTGAACGCCGATTTCGCCCGCTTCACGGGGGTCGACCCCCTCTCGGCCGTGCGTGCGATCGGTGAATTCACCGTTGGCCTCGATCTCCTCGAGCAACCGATTCGCGGTGCCACTCGGCGCGTCGCGCTTCGCGTTGTGGTGGGTCTCGACGAGTTCGACGTCGTAGCCCGGAAGATTCTGGACGGCCTCGCCGACGGCATTCAACAGGGCCTGTACGCCGCGAGCGAAGTTCGGCGCGTGAAGCACGGGGATCTCGGCGCTCGCGTCCTCGAGTGCGTCTTCCTGCGCGTCGCTGAAGCCCGTCGTCCCGGTGACGAACGCGACGTCGGCGGCCGCGCAGGCCTCGAGGTACTCGATGGCCGACTCGGGGCCGGTAAAGTCGACGACGGCGGTTGGCTCGCGCTCGTCGACGAGCGAATCGAACTCGCTCGCTGACTCGAGTTCGACGCCCTCGACCGTCTCGCCGTCGGGCTCACGGTTGACCGCGAAGACGACGTCGCACTCTGGGTGGTTGTCGACGGCGGCGATGACCTCACGGCCCATCCGCCCCGTTGCGCCGGTGACGCCGACCCGTACCGTCATCTACTCACCCTCCGCGGCGGGCTCTACGTTGGAGTCGTCTGCCGCCGCGGGTGAGGTCGTCTCGAGATCGTCGAGGACGGCCTCGAGGTCGTCGCGATACTCTTCGGAGAGCCGGCTGAGAGGTGAACGCATCCGGGCGGGTCCGTAGCCGCGGATCTCCATCGCTTCCTTGACCGGGATCGGGTTGGTCTCGACGAAGAGTTCGCGAAAGAGGTCGCCGAGTTCGTGGTGAATTTCCTGTGCCCGTGCATAATCTCCATCGAGTGCGGCACCGACCATCGCACAGGTCAGTTCGGGTTCGACGTTCGCGGCGACGCTGATCGTTCCGGTTCCGCCGACCGAAATCGTGGGGAGCGTGAGCGCGTCGTCACCCGAGAGGACGGCGAAGTCCTCGTCCATCGTCCGCTCTGCAATTTCGCCGATCTGGCCGAGGTCACCGCTTGCGGCCTTGTAGCCTGCGATGTTCTCGTGGCTCGCCAGTTCGACGGCGGTGTCGGGTTCGATGTTCCGGCCCGTTCGCGAGGGGACGTTGTAGACGATCTGTGGGAGGTCTACCGCGTCTGCGATCGTTCGGAAGTGCTCGACAAGTCCGCGCTGTTCGGGCTTGTTGTAGTACGGCGAGATGAGAAGCAGTCCGTCCGCACCGGCTTCGGCGGCGCGCTCGGAAAGCTCGAGTGCTTCGCGGGTGTTGTTCGAACCCGTGCCCGCGATGACCGGGACGTCTTCGACGGCGTCGATGACGCTCTCGACGACGCGGACGTGTTCGTCGTGAGTCAGCGTCGCAGATTCGCCGGTCGAGCCGACGGGAACTAAGCCGTCGACGCCCGCGGTCTCGAGTCGCTGCGCGTCGGTCTGGAGGGTTTCGAAGTCGATCCGTTCGTCCTCGTCGAAGGGCGTACACATCGCCGGAAAGACGCCCGTGAAGTCGATATCGTGTGTCATTGGTGTTGTCTGCTGGTTGGATAGCGGTTACTTGGTTATGGGTGATGTACGTCTCGGTTGGGGTCGAATACGGGTTCAACCCGGGTTCGTCTGGACCGTACCCGGGACGGGGGCGCTACGCCCGCCTCGAGCACTGTTCACGGACGTTTTTTACCAAAAGGAGCCACAGACTGTCCGCTCACGGGACGGGAGACGGCGATGCGAGCGGAGCGGGACATACGAGTGAGACGAACGGGGGCGAACTTATGAATTTCGTTCCGCCTCGATCGACGCGATGTACGCTAAACGTGGCGCGGGACGGACCTATCAACGTCCCCGGTCGATCGATTAGCGACGATTATCGGACTGCGAAATCGCGCGATGGGCCACCGAATCCGTCGATATATCTCGCTGTGTTTATACACCATGATCACCTACAGCCGCCTATGACAGACTTCGGACTGAAGCTACGGATGTTCGTTGTCGGCTCGATGCTGGCGGCGCTGTACCTGTTCGTCGGGGCCGTCGGACTGACGCTCCTGGGTACGGGGGCCTGGCCGATCGTCCTGTTGTTGTTGGTGACGTTCCCGTTCCTCCAGTACAAACTCGGGACCTGGGCCGCCACCAGAAAAGCTCAGGAGATGCCCGAAGAGGGCCAATATGCGGATATCCACCGGATGACTGAGTCACTCTCCCGTGACATGGGTATCAAGAAGCCCAAACTGATGGTCCAGCAGATGGGCGTTCCGAACGCCTTCGCGACCGGCCGCAAGGGCAACGGCGTCGTCGTCGTCAGCGAGGAGCTCATCCGGCTGCTCGACCGCGACGAACTCGAGGGTGTCGTCGCCCACGAACTCGCCCACATCAAGAACCGTGACGTGCTCATGATGACGGTCGGTAGCTCCATCGGGATGATGGTCGGCTACGCCGTCTACTTCGTCTACGTGTTCGCGGGCGAGGACAACCCCGGCGGCTTCATCGTCGGAATGGTCCTCTCGATGATCGCGCAGATGCTCGTGACGGTGCTCGTGATGGCCATCTCGCGCTACCGAGAGTACGTTGCCGACGACGACGCCCGCCAGTACATCGGCAGCGGCGACCCGCTCGCTCGAGCCCTCGAGAAGATCTCGCAGGGCGCAGAAAACCGCGAGTCGACCATCGACGACGGGCAGGCCGCGCTCTGTATCTTCAACTCCGAGCGCGGACTGCTTGAGACGGTGTTCGCGACCCACCCACCAACCGAAAAGCGCATTCAGAAGCTCCGTAGCTGAACGTCGCGGACAATTCGATCCCGTCGGCTTTTTTTTTTGCAGACGTCGATACGTCAACAGCGTCATCGACCCCCTCGAGTGAATTCGCACGTGTTTTACCCTGGCGCGTAGCGTTTTTCGACATTTCGGCTTTCCACCGTCCTGGCCGATTTGAAATCACTATACTTCTTGGTGTAAGTGACCTGACTGAACATCACCATTGATTACAGGCGTAAATTTCAGTGATAAAACTTATTGCCTGGCAGCAAAAATCGGAAAATATGGTTTCGCTCTGGCACTTCGTTGGCGGTTCCGTACTGGTACTGTTCGGTCACCTCTATCTACTTGTTCCGCTCTCGGGAGATGCTTCGGTGCCGGTCGCTATCGGGTTTCTCGCATTGTACGCGGCGCTCGTCCTCACCGGAGCTGTCGAAATCGCGGTCGCGTTCGGTCGGACGCGGTTCGCGGATCGCCGACGAGAGATGGGTGGCGTCGGTTGCATTATGTTTGGCATCGCCGCGGCCCCATTGGCGATCATGGATCTCCTTGATTCGGGGACCAGCCTCTCGGAGGCCGCGCTCTGGGTATCGATAGCCGTCGTGATGCCCGCAATGGGCGTCTACTATCTTCGTGGCGGGGGATCATTTGGCGAACCGTCTCCGAATTGAGCGATTTCGACCGACGACTGCGGTGAATATCAATATTCTGGCCTATGTTCACGGACTCGACCGGAACATGTCTCTTTAGCTACCGCTCGCGGCCCTCGAGCCTCTCACATTGTAGAGAAAATAGTTGTTGATCATCTCGCCAAGTGGCGGCTAAATATGTCCGTTGTCTTCCAGACAGGCCACCGCGCCGTTCGGACCGACACAACTGGTTCCCGTCAATACGTGCGAACACATTGCGAAGACACAGGCGACACAGACGACGGCACCGACTCCGGTAGAGCCGGCAGCACAGCCCGGTGCACATCGGTAACACGAACTGATACTGGTAATGATGCCCGCAACGCATTCTCCAGCCTCGTAACCACAATCTCCGGCAGCACCGGGAAGGGTCGTCTCGATGACGTCTTTCGCGTACTCCCTTGGGTCCGGAATGTTGTCGTGGGCGAACTGTACGGAGACCTCCCCAGAAACACCGTCGCTGTGGGCAATGAGTTCCGGACTCCCAACCGACGAAATCTCAGTCGATTCGGGATCAAACGTCGCTACATCCTCGGCGGGTAGTACGTATCGCCAGGCCTTCAGTTCGTCTTCCGATGTATCGAACACGTTGACGAAAATACCGTCGACATCGGATTCGGTATAGGCAACTGCTTCTTGATCACCACTGACTTGAACTTCAGTGAGTGCAACCTCGCGTTCTCGATCCGTCGCCGTACGACGGAAAACGGTCTCATCATCGTCCCCGAGTAGCCAAGCAGTCGTCCCCGCTGGAATTTCCCTGTACTGCTCGGGAACGTTCGTTCGACCGTGAGCGTTCCCACGACCCTCGTCTCGACGGTGTGGGTTTCCTTCACCGTTCGATGGGTTCTCCCATTCAAAGGCGAACGCCGCGCTTGTTTCCCCGTTGATTTGACCGATCTGTAAGATCCCGTATTCGAATTCGACTTCCGTGACAACTAATTCGATCGTGTCGCCGACGAGTTCTTTAGTCTCTGGCGCATCAACACCGGGTAAGCCGGTTTCACCGAGTTTGTCCAGAATCGACTGGACTTCTGGTAATGCTTCGAACTCCTCAAGTTCGTCGGATTCGGTATCTCTCGTCGCGATTACAGACTGACTTAGTCCGGTAGCACCGACACTCGCGCCGACTGCGCTCTTTTTCAGCACGTTCCGTCTGCTTAAACCGTCACTCCTGTCTGTATTCTCAGACATAATTAGTTAATCTACACAATAATATTTAAAATTTTTATTAAAAAGAATGTAATATATGGTCTTCCAGATGAATAATGGATGCAATTGATTCGGTAGCAAACACGGCAATTGACGCGACTTTTTAACGGTGGCCGATTCAGTATAGCATATGACGGAAATCCATCCCGGTCAGCGCGTCGCGGTTCTCGTCGACGCCCAGAACCTCTATCACACCGCACAGAGCATCCACAGCCGCAATATCGACTACTCCGCGCTCCTCGAGAAGGCCGTCCAGGACCGCGAACTCACTCGAGCGATTTCCTACGTCATTCGCGCGGACGCACCGGAGGAGGAGAGTTTCTTCGAGGCGCTGGTCGACATCGGCTTCGAGCCGAAGATCAAGGAGATCAAGACGTTTTCCGACGGCACGAAGAAGGCCGACTGGGACGTCGGCATGAGTCTCGACGCGGTGACGCTTGCGAACCACGTCGATACGATCGTCCTCTGTACGGGTGATGGGGATTTCTCGCGGCTGTGTTCGCACCTGCGCCACGAGGGCGTCCGTGTCGAAGTGATGGCCTTCGAGTCCTCGACGGCAGAAGACCTCATCGCCGCGGCCGATTCCTTTCTCGACCTCGGCGACCGCCACGAGACGTTCCTCCTGTAGGTCGAGTTCGTCCGCGCAGCCGATTGCGTGACACTCGCGGATTTCGTATCAGTTCTTCTCTCGGCCTTGCTCGAGGAAGATCAGTTCGGATACTGGTTGCGTCCGATGCCAACCAGGAGTGCGTATCCCGTCACACACAGTGTCGCGGCCGTCAATAGATAGGTTACCGGGCCAGAGACGAGCGTCGCCGGACCAGCCAGCGTTAGCCCCCCGAGAACGAGCAGTGCCGTTCCGAGGCCGATTTGCGTGGCGTCCATGAGATGATGGAACTTTCGGATCGAGTGTTATAACCTTCACCATATCCATAATATGGCGCTATTTTCTCTGGTAGCCACTGAACATCGGTGCACACCTGCTCGCCAGACGGTTCGACGATCGGTGCCTGATTCGACTCAGTTGGTGCGATAGTTGACTCTGAGACGACAGGCCACGGCCTTCGCGAGAACGGATACTGAGACGAAACTCGAGGTCGAAGGGCTTTCGACCGCTCGGAAGAAGAGGTGGGTAATGAGCGACGGAGCCACCGAGGGCGGGTTGGCCGGCGTGTCCGAACTCCGAACGATCGCGGACTACCAGTTCGGGGCGGGCGCGGGGTCGGCCCTCTTTCCGCGCGAGGAGTCGGTAACGGTCAAACGAACGAATTCCGGACGGCCCCAGCAGGTCCACGCCGACGGCGGCCGTCTCGTCTCCTTTGGCATCGACGGCCGATTCACCCTCGGACTCGAGGGCGGACGACGACTGCACGAGGCGCTCGAGTCCCCCGCCTACCGGGTGATCGTCGACGACGAGAGCGAACCGTTCGTCCGCGACGAGAAGAACGTCTTCGCGAAGTTCGTTCTCGAGGCGGGACCCGACATTCGTCCCGGTGACGAGGTGCTCGTCGTCCACGAGCGCGGCGAACTCATCGCCGTCGGGACGGCCGACCTCGCCGCCGAGGGAATCGAGGACTTCGAGACGGGAATGGCAGTTCGCGTGCGCGAAGGCGTGCCCGCGGAGTGAGTCAAAATTCCCGGAGAGAGTCCAAAGCGCTGGCCGGGAGCGGGGCTCGAGCCCTGCGAGAGCCCCGCGACCCTACGGAAGAGCACACTCTTCCGAGCATCGCGGACGCAAGCGTCCGCTCAGCGGGGAAGGGCAGGCTGTTTACCGATACTCACCGCGAACGAACGAAGTGAGCGAGCGGGCCGACGACCGATGTGAAGACTCCGGAGGTGTCGAAACGGAGGGAGGAGTGCTTTTCATCAAAGTTTTGCCGAGGGCGCGGCGAAGCCGCGACCGCAGCGCAAAAGTTTGGACCGTAGCATAAAAGGTTGCTGACAGCGACGTGTCGGGTATGTTCGGAGGAGGCGGCGGACTGAACCCGCGCAAGATGGAACAGATGATGGAACAGATGGGAATCGACGTCGAGGATATCGACGCCGAGGAGGTAATCATCCGCACGGACGAGTACGACCTCGTCTTCAACGACGCCGAAGTCACGAAGATGGACGCTCGCGGCCAGGAGACCTACCAGGTCATCGGCTCGCCCGAGCAAGTCGAATCCGGTGCTGCCGGCGGGGCTGGCGGGGCTGGCGGCGACGAGGACGCGGACGCCGGCGGTGCGATTCCCGACGACGACGTCGAACTCGTCGCGGCCCGTACCGGAGCGAGCGAGGACGACGCGCGCGCAGCACTCGAGGACGTCGACGGCGACCTCGCCGCTGCGGTCGAATCCCTCGAGTAACGCGTGACGGACGATTCTTCCCTCGACGACGACACCGAGAGCGACCACGACCACGACCACGACGACCGAGGGGCCGACGAATCCACCGAAAGCGACCGCGTTCCCGTCTTGCTCGTCCGCGAGGATCGAGAGTTCCTCATCGAACCGGGCGCGGAGCAAGGCACCGATCTGGGCGTCCTCGAGGTGCCGGCGGACGTGCAACCGGGCGAGATCGTCGAGACGCATCTGGGCGAGGCGTTCCGGGTGCGCTCGCTGCGCGGCCCGGATCTCTTTCACCACTTCGAACGAACCGGGGCCCCGATGGTCCCGCGGGACATCGGACTGGTGATCGGCGAGACGGGCGTCTCGCAGGGTGACCAGATCCTCGATGCCGGCACCGGGACCGGAGTCCTCGCGGCTTCGATGGCCCGTGCTGGGGCGTCAGTAGTCACATACGAACGAAAGGGCGAGTTCGCCGACGTCGCTCGAGCGAATATGTCGCTGGGGGGCGTTTCCGACGCCGTCGACGTTCGAACGGGGGATTTGGCGACGCTGCTCGAGGAAGAGGGCGTCGAATCGCTCGGCTTCGAGTCGTCGTTCGACGTGCTCACGCTCGATACTGGCGATGCGGCCTCGATCGTCGACTACGCACCCGACGTGCTCGTCGACGGCGGCTTCCTCGCGGTCTACAGCCCGTTTATCGAGTCGACGAAGGCGACCGTCGAGGCGGCGCGCGAGGCCGGATTGTCGAATATTCGCACTCGAGAGACGATTCAACGAGAGATGCAGTTCGACGACCGCGGCTCGCGCCCGTCGACCGCACCGGTGGGTCACACGGGCTATCTCGTGATCGCTCGGAACGTGTAATTCCCGCCACCGAAGGCTATCGACGATCAGTGACCGGCTGTCGACAGCCGGATTTCGCGTTTCTCAGCCGCTCGCGCCGAAAAAGACTCATTCAGTTGCGAGTAGCGAATCACAGGAACTGTTCGCAACCTTCTTTATTCGTTCGGGTGTCCACGAACATAGCAATGGCTGTACTCTGGCTGGACGAGATCAGTGCCGACGACCTCGAGACGGTCGGCGGCAAAGGCGCCTCTCTGGGCGAACTTACGGGTGCTGGGCTGCCCGTCCCCCCGGGATTCGTCGTCACCGCCGGGACCTACCGATCGTTCATCGAAGAAGCCGAAATCGATGAAGAACTGTTCGAGGCCGTCGACGTCGACGTTGACGACTCGAGCGCGCTCGCGAGCGCGGCCAACCGCGCACAGGAACTCATTCTCGAGACGCCGTTTCCGGACGACCTGCGCGAGGAGATTCTCGCGTCGTACCAGGAGGTCGGCGACGGCGAGGCGTTCGTCGCCGTTCGATCTTCGGCGACGGCGGAGGATCTGCCAGACGCCTCCTTCGCGGGTCAACAGGAGACGTTCCTGAACGTCACCGAGGAGGCGCTCCTCGACCGCGTTCGGGAGTGTTGGGCGTCGCTCTTCACGCAGCGAGCGATCTACTACCGCCAGGAGCAAGGGTTCGACCACTCCACGGTCAACATCGCCGTCGTCGTTCAGCAGATGGTCGACGCCGAGAAATCGGGCGTGATGTTCACGAGCCATCCCTCGACTGGCGATCCGACGATGATTATCGAGGCCGCGTGGGGACTCGGCGAAGCCGTCGTCTCGGGTGCCGTCTCGCCGGACAACTACGTCATCGAACGCGAGGACCGCGAGGTCGACGTCACCGTCGCCGAGAAGAAAGTAATGCACGAAAAGGACGAGGAAACCGGAGAGACCGTCGAACGCGAGGTTTCCCAGGAAAAACGCAACGAGCGAGTCGTCTCCGACGAGGAGATTAACGCGCTCATGGACCTCGGCGAACGCGTCGAAGACCACTACGGCGAACCACAGGACGTCGAGTGGGCGATCGTCGACGGAGAGGTCTTCATGCTCCAGTCCCGACCGATCACGACCATCGACGAGGACGGCGGAGCCACGGCAGAGACGGGCAGCGTCGACCCGACGACTGGAATCACCGACGGCAGCGGTAGCGTCCAAGCGACAGGGGGCGGAAACGGCGCCACAGCAAGTTCTGGCGGATCTGGCGACGTGCTCGTCGACGGCCTGGGCTCGAGTCCAGGGACCGTAAGCGGCGCCGCGCGAATCGTCAAAAAGCTCGACGATCTCGACAAAGTCAGCGAGGGCGACGTCATCGTCACCGAGATGACGATGCCCGACATGGTGCCGGCGATGAAACGCGCCTCGGGGATTATCACCGACGAAGGCGGCATGACCAGCCACGCCGCGATCGTCTCCCGGGAACTCGGCGTTCCAGCCATCGTGGGCACGACGAACGCCACGACGGTGCTCGAGGACGGCCAGGTCGTCACGCTCGACGGCGACAAGGGTGCGGTGCTCGAGGGACAGGAAGTCGATCCCGACGAGGAAACCGAACCCGTCGAGGAGGTGCGTCCGCAGTCGCCGGTCAAACCGATGACCGCGACCGAGGTGAAAGTCAACGTCTCCATTCCGGAAGCCGCGGAACGTGCGGCGGCGACGGGGGCCGACGGCGTCGGCTTGCTCCGCATGGAGCACATGATCCTCTCGCTGAACCAGACGCCGGCGAAGTTCATCGAGGAAAACGGCGAGGACGCCTACATCACCGAACTCGTCGAGGGCATCCGCGGCGTCGCCGACGCCTTCTATCCGCGGCCGGTTCGCGTCCGCACGCTCGACGCCCCGACCGACGAGTTCCGACAACTCGAGGGCGGCGAGAGCGAGCCGAGCGAGCACAATCCGATGCTGGGCTACCGAGGGATTCGCCGCTCGCTCGACCGGCCCGACGTGTTTGGCCACGAACTCGAGGCGTTCCGTCGCCTCTACGAGATGGGCTACGACAACGTCGAACTCATGCTCCCGCTGGTCAACGATGCCGAGGACGTTTACCGAGCGAAGTCGCTCATGGAGGATGCCGGTATCGACCCCGAGAAGCGAAAGTGGGGCGTGATGATCGAGACGCCGGCGTCGGCGCTCTCCGTCGAGGGAATGGCCGAGGCGGGAATCGACTTCGCGTCGTTCGGGACGAACGACCTCACCCAGTACACGCTCGCGGTCGATCGGAACAACGAGAACGTCGCCGACCGCTTCGACGAACTTCACCCGGCGATCTTGCGACTCATCGGTGACGTCATCGAAACCTGTCGCGAACACGACGTGAACACGAGTATCTGCGGGCAGGCCGGTTCCAAACCCGAGATGGCCCAGTTCCTCGTCAACGAAGGTGTGAACTCGATTTCGGCCAACATCGACGCCGTTCGCGACGTCCAACACGAAGTAAAGCGCGTCGAGCAAAAGTTGCTCCTCGATTCGGTCCGCTAGAACGAGTCGACGAACTCTCGGACAGTTTTCTTCACTACTTCGAGTAAACGTAACGCATAAATTCGCGAGTACGGACTGTCGGGGTATGCAACGCGAGCCGCAATCGTTCGATCGAGTGCTCTCCTCGATGTGTTCCGAGCCACATCCCCTCGCACGCGAGGCGGCCGAACGATTTCTCGCGACGAACCCCGGCGATCCGGGAACCTATCCAACTGTGACGGCCCTCGAGGAGGAGGCGCTCGCCACGCTGGGCGAGATCGCCGGTCTCGAGAACCCGTCGGGGTACATCGCGAGCGGCGGGACGGAAGCGAACGTGCAGGCGGTGCGAATCGCCAGAAACCGTGCCGAGACGCGGACGCCGAACGTCGTCATGCCCGAGTCGGCACATTTCAGTTTTCAGAAGGCTGCCGGCGTGTTGGGCGTCGACCTTCGAATCGTGCCGACCGACGAGAGGTTTCGGGCGGATCTCGAGGCCGTTCGCGCGTCCGTCGATGCGGATACCGCACTCGTCGTCGGCGTGGCCGGATCGACGGAGTACGGCCGCGTCGATCCGATTCCGGCACTCGGTGAGATCGCTCGAGACGCGGGAGCGATGCTCCACGTCGACGCAGCCTGGGGCGGGTTCGTACTCCCGTTTAGCGGGGACGAGTGGCACTTCGGTCACGCGGCCGTCGATACGATGGCGATCGATCCACACAAGATGGGCCAAGCCGCCGTCCCCGCGGGCGGTCTGCTCGCCCGTTCGGACGACTTGCTCGACGAACTCGCCGTCGACACGCCCTACCTCGAGTCGACCTCGCAGGCGACGCTGACGGGGACGCGCTCCGGCGCGGGCGTCGCGAGCGCCGTCGCCGCGATGGACGAGTTGTGGCCCGATGGGTATCGCGAACAGTACCGTCGCTCTCAGGAAAACGCCGAGTGGCTCGCCGCGGAACTCGAGCAGCGGGACTACGATGTCGTCGAGCCGACGCTGCCGCTGGTCGCGGCCGAGATTTCGGGGTCGACGTTCGAGGCGCTGCGCGAGGAGGGGTGGCGGATCTCCCGAACCGCGAGGGACGAATTGCGCGTCGTCTGTATGCCACACGTGACTCGGGAGATGCTCGCGTCGTTTCTCGAGGATCTCGATCGACTCGAGCGAGGGGCGAGCGTTCCAGTCGCGAGTGACGGCTGACGCTCCGCGAACGCCATCGAGATACCGATGGGTCGGATCGGTAGCGGTTTGCCCTCCCGCTTCGAGACTCGAGTATGGCGCTGGATCGCTTCGACGTGGTCGCGATCGTCGGTTTCGTCGGACTGGTTGGGGCTTCGGCGGTTCTCGAGGGAGTACTGGTCGCGGCCGCACTGGGCGGATTCGCCCTCTCGCTGTCGAGTTGGCGACTGTACGACGGCCGTCCGTGGGAGGCGCTGGCCTGGATCGCGTGGGTCGGTGCGGCGGTGTCGATCGTCGTCGTTCCCAGCGGCGGCGCGTTCCTCGTCGCCTTCTTCGGCTGTCTCCTGGTGGGAATCGGCTTGTTGTTCGGCGCCCGCCTCGAGTGGCTCCCGGATATCTGGCACGCCTCGTCGCCTGGTAGTGAGGAGTGATTCACCCGTGAGCCGCGTTACTCCTCGAGCCACGCCGCGAAGTCCCCGCTGAGGAACTCGTAGTAGTCGAGGATACCGAGGACGAGGGCGACGACGAGCACGAGGACGACGGGGATCCTGACGGCCCAGATCCACGCCGTTCCGAGCGAGCCGAGGTCACCGATTCCGCGCTCGAGCTCTTCGATGGCGAGCGTCGACAGCGACCAACTGACGAGTATCGCGAGCAACAGTCCGCCGAGGACGAGCAGGATCTGGTCGGCGAAGAGGTCGAACAGGTCGAGCAAGACGAGGTCGTACGCCGAGGGGATGCCGAGCAGGAAGATCGCGCCGCCGATGGCGAGGGTGGCCGTTACCCGGTCGAGGTCTAACTCGTCGATCGCGTAGGAGACGACCACCTCCATGAGACTGATCGCACTCGAGAGCGCGGCGATTGCGACGGTGGCAAAGAAAATTGCGCCGATGAGCCAGCCGAACGTGAGGTCGCCGAACGCGGCGGCGAGCGAGACGAAGATCGCACCGGCCCCGGGATCGCCGGGGGCGACGCCGGCCGTAAAGAGGACGGGGAAGACGATCAGTCCGGTGACGAACGCGATTGCCGTGTCGAAGCCGATGATGATCGCGCTGTCTTCCGCGAGATTTCGGTCCTCACCGAGGTACGACGCGTACGTGATCATCACACCCATCCCGAGCGAGAGCGTGAAGAAGGCCTGTCCGGCGGCCGCGGGCAGGATGCTTTGCCACTCGGCGGCGATCACCCCCCACTCCGGCGAGAGGTAGTAGCTGTAGGCTTCGCTCGCCCCCTCGAGCGTCGCGACGTAGACGGCGAGACCGAGCATGATGACGATGATCGCCGGGATCATCACCTTCACGGCGAGTTCGATCCCGCGTTCGATGCCGTAGGCGACGATGGCGATGACGGCGACCATGAAAATCGCGTGAAGGAAGATGGCATCGAGGCCGCTCGCGAGCGTGACGAACTGCGCTTCCGCTTCGGCGGCGTCGGCGATGTAGTCGTCCTGTAAACCGAGGAGCGTGTAGCGAATCGTCCACCCGGCGACGACGCTGTAGTACGAAAGGATCACGAACCCGGTCGCGATGAAGATCCAGCCGACGTACCTCCACGCGCCGGCGCCGATTTCCTGGAGGGCGCCGACTGGGTTGCGTTCGGTGTGACGACCGACGACGAACTCGATGAGCATCGCCGGAAAGCCGATGAGGACGATAAACAGGAGGTAGATGACGAGAAACGCCGCGCCACCTTCCTGACCGACCTGAAACGGGAACCGCCAGATGTTCCCCAGACCGACGGCGCTACCGACTGCCGCGAAAATGAACCCGATTCGGGTTGCCCACTGTTCGCGTTGGCCACCGCTGCTCATACCTTGGTACGTCCGGATGGCGTGTCAAAACAATGCATGACAGTCTCGGTGGAGAAATTCGACATTTTGTCCCGTACCGTGACGATACTCTCACTCGAGCCTTGGATTACCGACCGAACCGCCGTACTGCGACGGCGCGATGTCGATTTCGTTCGAGCCAATGTTCGCGACCGAAAACCGGCGGGTTTTACGCCCGCCAGCGACAGCGTACAGATATGAGCAACGACGAGTTTCCGACCGACACGCCCGCGGTCGTGACCTGCGGGTTGCCGTACGCGAACGGCGACTTGCACATCGGCCACCTGCGGGGGTACATCGGCGCCGACGCGTTCGACCGCGCACTCGAGACGCTGGGTCAACAAACCGCCTACGTCTGTGGCTCGGACATGCATGGCACGCCGGTCGCCGTCAACGCCGAGCAGGAAGGCGTCGATCCGGAAGACTTCGCACTCGAGTGGCACGACCAGTACGAGGAGACGTTCCCGAAGTTCAACGTCGACTTCGACAACTACGGCCACACCCACGACGAGACGAACACCGAACTGACCCAGGAGATCGTCCGAACCTTAGACGAGGAGGGCTACATCTACGAGAAGGAGATTCAGGTCGCCTACGATCCCGACGCGGACCAGTACCTTCCCGACCGGTACGTCGTCGGCACCTGTCCCTACTGCGGCGAGAAGGCCCGAGGGGACGAGTGCGACGAGGGGTGTCAGCGCCACTTAGAGCCCGGCGAGGTCGAGGATCCGACGAGCACGATCACGGGTAACCCCGCCGAGTACCGCGAGCGTCCGCACAAGTTCTTCGAGGTCTCCAAGTTCGAGGAGTACCTCACCGAGTTCTTGGACGGCCTCGAGGGAACCTCGAACGCGCGAAATCAGCCCCGACAGTGGATCGACGACGGCCTACAGGACTGGTGTATCACCCGCGACATGGACTGGGGGATCGACTACCCCAACGGCGGAGATGGAGACGGAGAGGACCTCGTCCTCTACGTCTGGGTCGACGCACCTATCGAGTACATCGCCTCGACGAAGCAGTACACAGAACGCGTCGGCAGCGACGAGTACGACTGGGAACAGCCCTGGAAGGGCGAGGGCGAGATCGTCCACATCATCGGCCGGGACATCATCCAACACCACACCATCTTCTGGCCCGCGATGCTCGAGGGTGCCGACTACAACGCCCCCCGCGCCGTCGCGGCGACCGGGTTCATCACGATCAACGGCAAAGGCCTCTCGACGAGTCGCAACCGCGCCATCTGGGCGAAAGAGTACCTCGAGGAAGGCTTTCACCCGGACCTCCTGCGCTATTACCTGACGACGACCGGCGGCCTTCAACAGGATGTCGACTTCTCCTGGGACGCCTTCCAGGAGAAGGTCAACGGCGAACTCGTGGGAACGGTCGGCAACTTCTGGTATCGCTCGCTGCTCTTCGCGTACCGAAACTACGAGGGCACGCCGGAGACGGACGTCTCCGAGGGAGTCAGCGAACGAATCGAGGGCGCGATCGGGCAAACCCGCGACGCGGTCAACGACTACGACCTTCGGGAAGTCGGCCGCGCCGCGACCCAACTCGCGCAGTTCGGCAACGAGTACATCCAGCGCAACGAGCCCTGGAAGCTCACCGACGACGACCCCGAGGAAGCGGCGCAGGTCATCCGCGACTGCGTCCAGATCGCCAAGGCCGTCGGCGTCCTCTTAGAACCGATCGCGCCCGACAAGGCGCAGGCCCTGTGGGAACAGTTGGGCGAGGACGGATCGGTTGCGGACGCTCACCTCGAGGACGCGCTCGAGGCCCCGCCGCGAAACTTCGCGGAACCCGGCGAACTCTTCGAAAAGATCGAAGACGACCGCGTCGAGGAGTTGAACGAGAAACTCGAGGAGCGCGTCGCCGCCGCGGGAGACGATTCGGAGGACGGCGAGGAGGACGACGAGGACGACGCGGAAACCGAAAGCGACGACACCGACGCGGGCGAAGCGACCGATATGGCAGCCCCAGACGACCTCGAGCCACTCGCTGACGAACGAATCGAGTTCGAGGACTTCCAGGACGTCGACATCCGCGTTGGGCGAATCGAGTCGGCCGAAGGCATCGAAGGAGCGGACGACCTCGCGAAACTCGAGGTCGACATCGGCTTCGAAACGCGACAGGTCGTCGCGGGCATCAAACAGCTCCACGACCTCGAGGCGCTTCCGGGCGAGAAGTGCATCCTGCTCGCGAACATGGCAAAAGCCGAACTGTTCGGCGTCGAGTCCAACGGGATGATCCTCGCTGCGGGCGAGGAGGCCGATCTGTTGACGACCCATGGAGACGCCGAGGTCGGCGAACGGGTTCGTTGAGCCACGACCGGATCGAGCACCACAGACCACCGTAGCGACGACGGAACTCGCAGTGGGTCTTCGTCCACTGCTCGCGCATCGTGGCCGGAGTTACTCGTTTCCCGGTCCCAATTCGTTCTTTCTGCCATCTGTAGACGGATATGCCAATAAAAAACTCCGAGAACGGGGATACGAACAACACTCGCTCATAGAAACCATAGCGCTTATTTTATAGATTGTTGAAATTTAAATATGGATTACAGAATTCGAACGTACGTTGGAATCGCTACGTTCTCCGGGATGGTGTACGTTCTGCTCGCGATCGATACGCAGAGCAGTTTGTCCCAATCCGTCTACGGCTGGGCGGTTGCTGTACTTTCGATCCTCGTTCTTCTGCTGGTAGCCGCTGATCTGTATCACAGCGTACAGAGCTAATCGAAGGCGAGTGGGTTTCCGGGCATCTCGAACGAGTGACAGATGGCCACGAGCGTCCTGATCGGCGAGCATGGAGCCGGCGGGACTGTTCGGCTCTCTGTCAATTGACGTTCGATCCCGCTCACACTTCGTCGACGAGATCCGCGAAATCGTCCGTATCCACGATCTCCATCGTCTGAGCCTCGAGGCCGTGCCTACGAAGCGTCAGCGCGGATTTGAACGCGCTCTCGCGGTCGGGTGCCTCGAAGATGACCAGAAAGTCGTGGCTCCCGAGCATCGCGTAGGAGTCGACGAGTTCTGCCTCGTGTTCGGTGAACTCGCCTCTGACCTCGCCCCAGATTGAGGCCAGTTCCTGGACGTTCTGTACGTCTCGGTCGGCGACGTCGACGAACGCTGCGTAGCTGGGCATTGTCGAGGCTACTGGACTACCGCGGAAAACGCTTGGGCCGAAACGAGTCTTGGAAAAAGATAGACTCGAGTCCGAGTTAGTCACCTACCTTTTTGCCCGTACTCGCGCTACCTCGAGTTATGAGAAACGCGAAGATCGTCTGCACGCTCGGGCCGGCCTCGAGCGACCGCGACACGATCGAGGACCTCGCCGACGCTGGCCTCTCCGTCGCTCGGTTGAACGCCAGCCACGGAACGCGGGAGGACCGCGCCGAGTTGATCGACCGCGTCCGCGCCGTCGACGAAGCGCGCGAGGAACCGGTCGCCGTTATGCTCGACATGCAGGGACCAGAGATCAGGACCGCGACGCTTCCCGAGGGCGAGACGGTCACACTCGAGACGGGATCAAATATCCGCTTCGTCGAGGGCGAGGAGGTCTCTCCCGAGACGGTGGGCCTCTCGCTTCCCATCGACGCCGTCGAAGAGGGCGATACGATCTTGCTCGACGACGGATTGATCGAGACGACCGTCCTCGAACGCGAGGGCAAGGGCGACGGCGTCCGCGCTCGGGTCGATACCGGCGGCGAACTCGGCGGCCGAAAGGGTGTCAACGTTCCCGGCGTCGATCTGGATCTCGACATCGTCACCGAATCGGATCGAGAGGACCTCGAGTTGGCGGCCGAGAAGGACGTCGACTTCGTCGCCGCGAGTTTCGTCCGCGACGCGGAGGACGTCTACGAGGTCAGCGAGGTGCTCGAGGAACTGGGTGTCGAGATCCCCCTCATCTCGAAAATCGAACGCGCTGGCGCTGTCGAAAATCTCGACGAGATCATCGAAGCGTCCTACGGAATCATGGTCGCTCGCGGCGACCTCGGCGTCGAGTGTCCGATGGAGGACGTGCCGATGATCCAAAAGCGAATCATCCGCAAGTGCCGAAACGACGGCTCACCGGTCATCACGGCGACGGAGATGCTCGACTCGATGGTGCACGCTCGCCGTCCGACTCGAGCGGAGGCTTCGGACGTGGCGAACGCCGTCCTCGACGGCACCGACGCCGTGATGCTCTCCGCGGAGACCGCCATCGGCGACCATCCTGTTGCGGTCGTCGACGCGATGGATAGCATCGTCAGCGAGGTCGAGGCGTCCGAGGAGTACGACGAACTGCTCGAGCAACGCGTTCCGTCGGCTGGCGAGGCGCGGACGGACGCGCTGGCTCGATCTGCCCGCTTCCTCGCGCGCGACATCGGTGCGGACGCGGTCGTCGCCGCCACCGAGTCCGGCTACACGGCGCTGAAGACGGCGAAGTACCGTCCAGGGGTCCCGGTCGTGGCGTCGACACCGAGTCACGAGGTTCGGCGACGGCTCGCGCTCTCGTGGGGCGTGACGCCGCTCTACGCTCGCGTGTCGGATCAGGGAGCCGACGCCGTTGTCGAGAAGGCCGTTCAGGCTGCACTGGACGCCGGCGTCGCAGAGAGCGGCGATACCGTCGTCGTCCTCTGTGGCATGATGACCGAACTCGAGGGCGCGAACACGACGAACATGCTCAAGGTCCACGTCGCCGCCGAGGCGCTGACGACCGGCCGCGTCGTCGTCGACGGGCGCGTGACGGGCCCCGTTGTGCGAGTGGGTGACGGCGACCTCTCGAGTGTTCCCGACGGGGCAATCCTCTCGTTGTCGGCGGAGTTCGATGGCGAGTTCGAGGGAGACCTGTCGAGGATCGGCGGCATCGTCGACGCCCAGCGGGGGCTGACGGGCTACCCGGCGCTGGTCGCTCGAGAGATGGACATTCCGATGGTCAGCGGAGCCTCGCTTCCGGCGGGTATCGAAGGGAGCGTCGTCACGCTCGACGCCGAACGCGGCGTCGTCTACGGCGGAGAGATTGGCGACCGGACGAACCGTTCGGAACTCGAGTAACGTCGTGGGCAGTCACTCGTTCGCTGTTCGGTGCGGGACCGCGGCTTTTTGATGGCGCGGGGATTAGGATCCGATCATGACAGACGACGCGTCCGAACCTGACGAGGACGCACACCGGGAAGGGACGACGGATTCGACGGCTCACACCCCCGAGGACGGCTCCGAATTCGAGCGAGAACGCGACTGGTGGGATGATCCCGCTGTCGATACCGATCGTGATGACACGCTCGAGGACGAGATTCGCGTGTCTCCGGACGACGTTCGCGACCCCGGGTCCGAGTCCGAACGCGGCCGTCGCGACGACGCGTACCGAGTCCCGTTGGATCTCTCGGGATCAGCCGCTGACGACGACTGGGGAACCGACGAGGCAAACGCCACGGCGAACGACGATGAAGACGATCCGTACGCACCGGAACCCAGTTCGACGCCGATCGAACCCG
Organism: Natronorubrum daqingense; assembly: GCF_001971705.1. Taxonomy (NCBI): domain Archaea; kingdom Methanobacteriati; phylum Methanobacteriota; class Halobacteria; order Halobacteriales; family Natrialbaceae; genus Natronorubrum; species Natronorubrum daqingense. Next base: position 217,453 of record NZ_CP019327.1, read on the forward strand.
GCGAACCGAGCCTCGAGCACGCGCTGTTCGTCGTGCTCGGCGTCGTCGCGATGGTTCTCGTCATGTTCCAACTCGGAGCGCTCGTCTTCTAAGGCCGACGTCGAAATTCCGCCGCCTCCGAGAGCCGCGGTCGACCCTCGGCAACCTTTAATTTGGGTGAGAACTTAGCTCGAGGTATGCTCGAACTCCTCTTTGGCAACATGCCACTTGCGCTCCTCTCGGTGGGGCTCATTCTGATGGCACTCGAGGCCCTCTCGCCGGGCGCACACCTCATCGTCGTCGGCGTCGCGCTCGCTGGCGCTGGGCTCATCGGACTGATCTTCCCGCCGGTCGCCGACGTGTTCGTCCTCTCGGCGCTGACGCTCGTCATCGGACTCGCCGCGGCGTACGTCTACAACGAGTTCGACTTCTACGGCGGAAAGGGGACGGCCCAGACGTCGGACTCGAGTTCGCTAGCCGGATCGACGGGATACGTCACGGAGGCCGTCACGTCCCGAGACGGCGAAGTCAAACTCGACGACGGCGGGTTCGCCCCCTTCTACAGCGCTCGCTCGACGAGCGGAACGATCGAGGAGGGCGAAGAGATTATCGTCCTCGATCCGGGTGGCGGGAACGTCCTCACCGTCGAATCCCTCGGTGCGATCGGTGACGACGAAATCGATCGCGCGCTGGCACAGCACAACGGAGACGCTGATTCTGGCTCTAACGAGGCCGCCGAATCGGTCGAACCGGGCGATAGCGAGGCCGAACCCGAAACCGAGTCCGGACCAGAGACCGAAACTGAGACCGAGACCGAAACCGAGAAATCGAACTGAGCGTCGGAGCTAGGAGCCGACTCGAGTCACACGGACTTGTGATACTCGCCAGAAAGGATATGTCGTGAAAATAAGGGAACGCTTTTCCCCTCACCACCGTAACACGGTACCATGGTCGTAGAAGTACTCCCCTTGCAAACCGGTGGTGCACTGTTGTTCCTCGGTGCGCTCGTTCTCCTCGTCGTCGTCGCCGCACTGCTCAGTGCGATCGAAATCGTCGACGCGTACGAGAAACGAGCGCTCACCGTCTTCGGTGAGTACCGCAAACTACTCGAACCGGGTATCAACTTTGTGCCGCCGTTCGTCTCGAATACGTATCGCTTCGACATGCGTACGCAGACGCTCGACGTGCCACGACAGGAAGCCATCACGCGCGACAACTCGCCCGTGACGGCCGACGCCGTCGTCTACATCAAAGTGATGGACGCCAAGAAGGCGTTCCTCCAGGTCGACGATTACAAGAAGGCGACCTCGAATCTCGCCCAGACGACCCTGCGTGCCGTCCTGGGTGACATGGAACTCGACGACACGCTCAACAAGCGCCAGGAGATCAACGCGCGAATCCGACAGGAACTCGACGAACCCACCGACGAGTGGGGGATTCGCGTCGAGAGCGTCGAGGTCCGCGAGGTCAACCCATCGAAGGACGTCCAGCGTGCGATGGAACAACAGACCTCCGCGGAGCGCAAGCGCCGTGCCATGATCCTCGAGGCCCAGGGTGAACGCCGCAGCGCCGTCGAGAAGGCGGAAGGTGACAAACAGAGTGAGATCATCCGCGCACAGGGTGAAAAGCAGAGTCAGATCCTCGAAGCGCAGGGTGACTCGATCTCGACCGTCCTCCGTGCTCGGTCCGCCGAATCGATGGGCGAACGTGCGATCATCGATCAGGGCATGGAGACGCTCTCCGAAATCGGTCAGAGCGAATCCACGACGTTCGTCCTGCCCCAGGAACTCTCCTCGATGCTCGGACGCTACGGCAAGCACCTCTCGGGCAGCGACGTCCAGGAGGCCGACACCGAACTCGAGAGTCTCGAGTTCGACGAGGAGACGCGCGAACTGATCGGTCTCGACGACATCGCCGAGATCATCGGCGAAATCGACGAGGAAGCCGAGATGGACCTCGAGGCGATGGAACAGGAAGCCCAGGCGATCAAAGAGGGCAAGGATACGGCGGAGATCTCCGATCCCGACGACGTCATCGAGGAGATGGATCAGGAGTTCGCCGGCGACTCCAAATCCAGCTAACGCTCACCGCGCGCAGACACTCAATTCTCGGAGAAGAAAGCGGAGCGAAACCTGTTTTACGTGCGGTCACGTTCGGTTGATACACACCACATGACGAGTTCCGATGGGGTCGACGACGAGAAGCGAGCGACCCTGCGACGATTCGCGGCTCTCGGGGCCGCGACACCGCTTGCCGGCCTTTCTCCCTCTGCAGCCGCCGATACGGGCGAGAGCGATGCCCGCGATGCGATCGCAGGGTATCTCTCGACGACCCCCGGCGCTCACTTCTCGAAGATCAGAGACGACCTTCAACTCGGCACCGGTGAGACCCAACATCACCTCCGTCGACTCGAGGAACTCGATGCGATCGAGCGGTTTCGCGACGGCGATTACAAGCGGTTCGTTCCGGCCGACCGATTCGACGAGTACGAAAAACACGCGCTCGGATACCTTCGCCGGGAGACCCCTCGCGGGATGTTGATCGAACTCCTGTTGACGCCAGACGCGAGTGCTGGCGACCTCGCGACCTCACTCGACGTTTCGGCACCGACGGTGAGCAAGTACGCCGGCGAACTCGAGGAGGCCGGATTGCTGTCGCGCGAAGACGGCTACGCCGTCGAACGCCCGGAAACGGTCCTCGTTTTGGTTATTCGCCACGCCGATTCCTTCGGCGAGACGGCCCGCCAACTCGCCCAGCGTGCCGATCAACTCATCGAGTACGACGCCGAACAGTAGCCGGTAATCGCGTATTGACTGCTCCTTTTCGGCGGTATTCCCGGCTTACACTTGAAGCGACTCGGCCAGCGACGACTACCGCGCGTCGAGCGTCTCGAGCACCGCTGGCAGTTCGGTCAGCGACTCGATGACCGTCGTGGCGCCGGCCGGTCGCTCGACGTCGCGATTGTGTGGTCGACGAAGGTACGCCGTCTCGAGGCCGGCCGCGTTCCCGGCCGTGACATCTTTGAGCGAGTCGCCGACGTAGAGTGCGTCGTCGACGGCGAGGTGCTCGCAGGCGTCCTCGAGAAAGGTGGGATCGGGCTTTCGACGGCGGTAGTCCTCGAACGTCGGCTGGCGGCCGCGAACGACGGCGAAGTCGACGGGGAGGGAGTCGGCGACGAACTCGCCGGTGGCGTGGCGATTGTTCGTGACGAGACCGACCGTCGTTTCTGTAGCCAGTTCCTCGAGTGCGTGGACGTCGTCGTACAGGCCGCGCTCGCCCGTTCGAACGCGCTCGTGAGTCCGTTCCGAGGCGAATCGGTCTTTCAGTCGCCAGAATTCGTCGGCGTCGATATCCAGCGTCTCGCAGTGTTCGACGACGTGCTCGAGGTCGTGGCGTCTGAGGTCTCGTCGCTGTGCCGGCGTGGGCTCGACGCCGAGTTCGGCGAGTGCAGCGTCGGCCGCGTCCGCGTAAATGCCCGGAGCGGTTCGTGGCCCCTCGAGGATGACGCCATCCATATCGAACAACACTGGCGGTGTCATTACGTGTCTCGAATAGGTCAGCAGCAATCAAAAACCGTTCGACGACTTGTACGGACCACTAGCTAACACGGGGGTTTGGTAGAGGAAGGTACACACGAATGGTATAGATAGTGAATTCGTTAGTGCGTCTACGAGCGGGTAAACACGGAGTTGAGTGGTGGGTTATCGGCTGCTCGAGCGGTTTAGTCCTACGTAATCACTTTCCACGTCGTACTCGAGGAGTAGCCCCACTTTTCGATCTCGACGTCGTAATCGCCGTCCTGCAGGGCGGCGATGTTCGAGCCGACCTCTTTCGCCGTCATGCCGAGTTCCTTGCCGATCAGTCGCGACTTGAAGTAGGTTTTCGTTCCGGCGTTCCTGCGGAGGTATTGGAGTATCTGCCGTTGTTTACCGGTGAGGTCCGTGGTTACTGCGGTGCTCATAGGCCAGTTAATGGCAAGACTGCCCTTATGGGGTTTGGTACGCGCGGTTAACCCGCTGCCTGCTTGCGGTTTTTTTCGGTAGTAATCGGTGGATAACCCGACAGAAACGTTCCGTTGGTACGGGAGGTTAATACATACGACCGTAGTACAATATAAATACGATGACTGTCGAGAGACGGTGAGTCTCAGTACCGGCTGACGATGGTACATTCGAACGCTTTGAAGCGGGAAAATCAACTCTGATGACGCAATGACGGCGACCGTATCCTATCTGTGATCGGTGAGAATTCCTTCGACGACGAACGGACCGAACGCACAGGCGAGCGCCTCGCCGAGTGCCTGTGACCGATTGGTCAAGCCGGCAGTGAGCACTCCCGCAGCGCCCTCGCTTTGCGCGATGCCATCCGTGTCGTGACGGTCGTCCATGATCGGACCTAACTCTTCTCCGGCCTCGAGTCGGCGAGTGACGTCGTCGGGAAGCGCCAGCGTCGGTCCACCACCGTGTTCCAGACGCGTGCCGTCGGTGACGGCTGCCCACATGATCAACGAAAGCCCGGACACGCCGTCGATCCGAGCGACGCCACCCTCGAGCCCGACGCCGTAGTCGCCACCGGTCGCCTCGAGCGCTCGCCGGGCGCGGGTTTCCGCACCGGTGACGGTTTCCTCGACCGACCGTGGCTGTTCGGCCACCCCGGAATCGACCGCGTGCGCGGTGACTCTCGGCTGAAATCGCTCGAGTGTCTGCTCGACTGCCCTAACTTTGACGGGGTTCGTGCTCCCGACGGCGACGTGCATACGTCGTCGTTAGGACGGGTGTGGTTTGATCGCTCCGATCCGACACTTCTGTGCTTCAATGTTTTGATCGATCATGCTCGATCCAACGAATTACGCGCTTTCGAGCGGTATCGGGACGCGATTCCGAAACCCTTAACCCTCGAGTCTAAGAACGAGGTAGGTAACGAATCCGTCCGGGCTTTTGCAGTCAGTTCGGCCGGTCAGCATTTGCCATCGTATGACCAATTCAACACCGAGCACCAGAGTACGACGTACCGAACGCGAATCGGACCAAGAGACGACCGAAACGGAAGACAGCGACCTCTCGTGTCCCGAATGTACGGGTCACCTGGTCGTCGACGACGAACACGGCGAAACCGTCTGTGAGGACTGTGGCCTCGTCGTCGAAGAGGATTCGGTCGACCGCGGCCCGGAGTGGCGAGCCTTCGACGCCGCCGAGAAGAACGAGAAGTCCCGCGTGGGTGCGCCCACGACGAACACGATGCACGACAAGGGCCTCTCGACGAACATCGACTGGCGAAACAAAGACGCCTACGGCAACTCGCTTGGCTCCCGCCAACGCGAGAAGATGCAGCGCCTGCGCAAGTGGAACGAGCGCTTTCGCACCCGAGACTCGAAAGAGCGCAACCTCAAGCAGGCGCTTGGCGAAATCGACCGGATGGCAAGTGCACTCGGACTGCCGACGAACGTCCGCGAGACGGCCAGCGTGATCTACCGACGCGCACTCGACGAGGACCTCCTCCCCGGTCGATCGATCGAAGGCGTCTCCACGTCCTGTGTCTACGCCGCCGCTCGACAGGCCGGCGTCCCCCGGAGCCTCGACGAGATTGCAGATGTCTCCCGCGTCGAGAAAAACGAGATCGCCCGAACCTACCGCTACGTCGTCCGAGAGCTCGGTCTCGAGGTCCAGCCGGCTGACCCCGAGAGCTACGTTCCGCGTTTCGCGTCCGGACTCGACCTCTCCGACGAGGCCGAACACCGCGCACGCGGCCTCCTCCAGAACGCGAAGGAAAAAGGCGTCCACAGCGGCAAGTCGCCGGTCGGTCTGGCCGCCGCAGCCGTCTACGCCGCCGCCTTGCTCACCAACGAGAAGACCACGCAGGCCGCAGTCAGCGACGTCGCGGACATCTCTGAAGTGACGATCCGCAACCGCTACCACGAACTCCTCGAGGCCGAGGAGACGCTCGGACTGGCGTAAGATCCCGGTATCGACGCCGTCGTAAACTCGCGAAATCGACACCGTTTTTCCCGTTCTCGCCTTTCTCATCGCTACTGATGGGACTCGACTTCGACTCGTTCGTACTCGCCGCATCGACCGCCGATCTCTCGACGGAACCGGCCGCTCGAGACCACGCCGACGCGATCGAATTCCGCATGGATCTCGCGGCGGAGCCACTCAAGGCGCTCGAGTCCTACGACGAGGGTGACGGCGAGTTACCCGTCTTGGCGACGAACCGCGCCGAGTGGGAAGGCGGCGAGTGGGACGGCGACGACGCCGCCCGTCTCGAGGTGCTCGCCGAGGCGACGCACTTCGACGCCGTCGGTGCGATCGATATCGAACTCGAGTCGATTCTCGAGGGTGACGCCGAGGACCTTCTCGAGACTGCACGCGAGCGAGACGTGACGGTCGTCGCGTCGGCACACGATTTCGAGGGGACGCCGACTCGCGGCGAGATGGTTTCGACGCTGACCGAGGCTGGCAAGTACGCCGACGTCTCGAAACTGGCCGTCACCGCCGAATCGCACGCCGACACGCTCGCGGTCCTCGCCGCGACCGAACAAATGACGGCCCACGGCGACCGCGTGGCGACGATGGCGATGGGCGAGTTGGGAAGTCACACGCGTGCCGTCGCGCCGGTGTACGGCTCGAAAATCGGCTACGCCCCCGTCGAGTCGGCAGACGCGACCGCGCCGGGTCAGTACGACCTCGAGACGCTCTCGAGGCTCGTCTCGCAGCTAGAGGCCTAACGCTGCGTGGCTGGCTCCCAGTCGGGGAACGGTCCGCGGCGAGTATAAAATCGGAATGTTAAGGGCCCGGGTCTCCAATCACCACGTACGATGACATGGCTTCGTACGATGGCCGCCGCTGGTCTTTCGCTCTTTTTTCCGGGGGCAGGTCACGCCTTACTTCGCGATTGGTTCCGTGCACTCGTCTTTGCCGGACTGTACTTCTCGGCGGTCTGGTTCTTCTTTCCGGTCGAGCAAATGGCTTCCGCGAGCTCGTTCTCGGGGATGATGGACGTCGTCAACACGGAGACGGACACGATGTCACAGTTCTTCATCATGTTCATCGCGCTCTTTGCGGCGATCGACGCCACCTTCAGAGCGCTCGGCTTTCCGCCGGAAAGCAACGACCAGACTGATGGCCCGTCCTGTCCCGAGTGTGGCAAAGGACTCGACGAAGACCTCGAGTTCTGTCACTGGTGTACGACTCGCCTCGAGCCAGTGGACCCGGACGCCGAAGACGTCGACGAGGCGGAGCGAGAAGAGCCCGTTCACAACTAATTCCTCCTCTGCAATCCTCGAGTCGAGAACGGGCTGACCCGCCGAAGCCGAAACCGGGTAGGAAAGGAATGGAGCGACTTACTTCTCGATGATGCTCTCTTCGACCGGTTCGCCGAAATGGCGGGCCGTATCCTCGTAGTAGTGAAGGAGTTCGTCGCCGGCCTCGAGGTCGGTGATCGCGGTTCGACCGTCCGAGGTTGCGACTTTGATCGTCTCCGCGTTCTGGAGGAGGGTCTCGATTCGGTCGCCGTCTTCGGTTTCGAGGGCGACGCGAAACATCGGCCGCTTTTCGATTTTGACGCGGCCGACGATCGCTTCGCGCGTGTTTCCGTCGATGTCGACGACCTGCACTTCGTCGCCGCTCTGGAGTTCCGAGAGGTACTTCGTGCCGCCGTCGGGCGTCCGGACGTAGGCGTGGACGGCACCGGCGTTGACGCGGAACGGTCGAGACGCAACGTAGGGCGACTCTGCCGTTTCGGCGTGGACGAACACGAGACCGCGGGACATCGAGCCGACGAGCATACCTTCGTCGTGCTCGAGGAGGGTGCCCGTATCGACGCAAACGCGGTCGGCGCTGCCGATGCGTTCGACGTCGAGGACTTCCGCGTACTGGAGGTCGAGCGATTCGCGGTCGGCGTCGTCGCGAACGTCGACCGTCTGTCGAATCTCGTCGGGGTCGTCGGAGTCGAGCAGGACGGAGTCCGCACCGATTTCGAGCGTTTCGAACGCCGTCTTCGCTTCCGCGGCACTCGTGACGCCGGCCACGAGGTCGGTTTCCTCGCCGATGCGAGCGATCAGGTTCTCGAGGGGGATAATCGTCCAGTCTTCGCCGACGACGATGGTGTAGTCGGCGTCTGCAGCGGCGGTTTCGGCGAAGTGCTCGTACTCCTTCGCGAGGATGCGGATGTACGCGCCGCGGTCGATGTCGCCGTCACGCCGGCGGAGCGTCGAGAGGTCTGCGGAGCCCGAGAGGTCCTCGGGGAGGTCGATTGTCGCGTCGCCTTCGCCTTCCTTGCCGACGATGATGGCGTCGGGTTGTGCGCCCGACTCATCGTCGCTATCGGCTTCGGCGTCGTCGATGTCGTCCACGAGCGTCACATCGCCGTCGGTTCGGTAGGCGGCGACGTTGATGTCGCCGAGTTCCCGTACCCGTGCAACCTCGTCCTCGTCGACCAGTACCCAGTCTGCACCCGCCTCGAGTGCAGCGGTAATCCGTTCGCGTCGGTCGTCCCAGTCGCCGACGGTGTCGTCGGCTTTGACCCAGACAGATCGCGTCATGAATTCACCGTCGAAGGGGATTGGCTTGAACGTGGCGAATGTCACAGACGACCTGTCGTCGTCGCGTCATTCGGTGTCAGTACCTCGGTTCGAGAGAGACGGCACGCTCCCGCTCGCTCGAGCGACCGCCGGAGGCGGTTCACAGAACGTGCTTCACTATGACACACTGGCGAAACGTTGAGAACGCTCGCACCCCATCTTCTGAATAATGAGTGCGTACGATGCGATCTGTTTCGATCTCGATCGAACACTCTGTGAGTCGACGCAGGACCCCGAGGCGCTTCTCGAGTCCGCGTTCGATCGAGCCCACCTCGAGCCGTTTTGCACGCCGAGGGATCTCAGAACGGCCGTGCCGTCGGTTCCGACCGCCGAGACGGCTCTCGAGTTCTACGAGAATCTCTTTACAGCAGTCGCTGCAAATGCCGACGTCGAATCCACTCACACGTCGACGCTCGCAGAGCGCTATCTCGAGGCGCAGGATCCGTCTGCTGTTCGATTTCGCCCCGGCGCGAAGGCGGCACTCGAGCACGCCCGCGAGCGCGGTCCGGTCGGCTTGATCACGAACGGTGGCCGTCCGACGCAGACGCAGAAACTCGAGGCACTCGACATCGCGGACGCGTTCGACGTGCGGGTGTTTACGGAGCCGAGCAAGGGCATTCATCCCAAACCCGACGCCGCCCCTTTTGAGCACGCGTTGAGAGAACTCGAGGCGACGCCCGACGCGGCGCTTCACATTGGTGACTCCCTGCACGCAGATGTCGCGGGGGCGAACGCGATGGGTCTCGATTCGGCCTGGCTCGATCTGGGCCACGACGACCCTGCAAGCGTCGGTCACGAACCGACGTACGAACTCGCGTCGCTCGAGGCGTTCGAGACGATCGTGTAACTGGCCGGTTTTCGAACGGTGACCAAAAGAAGCGAGCAGCGCAGAATCTAGCTATTGGGCGCGCGATTCAGGGGTGGGGAGGGAGCACGTCCGTGTGAACGACGGCACGATACTGTTCGTCGGTCGCCTCCTCGAGTCGTTTGAGCAGGGCTGCACCGTCGTTGAAGGTGTCGGGCAATTCGAACTGATCGTCGACGTGATCGTCTCGCTGCTTGCACCGTTTGACGAACGAGAGGAGCGTCGGGTAGGTGTCCGGCCGGGCGTAAACGATTCCGATGTCGTCGTCGACCTGCTCGTGCCAGGTGTCGAGGACGGCCCGGGCCTCCTGTCGCGGGTTCCGCTGGCGCTCGGTCAGATATTCTGCGTCGATGTCGACTTCGCCGAGGACCTCGTCGAACACGCTCTGGACATCGTCGGTGTCGACCTCGAGCGACGGTGCGTCGGCTTCCGCCTCGAGGAGGTCGAGAAATCCCTCGAGTTCGACGCGTCGGACGGCGACCGGGTAGACGAAGTCGTGTGTGTCTTTCGGCAGTTTGTACGACCGTCCCTCGACGCCCTGTTCGCCGGGGCCCGATTGGCCCAGCATCAACTCGAGTAATCCCATAGATGAATCAGTACGCGGGACTCGAATAAGTGTTCCGTGGCGCTCTCACGAGCGCTGTGGCGAGCGAGTGTCTCGCGCTGGTCGTCGTCGACTCGCTCGGGCTTACCACGTCTCGCCGAGGGCTGCTTTCACGCCACCGTACTCACTCGCACTCGTCCAGGTCCGCCCGCTCTCAGCGTGTTCGACCTCGTAGTCGTGTCCGCACTGGCCACAGCGATACTGGTCGGGCGCTTTCACCGGCTTGGACGCGCGGTGTCGCCGCGCCGACCACTCACACGCCGACCCGAGACAGCGCAGGACGTATCGCGGCTCGGAGAACGTCTCGCAGTGGCGAGGGGCCTCGAGTCGCGTCGCCTGCTCTCGAAAGCGGGTGCCGTGGCCGGACTCCCCGAAGCGCTGGAACTCCCAGGCGTGGACGAGTTCGTGTCTGACGACGCCGGCGAACGTCTCCCACTCGTAGCGTTCGTACGCTTGTCGAGTCAACACGATCGTCGCGACCTCGCGCGAACGGTTCCACCGACAGGCCCCGGCACGTCGGCGCGCGCGAGTCGACACCTCCCACTCGAGGGCCTCGCGATCGATCTCGAGGTCGTACTCGCGACAGACCTCTCGGGCGTGGATCCGGGCGCGAGCGACGATTTCGTCGTCGATCGTGAGGTCGGCGTCGGTCACGGGCCGGAAAACGCAGGCGGATTTTGAAGCTGTTACGGTTGGATTCGACGCCGCAGTCGGATGGCGACACCTCGTCTGGGTGTCCTGGATGTCGATAAGGAGGTTCTATGCGGGTGCCCCGGCTATCGGGAATTAGATTCCATGAGCGAGCCCTCACGACCCGAGCCGCGAGCACCGGAACCGGACGACCCAGTGTCCCCCACTGCGTTGGTCCTCACGGCCGCGTTCGAAGCCCCGCTCGACGAACGACGGCCGTGGCTCGAGCGCGCCACCCTCGTCGACGCGCTCGAGGTTCCCGGGACGGAGACGCCGCTGTATCTGACCGAAGACGACGTTGCGATCACGACGACTGGGATCGGCAAGAGCGACGCGGCGACGACGACGACCGCGTTACTCGCCACGCCGGGAGTCGACCTCGAATCGACCTACGTCGTCTCGAGTGGTATCGCGGGTTCGTCCCCCGAAACGACCGCGCTCGGGTCGGTCGCCATCGCCGACGCCGTCGTCGACTGGGACCGAAAACACCGTTGGGACCACCCGGAAGACTCGAGTTCCGCCGACGCGGCCGTCGAATCCCCCGCGGAGCGCCCGATCGACCTTCTTGCCTACCGTCCGCGAGACTACGTCCACCGACTCGAGGAGAGCCTCGTCGAGTGTGCGCTCGAGGCCGCCCGGGGCGTCGCCCTCGAGGCGGATGAGGACGCCCGTGCGTACCAGCGAACGTATCCGAACGCGCCGAACGCAGGGCCGACGATCGAGCGCGGGACGACCGTCTGCGGGGACGAGTTCTGGCACGGAACGCGCTACGCCCGAGAGGTCGAGTGGCTCTGTGGGGAGTACGACGCAGAACCGTACGTGACGACGCAGATGGAAGACGCGGCCACGGCGCGCGCCCTCGAGCGATTCGGCCTGCGCGAGCAGTACCTGAGCGTTCGGTCGGTTGCCAACTACGATCGGCCGGCACCCGGTCAGTCGGTCGCCGAGAGTTTCGACGGCAATCCAGGGAGTCTCGCGCTGGGGATTACCAACGCCGCCCGCGTCGGCGAAGCCGTCGTCGAGGGGCTCGTGACGGTGGATCCGCTCGGTCTCGAGGCGACCTCCTCGCGTTAGAGCCACCCGGAAATGGTGGTTGCGAGCGAGTCGGCCGTCGTGATGCTGCCCAGCAACAAGACGAGTGCGACGAGGCCGAACGCGATGTTTTCCGCCCGCGACACGTCTCGGTAGCGGTTGACCGCACCGATGAGCGCCAGGACGGTGATCGGCAGGGCGATGAGACCGTTGATCGCAGGCATGATGATGGCCATTCTGACGGGCGTGAGCCCGGTGTTCGCGAGCAACCAGAACGCGGCGACCGCCGAGAAGATGATGAGGGCGACGACGGTCGCTCTGAACTTCGTGTCTCCGAACCGGGTGTGATGGCCGAACGCCTGTGGGACCATGTAGCCAGCGCCGAACAGCGTCCCGGTCGCCGAACTGAAACTGGCGAGCAACGCGGCGAACAGGAAGATGTAGAGCGCCCCGCTTCCGAGGAGTGCAGCCAGGGGTTCGCCGGGCCCGGTAAGCGTCGTCGGGCCCTCGGTCAGCGTAATCGCGGAGACGATCATCACGAACGCACCGATCGTGAGCGTCGTGATGATGCCGGCGGCGTTGTCGCGGCGATAGGTGTTCACGTCGGACCACTCCTTCGTCGGCCCGATGCTCGACTGGATGAAGAAGTTCGGCCAATAAACCGTCGTCCCGAGCAAGGCGATAATGGCCGTGAGGTAGCCGACGTCGCTCTCTAAGGCTGGCACGAGGCCGGCGACGACGTCACCGACGGGAATGTCGAGGCCGATCAGCAGGAGGCCGTAGGACGCGAAGACGGTAATCACCATTGCAGCGATCGCGCCCTCGATGCGTTCGTACACGCGCAACTCGACGAGGGCGATTCCGACGCCGCTCGCGAGCAGGATGCCGATGATGACGTTGTCCAGGCCGGGAACGAGCCAGGCTAACGCCGCGCCGGCGATCGCGTAGTTCGCGATAGACCAGAACGCACTCATCACTGCCATCGAGATGATGACCAACTGACCGCTCGGGCCAGGGAGTCGATCGACGATGTAGTCGGTCAGCGGTTCTCGAGAGACGGCCAATCGAGCGGACATGTCGTGGAGTGCAATATCGATGAGAAACGCCAGCGGGAGCACCCACAGTAAGGCGAAGGCGAAGTTTGCGCCCGTATCCGCGAGAATGTAGACCGACCCGGCACCGAACACGTTTGCTGCGAACAATACCCCGAGACCGTACGACTCCAGTAAGTTTGCTATTCGAGCTTGCACACCGCCGATTTCGTATGTTTTACTCGCCATCGAGAACCACCTCGACACCGCGAACGTGAATGGTGACAGTCGTGACTGCGACAGATCGTGGGACCATGTCAGACTAATCAGGAATGAGCGGGGAGTGGGTTCGGCCTGCAACAGCCACTGCTGTGTGAATGACCTGTGAGCGTACGCGACGTATCACTTCGATTATCAACGGAGACGCCTCGAGCGTGCGACGCCGCCCGGATGAGCCCGAATACGGTGTGAGAAAAAACAGTACAGATACGCAAGCAGTCGAGAACGCTGACCGTCGAGTATCGGTTGCGTTCGGTACTCGCAGGTGGGTCCCGGTTACGCCTCGAGTGCGAGCCCGGATTTCGCCAGTGCGTCGTCCGTCGAGATATCGTGGTGGACGACGCCGGAGACGGCGTTCGCGATCGCTTGCGGGTTTTCGTGTTGGAAGATCGATCGCCCCATCGAGACGCCGGCGCCACCGGCGTCCATCGCGCCGCGCACCATTTCGATGGTCTGTCGGTCGGTCCCTCTCGAGCCACCGGCGATGACGACCGGCAGTCGAGTCGACTCACAGACGTGCTCGAAGCTAGCTGCGTCGCCGCTGTAGCCCGTTTTGACGATATCCGCTCCGAGTTCTTCCGCGAGTCGGACGGCGTGGCCGAGCGCTTCGGGATCTTCGGGGTCGACGTCGGGGCCGCGCGCGTAGGCCATCGCGAGCACCGGCATGCCCAGTCGCGTCGCCTGCTCGGTTACGTCGGCGAGTTGGGTGATCTGGTCGGGTTCGTGATTCGAGCCGACGTTGATATGAAAGGAGACGGCGTCGGCACCGACTCGAACGGCTTCTTCGACGGTGCCGGTCACCCGTTTCTCGTTCTCGTCGGGGCCGATCGACGTCGATCCGTTGAGGTGGACGATGTAGCCCTTGCCGTTTTTGTGTTCGTGAACGCGGGGCGCGATGCCTTTCTGCGTGAGAACCGCGTCTGCACCGCCGCTGGTGACACCGTCGATCGTCGATTCGATGTCTTTGAGCCCCTGTACGGCGCCGATCGTAGTGCCGTGATCCATCGGAACGATCACGTAGGAGCCGTCTGTACCGATTCTGTCGAGTCTGGCGTCGATTCCTGTGGTAGTCATTGCGAGTGTGTAGCAAGCTTGCAGTTATGGCTGTTCTGGTTCCGGTGTATCTTCCGTATCGTTCGTGAGGGTCTCGCCTCCCCGAAGAGCGCCGCGTTTGAGCTCTCGAGCTTTGGCCTCGAGGGCGTCTGCCGCGGGGGCCTCGCCCGCCGACCCGTGCTCAGCGACGATGTCGACGAGCGCGCTGCCCACGATGACGCCGTCGGCACCGGCGTCGATGATTTCGGCCGCGTGATCGCCCTCGCTAACGCCGAAGCCGACGGCCTTGGGCACGTCGTAGTCGTCGAGTCGCGAGAGGCTGTCGTGGGTCGCGTTCGAGACGTCCGCGCGCGCGCCGGTCGTTCCGAGGCGAGCCTGCACGTAGGCGAAGCCGGACACCTGCGACATGATCCGCTCGAGGCGCTCACCCTCGGTCGTCGGCGCGACGATGAAGACGAGGTCGAGGCCGTGATCGTCGCAGGCCTCGCGGAGGGGATCGGCTTCTTCGGCGGGGAGATCCGGAACGATAATCCCCGAGAGCCCGGTCTCGGCGGCGCGCTCGACGAAGGGGCGAACGGCCGCAGACGGCCCGTACTGCAGGATCATGTTGTAGTAGGTCATCACCAGCAGCGGCGCCTCCGTTTCGAGGTCGTCGATCAGTTCGAAGAAGCCCTCGGGCGTCGTTCCGGCCTCGAGTGCGCGGTTGATCGCGGCCTGAATCGTTGGCCCCTCGGCGATCGGCTCCGAGAAGGGAAGGCCCAGTTCGATCAGGTCTGACCCGCCGCGGTCGAGGGCTTCGACGTACGCTTTGGTGTCCTCGAGCGACGGATCGCCCGCCGTGATGTACGTGATGAGCGCGGGGTGGTTCTCGCGGATAGCGGCCTCGACGTCGCTGTCGTACTCGGTCGCCGTCGACTCGCCGCTCATCCGTCGAACACCTCCACGTCGGGGGCCGCCTCGAGATCACGCTTCTCGGTTTCCTCCAACACGGTCTCCAGATCCTTGTCGCCCCGGCCGGAAACGTTGACGATGACGAGGTCGCCGAGGTCTTCGTGCGCTTCTTCGAGATAACCTAACGCGTGACTCGACTCGAGTGCGGGGATGATCCCCTCGAGTCGCGACAGTCGGTGAAAGCCCTCGAGTGCGGCCTCGTCGTCGACGCTGACCGGGGTGACCCGTCCCGTGTCGACGAGATGGGAGAGTTCGGGGCCGACGCCCGCGTAGTCGAGTCCGGCACTCACGCTGTGTGATTCCATGATCTGGCCCTCCTCGCTCTGTAGCAGTTTCGTCATCGCGCCGTGGAGCACGCCGTCCGTCCCCGTCGACAGCGTCGCCGAGTTCGGGGCGATCGCGTTCTCGGCGTCGATCTCGAGGCTCGAGCCGCCGGCCTCGACGGCGTACAGATCGACTGCATCATCCGGCACGAACTCGTGGAACGCCCCCATCGTGTTCGACCCGCCGCCGGCGCAGGCGACGACGCTGTCGGGGAGTCGACCCGCCTGCTCGCGGATCTGCTCGCGGGCTTCTCGCCCGATAACGGCCTGAAAGTCACGAACCAGTTTCGGGAACGGGTGGGGTCCGACGACCGATCCGATGACGTAGTGGGTTCGTTCGACCGTCGTCGCCCAGTCGCGCATCGTCTCGTTGATCGCCTCCTTGAGCGTCCCGCTTCCGGCGTCGACGGGGTTGACCTCGGCCCCGTTCATCCGCATCCGGTAGACGTTCGGCCGCTGGCGGTTGACGTCCGTTCGGCCCATGTAGATCTCACAGGGCATCTCGAGGTGGGCCGCGGCCATCGCCGTCGCGGTGCCGTGTTGGCCCGCGCCGGTCTCGGCGATGATTCGCTCCTTGCCCATGTACTTCGCGAGCAGGACCTGTCCGAGCGCGTTGTTCAGCTTGTGTGCGCCGCCGTGGACGAGATCCTCGCGTTTGAGGTAGATCTCGCGGTCGTAGCGCTCGCTCAATCGGTCCGCGCGCTGGAGCGGCGTCGGCCGGCCGCCGAACTCGCGCATGCGCTCGCGGAACTCGTCTAAAAATCCGTCTTCGTTGTTCAATACGTAGCGCTCGTAGGCGTCCTCGAGTTCCTGGACGGCCGGCATCAGTGCCTCGGGGACGTACTGGCCACCGTAGTCGCCGAAGGTGGCGTCGCTGTCGCGCTCTCGGTTTCGTTCGTGGTCGTGGTCGCTCGTGCTCATCTCTCGTCTCCGTGGCTGTCTGCGTCGTCGATCATTCTCCGTGCTCCGTCGCGGTGACCAGCCGTCGGGTGTTCTCCGTCACGTTGCTGTCGCCCGCGCCGTGGTCCATGATGGCGCTTCCGACCAGGAGGGCGTCGGCACCCGCCTCGCGCATTCGTCTGACATCGTCGGGCGAGGAGACGCCACTTTCGGCGATCAACGTTACGTCGTCAGGGACGTGGGGCGCGACGGACTCGAAGGTTTCGAGGTCGACCTCGAGTTTCGCCAGATCGCGGTTGTTGACCCCGATGATGTTCGCTCCGGCTGCGAGCGCGTCCTCGAGTTCCTCCCGGTCGTGGACCTCGACGAGCGCCTGAAATCCTCGCTCGCGAGCGGCGACGACGAGTTCCTCGAGGTCAGCGTCAGAACGTGACGGGTTCTGACTGGCTCGCGAATCGTTCGATTTCCGAGCGCCGACGAAGCGTGCGATGAGCAAGGCGAGGTCGGCTTCGACGACGTCGAGTTGGTCCTCGCGGACGACGAAGTCCTTGCGAAGCACGGGGACCGAAACGGCCTCTCGGATTCGCGTCAGTGCCTCGGGTGAGCCACCGAAGTGCGTCGGCTCGGTGAGGACGGAAATCGCCGCTGCGCCACCCTCGACCATCGCCCGGGCTAGTTCTACGGGATCGTCCGCACGCGTTCCATCGGCGGTCGGACTCGTCGGCTTTACCTCCGCGATCACGGGCACGCGACCGTCCGCCTCCGCTCGCGCCAGCGCGTCGGGTAACGAGCGCGCGTCGACGTCGACGGGGGCATCACCACCCGGGCGCTCTCTGGCGGCCTCGAGGATCGACGCCACCGCCGGAGCGAGCTCCGTTCTGGAGTTCATTATTGTACATCGACGTACTCATATGTACAAAAGCCTTCCGCCATCGTCGCGAACGAACGGGCGTACAGCGGACGCGGGAGGTGGTCGTGGCGTACGAATACGGCTGCTACCGGGCGATCAGTTCGATCGCCGATCGTCAACTCGTTCATCGCGTCAGTCGATAGTGATCGACCGGCGATTATTCAACCCCGCATCACCTAGGCACACGTATGGAGGACGCCACGGACGCAGGAATCTACGCGCGCGAGTCAACGTACCTCGACCGATACGTCCAGCTCGGTGCCGCGAGCGGCCGGGTCTTGAGCGTCTCGTTTCCCACGACCCCCGACGCGGATGCCGAGGACGAACACCCCGTCCTCGAGGAGATATTCGAATACCTCGACGGTCTCGAGGAGGTGGACTTCGACGATATTCAGATCGCGTTGACCGTGCCGACCGACCAGCGGGCCGTCCTCGAGCAGGTTCGCGAGATCCCCTACGGCGACCAGGTGAGCGTCGAGGCGCTCGCGCGGATGACTCCCGAACTGGACCCGGAGGACGAAGACGACATCATCCTCGTCCGAACCGCGTTAGATGAGAATCCGACCCCGCTTTTGATCCCGGACCACCGCGTTCGTGACGGCCCGAGTGCTGCACCGCCGACCGTCGAACAGAAGCTCCGGTCGCTCGAGGAACTCTAAACCGCCCTTATCCGACGGAAAAATCTCTTCTCACTCGGCGTACCAGACCGCATAGAGGTACAACCCGATGCCGGCGAAGACGACGATGGACGAGACCTGATCGAGGACGAGAACGCGCGTGAAGAGGTAGCCAAACTGAAACATTCCGCCGGCCACGAGACAGACGGCTGCCCCGAGCAGCGCCGGCGATGTCGTCGTCTCTCTGGTCTGGATGAACAACACCGTTCCGACGCCGATGGCGATTACCCCGAAAACGAACTCCGCTGCGAGAATCGCCACGGGCTCGCCCGCGCTTTGCCCGTACAAGAGGAGCGCGAAGTACCCGAGTATGCCGTAGAAGATCGCCCGATACACCGCGTCCGGAATCGCTTCACGTGTGTCCATACTGAATTCGAACAGGTCCGTCCTCTTAGCCTTCGAGGATTCGCGCCCACTCGAGTTCGAGACCCTCGTGGACGACGAACTCGAAGGCGTTGATCAGGTAGTGAGCGACGACGACGACCAGAAAGCTCCCCGTGACGACGAAAATCGCCGCGAGGACGAATCCGAGGGCGCCCGTCACGACGATACCGACCGACCCCTGAATGCCGTGTCCCACCGCGAACGCGACGGAGGAGACGACGGCGAGGAGCCACGGCGAAACGCCGAACCCGGCTTCCATCGCGCCGATCATCGCGGCTCGAAAGAGCAGTTCCTCGAAGACGGCGATGATCGGCAACACGACGACGAGCAACACGCCCCACTCCGTCGCCGAGTCGGGGCCTAACAGCTCTCGCAGTTCCTCGTCGTGGTCGAACCCGAAGCGCGTCGCCAGCGCCGCAGCGACCTCGTTCGCCACGTAGAGGGCGATTCCGAAGACCGCACCCAATAGGAGCCCCTGCTCGAGGTAACGCCACGAGAACTCGATCCCGAGTGCGTCGGCAGGAATTCCCGTGTAGATCACTGCGCCGAGCAAGACGAGCGCGAACAGTCCCTGCGAGAACGCGACGTTCGCCAGCAACGCCATCGTCGACAACGATCTGGGATCGACGTCCGCTGGCTCACCGGAGGCGGGGTCGGCGTCGGTGTGACTCGATGGCCGTTCGTTCTCACCTGGGGGACTCGCGTCCGAATCCGCCTCGAGCGAGGACGTTTCCGACGGGGGGAGGTTCCCAGGGGTCGGCGAATCCGCGGGAGTCTGAATTGCTTCGGTTCGGTCGGATACCGTCGACTGGCGAGCGTCGGAGTCGGAGTCGGAGTCAGGGTCGGAACCCTCGAAAGCATCCTGCGTCAACTGCGATAAAACGAGCAACACGACGAGGACGACGCCCGTAATCCCGGCGAACGTCGCCCACGCAGTCATCTATTGTGGGTTCGGGTTCGAGCCGCTGGCGGAGCCAACGGCACCCTGACCGCCTTCGAACGCCGAGCCGGTAATCGATTTGAGGCGATCGACCAGCGAGTCTTTCTTCGGCTCGCCCTCGAGGGCGACGTCTAACACTTCGCTGATGTTCGAACACGGGATGATCTCGATCATCTCTTCGTACTCCTCTTCGATCATCACGTCCTGTTCGTTCGCCTCGGGGATGATGACCTTGGTGCAGCCAGCTTTGGCTGCAGCCTCGATCTTGTGGGTTACCCCACCGACGGGGAGGACGTCCCCGCGAACCGAGAGCGAACCGGTCATCGCGATCGACTGATCGACCGGAATGTCCTCGAGTGCGCTGATGACGGCCGTCGCCACCGTGATGGAGGCGGAGTCGCCGTCGACGCCCTGTTGGCCGGCCTGGACGAACTGGATGTGGATGTCTTTCTCCGAGAGATCGACGTCCGAGAACTTCTTGATGATCGCGGAGACGTTCTGGACGGATTCCTCGGCCATCTCTTTGAGCTGTCCCGTGGCGATGACCTGTCCGCCGCCCTGTGCGGGGGCGATTTCGGCCATGACGGGGAGCATGATCCCGGAGTCCTCGCCCATCACGGCGAGTCCGTTGACGCGGCCCTCGACGCCGTCGTCGGTGACCTGGAGCTCGTAGTCCTTGCGCCGTTCGATGTAGTCGTCGGCGAGTTGTTGCTCGATCGACCGGGAGCGGCTCTTCGCCTGCAACACGTCGTCGCGGGTCGTGCGTTCGCGGTCCTCGGAACGGGCGATGTCACCCGCAACGCGGACGAGACCGCCGAGGTCCCGGAACAGGAGCGTCAGGTGATCCTTCCGGCCCGCCCGGCGCTTGGCCTCGAGGATGAGCTCCTCGACGGCTTCGCGCTCGAAGTGTGGGAGACGTCCATCGCGTTCGACCTCCTGGGCGATGAAGCGGGCGTACTTGCGCCGCATCTCGGCCGTGTCCTCGATGGTGTCGTCCATGTACACTTCGTACCCGTATCCCTTGATCCGCGAGCGCAGTGCGGGGTGCATGTTCTCCATCGCGTCGAGGTTCCCCGCGGCGATCATGATGAAGTCACAGGGGACGGGTTCGGTCTGGACCATCGCGCCCGAGGAGCGCTCGGACTGGCCCGTGATGGCGAACTCGCCCTCCTGAATCGCGGTCATCAGCTTCTGCTGGGTACGGACGTCGAGCGTGTTCATCTCGTCGACGAATAACACGCCCTTGTTAGACTGGTGAATCGAGCCGGGTTCGACGCGGTCGTGGCTCGGCGTCTCCATCCCACCGGACTGAAACGGGTCGTGGCGGACGTCACCGAGCAGTGCACCGGCGTGGGCACCGGTTGCGTCCTCGAACGGCGCGGTGCGCTGATCGCCGTTGTTGACGATCATGTTCGGCACCATTGCGTCCGTGCCGCGGGACGTGTAGCGGAAGATCAGCCAAACGATACCTGCGGCGATGATGCCGAGCAGGATACTGGTCGGGCTGAGCAGCGTGTAGCCGATAATGATCGCGATGATGACCCACATCAGGATCGAGCGCATCTGGTTTCGCTTGCGCGCTTCTTCCTTGTGGGCGTCGATAATCTGTTCACCCTTCCCGGCGGGGACGGTTCGGACCTTCGGCTCGTTGCCGTCGTCCGGGTTGTGGTAGACTAAGACATCTTGAAGATCCTCTCGCGGGAGCAACTGGCTCATCGCCTTCGCCAGCATCGACTTCCCGGTACCCGGGGAGCCAATCATCATCACGTGTCGGCGCTGTTTGGCCGCTTTGATGATGATGTCTCGTGCTTCGTCCTGACCGATGACCTGGTCGACGAGCCGGTCTGGGACCTCGATATCGGCGGTCGAATCGACTTTGAGCCCGCCGAGAAGATCGTCTTCGGCGTTCTCTTCGTCTACTTCGACACCCGGATCGACTTCGACCGTGCTCCCGAGGTCTTCGACGGTTTCGATGTCGTCTTCTTCCTCGGTCGTCGAATCCGACTCGAGTTCGTCGTTCGGGTCGGCGATCGGATCGTCGAACTCGTCACTATCGTCGAGTTCGCCGGTATCGCCGTTCGAATCGTCGATATCGTTACGTTGGTCATCGTCGTCGACGTCGTCGCGCCGGTCACCTTCTTCTTCGAGGAGCGACCGTTCTCCCTGACGATCCGACGCCGGCTCCTCGTCGCGGGGCCGTGACTGAGTCTGGTCTGACTCAGGCTCAGCGTCGGGGTCGTCTTTGGGAGGATCGTCAACGTTCGTATCGTTGCTCATAGAACTCTGTTCAGTACCTGATTCGAAGGGACTGGCACTGATATACTTTCTCCATGCGGCGGATAGCAAAAACTCCAGATATACGGGGACTCGACTGCTATAAACCCGGGTCAGCGTTTCCCGCCGGCTCGATTTAGCGATGAGATTTCCAACTTATGTGCAGTGATAACACACTGAACTATTCTACACGTGTGACTCGCTTTCGTCGTTCGCAACTGTTGGGAAACTCGCCACGCTTAAGCATACCGCCCGAGCAATTTTCCGCATGAGCAGGGGGTTTTACATCGGGCGTTTCCAGCCGTTCCACAACGGGCACCTCAGTATGATCGAGCAAATTGCCGAGGACGTCGACGAACTCGTCCTCGGGATCGGCAGCGCCGACGACTCGCACACGGTCCGAAACCCGTTCACGGCCGGCGAACGGATCATGATGATCACGAAGTCGCTGGTCGAGTTCGATCTCGTCACCTACGCCGTCCCGATCGAGGACCTCGAGCGAAATTCGGTCTGGGTGAGCCACGTCCAGAGTATGAGCCCGGACTTCGACGTCGCCTACTCGAACAATCCACTCGTCATCCAACTCTTTCGCGAAGCCGGCATCGAAATCCGACAATCACCGATGTTCAATCGCGAGGTCTTAGAGGGGACTGAGGTCCGCGAACGGATGATCAACGACGGCGACTGGGAGACGCTCGTCCCCGAAGCCGTCGTCGGCGTCGTCGACGAGATGAACGGAATCGAGCGTCTCCAGATGATCAGCGACTCGGACTCGAACGGTGCTTGATATTCTACTCCACCTGAAGGCGACGGAACCTCGAGTGTTGGCGGCCCACGACTCAAGTGATCGGCAGCCAAAATACGCCGATTGGCGAGCGTATCTCCTTTCTGTGGCCGTCTCGTACCGTCGGCTATGATCACGCTCGCATCGGATTTTGGGACGCCGTACCCCGCGGCGATGAAAGGCGTCCTGGCCCGACGGACGAACGCCCGATTGGTCGACGTCGCACACGACTTTCCGCGACAGGACGTGCGGGCGAGTGCATTCTGGCTTCGAGAAGTGCTCCCCTACTTTCCGCCAGCGACACACCTCGTGGTCGTCGACCCCGGCGTTGGAACCGACCGACGGGCGATCGTCGTCCGTGCTGGCGAACACCTCCTCGTCGGCCCCGACAACGGCGTACTCCTGCCAGCAACACGGCGACTCGCCGACAGCGGACGTGACGGAGACACCGACGTCGACTACGAATGCTACGAGATCGAGGAATCTGCCCTCGAGCAGGTCGAACCTGTGGGAGCCAATACTGCCGGAGCTAATACCGGATCGATTCCGAACGGACCGGACGCGACGGCGCTCCACCCGAGCGAGGACGATACCGGTCGCCCCGACGGCCCTGCCAGCGCGACCTTCCACGGGCGGGACGTCTTCGCACCCGCCGCGGGCGAGGTCCACGAAGCTGGACTCGAGGGAGTCACCGACCTCGAGTGGCTCACACCGCTCGTCGACGACCCCGTCGACTGTCGCCTTCCAGAACCGACGCTCGAGGACGAACGCGCGGCGGGTGAAGTGCTGACCGTTGACGACTTCGGGAACGTGATCACGAACGTTCCCGGCGGATTTCTCACAGGGTGCGACCGCGTGAGCGTGAACGACGAGGTCGTCCCTATCGGCGAGACGTTCGCATCCGTTCCGGTCGGTGAGCGACTCGCGACCGTCGGCAGCCACGGCTACGTCGAACTCGACGTGAATCAGGGCCGTGGCGACGAGGCGTTCGGCCTCGAGGGTGGGAAGCACGTGACGCTCGAGACGATTGAAGACGACTGAGACGGAGACAGAGACGAATAGCGATTCTCCGTGATCTGGTCGTCCTTATCCGACCCTTGACGATGAGCCTCGTTCGCGGACGTGGTGATCGGGATCGATGACGATCTCGCCATCGGCGTAGACGGTGATTCGACACGAGGCATACCGAAAAGCAACCGATCCGTTAGACGCACGCGGGTCGGTTTTGTCCCAGTGACCCACGAGACCGTTCAACGCGTCTGGATCGACCCGTCTCGAGAGTGACTCGAGATCCTCGGTTTCGACACCGAGTATCGACGAGACGGCGAGAACGAGTGCTGTACTTACCGGTTCGTAATCACCGGTCTGACACCAGACGTGATACGTCCCCCGACTGTCGTCGTAGTACACCGGACGCCCGGTCTGTTCGTTGACCTGCGTCAGGCGATCTCGAGTGGTTTTGGACATGATACAGGATACAATCATGCGTGTTAACACTTAACATTATTGGCTGCGAGTAACTCATCCCTATTGATACATCTTGTACCGTATACGATTACTGACTGATCGGTTACCGGTGTGCTTTCTACGTTATACGAACGGAAAAACGGTAAAAAACTGACTCGGCGTCGTTATTCGGCGGCGATGACGTCGTCGATACGGACGATCATCGTTGCGGCTTCGGTCGCACTCTCGACGGCTTCACGCTTGACGTCCGCCGGGTCGACGACGCCGTACTCGAGCGGGTCGTCGATGGTGACGTCCTCGCCGTCGGTAATCAGGCCTGCGCGACCCTCGGACTCGTGAGCGGAACGAAGGTCCACGAGCGCGTCGATTGGGTCCTGGCCGGTGTTCGCCGCGAGCGTTCGGGGGACGATATCGAGGGCGTCGGCGAAGGCCGTCACGGCGAGTTGTTTGCGGCCTTCGATACCCGCTGCCTCCTGGCGGATCTTGTCTGCGATGGCGATCTCAGTCGCACCGGCACCGGGGACAACTTCGCCGGAATCGAGCGCCGTCGCGACGACGTCCAGCGCGTCACCGATCGCTCGCTCGAGTTCGTCGACGACGTGTTCGGTCCCACCGCGGACGAAGACCGTGACGGTCTCTGCGGCCGCGCCGCCTTCGATGAACGCGAGGTCGTCGTCGCCGTAGTTCGCCGAGCGAACCCGGTCAGCCTCGCCGAAGTCGGACTCCTCGAGGTCGTCGAGCGCACCGACTCGCGTCGCACCGGTCGCGGAGACGACGTCTTTCGCGTCGCTGCTACCGATGTTTTCGAAGAGCAAGATGCCCTCGCTCGCGAGGAAGGAACTGACGCGGTCGTCGACGTCGTCGGTCGTGATGACGACGTCAGCACCGCTTTCGGCGACCGTTTCCGCGTAGCCACGGACCTCGCTCTCCTCGGCGCCGATCGCCGTGTTGAGCTGGTCGATGGAGTCGATAGCGTACTCGGCATCGATCTCTCCCGTACGGACGCCGAGTTCGACGTCGAGTACAGCGATCGAGGCATCTTCGACCTCCGCAGGCATGCCGTCGTGGGCAGGCTCCTCGTCGAAGACGATTCCGGGAACGAGCTCCGTCGCGTTCGAGGAGGCTCCGACCTGGGTGTGAACGGCGACGTTGTCGCGGGCGACTGCCGCGTCGGTTTCGACGTGACGAATCGCTTCGACGACCGTTTCGGCCAGCGATGCTGCAGTGAGGCCGCCGGTGCCCTTGCCGGTCATGCTCGACTCGGCGACTTGTTTGAGCACGTCGTCGTCGACGCCGTCCTCGTTGACCTGCTCGGCGATTGCCTCGAGTGCGATTTCGGACGCTTCGTGATAGCCTTCGACGATCGTCGTCGCGTGAACGTCCTGTTCGATGAGGTCTTCGGCTTCACCGAGGAGGTTCCCGGCGACGACCGCAGCCGTCGTCGTTCCGTCCCCGACTTCTTCCTCTTGGGAATCGGCGACTTCGACGATCATCTGGGCTGCAGGGTGTTCGATGTCCATCTCGTTGAGAATCGTCGCTCCGTCGTTGGTGATGACGACTTCTCCGCCGGAGTCGACGAGCATCTTGTCCATCCCACGGGGACCGAGTGTCGTCCGTACCGCTTCCGCCACGGCCTTCCCGGCCATGATATTCGACGACTGGGCATCGCGACCCTGCGTTCGCTGACTATCCTCGCTCATGATAAACATCGGCTGTCCGCCCATGCGTCGCTGTTGTGCCATAATTGAATCCTCACTAACTATGTCGTCAGCACTTCTATATAAATATTGCGCTCCAGAACCCCTCCCGTCTGGCGATTGCTCGCTCGGCTCAACGCCGCGAGTCGTCGCCACTCGAGTCCCTCGTGGCCGGTAGCAAAATATGGGTCGGCTAGAAAGTCCCGGCAGGGATGCTGGAACTTGAACACGGGTTTCGCGTCGTCGACGTCTACGCGAGACTGCCACCGGATGGGGCGTCTCCCGGCGGAAGGGACTCCACGAGTACCCCGGATCGACTCGAGCGAGAGATGCATCAAGCGGGAATCACCAGATCGGTCGTCTTTCCACCGGCGAGCGCCGACACGAGTTACGTCGGTGCGAACAACGGCGTCGCCCGCCACAGCGTCGACCGGCCGTTTATCGCACTCGCTCGAATCAACGGAACACGACGACCAGGAACCTCCTCGATCGGACGACTCAGAAACGCCGTCAGCAGCCGAAACCCGTATCACACGACTCCGGACGATATCGAAAAGTACGCCTACGATGACCGATTCCACGGCTTCGTCATCGATCCCAACGTCGACGATTATCCCGACAAAGCCGTCCTCGAGACGCTCGAGTCAGTCGGGCTCCCCGTCCTCGTCGCCGGTACTGGTGACGTTCGTCCCGTCCACCTCGAAGCCACCCTCCTCGAGCGATCGTTTCCCGTCGTCGTCGCACACTTCGGCGGCCACCCCCTCGAGCGCTCGCGCATGCACGAGATGATAGATTTACTCGAGCGCTACGACGAGTGCTACGTCGAGACGAGCTTCGTCCAGTATCGCGAAGTTCTCGAGCGCGCGTTGCTCGAACACCCGGATCGCGTGCTCTTCGGCAGCGGCGTTCCAGCCCGTCACCCAAACGTCGCCGTGATGGAAATCCTGACGCTCGACGTCTCCGAGGACAAACTCTGGCGTGCCTTTTCGAAGAACGCCTGTCGTGTGTTTGAGGCCCTATCCCCCGCGGGAAGCGGATAGAACGTCGCTCGAAGTACTATCGGGCATCGACCGGCCTATCACTTCCAATAGCCGGACGACGATACCACAGTCCCCCCGAGCAAGCCCACCGCTCAGAATCACGGACTCAGGGTCTGCGACGGAACGGGATCCGTCGATCGAGCACCCTCATCCGCCGAGACCCTCGAGAATCTCGTTCGCGACTCGTTCACCCGAACGGATCGCCCCCTCCATGAACCCGCGCCCCTCGAGCGCCGTCTCCGAACCGGCCCAGTGGACGCCGTCGACGGGTTCGCGGAGCGCACCACCGCACGTCGTCACCGTTCCAGGAGCCATCACGGCGTTGTACCCGCCCGTCGACCACCGCGTCGTCGACCAGGCTTCGTCGACGTACTCGAGGGGATCGACCGCCCGCGAGCCGAGGTAGCGGGCACACTCCTCGAGCACTCGTTCCCGGCGTTCGGACGCTGGCCGTTCGCTCCACTCGAGGGCGTTGCCGCCGGCGACGAACGCGATGAGCAACCCTCGGTCCCCGTCCGGAAGCGTCGCGTCCGCGATTTCGGACACGACGCCGTCGGTTGCCAGTACCGACCCCGAATAACCGGCCTCGCGCCAGAACGGCTCCTCGTACGCCGCGACGCACTTGATTACCGCCCCCATCGGCATCCGCTGTAGCAACCCTCGTCGGCGGGCAGGTAACGGCGGATCGTGCTCGATACGTTCGATCAGCGGCGGCGGGACGGCGACGACGGCGTTCGAAACGACGTAGGATCCGTCGGACGTCTCGAGCGTCACGTCGTCCCCGCGTCGGTCGATCCGTCTCACCGGCTCGCTCAATCGGAGTGCGTCGCCGAGAGTCTCGGCCAGCCCCTGAGAGAGCTGTTGGGTACTGCCGGCGAGGCGATACTCCTGGGTAACGCCGCCCGAGTCGGTGACCGTCTCGAGCCCACCGCCAGCGTCGACGGCCGAAACAAAAGACAGCAACGAGAGTTGCGTCGGCTCGACGGCGAATTCCGCGCGGACGAAGGCGTCGAACGTCTCCCGTGCGGCGTCGGTCGCTAACACCTCTCGCTTCCAGGATTCGAGAGTCGTCCCGTCCCACCTGTCGGCCTCGGCCGCCTCCTGGGGCGCCTCGAGGGGAACGTCGCGACGGAGGGTCTCGACCCGTTCGAACGCGTCGCGCAACTCGGCCGTCGATTCCGGTGCCAGCGCCCGAAACCGCTCTTCGTGTTCGAACACCTCACCCGTTACGGCGACTCGATCGACGCCCGAACGGTACTGTTCGCAAAGCTCGAGGTCGAATTCGTCGACTAACTCGAGAACCCGCGCGTGCTCGCTTCCGATCCACTCCGCGCCGAGGTCGATCGTCCCGCCAGTTGACAGCGACTTACTCGCCGTTCGACCGCCGACGCGATCTCTCGCCTCGAGCACAACCGCGTCCAGCCCTCCAGCGGTTAGTTCTCGCGCCGCCACCAATCCGGCGAGTCCCGCACCAACGACGCCGACGTCGGCGCGATCCGTCGTTCGAGTATTGGTCATAGTTGCGAGCACATCACTGGGCAAAATAGCGTTGGGGCCTGCGGCGGATCGTTGATTACAGTCGCGGTTAGACCGACGACTCAACCGATGTACCGAAGATCCTCGTCGGTCGGCACGTCCATCTGCTGTTGTTGCTGTTGTTCCATCTCCTGAATCTTGCCGATCACGTCCTCCATCTCGTCTGCGCGCTCGTCGAGCGAGTCGTACTCGAGGTCGAACTCGAGGAGTTCCTCGAGTACCTCGAGCACTGCGCGTGCACTTTTCGGATCGACGAGATAGCCGCTGGTTTCACCCATCAGACAGGCCGCGTCGAATCCGCGGCGCTCGCCCAATCCGAGTAAGAGTCCCGACACGCCGACGATCCCACCAGCGGGTTCGTCCTCGCGAAACTCGACCCCGACGTCCTCGAGTTCCTCCAGCAGCGACTCGTCGCTGACAGCGCCAATGACGGCGTACTCGTCGATGAGTTCGCCGGTCGGAACACCCCCGAGTGCGTACACCTCGCTCGCGCCGAACTCCTCGGCGATATCGAGAAACGCGTTCGTCAACGTGTAGTGACCCTCGTTCGTCTGGGCCTGGTGATCGCCGGTTAAAACGAGTAAATCTCTGCCGTCGGGAACGGAGACGGCGTGTAGTTCAGCGCAGGTGAGTTCGGCAACGCCGTCCTCGAGACTCACCTGCGGTGGAAACTCTTCGGAGTACACTCGGCGGACGAGCGTACTGTCGCCCTCGAGTTCTTCGAGCAGGTGTTCGACGGCGAGACTCCCGACGTGTCCGACGCCCGGTAGTCCCTCGACGAGGACGGGGTCAGTAACGTCGGCCTCGGCGACTGCATCGATCTCGAGTTCGTCCATACCGTATCAGCGCCGGCGACGTTTAAGAGCGCGTCGGTACTCGCCGTGTGGATCGTTCGGATCGAACGGCGCAGGCGCGGTATTCTCGGTCTCGCTCCCACAGTCAGGACACGTCTCAGAAAGCGTGTACACCGGGCGGTCGTGTGCGTCGCGCCACGCCGAACACACCCTGATGTCCGATTTCATGGCTTACTCGTCGTCGGTTCGTCGATCGCGGTGGTACTCGCCGTCGCCACCTTCACCTTCGATCGCGGTGATCGCTCGCTGTGCGCTCTCCTCGAGGTGGGATTCGGCGGTCTTGTAGTTCGGCGCACGAACTTTGATTCGATACTCCGGTGCACCGACGTAGCTCACCTCGAGGTCGACTTCCTCGGGGACCTCGCCGTTTCCTTCGGCGGCCGCAAGCGCCTCGCGAATGCCGTCGACGCCACTTGGCGAGGCGTTCTCGAGGTCGACGTAGCCGGTTACGTTGACGTACGGAACCGAGACGTTTTCGCGAGCCGTCTCGACGAGCGAGTCGATTTCGTCCTCGGAGAGATCGGTGTCCTCGAGCGCTTCGACACCGTGGATCGCCGCCTGCTTGAAGCCGTTGTAGAGGCTGCCGTGGGCCGCGATCAGTTCGTTCGCGATTGCGGTGTAGGTCTCGTCGTCGGCGTCCTCGCCGAGGGCGATACCCATCCAGTTGTCTGCCTTTTGCTCGTTTTTCCACTCCTGAATCTTGTCGGAGCGCTGGTGGTCGTTGACGTCTTTCAACGAGAGATCGATCTGCTGGGAACTCTCGTCGATGTCGAGGACCTTGCAGACGACGATCTGACCCTCGCGGACGTGGTCGCGGACGTTTTTGATCCATCCGCTCGCGACCTCGGAGATGTGAATCAGGCCGCGTTTGTCCTGATACTCCTCGAGATCGACGAAGACACCGAAGTCCTCGATCTCGTCGATCTTACCGACGACGAGTTCGCCGGGTTCGGGCCAGCCGCTGTATTTCATCGTGACTCGACAGTTTCGACGATCTCGTGTTCGATCTCGGCTTTGCCACCGGTCGGTCGCGCGAGCGTCGTGCCACAGACGGCACAGGCGACCTCCGAGGAGGCTTTGCCGAAGACGGTCTGTTCGTTCTCGCAGTCACTGCATCGGACACTGTAGAAATTTCCTGCCATTGAAATCACTCCTGGAACTCGAGTCGGCCAGCGCGCCATCCCTCGCGGAGGTGGGCCTTGCCACATTCGCCACAGCGGTACTTGAGGTCGGTTTTCTTGGTTGGCTTCTCGCCACCAGGAACCTTCGAGAAACGACCGGAGTTACCGATCGTTGCGCTGTTCCGTCGGGTACGGCGAGCGTCCCATTTCATTCCGCTGGAACGGCCGGATCGGGCCTTCTCGACTTCGTGCTCGTGGTGTTCGTTACAGTGCGGGCAGTACGTGTTGAATCGGCGTGGCATCTGCATTGTTAATTCACTTGGCGTGGGGTAGGGCAGGGCTGTTTAAAACCCGTTTGGTTCGCTCTCGTGCCAGAAGTCCTTCGTGGACTCGGAATGAGCGTATCGTATTCACGATCGTGCGTAGTGACTGGTTCTCGAGGACCCCTTCGAAGCGTTTAATCGCCTCTCCTGTGAAGTGGGAGGTATGAAGCGCCTCATCATTCACGGCGACCCGGGCATCCGGAAGGGGGCTATCGTCGAGTACGACGGCGAGGAACTGGTCTGCTTCGGGATCAATCGCAACGGCGAGTGGCACGGCCCCGAAACCGTCCAGTTGTGGTGTACCGTCGGGAGCGAAGACGAGTACGAGGACTTCGAAAAGCGAAATTTCACCCCGCACTTCCTCGACGTCGAACGCGTCGACGCCGACGACGTCACCGTCGTTCGGCCGTCGGCCGATCTCGCGATCTGACTCGAACTTGCCGCCGCCGGGCAACGTTCCCTTCTCTCGGTCGGTTCCCGTCGTCGACCTCGAGAGCTGTGGCCTACGCGTACTGTGACTCCTCTTCTACACGTTTTCCCCTTCTGCACGTTTCCGAACACGCCGTCGTCTTTCGCCGGTGGGTCGTTACACTTCGTATCCACCCACCTACACCGTTTTACAAGTCGAGGTCCGAAGACGCGTTCTCGATGGCACGCAAACCTGTCGGCGAATCGCAACACGGATACGGGTGCCGAAGCCAGTGGTCGTTACGGTCGACGCTGCACACCGCACTACTACGCGGCCCTATCGAGGTACTATATGACTCCAAACTCGCTCTCCGAGGCGATTCGGACGCGATTTCGAGCGTTGTGTTCGACATCGCGGTTCACCCAATTCGCTGGCGTCGGTTTCGTCGGCGCGGCGGTGGACAACCTCGTCCTCATCTTGTTGGTCGAATTGACGGTCCTCGGCCCGCTCTCCGCGAAAGTCATCTCGTGGGAGCTGTCGATCGTCGTCATCTTTCTGATCAACGAGTGGTGGACCTTCGCCGACTACGGGGCGATGACGCCTCGAGCGTTCGGCACCCGATTCGTTCGCTCGAATGCGGTCAGATTCGGCGGCTTTCTGGTGACGATGTTGGTCCTCGCTGTGTTAGTCGAATGGTTCGACGTCTGGTACGTCGCAGCGAATATCATCGGTACCGGAATCGGCTTCTTCGTCAACTACACCTGCGAGAGCCTCTACACGTGGAAGGTCCATCGAGACTAACGGTAGAAATCCCCATACGGTAGTCGAATCACAACCCTTATCTAACACACTCGGTTATGAAGTGATAGCGGGATGGGATAGCCAGGAGATTCCGGCGGGCTCATAACCCGCAGACCGGTAGTTCAAATCTACCTCCCGCTACTTTTCGACGCGAGCAATAACGAAGAACGGAGTTATGAGTGACGTGAGCGTCGAAAATACGCTGAGTAGATTTGAAGTAGACGACGAGGGGGCACAGCGACCGAAGTCGCCGTAGTTCAAATCTACCTCCCGCTATGTTTTGGCGCGAACAAGCACGTGAGCGCCATCCATAGCACGGGGTAGATTTGAATCAGGGAACAGCGTTGCTGTGACCGTGGTTAAAATCTACCTCCCGCTACTTTTCGAGACGAACAATACCGCCGAGCGAAGCGAGGGGTCCGTGAGTCTCGAAAATACGACGAGTAGTTTGAACGAGAGAAGACCGGAGTGAAACGACGGTCTTCACGTAGTTCAAAGCTACCTCCCGCTACGTTTCATTGCAAACAACAACGAGGAATAGAGTACCGAGTATGGTGAAAAAGCGTTCTGAACAGGGAGGACGAGTCCAACACCTCAACTTCGCGCTGGTTATAGAGTTACCGTCTTAGTGACTGAGTATCTCATTGGGACCTCTCCACTCGTCATGTAATAATCCATACCGGTCAACATCCACGTATTCTCCACCAGCAAATTGGGCCTCACGCGCGGTCCCTTCGTGGACGAATCCCAATCGCTCACAGAGCGTCTTGGAAGCCTCGTTGGGTGCCATCACGGTTGCCGAAATCCGGTGCAATCGGAGGTATTCAAACCCATACTCGATGAGATACGCGCTGGACTCGAGTGCGTAGCCGTTTCCCCATGCTTTTGGGTGGAACCAGATACCGAAGTTCGCGTATCCGTCCCCCTTGATGATTGGCGAGAGCGAAAGCGATCCGACTGGTTCACCGACGAATTCCCCTTCTGACGGTACGGCGAGGAGAGTGACCGAATCACCATCGTTGTCGATCGGCCAAAGTTCGTCTCGATATCGGTCGTTGGTATATGGTGTTCTGAACGAACTGATGAAACGTCGGACTTGCGGATGGTTTACTCCTTCTCGGAGGAACCTAATATCTCCTTCTTCGGGTGGTTTGAGCTCGAGTCGGTCGCAATTGATGAACGTCGGTCGTGTCATAATAATCTCTAGTAGTCAAATGATTGATAGACAGTACTGTGGAACGCAAAGCTAACAGACCTCGTTTGAGACGGCGTGGCAGTCAGCTTAGAAGCAGAAAGAAGCAGTCATTGGTCAACTCTGTTGCGTGATTTGAGGTGAAAGAAAATAAACGTATTGACCAGTTCTACAATATTGGTGAAAATAGCGGAATCATGTCCGTAGATGTAGTGGTTGGTATTTTCACTAACGCAGATGTCTGAGAAGCGGGTTTTAACAGCACCCTTCCAGTGCTTCAGCGGGAAGCACCCGAGAGCGGAATCGGTCCACTCTCTGTCACGACCCGTCGAATTCGAATACAACCACCAGCAATCGGGCCCACTGGCGAGGTGGTGCTGTTATCGAGGGACGAAGAACTGCC
Organism: Natronorubrum daqingense; assembly: GCF_001971705.1. NCBI lineage: Archaea > Methanobacteriati > Methanobacteriota > Halobacteria > Halobacteriales > Natrialbaceae > Natronorubrum > Natronorubrum daqingense. The sequence goes on from NZ_CP019327.1 coordinate 250,550, forward strand.
TCGAGTCAGTCCCGAATCTCGATTTCGGTTCGGTCGGTCAGGCCGCGCTCCTCGGCGTTCTCGCAGGCGATAGCGACTTCGATGGTGTACGTGCCTGTATCGACGGATTCCCACTCGCCCGGTTCGACCTGAATCCGCTGTGGCCACTCGCGGCGAAACCGCTTGCGCTCGCTGCGCGAAAACGAGAAGGCGTCCAGTCGATCTGGCACGTCTCGAGGCACCTGAGAGGCTGCTTCGAACCCGTCGACTGCCCACGTCCAGACGTTCGGCGACTCGGTTCGCAATCGGACGGGAAACGGAATCCGATTGCGGAACTCGACTCCGATCCGAACCGGTTCGCCGAGTTCGTAGGTGTCCCGATTCGTCGTGACCGAGACGTCGATCGCTCGATTTCGAAGGGCCTTCGGCATGAACGCGTGACTGAACGCGTCCCAGTTGATCGTCCGACGACTGTTCTTGTCGTCGTCGGCTTTCGAGGGCGTGAAGGGTTCGTCCCCGCGCTCGAGCGCTCGCGATTCGTAAATTCGTCTCATCGGTCAATTTCGGGTGCGAGTGCGTCCGGCGGTTCGTCGACGGCGTCCGCGTACGCAGCGTCGAATCGGTGGCACGCGATCGGATGGTGTTTTTCCCCCGCTTCGAGGGTCGGACGGTCGGTCTCACACGGCGTGGTAAACGCCGACTCGAGTCGTTCTCGTGCGCTCTCGACGTCGTCTGTCGCGATCTCCTCGAGCGTGTCCGAGACGATTTCTTCCGCGCGTGCGTCCTGAAGTTGCTGTGGAATTCCGAATTCGTCGCGAATCGCCGTCGGAACGTCCGCTGCCTCCGAAGGCTCCGGGAGGACCGACTCGAGGCCTGCTTCGGCGTCGGCGAGTCGGAGTCGCAAGGTGAACACGCTGTGGAAGGCGTCCTGGTCGAACTCGAACTCCGCTGGGGGGATGACCTTCGGACAGCGGGTGTGGAAGCGACAGCCCGACGGTGGGTCGATCGGCGAGGGAACGGTTCCCTCGAGGATGACGCGGTCGCCCTCCCACAGCGGGTCGGGTTCGGGAATCGCGGAGAGCAACGCCTCCGTGTAGGGGTGTGAGTCGCCGGAGAACACCTCCTCCGGGTCGCCGGTTTCGACGATGTTGCCGAGGTACATCACGGCGATCCGATCCGCGACGTGCTCGACGACCGAAAGGTCGTGTGCGATGAAGAGGTACGAGAGGTTGAACTCCTCCTGGAGGTCGTTGAGCAGGTTCAGGATCTGGGCCTGAACCGAGACGTCGAGTGCGGAAACCGGCTCGTCACAGACGATGAACTCCGGTTCGACGGCCAGTGCGCGGGCGATTCCGATTCGCTGGCGTTGCCCGCCGGAGAACTCGTGTGGATACCGGTTGGCGTGACTGGCTTTGAGGCCGACAGTCTCGAGGAGTTCTTCGACTCGTTCGTTCCGTCGCTCAGACTCCGACCGATCGTCTGCGTCGTCGCTCTCGAGGATGTCGTGAACGTCGAGCGCTTCGCCGACGATGTCGTTGATCGTCAGCCGCGGATTCAGGCTCGCGAACGGATTCTGGAAGATGTACTGGATGTTCGTCCGCATATCCCGCATCTCCGTTCGCGAGAGTTCGGTCAACTCGGTGCCGCGGTATTTGACCGATCCGCCTGTCGGCTCGGTGAGTTGCACGAGTGAGCGGCCGAGGGAACTCTTCCCGCAACCACTCTCGCCGACGAGGCCGAGGGTCTCTCCCTCGTGAATCTCGAGGTCGACGCCGTCGACGGCCTTGACTTCCTCTTGGCCCCCGAGGAACCGATCGAGGAAGCCGTCGTTGGTCGTGTAGTACTTCTCTAACCCTTCGATCTCGAGGAGTGGCTCCCCCGAATGCTCACTCATTGGGACTCACCTCGAACGTCGATATCGTAATCTAATCCGTTCGCGAGTTCGCCGGTGTATTCGTGACAGGACGCCACGTGACCGGTGTTTTCTGTGTCGTCGGCGACTACCTCTTCGTCCGTGTCCATGAGTGGGGGTTCGCGTTTCATACAGACGTCTTCGGCGTAGGGACATCTCGGATGGAACCGACACCCCGTCGGCACGTCGATGAGGTCGGGCATCGCCCCGGGAATCGTCGTTAACTCCTCGCGTTCGTCTCCAATTCGCGGAATCGACGCCATCAATCCAACCGTATAGGGATGTTTTGGCTCGTAGTAGAGTTCCTCGACGGGCGCTCGCTCGACGGCCTGTCCCGCATAGAGGACCATCACCCGATCGCAGAGTTCGGCGACGACGCCGAGGTCGTGCGTGATCAGTTGGATCGCCGTATCGAAGTCCGAGGCGAGTTCGTCGAGTAACTCGAGAATCTGGGCTTCGATCGTCACGTCGAGTGCCGTCGTCGGTTCGTCACAGATCAGGAGATCCGGGTCGCACGACAGCGCCATCGCGATGACGGCTCGCTGTTGCATCCCGCCGGAGAACTCGTGGGGATAGTCCGAGTAGCGCGCCGACGCGTCGGGAATGCCGACGCGCTCGAGGAGTTCGATCGTCTCTTCTTTGGCCTCCTCGTCGGTCACGTCCTTGTGCGTGCGGATCGCTTCGGCGATCTGTTCGCCAACCGAGTAGACGGGGTTGAGCGCGGTTTCTGCGTCCTGGAACACCATCGCGATGTCGTTCCCGCGGATATCCCGCAACTCGCTTTCGGAAAGGTCGAGGAGATTCTGCCCCTTGAATCGAATCTCACCGCTGACGATTTCGCCGGGGCTCTCGATCAGTTGCATCAGCGAGAGGCTCGTGACGCTCTTTCCGGCACCACTTTCGCCGACGATACCGTACTTTTCGCCGCGTTCGATCTCGTAGCTGAGTTCGTCGACTGCGCGGACCACCCCGTCTTCGGTGTAGAACTGTACGACGAGATCTTCCACTTCGAGTAGTGACATTGTTATCGCATCCTCTCTTTTGCTGCGTTTCCTTGCGGGTCGAGTGCGTCGTTGATACCGTCACCGACCAGGTTGATGGCCATCACGAACAGGAAGATCGCACCCCCGGGGAAGAGCGTGATGTGCCAGTGGCCGTAGACGATCGAATCACGTCCGTTCGAGAGCATCGAGCCCCATTCGGCGCTTCCCGGCTCGAGGCCGATCCCCAGGAATCCGAGCGCTGCGGCCGCGAGCACGATCGTCCCGATGTTCAGCGTCGCCTGGACGATGACGGGTGCCATCGCGTTGGGGACGATGTGTTTGAAGACGATCGTTCGGTCGGGGGAGCCGAGTGCTTTCGCGGCCAGCACGTACTCGTTTTCTTTGACCGAGAGTATCTCTCCGCGTAAGAGTCTGGCGTAACTCAGCCACCCCGTAACGACGAGCGCGAAGATGATCACCCAGAATCCGGATCCGAAAATCGCGACGATGGCGATCGCCAGGACCAGGAACGGGAACGCGTAGAGCATGTCGATCATTCGCATGATGACCTCGTCGATCCAGCCGCCGAAGTAGCCCGCAACTGCTCCGAGCGGGATTCCGACGACTAACGCGAGCACGACGGCGATAAACCCGATACTCAGACTGAGTCGTCCGCCGACGAGGACGCGAGAGAAGATATCACGCCCCGCCCAGTCCGTCCCGAACGGATGTGCGAACGACGGTGCCTCGTTCGCCTCGCCGACGTACATCTCGTTCGGACCGAACGGCGCGAGTGAAATCGGCTGCAGCGTGATCTGATAGCCCATCGTCGACACCTCGATCGGACGGGCGAAGATGGCGAGAACCGCCATCACGGCAATAATTAGCATCCCGAATAACGCCGTTCGATTCGATTTGAATCGGAGCCAGGCGTACTCGAGGCGACTGCGTCCGCTACTTTCCGATTCGCCGTCCCAGACTTCGGTGTCCGTCTGGTCGGCGACCGCTTCGTCGAATCCAGTAATGCGGATTCGACCACGTTGTGTCGTTGGTTGTCGTTGGCTCATAGTTAATATCGAATTCGTGGATCGAGATACGAGTAGATGATATCGACGATCAGGTTGGCGACGATGATCGTGACTGCGATCAACAACACGCCGGCCTGGATGATGGGGAAGTCACGCTCGAAGATTGCGCCGACGAGCAATCGACCCATTCCCGGCCAAGCGAAGACCTCCTCGACGACGACTGCGCCGTCGATGAGGAACGCGATCTGCAACCCAGCGACGGTCACGACTGCGATCAACGAATTACGCAGCACGTGTTTGAGGATGACCGTTCGCTCGCGCAACCCTTTCGCTCGTGCGGTCCGGACGTAGTCCTTGTTCAGTTCCTGGAGCATCGACGACCGCATCAGTCGCGTGATGAGTGCGGCGGATGCCGTCCCGAGCGTGATGGTCGGGAGGATCATGAACCAGAGCGTGCTGAAACTCAACAGCGGCGCGTCCGGCGGAATAACGCTGAACCATCCGAAGTGAACGCTGAAGATCCACAACAACACGAGACCGAGCCAGAAGTTCGGCGTCGCGATACCAGCGAGTGCAGCGATTCGGCTGACTTCGTCTGCGGTTTCGCCTTGCTTGACTGCGGCGATGATCCCCGTCGGGATACCGATCCCGAGTGCGAGAACCCACGCCGAGACACCGAGGAGAATCGTGTGTGGCAGTCGAGCGGCGATCGATGCGCCGACATCTCTACCGGTGATCGGCGATTCACCGAAATCGAGCAACAACGCGTCTTGTAACCAGAGCAGGTACTGTTCCCAAAGAGGGAGATGGAGGTTGTAATCCTCTCGAATTCCATCGAGGACCTCTTCGTCGACGTCACCGAAACCAGCGATCATGTCGACCGGGTCGCCCGGTGCGATGTGAATGAACGAGAACGTAATCGCTGAGACACCGAACAGAACTGGTATCGTGACGAGAACCCGCTTTAGTATATAGCGTGAAAGAGACATTGACCTGTTAGAGGGTGCGTCTTACTGTACTTCGAGGTGTTCCTCAGCGAGTTCGTCCTGATAGTCCGTTCCGGTGAAATCTTCCAGAATCGGGGAAATTGGCGTGTACGCCAGCTCTCCGACGTCGTGGAACACGTTGTCCATGATCGTCTCGCGTGGAATCAGGCCACTGATGCCGCGGCGAACTTTCGGATTGTTGAACGGCTCCTGCCAGAGCGGGAAGGTCAGGTATTCGTTCGAGAGTCCGAGTGCGCCGTCGACGTCGAAGTCGTCGTCGTCTTCGAACTCGGCGACGCTTTCGGCCGGGAGTCCCTGGCTGAGGTCGATGTCCCCGACTTCGAGCGCCTGGTGACGTGACGACCCTTCTGGGATAACTTCCATGACGATCGTTTCGACTGGTGGGGTTTCGGGGACGTCGTTGTCGTACTCGTCGCCGGTGTACCAGTGGTCGTCGTACCGTTCGATCACGAATCGGTCGTCTTCTTGATGTTCGTCGAATTGGTACGGACCGGTTCCGACTGGGCCGTCGGAGAGGTTGACATCGCCATCTTCGGCACCTTCTGGGACGATCGGGACGTCACCGGCACCAGTCGCCTCGAACGGTCCACTGTAGTCTCGGTGGTGTTCGATGACGATTTCGTGGTCGTTGACGATCTCGCTGCTTTCGTACCAGTCGTAGACGTCCGACTCGCGAACTTCGTCCTCGTAGCGCTCGTAGGAGGTTTGGACGTCGTGTGCGGTGAACTCGTCACCGTTGTGGAACTCGACGCCTTCGCGGAGGTAGAACCGCCAGGTTGTGTCGTCTTCTTGCTCCCAGTCCGTCGCAAGACCGGGTTGTGGAGTACCGGCGAAATCGACGGCGATGAGGCTCTCGTATACGAGCGTGGTCGCCATGAGCGAGACCGTGTCCTCCTGACTGATCGGATCGAAGTCGGGGACGTCGGAGCCGAGGTCGACACGAAGCTCGTCGTCGTCGTTGTCGACTTCCGTGTACACTCCCTCGTGTGGCGCGTACACTGCGGTGAACTCACGTCCTGCCATCGGATGCGTCTTGAACCCGCTCACCTCGTCGTTATTCCAGGCAGTTACCTGTTCGCCGAATTGAATGAGTGCAACGGGGGAGAGTTCGACGAGTCGTTCCTGTGCATCCGCGTAAATATCTTGTCGCGCTTCCTGGTCCGACTCTTCGACCCCTTCGTCGACCAGGTCGTCGTACTCTTCGTCCTCGAAGTGATTCGTGTTGATCCCACTTGGCGAGTGCGCACTCGAGTGATACGGGTTGTTCATGAACACGTGTGGGTCCCAGTCTGCACTGTGACCGTTACAGAGGAGGGCGTTCTCCTCCTCTTCAGCAACGCTGTTCATGAAGTCGAGATACGCCCCCCACTCCATGTCATCGAAAGAAACGTCGAAGAATCCGGTCTCGTTCAGTTCGTTTTGAATGAGTTCGCCGTAGGCGATTCGGTCGGAACTATCCGAGTTCGCGTACACCGTCGTCTCGAACGGTGGTTCGACGCCTTCTTCTTCGAATCCTTCCGCGATGAGTTCCTCTGCTGCGTTGTCTGCTTCGACATCGCCCTCTTCGGAGATACAGCCAGCGAGGCCGATTAGACCCGCCGCACCGAGTCCTTTGAGCAGTGGTCGCCGACTAATATCGCCGTCATCGTTCGATCCGTGTGATGGCATGTCTTTGCTATATCTACCAGGATGTTATATGAGTTATGATTGGTACGTTTCCGGCAACTTCTGTCTGTATCTTTACGCGAAAAACGGAAACTCACTTTGTAGGAAAGCGAGTTTATTCGACACGATCTTCAAGTTATTAACGAGAATGATCGCTCATTAATGGACTAATTCCCCCAATATTGGTTGTATATAAATGTGGATTTTTAAACATTTCACGCCGACAGCTCGGGTTAGCCAGTATACTTATATACTACTATAGTCGGTGAACTGTCGGCAAGAGAACGCGCTGGGAGGGCTTCGATTACGAGTCGCCGTTCTCGTCGACGATGACGACCTCACCGTCGACGACATCGACGTTGATCAGCGTTTTGACGCGGTAATCTGCGTCTGCGACCTTGTTTTCGCCGCCGACTTTCTTGATCACCGCAACGGTGTCTACGACTTCGGCACCGATCCCATCGAGGGCCTCGAGCACGGATGCCAGCGTCCCACCCGTCGAGAGGACGTCGTCGAGGACGAGCACGCGTTCGCCCTCGCGGACGTCGTTGATGTACATCTCGTTCTCCGAGTACCCCGTCTGCTGGGAGATAGCGACCTCGTCGTCGAGTCCATACTGGCGCTTTCGGATGACCGTCAGTGGAATGTCCGTCATCAGCGAGACGGCCGTCGAAATGTGGATGCCCATCGCGGCCGGCGTGACGATTCGATCGACTTCCTCGAGTTTCGCTTTTCGGATGATCCGAATGACGATCTCCCGAAGCAAGCCGGGGTCGAGTTTCGGCACGCCGTCACTAATCGGGTGGACGAAGTAGTGATAACCGTTTTTCTCGATGATCGGGGCGTCGAGAAGCGACCGCTTCAACTGATCCATGTCGTGGGTCTGGTGGTCTTCGAGTAAAACTTGACGATACACTCGAGCCACGAATGATCGATCGTGATATCGCGACGTGGTGTCATACCGTCTGCTATCAGTCGGTACTGGTGCAACCACGATCCATCCGCAGTTCCACCGTCAAACAGGGACAACAGTCCGTCTCAGTTGTCGCTTCCGTAGCTGAGTTCCGGGGGCTGATCACCGTGGCCGAGTCGCATATTCCGCTCGTAATAACTGTGGACGATCGCCGTCACCGTGAACGTTGCAGCGGTGATCCCCAGCCACGCGAGATCCGAAAAGACCGTCAGCGGGTAAATCTCGAGCCAGAGTGCGGCGACGAGCGCGCCAGAAATCGCACCGAGGGAGAGGTAGAGTTCGCGCCAGGCGAACTCGTGGCCGGGAACGATCTCGAGGTAGATACTGATATCCCGGGCTCGATCCGTCGCCTCGATGACGCCGTCGTCGGAGTCGAACTCGAGAATCCCCGATTTGTCCATCTTCGGTAGGTGCGTCTGCTGGAGGGTCGTGTACACGCGCTTTCGTTGTTCGGGCGTGACTTCCTCGAGCGTGGTTTCGTACTCCCAGGCGGCGACTTGCTGGGCGAGATCACCGAGTTCGACGGGACGGGAATCCTGCTGGAGATACTGCAGGACGTAGCGTCGTCGCTGGTTACGTAATACTTCGAAAACTTCACCCTTCGATAGTGAGTCTCCGGAATCGATACTATCAGATTGTTGTTTTTGCACCACAGATCACCTCACTACGCCGGTCGAGACTGCCCGCTAATTCGCGTTCGAACCGCCACCGATACCCAGCAAGGGGGATCGACGACAGAGAGGGACGTGCGACTGAAACCGGTCGCATAGTTGGTAATTCAAGGCATGAACGCCACCTATATAATTCTCTTGACGTTCCCTCAAGCGGTATCTGTCAACTCACTCTCAAGAAGTGTGGCGATCGAATCCGCAATCTCTCCGGCTAATCCCGCCTTCGAGCCAGAGAACCTGGCTGCATCGGCGTCGTGGACCAACAGGGCGTTCGTTTGCTCGGCCCCCATCACACTCGCGTCGTTCGCGACGACGAAGGCCAATTCTGCGCGCTCGAGTGTCTCGCGCGCTTGCGCGATCATCGCCGCTTCGTCGCCCGACGTCTCGGTTTTGAAACCGACGATCGGCAACTCGGGGTGGTCGTCTCGAATCTCGTCGATGAGTTTCGGGGTCGGCTCGAGCGACAACGAGAGATCCTGGCCCGAGCGGATCTTCTCGGCGCTCGAGTCGACGGTGTAGTCGCCGATTGCGGCGACCGAAACCAGCGTGTCCGCGTCCGTACACGCCTCGCGGGTCGCCTCGAGCATCGCGTCGGCACTTTCGACGGATCGAAGCGTCGCGTACGACACCGTCCCGTCGGGGTTCGTTTGGGCCACCGCGCCGTCGCTGGTGATCGAACGCGGACCGACCAGTCCGTGGACCAGCGTCACGTCGGCACCACGGACGTAACAGGCCTTGGCGACTTCCCGGCCCATCTTCCCCGACGATCGATTCGTCAGGACGCGAACGGGGTCGATCGCTTCGCCCGTCGCACCGCTGGTGACGACGACGTGGTCGCCCTCGAGGGGTCGATCACCCGCCGCTCGAGCGATGTCGGTGACGATGGCGTCTTCGCTCGCGATTTTGGCTTTCCCCTCCTCGACGCGCGGATCGACGAACTCCACGCCCCACGCCGAGACGGTGTCGATGGCCTCGAGGACGCCGGGATGGTCGTACATCGGTTCGTGCATCGCGGGCGCGATGACGACGGGCGTATCGGCACCGAGAGCCGTCGTCGCCGTCGTCGTGACGGGCGTATCGTCGACGGCCCCGGCGATCTTGCCGACGGTGTTGGCCGTGGCGGGGGCGATCACGAAGACGTCCGCCCAGCCGTCGTACCCGCACAGTTCGACGTGTTCGACGCTGCCCGTAATTTCGGTGACGACGTCGTTGTCGGTCGCGAACTCGACCGCCCACGGGTGGATGATTCCCGTTGCACTACCGGACATCACGGCCCGAACGCTGGCACCCTGTCGTCGCAACTCGTGGGCCAACTCGACCGTTTTGACGGCCGCGATCGAGCCCGTAACCCCGAGTGCGACGTTGACTCCCTCGAGCATTCGTCACTGTCTTCGGACGTTGGTGGCTTACGTGTACCGGAGACAACCGTCCCCGAGGCGGCCAAACAATTTATCATAGTGGGATAAGCTTGTGTTGCTATCCAGTAAGTATGTTGCCACGTCGTCCCTCTGAGCGAGATGGTTCCAAACCGGATAGCCGAGCAATTTCGCCGGTGATCGGCGTGGTGCTGATGGTCGCAATCGTCGTCGTGGTGGCCGCCATCGCTGGCGCGATGGCCCTCGATATGGCTGATACCTCCGAGCCGCGACCAAACGTTGCGCTCGAGGCCGAACCCGATGGGGACAGTACAACCTACGAAGTCAGCCACCAGTACGGTGAGGAACTCGAAGGCGATATTACGTTCCAAAGCGCCGACGACTCCGAGGAACTAGACGATGTAGAATTGATCAGTCCGGGCGGTGAGACCTCGATCGACGTCGAGGACGCTGACATCTCCGAGGTCGACGTCATCTGGACTGGCGAGGATGGCACCGAGTATATCGTCGATACGCTGACGCTCGAGCCATATATCGAAACAGAACACGGACTCGAGTTTGGAACCTACGATGACTGTGAGGCGATCGGGTACGATCACGCAGATTCTGAAGAACATGACGACATTGAAATTGATGAGGGCGTAGACGTTGCCGATGACACTGTCCACTGCGATATTAATGCAGACGCCGAGGTTGAAATCGAAGATGGATACACTCTCGTTGGAAACTTAGCGATCGAGGATCTCGAGGTGGAGAATGGAACTGTCGAAGGGGACATTCGTGCGACTGAGGAGGTCGAACTCGAGGGTGATGATGACGATGACGATGAAGCGAAAGTTGATGGCGATATCGAACTCGATGGAACTGGCGAGGAGAACGAATTCGAACTCGAAGACGGGCATGTAACAGGTTCGATTGATGCCCATGGTGTCGATGAATCGGAATTAGAGATCGAGGATAGTACGGTTGACGGGGCAGTCGACATTCACGTTGAAGGTAGTGAAGAGGCTGAATTAGAGATCGATGATAGTACGATTGAGGGGCCAGTTGAAATCTATAGCGAGGATGAAGTAGACCTCGAAATAGATGGAGAGATCAAGGATTCAGTTGTTATTTTCAGTGGTGACGAAGTCGAACTCGATAGCCAAGGTACTGTCGCAGGCTCAGTTGACATCTATAGCGACGGTGACATTGATGTTGAAGGTATTAATGACGAGTCGGTTGAAGAGCACAGTGAATCTGACTTCGAATAAGCTACAGAGCGGAAATCAGACTACTGGCTCCAACTACACGTGACGCTTAGTTCTCTGTGTCCGTCTCTGCAACACTCGGGTGCATCGTCGGCTGCTCGTCCAACGGCTCCGAAAACGCCTCGAGCATCCTCGCTCTCGCCTGTTCGTCACGCTCGAGGCGTTCGTCGTCGTCGATTTCCTCACACCCCGGCGGCACGTCCCGGTCGCGGCCGGTGAAGTAGCCCTCGGGGGCGACCCAGTCGTGGTAGAAGTTCGCGTCCGAGTCGTGAATCACCGCGAGGCCGACTTTCGCGCCGTGGCCCGCCGCGACGATGGACTGGTGGGGTTCGTTGGCCAGTCGCCCGGCCGCGTAGATGCCGTCGACGGCCGTTCGCCCGCCGTCGTCGACCGAGACGTAGTGCTTGCTCCCGCGTTGGAGTCGACCCACGTCGAGCGGAACGAGGTACTCGCTGTCCGACCACGACGCTGCGATCACTCGCCGCGCCTCGAGTGGCTCGCCACCGTCGGTCTCGAGGATGAACCCTTGCTCGAGGTCCGTGTCGTCGATCGCTTCGATTCGCGTCACGTGACCGAGTTCGAACGTCGCGCCCGCGTTTCGGGCCTGTTCACGGCTCAGTTGCAGGTAGCGTCGCGCGTCGATACCATCGGGATAGCCGGGGTAGTTCTCGAGGCTTGCGTTTCGCGCGAGGATCGATTCGCCCCCGTCGACGACGAGGGTGTCCAGTCCGGCACGGGCGGTGAAGATCGATGCGGCGAGGCCGGCGACGCCGCCACCGACGATACAGACGTCTCGCATGTCACGAGGTAGTTTTCGGTCGGTATAGAAGGTGGCGACTCGAGTCTCGAGTGCACCTCCTGTTCGATTCGGTGGCTATCATCTTCCAACACTCTCTGGATGACAATCCTTACTTTCGAACGCATCGTACCGGTGGGCGTGGACAGAATTCTCCTCAGTACGCTCGTCTATCGCTCTCCGGAGGAGGTTTTCCCGTACGTGCAGGCGTTTACGAACTATCCTCGGTACACCGAGCACCTCGAGGACGTAACCGTCCACGGCGACGGCGGCGTCGGCTCTCGGTACGACCTCAGGTTCGCCTGGTGGAAGCTGACCTACACGGCTCGCTCGAGGGTTACGGATATCTCAAACCCCCAGTCACTCGAGTGGCGACTGACGAACAGTATCGACGCGCGCGGCGAGTGGCGCATCGAAGCGGAACCCGAGTCGGCCCCCGTCGGCGAGGAGACGGCGAGTCGAGTGTACTTCGAGGCGGTGTACGATCCGCACACGGCGGACACGAGTTCGCTCTCGCTCCCGCGATTCGTTTCGCTGGATTGGGTTATCAGGAAGGTCCAACCCAAGCTGGTTGGGGAAGCCGAAACCGTCGTCGAACGCCTCGTCGCGGACATCGAAGGGAGGCGACGGCCCGTCGAGTTGAAAGTTCACGAAACGCCGTAGCCGACCCGTGCTGGAACGGTCTGTCGTGTCGGCTCCGAGACGCTGGAGCGTCTCGGTTCTGAGTCGACCCTGTTTTAGAGCGTGTACTCGTGCTCGCCGTCCTCGCTGGCGAGGAACGCCTCGAGTAAGTCGATCGTCGCCGCGACGTCGTCGACGTGGGCGGCTTCGGTCGGGGTGTGGAGGTAGCGCGTCGGCACCGAAATCGCGCCGACGGGCTTGGCTCCGGCGGGGAACTGGAACCCGGCCGTATCGGTGCCGCCGGCGGGCAGAATCTCGTGTTGATAGTCGATACCCTCGTCCTCGGCGACCGACTGCAGTCGCTTGTGGACCTTCGGGTTCGTGATGACGCTGCCGTCTTTGAGTTTGATTGCCGTCCCCTCACCGAGGTCGGTGACGTGCTTGCCGTCCTCGAAGCCGGGAACGTCGTTCGCGACGGTGACGTCCAGTGCGATGGCGAGGTCGGGGTCGACGTCGACGCCGAGGGCTTGCGCACCGCGGAGGCCGACTTCCTCTTGCACCGTCGCACAGAAGTGGATCGTCGCGTCCGGGTTCTCGAGGCGGCGCGCGGCCTCGAGCATCGCGAACAGGCAGACGCGGTCGTCCAGGGCTTTGCCCGTGACCGTCTCACCGACGCGTTCGGTCGTTTGGTCCATCGTGACGAGGTCGCCCGGCGAGACGCGTTCCTCGAGGTCCTCGTAGGGGAGGCCGACGTCGACGACGACGTCTTCCACCTCGGGTGTCTTCTCGCGTTGCTCGTCGCTCAGCGTGTGCGGTGGCGGCGAGCCGATCACTCCCGGCAGGTCGCCGTCGTCGGTGTGGATCGTCACCCGCTGGGCTTTGAGAATGCGGGCATCCCAGCCCCCGAGCGCGTCGAGTTCGACGAAGCCGAAGCCGTCCTCGCCGCCTTTGAGGTGGCGAACCATGAACCCGATCTCGTCCATGTGCGCCGCGACGGCGACGGCGTGATCGGACTCGCCCTCGAGCGTGCCGACGACGTTCCCCATCGCGTCGGTCCGGACGCGATCGACGCTCTCCTCGAGGTCCTCGATGACGAGGTCGCGAATTCGGTCCTCGTAGCCGGGGACGCCACTCGTTTCAGTCAGTTCTTTGAGATGGTCGAAATCGAAAGCGGATGATTCCATACTGACACTCGTTGCGACGTGAAAATAAACGTACGGGCTCGAACGAGTGATCGGGGACCTCGAGTAATCACGGTATCGTCTTCGAACTTTGTCACGACTGCAACCGCGGAGTATTAACGGGACGATCCGCTAGGAGTGTGTGTATGAGTGACGTACGTGTTGCAGGTGTTGGCGTGACCTCCTTCGGGAACATGCCCGAGAAAACCGGCCGGGAGCTCTTCGCGACGGCGAGTATCGAAGCGTTCGAGGACAGTGGCGTCCCCCGTGAGGACGTCGACGCGCTCCTCTACGGCAACTTCATGGGCGAACTGTCGGAGCACCAGGGCCACCAGGGGCCGCTCATGGCCGAGGCCGCCGGAGTTCAGGCCCCGGCGACCAGATACGAGTCGGCGTGTGCCTCGAGCGGGACCGCCGTTCGGGACGCGGTCTTGCGCCTTCGAAACGGCGAGGACGACGTGATCCTCGTCGGCGGGGCCGAACGGATGACCAACCTCGGAACGGCGGGGGCGACGGAGGCGCTCGCAATCGCCGCGGACGACCTCTGGGAGGTTCGGGCCGGGACGACGTTCCCCGGCGCGTACGCGTTGATGGCACAGGCGTACTTCGATGAGTACGGGGGCGAGCACGAAGATCTCGCCCACATCGCCGTCAAGAACCACGAGAACGCGTTGCCGAACGACAAAGCGCAGTACCAGCGTGCGATCGACGTCGAGGACGTCCTCGAGGCACCACAGGTCTCCTCGCCGCTCGGTCTCTACGACGCCTGTCCGCTCTCCGACGGGGCGGCGGCGCTCGTCCTGACGAGCGAATCCTACGCCGAGGAACACGACCTCGAGAGCGCCGTCTCGATCACGGGCACCGGACAGGGCGGCGACCGAATGGCGTTACACGACCGCGAGTACCTCGCGCGCTCACCCGCTGCCCGCGACGCTGGCGAGGAGGCCTACGCCGATTCGGGCATCGGCCCTGCAGACGTCGATTTCGCGGAAGTCCACGACTGTTTCACCATCGCGGAAGTGCTCGCGATCGAGTCCCTCGACCTCTTCCAGATCGGCGAGGGAATCTCCGCGGCTCGAGACGGCCGAACGACGGCCGACGGCGAGACGCCGATCAATCTCTCCGGTGGGCTGAAAGCGAAGGGCCATCCGGTGGGCGCGACCGGCGCGTCACAGATCGCTGAGGTCACGAAGCTCCTCTCCGGCAAACACCCCAACAGCGAGCTCGTCGAGGACGCGACGACGGCCCTCGCGCACAACGCGGGTGGCACCGTCGCCAGTGCGACCGTCCACGTTCTGGAGGTGAGTGACGCATGAGCGAGAACGAGACGGGCCCACGAGACGCCGGCTTCGACGAGTGGCTCGACGCCGCCGAGGAGAACGCGGCCTACTACCTCGAGTGCCCCGATGAACACGGCTCCCTCCCACCCCGCCGGGTCTGTCCCGACTGTGGGGCGACCGACCTCGAGGAAGTCGAACTCCCCGACACCGGCGTGGTCCAAACGTTCACCGTCACCCACGTCCCCACACCGGCCTTCGAGGAGGACGCCCCCTACGCGACGGCCGTCGCGAGCTTCGGGGCCGTGCGCATCACCGGACAGATCGTCGGGATCGACCTCGAGGCCATCGAGAACGGCCTCGAGGTCGAGATCGAAGTGACGGTCTCGGAGACGACGGGCGAACGGGTCCTTTCGTTTGCGCCCGTCTGAGCGAGCGCCCTCGAATTATCGCCCGACCACGTGATTTCGAAAGCGTACGGCTTTTATGGCCGCTTCCGGTTACGTGCCAGTCCAGATGGCAAACCTCTACGAGCAGACCCAGACTGAGATCGATCCGGCCGACCTCCGGTTTTCGGCGTCGGAGATCGAAGCTCAGGTCGATCACCTCACCGAGTTCATTCGCGACCGCGTCGAGGCCGCGGACGCCGACGGCGTCGAGGTCGCGCTCTCGGGCGGAATCGACAGCACGACGACCGCCCACCTCGCCGTTGAAGCGCTCGGTACCGACGCGGTCCACGGGATCATCCTCCCGAAGGAGGTAAACGAGGACGAGAACATGAGCGACGCCGAGCGGGTCGCCGAGGACCTCGGCATCGACTACGACGTGATCGGCATCGATTCGGTCGTCGAGGAGACGCTAAGCCGGACCGACGCCGAGAACGACAACGCCTCCGAAGACCACTGGGAGGGACGCTACGTCGGCAACACGAGCGCCCGCATCCGCATGACGATGACGTACCTCGTCGCCAACCGGGAAAATCGGATCGTCCTCGGGACCGGCAACCGCGCGGAACTCGCGACGGGCTACGTGACGAAGTACGGCGACGGCGGCGTCGACTGCAACCCGCTCGCGAACCTCTACAAACAGCAGGTCCGGCAGGTTGCGGCCCACCTCGGCGTTTCGGAGTCGCTCGTCCGAAAGACGCCGACCGGCGGCATGGTCGACTACGGAACCGACGAGGAGGAACTCGGGATGGACTACGACACGCTCGACGCCGTCCTGGCGTTCTACATCGACGGGAACCTCCCGGCGTCGGTCGTCGCTCGACTCACGAATACCACGGTCGAAAGCGTCGAGCACGTCGCGTCGCTCCACGAGGAGAGCGACCACAAACGAACGCCGCCGACGGAGCCGGAACCGCTGTTCTGATCGTGTTGTACACCGTTGGGGCTCGAGGACACCTGCGTAAACCCGTAAATGAAAAGACCCCTGATAAGACCGGCTGGAGTGCTAACGCCGCAGGTTGAAGTGTCCATACACTAACCTTCGACTATCGAATCGAGCCACGCCCGCTGGCTCGCGGTTGTCGACGTATCGGCTGTATCAGTCTCGCCGCCCACACGCAGGCGGTGACGGGGAAGGGCTTCTCCTCGAGCACCCGTGAAAAACGAGCCCGTGAGTGATTACGACACCGGGAACACGAAGCGACACGACGCGTTTCGCCGAACAATGGCCGAAACGCCGACAGAACGAACGCTCGCGCGTACACTCGAGACACAGACTCACGACTGGACTCGAGTCTCTCGTTCTGACGGTCAGCGAAGACAACCGAAAATACACAGATATGATCCACGAAACGTGGTGCAAGGCGGTAGTTGACGGATGAGCCGCGCACGAAACGCACTCAGCCAATTCATCGACGAATTGGATTACGTCGTCTTCAGCGCCGGGTTCGTCGTCACGGCACTCGCAGTAGTCGTCTTCGCGTTTCGAGACGATGTGGCTGCGGCCCACATGGAGAACGCGAACGAGTTCCTGCAGGCGAACTTCGGCTGGGCGTACCTACTGGTCATGTTCGCCCTGATCGTCTTCGTCGGCTTTTTGATCTTCAGTCCGTGGGGGAACATCACCCTCGGAAAGGACGACGAGGAACCGGCGTTTAGCTTCCCCGCGTACTTCGCAATGTTGTACTCGGCGGGAATCGCCGCCGGCGTCGTCTTCTGGGGACCAGCGGAGGCGATTTTCCACTACGACGCCGTCTCGCCGTTCGTCGACGCGGAGGCCGGGTCACCCGAGGCCGCCGTCGGCGCCGTCCAGTACACCTTCTTCCACTGGGGAATCTCCGCGTGGACGGCCTACGTCGTGTTGGGCATCCCGATCGCGTACTACGCCCACCGATACGACGCGCCGATGCGCATCTCGACGATCCTCCTCCCCTGGCTCGGTGAGGACAACCTCGAGCGCCCGATCGCGAAGGCCGTCGACGTCCTCGCCGTGTTCGCGACGATCGGCGGCGTCGCGGCGACGCTCGGTTTCGTCGGCGACCAGTTTCTGACCGGCATCGAGTGGACGACCGGGACCGCCGTCGGCGACGGAGGGACGGTGCTCGTCATCACCGGACTGACCGTCGCGTTTACGATTTCCGTCGCGCTCGGGGTTCGAAAGGGAATCCGCCGGATCGCGTACTTCAACCTCGCGCTGTTCGCGGTGTTGTTGCTCGCGACCTTCGTGCTCGGACCGACGCGGTTCATCATGGCGCTCGGAACGGAGGCCCTCGGCGGCTACATCAACGACTTCATCACGATGAGTTTCTACACCGGTGCCGACGCCGCCGAGAGTTCCGCCGTCTCCGGCTGGGTCGGCGACTGGACGATTTTCTACTGGGCCTGGTGGTTCTCGTGGTCGCCCTTCGTCGGCCTGTTCATCGCCCGCATTTCGCGGGGACGGACCGTCCGTCAGGTCGCCGTCACCGGCGTTCTCGCCTCGACGAGCATTACGATCCCGTGGTTCGCGACGATGGGTGGCTCGGCCATCTTCCTCCAGCAAAACGGTGAGGCCGACATCCTCGGCGCGACCGACGTCTACGCTGAGGCCGGCGCGGGCTACCCGCTGTTCGAAGCGCTTCCACTCGGTGGCGTCCTGACCGTCATGTTCCTCCTGCTGGTGACGACGTTCTTCATCACCTCCGCCGACTCCTCGACGCTCGCCCTCGGCATGCTGACCACCGGCGGCGAGGAAGAGCCCTCGACGATCAACCGAGTCATCTGGGGCTTTCTCATCGGTGCGCTGGCCTCGCTGTTGATGGTCGTCGGCGGCGTCGACGCGTTGCAGGCGGCCGCCATCATCACCGGCGGCCCGTTCGCCATCGTCACCCTGATCGCGGTCGCCTCGATGGTGCTCGCGTTCGGGAACCGAAACGCCATCTTCCTCCGGGAGGAAGACGATATCTCCGTACCTGGCTCGGACTCGTCCGTTGAGGACTCCGTCGCGGACGACTGAGATGGGCGGTAGCGAGTAATTGCTCTGTTTTCGAACTCGAGAGTGCGTCCTCAGAGGCACCGAGTGAGCACGTAACCGGATTTGCGCCCGTGTAGCGATACTCGCTCTCTCTTTTTCTGTGGAGTGATCAGTAGGTATTTTGTCACTCGAGCGAAAGCCACGGTCGATGGTGACCGAACTGCTACTCAGTTACACCACGCTGGCGGTACTCCTCGGATTTTGTGCCGTCGTGTTCGCATCGTACCTCGGCACAATGCTCGCTCTCCGGGAGTTTCACGACTCCGATCCCGAGAATTCATCGTAACGTCACCTCGGCCGAGACCGCCAGGGAGGTGAACTCGTCGGGTCGGTGGGTTGGCACTCGAGTCACGGCGCGACTCGTCGACGCCGTTGGATGGCTACTCGTCGACGCTGCCGGACGACTGTAACAACTCGGCGGTCAGGTACTCGAGGAATTTGTCGGGATGTTCGGCGTGTGGGAGCTGGGTGGCGTAGTCGATGACGACGAGGTCGAGGTCCGCAGCCTCGGCGAGGTCGCGCCCGTCGGCCAATGGAACGAGTTCGGCGTCTCGGCCCCAGACGAGCGTCGTCGGGGTCTCGAGTGCGGCCAGCTCCGTCGCGAGGTCGAACTCCGGGTCGAGCGTTCCGGACGCGAACGACGCAGGAGCGTAGCGAGCGCCGGATTGGTGGGCGCTTTTCCAGGCGTACTCGACTTCTCGCTCGTCGATGCGGGAGGAATCGTAGTAGCCGTCGCGATCGTAGAAGTAGCGAATCGAGGGTTTGCTCGCGAGTACGTTAAAGAGCGTCGTCCCGACGACCGGTGTCCGGAGGAGGGTGCGAACCCACGGTCGCTCCTCGCCCGTCTCGGCGGTCGGGCCGACCAGGACGAGTTGCTCGATATCGGTCTCGCCTGCCGCGTCGGCGGCGAACGCCCCGGTCAACGAGGAGGCGACGACGATCGGGTCGTCGGTGACGTCGTCGACGAAATCGCGGACAAACTCGGCGTATAGCGTCGCGGAGTAGACCAACGGCGGCCGTTCGGAGCGGCCAAATCCGGGGAGGTCGACCGCGAAGACGCGGTACTCCTCGGCCAGTCGCTCGACGATCGGCTCGAACTCGTGGCTGCTCGAGCCGGCGTAGATCCCGTGCAAGAGGAGCAAATGTGGATCGTTCGGGTCGCCGGCGACAGTGTAGCTGGTCTCGATCCCTCGCCAACGATAGGTTCGTTCGATCCCGACGAGCGGGTTCTCGAGGCCGTCCGCACGGTGTTTGAGGAGTCGGTTTCCGACCACGGCCGCGCCGACGGTGCCAAGCGCTCCACCGAGTAGTGTGCGGAGTCTCATATCCGACCGTTCACCATCGATGCTCTTAGGCCTGCGGTTGGCAATCAGCCCACGTCTACGGCGAGTGTCACTGCTGGGCAGCGCTCACTCGGTCTCGAGTTCCTCGAGACAGGCGTCGACGGGTGCCAGTACCTCGCCGGCGATGGCGTAGGGATCGGTCTCGCCGGTTCGGACGCGCTCTGCGAGCGCGTCGATCCCGCCGCTGTCGGCGAGTTCCTCCTCGAGCATCGCGTGGATGTCCTCGCGGAGGAGCGTGCGGATCTCCTCGGCGTAGCGCTGGCGGACCTGTTCGGCGTGTTCGCCGGAGTCGTGGAGGTACGTCCGGTGATCGTGAAACGCCTCGAGTAGCGTTTCGATTCCCTCGCCGCTCGTCGCGACGGTTTCGACGATGGGAGTGGTCCAGCCCGCGTCGGATTCGTCTTCGACAGACTCGCCGTCCCAGTCGTCGTGGGCGTCGATGACCTCCTGGCTGTGGTGACCGTCGCCTCCGCCGGCGGCGAAGCCGCTCTCGTTGCCCAGTTGGATCATGTCTCGCAGCTCCTGGACTGTTCGGTCGGCACCGTCGCGGTCGGCTTTGTTGACGACGAACACGTCCGCGATCTCGAGGATACCGGCTTTCAGCGTCTGAATCTCGTCGCCGGAACCTGGCGGGACGAGCACGGCGACGGTGTCTGCCGTGCGGACGATGTCGATCTCGTTCTGGCCCGCGCCGACGGTCTCGATGATGATCTTGTCCTTGCCGAAGGCGTCCATGGCTTTGACAGCGTCCGCGGTCGCCGTCGAGAGCCCGCCCAGGGTGCCGCGGGCGCTCATCGAACGGACGAAGACGTCCATGTCGCCGACGGTCGAGGCCATCCGAATGCGATCACCGAGAACGGCCCCGCCGGTGAACGGCGAGGAGGGATCGATGGCGATCACGCCCACCGTCTCCCCGCGCTCGCGGTAGGTTTCCGCGAGTTTGTCGACCAACGTCGACTTTCCTGCGCCCGGACTGCCAGTGATGCCGATGACGTCAGCCTCGCCCGTGTGCGCGTAGAGTTCCGAGACGAGGTCTCGGTAGCCCGGCGAGCGGTTCTCGATCTTCGAGATGACGCGAGCTAACGCGCGGTGCTTGCCCTCGAGGAGGTCCTCGAGTACCGTCTCGTCCGAACTCATCGCTCGGGTGCGTTCTCGCGGACGAACTCGATCGTCTCCTCGACCGACGTGCCGGGGCCGAAGATCGCAGAAACGCCCTGTTCCTCGAGTTGCTCGCGGTCTTCGTCGGGGATGACGCCGCCGGCGAGAACGAGGGTGTCGTTCTTCGCGTCGTACTCCGCTAAGCCGTCCATGATCTTGGGAACGAGCGTGTCGTGGGCACCGGAGAGGATCGAGATGCCGAGAACGTCGACGTCCTCCTGGACGGTTGCCTGGACGATTTCCTCGGGGGCTTTGTGGAGTCCCGAGTAGATGACTTCGAACCCGGCGTCACGGAACGCGCGCGCGATGACGTGAGCACCGCGGTCGTGACCGTCGAGGCCGACTTTGGCGACGAGACAGCGGATCGATTCTTGCTCCTGTTCGCTACTCATGTCCGGTACTTCCCCAGCCGCCTGTTTGACTTTAACGGAAAATTGTGGTGTTTCGGTTTCCCTCACAGCGGGGTAAGAGCGGTGACGAAACGGCACCGAGTCGGTGGGTTCGACGATCCAATCGTGGCGCACGCGAGCCGTAATCGGCGTGAACCAAAGGCTAAAGAGCGAAACGACCTAACAGTCTGGTAATGACTATCGTTCGTTTACTGCGGAGGGATCTCTCGTGGGCGTCGAGATAAAAGAAACCAAAGTGACCGACGCCGAGTTCGAGGAGATGAAAGGGTTCGTCTTCGAGTACCTCTCGGCCAGCGTCGAGAAAGAAGACGAAGGCGGCCGGATGCGGTGGTACCCGTGGCACTCCGCGGAGTACCGTCACAATCACATCCTCAACGTCGTCGATCTCGCCGAAGAGATCGCCTACGAGGAGGGCGCGGACGTCGACGTCACGCGCGTCGCCGCCCTCTTTCACGACGTCGCCAAACTCGAGGCCGACCAGGAACTCCACGCGGAAGCCGGCGCACGCGTCGCTCGAGAGTACCTCGAGTCGCGTGGGAGCTACCCCGACTCGTTCGTCGATCAGGTGTGTCGCTCGATCGAATACCACTCCTACCAGGGTGAGTTGACCGACCTCGACCGCGAGACGCAGTGTCTCGTCGAGGCCGACTTGCTCGACAAAGTCGGCGCCAACGGCACCGCGCTCATGCTCTTACGCATGGGCTACGAGGCGCGGACGCACATGGACGCCGACGAAATGGTCGATCGCGTCCTCGAGCGCGGCTACGACGCCGCTTCGCGCGTCCGGAGTGACACCGCGGAGGGAATCGCCCACCGACGACTCAAACGCGTCAAGTGGTTCAGCGAGTGGCTCGAGGACGAGATCGCTGGCATTGGCGAGTAGCGCCGACAGACGAACGCGGTTCGCGTTTTTTCGGCTCCCACCCGCCGTGAGCTGATACCTTAGACGAGTTGCAACATGCCGACGCCGAGAAAGAGCGCGCCGAAGCCGGCGAGCACGGCGGCGCTCGCCGCAGCGACCGCGGGCGCGAGGGCGTCGACGCGCCGACCGATCGCGACCAATCCGGCGGGGTAGGTGACGATCCAGATCGCGACGCCCGCGAAGAACCCGGAGAGCAGCGTCGGAGAGCCGGTTTGGACGACCATCGTACCCTCGAGCGACTCCCCGACTCCGGGGACGTGCGCGAGGACGTCGAGCGTTCCGGGCTGGAGTAACCCGACGCCGACGGTGAGCCAGAAGCCGAGTTGGTAGGGGTTCGTCAGCGAGAGCGCGAACGTCTTCTGGAACCCGTTCGAGGCGCCGGGGGAACCGTCCGCCGCGGTGAACGTCGCGGTGTTTCTGGCTTCCTCGAGGGCACCCAGCGCGAAGTAACACATGAGCACGCCGCCGACGAGGTAGAGGGCCGGCTGGACCGCGGAGGACTGCTCGAGGAGGGTCGCGACGCCGGCCAGCGTGAGGACGAAAAAGACGATGTCCGCCGTCATCGCACCTAACCCGGCCCGGAAGCCGGCCGCCCAGCCGCGGACGACGCTCTCTTCGGCGATGATGGCGTTCATGGGGCCCGGCGGGGCGGCGAGCGCGAGGCCGAAGACGACGCCCGCGAGTGCCGTTGCGAGGAGGCTCACTGGCGCTGAATGGGGCGCGTTTCGTGAAAAGGCCACTGGCTTTGATGTCGTTGGGGCCGTAGCGGACCGTATGGTCGACGTACTCGCAGATGACATCGAACGTTTCGTCCGCACGATCGGGCCGGATCCCGACGAGACGCTTCGCGAGATGGACGCCTACGCCGAACGCGAGGGGTTTCCCCACGTCGGACCTGCCGTCGGCGGCGTCCTCAGATTCCTCGCCCGGACGAGCGACGCCAAACGGATCTTCGAGTTCGGTTCGGGCTACGGCTACTCGGCGTATTGGATGGCCGGGGCGCTGCCTGCAGACGGCGAACTCGTCCTGACCGATGTCGATTCGGACGTCCTCGAGCGCGCCCGCGAGTACCTCGAGCGCGGCGGATACGCCGACCTCGCCCGATTCGAACTGGGCGACGCACAGGAGACGATCGAAGCGTACGACGGCCCCTTCGACGTCGTCCTGATCGACCACCAGAAAGAACGCTACGTCGAGGCGCTCGACGCGGTTCGTCCGAAAGTGCCAGTCGGCGGTGTCGTCGTCGCGGACAACGCGATCACGGCGTCACCCGTCGACTTCGACGATCTGCGCGCACTCGTCGATTCCGACGGTGGATCGACCGACGCGCTCGACGCGAATCCAGAAACTCGCGGTGTCGCCGACTACCTCGAGAAGATCACTGACGATCCGGACTTCGAGACGATTTTGCTGCCGCTGGGAGAAGGAATCGCCGTCAGTTACCGCGTGTCGTAGGATTCGCTCTCGAGAACCTTCTCCTCAGGCGCGTCGGCACTGGTCGTCGCGCCGTACTCGCGGAAGCCGAGAAAGGCCGTCGCCGCACAGGCGGTGAGCAACGTTCCCCAGGTCAGCGCGTCCAACGAGTAGACGTACACCGCGACATTGCCGGGAACGGCCAGGCCGACAGTCTCGAGACCGACGAGGTGAAAACTGGTGAGCGAGAGGAACGCGACCCAGAACCCGAGCGCGAGCGTCGCGAGCGTTCGCCGGGAGACTCGAGTCGCGTAACTCGCGACGCCGTAGACGCCGGCGATGGCGACGGCGGTCGCCGCGAGCGTCGGCGTCACCGTCTCGACGACGCTCCCTGTGGTTCCGGCGGCGGCAAGGCAGATGAACGAGACGGCGAGCAACAGTCGGTCAGAGCGAGTGATAGTCGAGAGCACGTCGTGCACCGGTTTGCTGGGACGAGTGGTCGATCGAATATATAACTTTGGCTCTGTCCCCGATATTGACGCGTTCTGTCGATTTACTCGGTTGTCCGTCGACTCGAGGTCATCTTGTCTTCGAGTCGTGGAGTGGACGTTCTCGCCGACGACTCGAGCCACGTGTTCTGACGACGATGCGATCGTGTTCAGTCCACATATCGGACCGCATAAGTACGCGAGCGATGTTCGCTGCACAATGAACGACGCCGATCGAGAGGCCGTCTACGGCCGGAACGAGTACTACTGGGGGACCGAGCCGAACGAACTGGCCAGACGAACGCTCGAGGAGTTTTCGGGTGCGGAGACGCAGTCGGCGGTGAGCGATACGCAGTGGGGAAGCGAGACGCCGACGGTGATCGATATCGGTGCCGGCGAAGGCCGTGATGCGGTGTTTTTCGCCGAGAACGGGTGGACCGTGTACGCGATGGATGTCTCACCGAACGGGTTGGCGAAGGCGGAGCGTCTCGCCGAGCGTCGGTCTGTCACCATCGAGACCGTCGAAGCCGACGCGAACGACGCACGTCTTCCAGAGATGGTCGACGCGGTCTACTCCGCAGGGACGGTTCAGTACATCCGTCCCGAGAACCGCGAACGACAGTTCCGGCGCTTTCAAGCCGACACGAAGCCCGGCGGCCTGCACGTGATCTTTGCGTTCGTCGACCACCCCGACGTACCGACGCCCCCGGATTGGACGGATAACGAGTACTTCTACGAACCCGGCGAATTGGCGGGCTACTACGAGGAGTGGGACGTTCTCGAGGTCGAATCCGTGATCTTCGACGACGAGTCGGGTGGTGAACCCCACCAACACGCAGCAGAGATTCTATTCGCACGGAATCGGCCCTGATCAGTTCGGTTTCCCCGCCTGGAGGGTGCCAACTGGTGGCAGAACGCTTTTGTGACAGCCGTCGAACCTGTTCGTATGGGCAACATTCCCGGCCCGATCAACGCCTCCGACAGCGTCGTGCGTTCCGTTTTCGGAATCGTCCTCGAGGCTCAGACCTACAAGAACGTCGTCTACCTGTTCTTGGCGTTCCCGTTGGGGTTCATGTACGCGATGTTCGTCTGGTTCGGATTCATTTTCGGGCTCGTCCTCTCGGTGTTCGTCGTCGGGTTCGGAATTTTGCTCGCGACCGTCTTCGGGACGCGACTCCTCGCCCGCTTCGAGCGCTGGCTCGCGAACGCGTTGCTCTCCCTCGAACTCCGATCCCCGTCCGACCGACCCCGATCGGGAGGGATCTGGGAGACGACCAAAGGCATGATCGATGCGCCCTCTACCTGGCGAAATCTGGGATTCATGACGCTCAAATTCTGGTTCGGGTTCGTCGGCTTCCTGCTCGTCGCCTTCCTCGTCAGTTCGATCGAGCTCCTCTTCACCCCGCTTCGCTATCCCACGGCGGTCGAGTTCGGTACCGTCAACGACCAACCGATCGTCTGGACGATCGAGACGCTCCCCGAGGCGCTCGTCGCCGTCCCAGTCGGCGCGCTCGCGGCGCTGGTGCTCTTGCACGTCTCGAACGGCGTGGCCTACGTCGCGAAACGAAAGGCGATCGCACTGCTCGGACCCGTTGCATCAAGCGAGGACTCAGACGACGGCTCAGAAGAACCTCACGAACCGGCACACTAACCTTCGACAATCGCCGTGCGCATTCGGACGGCGGGTTATCGCTCTGCGTCACCCTCGAGTCGATTCCCTGCTCGTGACTCGAGGTGGGACTTCGGCATGAGGTCCTCGATGGGTTGGTCGTCGAGCCACTCGAGGAGGGCCACGAGTTGGTCCGTCGCGGCTTCGAAGAGCTGCTCGCCGATTTCGGGTGTCGCGTCGGTTTGGTCGCCGAAGACGCCGTTTTCGCTGTTCTCGATGCAGTCGTAGAAGGTGGTCGCGCCGTGGACGCGTTCGGCGTCGTAATCGAAGACGGAACCGCCGTCGCGGGCGTCCTCGAGGCGGTCGGTTCGGACGAGTTCCTCGGCGATGTGCATGATCATGGCAGTCTCCTTGGGGCCGCCGTGAGGGCCGGGGGTGTCGAAGACTTCCGTAATTAGCTGGGGAATCGATTCGTCCCACATCCACTCGACGGCGTAGGCGGTTTCGTCCTCGTGGAGTCGTCGACCCACTTCGCGGAGGTGGGCGACGTTGCCGCCGTGGGCGTTGACGTAGACGATTCGGTCGATGCCGTGGTAGGTGAGGTTGCGAGAGAGGTTCTCGACGTAATCGCGAAAGACGGGCGCGTCGACCCACATCGTCCCGTGGAACTGCCGGTGGTGGGGACTGACGCCGATCTGAATCGGCGGGGTACAGAGCATATCCGCCCGCTCGCTGGCTGCTCGAGCGAGGGCGTCGGCGATCATGGCGTCGGTTCCCTCCGGCAGGTGTGGACCGTGTTGTTCTGTCGAGCCAACGGGCACGACGGCGAGTGACTCCCGTCCGACGTACTCGCCGAGTTCGGGCCACGTTCGGTGTGGAATGTACATGCGTACTCACTCGTCTCGACAGCCAAAACAGTGCGTATCGTCGTCCTCGATTTCCGGCGTCGCCGCTCAATCAGAGCGGTAGCCGCGAGGTTCTTCCGTCGCAGCCGTTGGCTCGTCGTGAGGTGGCGTCGACACCACCCACTCGGGAAGCGTCGCGCGAACGTCGATCGATTCGCTTCCGAGGACGGCGAATCCGCTGAAGATCAACAGAAAGCCGACGACCGCCAGCGGCGCGATGGCTTCGCCGAGCAGCGCCCAGCCACCGAGCGTCGAGACGACCGGGACGACGTAGAAGACCAGGTTCGCCTGAATCGCACCTGTCGACTCGAGCAGACCGAAGTACGCGATGTACGCGAGGACGCCGGCGAAGACGCTCACGTACGCGAGGGCGACGAGCGCGTTCGTCGACCAGGTGATCGCGGCCCACGACTCGCCGGCGGACCAGGAGAAGCCGTGCGTGAGCGCCGCCGCGAGTGGCAGTCCCCACGCGATTCGGGCCGTACTCGAGAGCGTTGCATTTGCGCCAGCACGGCGAATTAACACGGCTCCGAGTGCGGCGCTCGCCGCGCCGGCGAACAGGATGGCGCGACCGAGAGCGTCGCCGCCGACCAGCATCGCGGGGTCGGGACTGACCACGAGCGCGACGCCGACGAGTCCGAGGACCATCCCGAACGCGCCGCGGGTGGACAGTCGCTCGTTCGAGAGCAAGACGGCGGCGAACACCGGCGTCAGGATCGGATTCAGGCTGAAGACGATCGCGCCGACGGCACTGGTGGCGTACTGCTGACCGACGAAGAGGAGCGCGTTCGCGAGGCCGATCACGAGGCCACCGGTTGCGAGGATGCCGACCACGTCGCCGCGCGTTCTGGGTCGTAGGTCCTCGACCGATGCGGTGAGCGCAACGTAGCCGAGCATGATGATCGCGGCGAGGTCGAATCGCAGCGCGACGAACAGAAGCGGCGGGAAGTACTCGAGGCCCGCTTTCGCGGCGACGAACGTGCCGCCGAAGAAGACACTCGAGAGGGCGAAGAGAACGATCGTTCGGCGATCGATCATGGGTTCACCCCGATCGTCCGAAGAGCCGTGACGACCCCAACACGGGATCGTCGGTGTGGAGAGAGATGGAACATCGTGTTTCGTATGACGGGCCCAGCGGGGATAGTTTAATTCAGAAAAATCCTCATAGCAGGAAATCGTGGAGGGGGCAAGAAAGGAGCGCGTCCCGGGAAACGAACTCATGCACGTCCCGTGGTATCACACTGTGAAAAGATTTCACGGTGCGAAAGCACTAACTCGACGCACCCGAAGATGGACGTATGGAATCGGCACTCGAGGAGATCGAGTTCCTCGCGCTGTCACCGAATCGCGTGGCGGTACTCGACTCGCTCGCGACGGGTGAGCGGACGCGAAACGAACTCGCTGCGGAGACGGGGGCCTCACAGGCGACGCTGGGTCGTATTCTGAACGATTTTCGAGACCGCGCGTGGATCGAACGCGAGGGGAGTACGTACGTCGCGACTGCGACGGGACGACTCGTCAGTTCGGGATTCACCGATCTCCGGGAGATCATCGAAACCGAACAGCGACTTCGAGGCGTCGTCGAATACCTCCCGACTGACGCGCTGACGTTCGACCTCAGGCGATTGGCCGACGCGACCATCACGACGCCGACGCAGATGCGCCCGAACGCGCCGTTGTCACGCCTGCTCGAGTTGCTCGAGGACGCCGACGAGGTGTGGACCGTCTCGCACGCGTTCAACGAACAAACGCTGACGGTCGTACAGGAGCGAACGGCGAGAGGGGAGCAAGCCTTCAAAGGCGTCTTCTCGCAGCGAGCGATCGACGCACTCGCCACCGACGACGAGTTACAAACTCGACTCGAGGACCTCCTCGAGGAAGACGATGCAGCGGTTCGCGTCCGCGAGGACGGCGTCCCGCTCGCGGTTATGCTCCTCGACGACGTCGTCTACCTGCTCGTTCGCGACGAACACGGCGTCTTGCGGGCCTCGATCGATACTGACGACGAAGTCGTGCGATCGTGGGCCCGAGAAACCGTCGACGACTACTGGGAACGCGCCGACTCGCTCGAGGGGGCGAACGACGAATTTCTCGAGTGAGCGTTCGTCGGCACGTTCGCTTTCGCTATCGTCGCCACCGTGAGGGCACTATCCAGATCGTCGTGGTCGTACCCGTGTGCGATCGACGTTGGTAGTCTCGCTCCCCGCCGAAACGTTGTGGATCGGTCACGCTTCTCTCGAACCACCTGCCTGGTCACGGCTGCGCTCGACGAACTCTTCGCGAGAGAGTTCCTCCGAGAGGAGCGCCTCGAGGTCGTCTCCGATGCGGTCTGCGGCGATCGTATCCGGATTCAACACCGCGTCCACGCCGCGGTCGAGGAACGCCTCGGCCGTCTCGGTCTCGTCGACGCGGACCACGCGCGAGACGTCGGTCTCGAGATCGACGACGGCCTCGGCGCGGTCGTGTTCCGGCGTCAGGGAGACGACGAGCGCGGCGGACTCGAGATTCGCGTACTCCCAGACGTCGTCGTTCGCCACGTCGCCGTAGACGTAGTTCTCACACGAGTCGCGAATCTCCTCGAGCAGGAGTGGATCGTCCTCGATCACGAGCGTCGGCCGGTCGAGACGCGAACAGGCTTCGAGGACCTGTCGGCCGCCGTGTTCGAAGTCGACGACGATGACGTGGTCCGAGAGGTCGTCCGCGACCGATGCTCGGTTACCGACCGATTCGCCGAGTCGCTGAACGACGCCTCGATCGCGAAGCCAGCGGTTGATCTCGCCGGCGTGACGACCAGTGTACGTCGCGACGAGCATCGTTACGACTGCAGCGAGGACGATGGCGTTGAAGACCTCCCGAGCGATCTGGTCCGCGGCGAACGCTTCGATCGCGATGAAGAGGCTGAACGTACTCACCTGATCGAGGGTTAGTCCCGTCAGAATCGCGCTCCGTCCGTCGAAACCACGTCTGAGCAGGATGGCTGTGACGAGAAGTGGGTTGACGATCACGACCGCGATCACCAACACGAGCGTATATCCGAGCGACTCGAGCGACGGGAGAGCCACCAGCGCCCCGAGCGTGATGAAGAAGATCGGCGAGAAGAAGTCCTCGAGGTCGTCGACGGTGTCGACTAACTCGAGGGAGTGTGGATAGTCGTCGGCGATGGCGATGCCGGCGGCGAACGCGCCGACGACGATCGAGAGGTCCGCGGCTTCGGCGAGCGCGATGAAGCCGACGACGAACGAGATGCCGATCAGCATCATCACTTCCGAATCGCCGCGAAGTCGTGCCGTCAGCCGGTGAAAGAGAAGGTATCGAATGCCGACTGCGAGCGCGATCAGGCCGCCAGCGACGGCGAACTGTTCCCAGGCGGGCGTCGCGGCGTAGACGAACGCGCTCAACGAGAGGACGACGAGCACGCCGAGCAGGTCCTCCGTGAGGTGGATCGACTCCGCGAGTTGCTGGTAGGTCGGACGGACGTCACGCTCGGTGCCGAGGTAGCTGGTCGCCACGAGCGAGGAACTCAACGCGGCAGCGATACCTAGGTAGCCGGCGTTCAGGGGATCGAGGCCGAACGCGAGCCCGACGCCGACCGTCAGCGCCCCGACGACGGTTGCCTGCACTACCCCGACGGTGACGCTGACCCGGCCGGTCGACCGAAATGCCTCGAGGTCGACGTGGACGCCGAAGAGGAACACGAGGAAGGCGATACCCCACTGCGCGAGGTCGAGCAGTTGCGTTTCGTCGATCGCCGCTCCAGCGACGATGCCCGCGAGGAGGTAAAACGGGATCACCGAGAGCTCTTTCTGGGCTGCGACGAGTAACAACGCGGCTGCGAGCACGAATATCAGCGTCAGCGCGAGGAGGATATCATACATCGTTCTCACCACCGCTGTCGGTCGGGTCGGCATCCGCTCCGCCGTCGTCGGTCGCGACGGTATCGACCGGTCGCTCGTGTTCGCTCACACGGTCGTTCAGCGCCTCGAGTCGCCGTTCGAATTCTTCGGGGTCGTCGAGTAACTCGAGGACGGTTTCGAACTCCTCGCCGACGAGTTCGCGTTCTAACACGACGTAGTCCGCGCCGGCCTCGCGGAGGCGTTCGGCTTCGGCGTCGGTCGTCGCCGTCACGATGGAGAGCGCGTCGGGTGCGTCCTCGACGAGCCGCAGGTTAACGTCCGTTCGCTGGGCGACGCTGATCAGGACGGTCGCGCCGCCGACGTTCGCTTCCTGACGAATGTCGCCGTGTCGAGCGTTGCCGAAGATGAAGCCGTGCTCGCGTTCGGAGAGTTCCTCGACGTACTCGGCTCGGTCCTCGACGAAGACGACGTCATCTACGTCGTCCTCGAGCACCTCGGCGAGTTCGGCCGAGAGGCGGCTGTAGCCGACGCACACCGCGTGGTCAGCGTACTCGACCGGTTGTGCCTCGATGGTGTCCTCGCGCTCGAGTCGTTCAAGGTACGGCCTGACGAGTGCGAATATCTGCCTGTTATAGATCACGTAGTAGGTCGAAACCGGCATCGTGATCAGTGCCATCAGGCTGAGGAAGCCGAGGATCCCTTCTTCGATGAAGCCTTCGTTGACGGCTAACGTGCCGAGGACGAGCGAAAACTCGCTGACCTGAAGCATCGAAATCGTCCCGAGGAACGAGGTCTCGATATCGAAGCGTTGGCTGTAGAAGAGCCCGAAGACGATGAAGAAGTTGATGACGATGAGTGCGACCGCTGCGATAATCGCTTCCTGCCAGTAAGCGAGCAGTTGATCGACTTCCATCTGGAGGGCGATGCTCGCGAAGAAAATCGCGATGAAGAAGTTCGTCGCCGGGCGCATTCGCTCCTTGAGCTCCGTGCTGTAGGGGAGTTGTGCGAGTGCGAGGCCGGCGAGGAAGGCACCGACCTCGACGGAGAGTTCGAGCGATTCGGCGGCGAAGATGAACAGAAACGCCCAGCCGATGCCGACGGTGAAGAGCGTACTCTTGTTCGCGGCGCTGGCGCGCAACAGCGTCGGCAGGAGGTACTTGCTCCCGAGGTAGGCGAGGACGCCGATGAGTCCCATCAACACGAGCACGCGCCCGATACTGAACGCGATCTCCCCGAGGTCATCGACGGCTCCGACGGAGAGAATCGCGAGGGCCAACACGAGGTAGATGTCCTGGAAGATCAGAATGCCGACGTCGACTTTGCCGTAGAGTTCTTTCAGGTCTTCTTTGTCTCCGAGCACCTTGACGATGATCGGCGTCGCACCGAAGGTCGTCGCGAGCGCGATCATCAGCGACTGAAAGAGCGTGAAGCCGAGGAGGAGAGCGACACCCGTCGACGCGATGGCCTGCAAAACCGCCTGGCCGAGCGCAATCGCACCGACGGGGCGCATGATCTCCCTGATGTCGTCGAAGCGCATCTCGATCCCCAGAACGAACAACAAGAAGCCAAGTCCGAGTTCCGCGATGATCTCGATCAGTTGATCCTCGGCGACGATGCCGAGGCCGATCGGGCCGACGACGACCCCCGTCAGCACGTAAGCGACGATCGTCGGCTGTTTCGTCAGCCTGGCGATGTAGCTGAGGACGGCCGCAGCAACGATGAGCAACGCGAAATCCGTAGCCAGTGCAATGCCTCCGAGCGACATAGTCTTCAATCAAACTGATCAGCGACGATTCGACGGTAGTCACTCAATCG
This sequence comes from Natronorubrum daqingense, assembly GCF_001971705.1. Classification (NCBI taxonomy): domain Archaea; kingdom Methanobacteriati; phylum Methanobacteriota; class Halobacteria; order Halobacteriales; family Natrialbaceae; genus Natronorubrum; species Natronorubrum daqingense. Next base: position 282,645 of record NZ_CP019327.1, read on the forward strand.
TTCCGTACACTGCCAGAAAAGGCTTGTCGCTGCAGTATCTCAGGTTTGGGAATAGTACACGAATGGGTACATATACCACTAGCGAACGGTGAACCCATCACGTTCGTCCATCGAACGACGGGACACCAGTTTGTCCGAGTTGTGCTGTTACTCGAGGCAATAGTGGCTGCTCGAGTCACGTGAGTCGGCAACTGGCCGTCACTGAGTGGGGAGTGCTCGAGCGCAGTACGTGTCTCACTCCGCGAACACGTTCGGTAAGGATCGAAAAGATTGCCGCGCGTTCACGCGTTTACGCTGCCGTCTGGAACTCCACTCGAGGCCTGTTGGGCTGCTCGAGCGTCACGAGCGTGTAGACGGGCGAGCGCTTCGGGTAGTCGCGCACGGCCGATTGCTCCTCGGGGGTCAGGTCGCCAGTTACGTCGACGTCGATCTCGAGTTCGCCGTACATCTCGTCCGCCCGGTCCGTGTCGTGGATACCGAACAGCATGCTGAGATCGACCGGCGCGCGAACGGTCGTCGTCACGCTCTCGACGTCGATCCCTTCGCGGATCGCGTTCCAGACGATCGTGCCGTTGATGCACGCGGTGAGGCCCGCGAGCGCCCCTTCGATCGCCTCGTAACGGTCCGTCGGCTCGAGGTAACCCATTGCCTCCTCGAGTTCCGGTGGGAGACCGAACTCGAGGACGTGTTCGCGTTCGTCACCCATCTCGTCACCGCCGAGCGCCCAGTCGCCGATCGTCGCCGTCGTGCGGTTCGCCACCGCTTCGGTGTCGCCCGAGGCGCGGAACTCGAGCATGCCGTCGTCCGGGTTCGCCTCGAACCACTCGATGAATTCGTGGAAGTCGCCAGCGTCGAGGCCGTGTTCGACCTCGCCGGTTCGCTCCATCGTGGCTTGGTGGTCGTCTGTCGTCATGATACTCCCTCGAGTAGAGGTTCGTCGTCAGCGGTCTTAACCTGTTATTGCGAGACTCGCGTACAGTCCGTTTCGGTGGCTCTACCACACAGCGTGGGTGTCTACCGGAGCGACTAGTACTGAACAGCTGGGAATCGGTTCCGGTCGTCCAGAGAGACAACGGTGTGAGTCGTCGGCTGTTCGGCTTGGCAACCGTCCTCGTCGAGAGCGGGTTCTGCGTCTCCGCCTGCTCACAGGCGTTCGTATTCAATCCACTCGCGGTACAGTCAATACGACGTTACCGACGGACGGACCTCTCAGGCTCGAATGACACTCATCGAATCCGTACAAAACGCCTACCTTTTCAGCGTCCGGATTGGTACTGATGGCGTTCGTGACTCGGTACGTCTCCCCGACCAGTGGCAGAGGGGTCATCCTCTTTCTCGGCCTTACGTACGCAACGCTTTCGCTCGTCTGGGCGAGTTTGCGGTTGTCCAGCGGCGAACCGTACTCGAACGTCGCCGTCATCATCTTACTCACCGGCGGCCCGGCCTTCGTTCTCCTCTACGGCGGGTTCCAGTTGGTACACGCCGATCTCGATTCCGACCTGTACCCGCTGATCGGCGGCTGGACCCTCGGCGCCGTCGGGGTAATGTTCGCTCTTTTGAGTCTCTACCACTTTCAGCCCGCTGACAGTCTTCGCAATCCGTACCGCGAAATCCTCGTCCTCACTGCGCTCAGTAGCGTCGCGGGGCTGGGCGTCGGGATGTACGACGCCCGTGCCAGGACGAGCGCCCGCGAGCTCACCCAGCGCAACGAGGAGTTACAGCGCCTGCAAGCCCAACTCGAGGCGTCGAACGAACGCCTCGAGCAATTCGCTTACGCGGTCTCTCACGACCTCGAGGAGCCACTGCGGATGATCACGAGTTACCTCTCGCTTTTGGAACGTCGCTACGCGGACGAACTGGACGACGACGCCGACGAATTCATCGACTACGCCGTCGACGGCGCAGAGCGAATGAAAGAGATGATCGACGGCCTCCTCGAGTACTCTCGTATCGAGACGCGAGGCGAGTCCTTCGAATCGGTCGACCTCGACGCGCTCCTTACAGACGTCCAGCAAAACCTCGAATTACAGATCGACGAGAGCGACGCAAAAATCACCAGCGACGCGTTACCTCGAGTCACGGGCGACCCACGCCAGCTCCGACAGGTGTTTCAAAACTTGCTCAGCAACGCACTCGAGTACAGCGGCGACGACCCCCCTCGCGTTCACGTCGGAGCGACAGCAACGGACTCGAGGTGGCAGATGTCCGTCCGGGACGAGGGTATCGGCATTCCACCCGAGCAACAAGATCGCGTCTTCGAGGTGTTTCAACGTCTCCACAGTCACGAAGAACACGCCGGCACGGGGATCGGACTCGCGTTGTGCCAGCGGATCGTCGAGCGCCACGGCGGTACCATCTGGATCGATTCCGAACCCGGCGCGGGTACGACCTTTACGTTCACTCTGCCGCCAACCCAAGCACCCTCGAAACCGGCCCGATGAGGCTTTTGCGGGAGACTCGAGTCAGTGTGAACACGACGGCGTGCTCGAGTGCGAGTACAAGCCAGATGCGGAATCGACACGGCTTCTCTCCGAGACGCAGAAATAGGCGAAAACGCTTCGGAAAGCATTCTCGAGACTGGTGTTGAGAACCGTCACTGCTCGAGGAGTGGCACCTGTAAATCGATGGCCTCGGCACTCGAACAGGAACGACTTACCAGTACCACGATATTATCTAAGAAGAATCGATACCATTAGGCCACTTATCGGTATCATTATTATCTGATATGGTGTCTATCTATATGGTGTTTTCGCATGTCCGAAGTCCCACCAGCGCCACGGCGAGCGAGTGATGAAGCCAGAAATCTACCCGAAGATACGACGAGTCTCGAGGTGTATTGCCATCGCCAGCACAAGGGCGAATGGATGAAAGAAGCTGAAGAACAGGGATGCAGTCTTAGTCAGTACGTCTATGACCTAGTGCAAGAAGCTCGCTGGCATCGCCAAGACGGCGACGTCCCGGTGAATGTAGAGTACTGAATACTGATCTCTATGTGCTCGAGTCTGTGACTGCTGGTTCTTCTCCCGGGATTTCCTCTTTAGGAACTATTGCTAGCTTTGAATCATTCTCCTGAGCAGCTTTACATCGACTAAAGAGCGCGTGAACTCGGCCAATACCCTCAGTGAATTCAAACCCGTCCTCATCTTGCTCATCACGGAGTTCACAGTAATGTAGATACGATTTTAATCGCCAGTCACTAGCGACTGGCCACCAAACCGCCGATGGCTCTGCATCCATCTGGCTCTCCCAAGTTTCGATAAGATCACGAACAAAAGGCGAAAGTTCATCCCCTGATTTTCTGAGGCGGAGTTCGTCATCAATCGCATCTTTGAGGAAAGCAGTTTGTTCGATTGATGTCGATGATGAGGACTCGGCTTCTACAAGCTCCTTTAGCGCCCTCAGATCTTCTTGGTAGATCGAAACGGCATATGCGGGCCCATAGGTATCTGAGGGGAAGTGTTCATGCTGAGGTACATTCGGTCCTTCATGTGGTTCATTATTGCCAAAATTATCATCGAATATTCCCATGACTGATACTCATATTCAATAGAAATTAAACTTCTGGTCATCGATAAATCTGAATAGACTTGGATCCCACTGGCGAAATCAACCCCACAATATCGGGTAACACTAGAATTATGATAGTAGGCTAAAAGTCAACTACATGGACACTCCGCAATCACGTGATGCTGATCCCCTGGTCTGTAAACTACGGTCTGCCCATCTCGAGAGTGGCTCTATTGGGAAGAAATCGACATTATATTGCGACATATAACAGTGGATTCAGATATCATTCTCAAGGACGAGGCGGATTCGCTTGAGCAGTATTGCCAGTCGCTAAAAGATCTAACTCACCTTCAGGAGTTCGAAGAAACCTATACGGTAGCAAGACGTACAGCAAAGACTTGGACCTCATATGGCCAATATTTGCCTAGCGAATTGCTTAGCACGGAATATAGGTGGACAAGGATTGAGTGTGGGCGCTTCTTTGTATATTCCTTCTCAATCCTTGAAGATATTTATCCGAAACTCTTAGCTCAGGAATTAGGTGAGAAGCCGAAGAAAGCAGAGAATTATCTATCCGGGATAAGTAAAGCACAACTCGAGGAGCTATTGTATCATTTTGGTATTATTGATGGGAAAACAAAACATGAGTTGGGGAAAATTCGGAAACGTCGGAATACATTCGCACATGGACATGATCCTCAGGAAAATTATTTTGGTGATATAGATCTCTTATCTGCTATTGATCGACGTTATAACGTGATCTCTGATTTTATCGAAAGAGTCTACGATAATTCACTTCCAGATATTGCAAATTATGTTTCAAAGTGTTACGAAGTCCCGATCAAACGTCATGATAGGCTTCAAGACTATGCAACTGCTCAGCTCCTAAAAATTTATAGAGATCTGGAACCAGAGATGGCTGCGTTTCCATCGGGGTTTCAAGAGGAAGTCAGAGAAGACTTTGAAGAAATAATGGTACCTCTTCCTATCAATATTGAAGAAGAGCTTGAGCGGAGGGGTTATGATCCAACCACGATCTCAGAGGTTGTTCCCCCTGCTCGCCGACCTTTAGAACTAAAATCAACTGAATATTCTATAGATGACACCTATATTGATATCACGCTTACTGATTATCAGGAGCTAATTGGCTGGGACCATAATTTCGAGCTCTCATTCCATTTTGAGTTGCTAAATTACTATGCATATAATGGGAAGAGGACAGAGAAACCACCAAAACAGGCTACTGCACTTTTACTGATGGATGGAACGATTGTCGATACTGAGCAGATATCACCAGTTCCAGAAGTAGGTACTCGCTGGAGCGTGAAATTGTCGTACCACCTAGGAGAAGAGTTCTATGCAACCCCCACAGTACCGATTCGATACGGAATTATTGTCGAAGGAGAGGATCGATATCATATGAGTATTCGTGACGAGTCTATCCTTAATATGGTCCCAGTCTCACGTGAATTCACAGAAGCTAAATCCCGACTACATGGGTTGACTGTAAATGATCAATCACGAGAAGAAGTGATTAATACCCTTAGAAATGTGAGGTCTAAGTTGAGATATATTGAACAAACCGTTAACCGGTTTAACTCTGATGTAAATATGTGTGACGTAAATAATTTAGAAGAGATGGACAAAGATGAAATTCTCGAGGAGATAGAAGAATTATCAGGTACTATCGAGGATTACCATCGAGTATTTGGGCTAGACAAAGAGCAGCAGGTGAGAGAAAACAACCATTGAACAGGTTGCACATCTGGCCAGCTGTATACGCGAACGAACTCAGACGGTTTACCAGTACCAACACGATCAAACTGGACAACGCTTACATCCAATCCGTTTGAAACTGTTTCTCATGTCCTCACTGGGGCCGGACCAGAATATGTCGGAACCGCTCGAAAATAACGACTATCGCCTCTATCGACTCTTGGATGGCTATGTCTTCCATATTCCCGAGTACCAGCGTTTCTATTCATGGAGTAAGCCACATTGGGACGATCTGTGGAGCGACCTCCTCAACATCATTGGCGAAGACCGGGATCACTACATGGGAACCATCATCTGTAAGGATGAACAGAAGGCCATTGAAACAGAGGAGTATACCGCTAACTATCGAGAATACGGTATCGTGGACGGGCAACAGCGATTCACAACCCTTGTTCTTCTGGTGAAGGCAATTGTCTCTGACTACGAGTCGATCAATCCTGAGGAACTGTCTGCAGACGCCCGAAAACGGTACGAGAAACTCCCCATAGAGGACAGCAAGAAGTTGTTTGTCCAAGATTCAACCATGGGACCTACCAATGAGGGCTACGAGGTCAGAAATAGACTCAAACTCCAGCAAGAGGATAATCGGATATTCAAAGAAGTCCTCCGTGATGGGACCGACACGGCCACCATATCTACACCCTCGCAGCAACGGCTTGTTGATGCGTATCAGTTCTACAAAGATCGCCTTGAACAACTTCGAGAAGAACAGTCTTCTATCGAATATCTGCATCAGATTGGGCGACTTCTATCTGGTATTCAATCTCTCCAATTCATGCTCTATACGATTGATAACCAGGCACAGGCGACACTCATTTTCGAGTCAATCAACGACCGAGGAAAGGGGCTGAGCAACCTCGATAAGACAAAGAGTTTCCTCATGCACAAGGTGTATCTCACTCGTTCCAATGATCCTTCAGAGGTTACGATCAATGAGGTACAGATGCGGTTCGGTGAAGTGTACCGTTCTCTCCAAACGATAGATACCAAAGATCGGACCTCTGGAATCAGCGAAGACCGGATTCAGAGGTATCATTACATCGCAACCATCGATAGGTCTGTGAATAGTAAATACATCAAGAGTGAGACTGGACGGCGCAACTATACTCTGCCATCGGGAGCAACGGTCTACCTGGAGGCTCTCAAATGGCACTTTAGCCAGCTACATAATGACGCAGACTTCGGACCCTACGAATTGTATCCTCGGAACTGTATCGATGAAATTGACTGGTACACAGATGGCCTCAAACGATATTACTCCCACATGGAAACGATTGCGACTTACGGAGATGATGAAGACCACGATTCCGACCTTGCCTGGGAATTAACCAAGCTATTTTCACTCGGTCGTCTTGGGAACTTTTACCCGCTGTTGCTTGCACTTTGGGACGAATACAACTCTAATCAGCTTACATATGACGAACTCTATGAAATTCTACAGCTTATTGAGGTGGCTTCTTTCAGAATCTACTCGATAGCAGGAAGGCGGTCAGATACTGGAGAATCAAGATTCTACCGTTTAGCCAACAAAATCGCAACCGATGATAAGGACGCAGACTGGATCATCTCAAAGCTCAAAAATAATATTTCATCGCTGGAATACGAATTCACTGAATCACTCCGTGACTCTAACGCCTATAAGAGATTCCGGCGTAAAGACATCCGTTACTTGTTCTACTCGTATGATTTGCATCTGAGAAAGGAACAAAAAGGCGGTGCAGCGCCAACCATAGAGCAAGCCGTCGGAAACGCTGGAAACGATTATAGCATTGACCATATTCGGCCCAATGATACATCTAAATTGGATCTGAACGAAATAGAGGAGCAGCAACATGGGGAAATCAAGCACAGTCTTGGAAATCTAACGCTAACCACCGGCCCCAGAAACGCTGCATGGAAAAACCAACCATACACCGTGAAGCAAGAACGAGTCCAGGAGGACAAACCTGACTATAAGAACTCTGATTTCCTGATGACACGTGAGTTAGCACGAAAGTACGAAACCTGGGGCGAAGACCAAATCAACGACCACTTGGATGACATAATTGAATACGCTGAGAAGCGATGGAATCTCGATGCAGACGTGCGGGAAAAATATGCTTCGATCAAACCGTCGGAAATCGATTAAACAGGCTATCAACTACACGAATCAATTACCCCGCTTACGCGGACATAGGCCAACGATCTACTCTCAAACAATGTCGTCAGAACGTTCTCGCACTAAAAGTTACTCAATGTTCGCTGGTAGACTTCATATCGGTCAACTGCGTGAGCTGCTCCTTCTGAGACGCCTTCTTCACAGGATTCTCCATAGTATCTTAGTTCTCGTTCAAACCTATCAATTCCAAATGCGCAAATTAGCGCGACCTCTGCAGTAGTGATTGCAGAGTATGCTAAAAGTCGCATTCCCCTATCAAGAAACTTGACATATCCTGGACCATACAGCCTGCTGAATATCCCACCATGCTCATAGTTTGCCCATTCTCTGAGTAACTTGAAAACGTGGTAGAATGTGGAGGTATTTCGACCGCTGTCCCAACTACTGACATTTTCTGCTTTACTGTATACCGCTTCCATTTGGCGTTTATAGTAGTCTGCATACGTATCTTCGTGCTGACTACGAAGACGGTCTTTCAACTCTTCATCTTCAACACCTAAGAAATACGGAAATGGTTTCCTGAAATCAAAGAATTGGCTCGAGGCTGGGTCAAAATTGAACGGATAACCATAGAGACAGCGAGCACGTGAGGCCATAAATTGGTTAGAGTGCACGTCTAAAGTTTTCTGATGCGATATAGATAGGTCTGAATTATCCTTTGTGCGGATTATCGCTGAAGCAGATTTGTAAAGTGCGTAATAGCACATCGTAATCCGCCATTCGGCTGTTTTCATCCTTTCTTCCGCTCCGGCATCAACAGGGGCGCTTAAACAATATTCATCTCGCCAAGCATTGGTCAAATTACGAAAGGCCTTCTCTTCATAGATTCTGTCAGAGCCCGAGCGATTTCGGAAGAAACCTAAAAGCTGACCTTTATTGTCTACTGCTTGTTCGAGAGTTGCATAGATAATATGGTCTTTTAACCGTTCGACATCGCGATCACTGCTTGCTTCAGCTAAGTTCAAATCCCAAATTTTCAGTTCATCTGTATCAATCTCTGTATTAGGTGCAACGGAATTCCCTATACCCATGTTTTGACCTCGGTTATATTCATAGGCCCAATAATATCCTTTTGAAATAGTCTTGAAAAACTGACCCACTGGTATAGCCTGCTCTACAAATCTACGTGCAGTATGCGGCATTTCACTTAACTGTATCTACTATTATCTAATCTCTTTTCATTGTCCTGTGTTATTATATTGCGGCTATGACATGTCCCATACACTTAGTCCACGTACTTCTTTGGGACTTACTTGGAGGTGTTTGAGGTGTCGGCAGTCTCTGATATTCTCCGCTAAGGTAAGTAGTTCTCTCCCGCGTAGTTCAAGCCATGTCGTCCCAAGATGGCTCCGTTCAGACTCGGTTGCGGGAATCCAATAGCAGTCTCCGATGAACTCCTTGCTCCCTTTAGAGGCGAACGCAAACGCAGCCGTCTCTTCCGACATTGAGGTCAACGCCTCCTGAGCAGCAATCAAATACTTGGTCCCCAATGCGACGAAGACTAAGTCATAGCCTTCGGCAAGGATTTTCTCGAGGTCTTGAGGAATATTCTTCTCCCAACTGACGGCGGCTACCAGCTCGCTGTTAGTCATCTCTTCTATGTCTAACCCCATCCTCTCTGCTCGTTCTCGAACTTGCTCAATCTCGCTGAATGTACACTCGTAGGAGGGAATTTCGGCCTCAGAGTCGAGCACACCAAACCCAGCCGAGATGATACACCAATCGACGGTAGCGATCTTTGAAAGCTGTTTTACGGCAGATTGAATATGCCCATGTTCGCGCCCCGTATACAACTCGGCAGCCGACGCGACAGAACTAGGGAACTCTTCAATTAAGATTTCCCGATTTTCTTCGTCGACCAGTCTGCAGTCAGCTATCGCATCGTGTCGCTTGCTTCCAGAACAAGGAGACACAACGAGGACGTCCATCACCATCGTCTTTTCTTATTGCTAGCAAGGGAACTATAGCATGAAACTCTTTGTGTGATTACCTATCAACACCATACGTATGGGACGAAGAGATGACCTCGATCGATTCTACCAGCTAATGGGTAACCTCGAGGAACAAGTTGGAGGAACACAAAAACTTAAAGACTGCACTGGGTACATGGATTGGCCCGATCGAGGTGTCTATTTCTTTTTTGCCCCAGACGAAACTCGAGCCTCGAGTGATCAGCTTCGAGTTACCCGTGTCGGGACTCATGCTGTTTCTGAAGGAAGCAGCACATCACTGTGGAATCGCCTTCGAACCCATCGGGGTGCAATGAGTGGGACATACGAAGGAGGTGGAAATCATCGAGGCTCTGTATTTCGAAAACGGGTCGGTGAAGCAATAATCGACCGCGACGAATATCAGGAGGAATATCCCGAGTGGGGAGATGGCTCGAGCGCCGGCCGAGAACTTCGTCTCGAGGAACTCGAGATGGAACGGAAAGTGAGTGAGTATAACCGTGATCTTCCGTTCCTCTGGTTAAACGTAGACGATGAACCCAGTGCCAAGAGCCAACGGTCCTATATCGAACGAAACGCGATTGCACTGCTCAGTAACTACCAGAAGACAGCGATTGATGCCCGTTCTGATGGTTGGCTCGGAAAACACAGTCGAAGTGAGAAAATCTGTCAATCAGGACTCTGGAACGTGAACCATGTGGAGGAGAACTATGATCCGAATTTCCTCGATCAATTAGAACGGAAAATCGAAGAGACCGATTCGATCTAAAACATAGGATCAAAATCAGCTCTGGTCCTTTCAAGGATTACGTAAACAGAGGCCAATTTTAGCAGTCAAAATAGTTTGACGGATCGCTTCGATAAAAGCGATACCATGAGAGAAAGCTATTTCGTGGTGAGTGTTCTGATTTTATTTCGTGCCGGAGCATCTGACGTACCACCGCCGTTTGGATGATGGGACAGTGCTTTCCCTGCAATTTGTTCATCCCGATCAGGAGCGGGTTGAGAGACAGGAAGAAGGGCTACGTCAGGATGCCAATACAAATGATGTCCAGCGCTTCGAATCAGAAATCCAGTCCCAGACTTATGATCAGCAGATCCATGCTCTCTATACTGCAGAAATATACCCTCGCGAATTTCCAGACGAAGATATAGATAGCTTATCTCATAGAGAATCACTCATCATAGATTCCCTCTTGAAAGCGTTCAGGACTATTGAAGACCGGTGGGAAACACAAGGAGACCCGTTAAAGTGGTACAAGCGACCAGACCTCTCTCGAATTATTGAAGAAGTATCTGAAACACAATGGAGACAACCTGTTCCCGATGTCGCTGGGCGTCTCTTATCAAATCTTATCTTTGGCCACGGACTGCCGAATGCTAACCATCGGAGTTCGCTTAGCTTCGTGGAAACGTACCTAAGCACCTTCGAACCCGAATTTGAAATTCCGGATACAGGCGTCCGAGGTGAATGGTTTGATTGGTCTGAACAGTATGTACACGAATCTAAGCGGCTTCTCATGCTATCACGGAAAGCCCCGATGTTTCAATACCTCGAAGACTGGGGATGTGAGTCAGTTATTCGGAAAAACGATATCGTCGTTAGCTTTAAGGAGTATGATATTTCGGTAGAAGATCCCCGATCTCGTTTCCGACAACAACACAAGGAGTTGAGTACTGAATTTGTCTACCAAGTTCTCGAGCGGACGGAATACGACTCGCTCATTGGTGCGGAGGATCCTGGAAAACAGGTGTTTCTCGATAGAATATCGGGAACTCAGTAATCCGGAAGATCAGACAAGGCTCGAGCCTTCCTCTGAATACGCTCACTTACCTCTGGGCGCATTTCTGCCCGTTCACGAACCCGTCGGTATGCCTTATCAGCGTCCATATTAGAAGAAATGATCTGGAATCTCTTAAGGATATGGATTGCAATATCGTCCTTGAGAATCGGCAAAACATTTTGGATTATTCTGGACTAATCCTCCGCTTGGTTATTGAGCGTATTTACCCGATTCATCTCTTCAAATACCTTCTCAACATAATCCTGCTTTTCGTTCTTCTCTTCGATAGTCATTTGAATGGCCTCCGTTGGAAGATCTTTTTGACAATCTCCGTTCTGGAGTGTACGAATATACGCTCTCAATGTCGCCGCAACCTCCAACCAACGGACTTCACGATTAGCAACAAACTTAACGAAATGTTCAGAATCGAATTCACTGATAGAGTCTTCATCTGGTGCAATAGAATCTAAATCTGAATAATAATCCTGCGCGAGGGGAGGAGAGTATGGGCCTCGAAGATGCATTCCGTAAGAATACGGATGTTCAAACCCAAAATCGGAAGAGAGATAAACAAATTTCTGGAGGCGTAGTCGGTCATCGAAGTTGTCTAAGTTAAATTCCCATTCCATCTCTTCCTCGAGCGTGTCCAAAAATGCCTGGAGTGTTGAAAGACTCGACTCAGAACCCATGTTAGTAAAGAGTCTCCTCGTTATCATTGTTAAAGGTATCCCATATTTGATCCTGTCTTCTCAGATGTCGTCTCTATGATTTTCCTCTGAGGATGGCAGCCCATCTTAGCACATACTCTTTCATAGACCGCGCCCTGTGGCCACAGACCCTAACGAATTACCAGTAGTTATAATATTAAGGCGACCATCTATCCTATTGGAGTTACACAATGAGTGACAAGTATGACGAGGGCCGACAAGCTAGCCAAGAATGGGCGAGATTAGGCGAAGACACCGAGCGAGCGGAAGTCTATTGCCACGAAGATCACAAGACAGAATGGAAGAAAGAAGCTAAGCATGAGGGACAAAGCCTCAGCCGATACCTTTACGACCTCGTTCAGGAGGCTCGAGCCTACCGGGAAGGTGGCCTCCCGCTGATCGCATCGAAAGACGAGCGGGTCGAAGAACTACAATCCCGCATCGAAGAGTTACAGGACGAACTCTCTCGAGCCCAAGAAGAACAGTCCGGTAGAACACGGATCACAGTGGATGATCTCACAGAGGAAGTTCTAACCGACCAGTACCAAACACTCGACGAACTCCTAGAGGACGTCAAGGCAACTGAGGATGTATCTGATCATCTTCGTCGATGTCTCGAAGAACGACTCTATTCCCTCGCAGAGGATAAGAAAGTCGAGTTCCAACGAGGACATGGCTGGCGGTTCGCGGAGGGTGAATAAGATGCCAGCCGAACCCAACGAATCCAAGATCTACGAAAACGAGCCACTGGTCGAAGCGAGAAAACGCTGAACTCATACAGTCGTGTACTCCGTGAGTTCTTCTACGATCAATTTCCGGACCTCGAGCCCCAGGACGTCGAAGTTATTCATGTTGAGGATTACGTCATGGCCCTCAATGAGCGTGACCTCACCCAGAACTCAGTAAAGAAATATCTGGAGGTCCTGTCGAGCTTCTACAGCTATGCGATGAAACGACCGCACTTCGAGGGGATCACTGGTAACCCCGCAGCGGTGGTCATGGAAGAGATTCCACGAACATACCGCGACCGTCCCGACTGTGCGACGTGGGAGAGTGCCTGCAAAATCATCCAATATATGCCGGATCCTCGCGACAAGACCGTCGCGATCGTTCTTGCAAAGACTGGCTGTCGTCTTCTCGAGGGACTCTCGATTCGAGAAGAGGATCTGATGTTCGAAGAGGGGTTCATCAGGCTCCGGAATCGAAAAGGAGGGAGACAAACGGTAGTTCCCGTCGACGATGAGACGATCAACGCCGAGTGGGACCACGGCGAGAATCGCGAGCAAGTACCAGAGAACGCCGTCTATCCCCTTGAACATCGAGTAGCTGGCTTGTAAACACTTGGTCAGGTTAGAGTCTCAGCTGAGGCGCTAAAAATCACGCTGATTACTCCTATCGAATGTTACATTGAACCGTTACTGCCAGATGTTCGTGTGGGAAATGATTCTGTGACCTCTCATTGTAGATCAAGGAATGGCACCTGTAAATCGATGGCCTCGGCACTCATAGGGCTCGTCACAACCGAATGCCGAGTCCGGCTCGGAGCGAGTGAATCGTCATCGGCCACTCGAGTCTAACGCAGTCGCTCCAAAGACGGTTTGGATTGTGCGAGAGAACGAATTTCGAACTTACGTGCTCGAGCCGTTGGCGAACGCGGCGTTGAACTCGTCGATCAGGTTCTCGAGTTGGGCCCGGTTCTGATAGGAGAACGTTCGTGGGGCGTGCTCGGTCGTCAGCTGCGTCGTCGCAACTGCCATCGGCTCCGGTGTCTGGGTTGGTCGGTCGGGCTGTGCGTCGGTGTGTGGGTGTTGGGTGCTCATTGTCGGTCGGTGTATGACGTTCGTCGAAATCAGTACGGACTCGTCTGGATGCAGGGGCGAAGTTACGCTACTACGTGTACGACCGACATCTGTACTCACCTCTTCAGCCTCCTTGGTTATAAAAGTTCATGATAGATAATCGTGCCAGTTGTAGAGGGATGAAAACAAGTGCCATGGGTATGGGTGTAATTCGACTCGAGCGACGACACGAGTTGTCGTCCCTGTCCAGTCTGTGATCGGCTGGGAGGCTCGCTCACTGGTGTCGAACCGATGGCCGACTACGCATTCCCGTGGGTGTGAAGGTGGTCTCGGAACGCTCGAGTAACAGTCGCTGAGGGCGCTTTCTCCGAAGTGAGGGGTGTAACTCGCGTGTTCGTGTCGTCGCGAATCTGTTTCCACCAGCAATAACGCACCGACGGGTCAGTCGCCTCCGGTCGGGTCGGGGCCGTCGTCCGAAGCCGGGATGAGGTGGTGGACGACGAGGAGTACGATGGTTCCGGTTCCGATTCCGATGAATGCCGAGGGGACCGCGCCGATTCCACCGTCGATAAGATCGGTGCCGAGTCCGAGGATCCCACCGCCGGCGACCGCGGCGACGATCGCTCGCCCATCGAGGTCGGACCAGTACATCGCGACGTAGACGGGAACGAGGAACGCGCTGGTCAACAACACCGCGCGGAGATTGTACAGTTCGATGATCGTCCCCGGCGGATCGACCGCGGCCGCAGTTGCAGAGATTCCGAAGACGACGGTCGCGATTCGAGAGACCGTCATCAGACGCGTTTCGGCCGCATCGGGCTTGAAGTAACTGTAGATGTCTCGAGCCGTCGTGATACCCGTCGAGTGAAGCCGCGTGTCGGTGGTCGAGAGAATCGCGCTCATCACGGCGAGGATGATGACGACGCCGATTCCCGTCGAGACGTAGTCAGTAATGAGGACGGGGAACGCGGCATCGGGGTCGTCGACGGCTAATCCGCTCTCGAGCAACGCGACGGTCGTTGCGCCGCCGAGGATGATGAGCAGCGAGTAAAATATCGACAACACTGCGCCCGCTCCTGCGAGGTGAATCTTCGCCGTCCGGATGTCTCTGGTTGCGGCGATCCGGATGAGCATATTCTGTTCGGTGAATATCGATCCAAAGAACGCGACGATCGTCGCTGCGATCATGAGGGCGGTGTAGGTACCCTCGTTCGTCGGATGGACCAACGCGGAGTCGACTGCGGCGAGTTCGGCGTTGATCGCGGTGAAACTACCGAGATCGAACAGCATATAGACGAACGTGATGGCGACAGCGGCCACCATAATCACGCCTTGGACCAGATCGGTCCAGGCGACGCTCACCAGTCCGCCGAGGACGGTGTAGATGATGAACACGGCACCGATCACCCAGACCATGTACTCGTAGGGAACGCCCGTGATTGCGGTGATGAGTAAGCTCGCACCGACGAGTTGCATGATGAGGTAGAGCCACGCGTTCGCGAGCAAGACGGACCCGGATATCGGCCGTGCGACGTCGTAGCCGGACACTTCTGCGATCAGATCGGGCAGCGTGAGAACGTTGAGTGCGCGGACTCGGCCGACGACGAAGTACAATCCACTGATCCCGAGCATCAATCCGAGGATGGTGTGGGTCATCAACGAATAGCCCTCGACGTAAACAGACCCGATAAAGCCGATTACGCTCACAGAGCTGACGAAATTCGCGATGAGCGACCACGTCGCGAGGGTCGGCCCCATATCCTGTCCAAACACCCAAAAATCCATCACGTCGTTCGTTCTGGTGTATCCCCAGACTCCCAGCCCCAAGATGAGGAGCATGTAGAGGACGAACGCTGCGAGGTAGTACGGATTGGCATCGCCCGGAATCAGATCAATCATTGACCTCACCCGCTTCGATTACCGGCTCTGCTTCGTCTTCGGTCTCTTCGACGTCGTCTTCGTCACCGAATGGCTTTCCGAGCAGCACGTGGACGATGACGTAGTGAAGTGCGCCGAGGTTCCCTGCAATTATGGTCGCAACGAATATCAGGAACATCGATTCCGGCATGCCAAATACAGTCATGGTAAGTCTAACCAACACATTACGACACTGTGTTATAAAATTACCGGGGAAAGTATGTACTCTATACAAATTTTAACGAGAATATTAGGACATATTCCACAATCTGTAGCGGTTATTTACAACTAATAGTGAAGGGGGATGCCGCAATCGCAGTCTTTCGAGTGAAGCCCACCGTCGTTATCCACCCTCTCCCGCGAGAATTTCCCGACCAGCCGAACGCAAAATCTCGAGGCCGGTCGCTGCGTCCTCGAGATCGACGTGCTCGTTGTAGGTATGGGCCTGCGTCATGTCGCCAGGCCCCCACGTAATCGCCTCGGTCTGTGCGTCGTTTATGAAATTTCGGACGTCGGTCGACGCTTGCACTCCCCACGGCTCTGTTGGGGCGTCAGCGAGTGCAGCGGAGTGATCCCGAAAGGTGGTCGCTAACGGACTCTCCGGATCGATTGCAGCCGATTCGTACGTTCGGGTACGCGTCCACGAGGTGGAAATATCGTGCGCCGATTCGACGTCGGACAGCAACTCGTCGATCTCGGCGTCGATGTCGGTAACGGTCTCGTCGGGCAAGAACCGACGGTCGACCGTGATCGTCGCTCGTTCCGGGACGACGTTCTCTTTCGTGCCGGCCTCGAGCATCGTGACCGTCGCGTACGCCTGTCCCACGAGGTCCGCAGATCGTTCTCGGACGGTTTCGTCGTACGAAGCGAGTGCATCCAGTACCGGCCGCGCACCGTCGATTGCGTTCTCTCCTTGGTCTGGCCGACTCGCGTGGGAGGGGTCACCGACGACGCTGATCTCGTACCAGGCGAGGCCTTTTTCGCTCGTTGCGGTTTTGAAACCGGTTGGCTCGAGCACGACGCCGTAATCACCGTCGTAGCCCTGTTCCAACAGGGTTTTCGTGCCCGGTTCGGCGGTTTCCTCGCCGATAGCAGCCTGAAACACGACCGAACCCGACAGGTCGCCCGACTCGATCGCGCTTGCAAACTCCACCGTTGCGAGCATCCCGATCGCAACACCCGTTTTCATGTCGACGCTCCCGCGGCCATACAGTGAGTTTCCGACGCGTTCTGCACCGTATGGATCGTACTCCCACTGCTCGAGGTCCCCTGCAGGAACGACGTCGATGTGACCGTTGAGAACGAGCGTTGGGTCCCCATCGCCGACGGAAACTCCGACTTGCGGGCGGTCGGGATAGGGGTCGGTAAGTAGGTCGGCGTCGATACCGCGATCAGCGAACCACGACTGAATGAACTCAGCACAGTCACCTTCGTTGCCGGGTGGATTTTCTGTTTCAATTTCGACTAACTCCGCGATGAGTGTCTCCAGTTCGGTATATTGTGTGTCAGTCACACTCACTCGTTCATGAGCATTCGGCAAAACTGTTCCGAACGACACCAATTAAATATGAATAATTATCCCAATAGGTGAGCAGCATTCGGAATAGGTTGGTTTTATTGGACACGATCCTAACTGCACCATCTATTGGTCAAACCCGTATCGCACCATCAGACGGAATAGACGTTCTCACTTGCCATGTTGTCAAATATTGGGGCTGTACTATCTATCCAATTTCATTCCCGAAGATTCATTGCGAGGATATCGATATCATACACCATGGACAGTGACGGTCGCGTTGTACTCGTTACCGGCGCCGGTTCTGGCATGGGGAAGGCAATTGCCCGCGAATTCGGCTCGACGGGAGCTGCCGTCGCCTGCGCCGATATCGACCGACGCGCTGCAACCGAAACGAAACGTGCGATCCAATCGGCCGACGGCGATGCGATCGCGGTCGAAGCCGACGTGTCCGAGTCTGAGGACGTACAGGAGATGATCGAGCGGACTGTTTCCGAGTTGGGCGGACTGGACGTGTTACACAACAACGCTGGCATTCCACAGCGAGCGACGCCAGTCGAGGACGTTTCCGAGGAGACGTGGGATCAGCTCATCGACGTCAATCTCAAGAGTGCGTTTCTCGGAACGAAGCACGCCCTCCCTCATCTGCGAGAGCGCAACGGTGTCATCCTCAACACGGCATCGACGGCAGCGATCCGACCGAGAACGGGGCTTTCCGCCTACGTCGCGTCGAAGGGCGGGATGGTTGCACTGACGAAGCAGTTAGCGAAAGAACTCGCACCGGACGTCCGGGTGAACGCGATCTGTCCCGTCGCGACTGAGACGCCGATGCTCGACGAGTTTTCGGGAGCGGACCTGAGCGTCGGTGATATGGAATCGACGATTCCGATGGAGCAACTCGCAACTCCCCAAGACGTCGCCACAGCAGCCGTCTTCCTCGCGAGTGACGAGGCGGATATGATCACCGGGACCGCACTCGAGGTCGACGGAGGACGAGATATCTGATGACGTCCCAACAGCAGGTGTTCGATGCGATCGACGCTCGCCGAGATCGAATCGTCGAATTTCTCAGTGAGTTCATCGGGATCCCAACGGAAAACCCGCCCGGTCGAGCGTATCCCGAAGGAGCGGCGTTTCTCGAACAGGCGTTGAACGCGCGTAACTACGACGTCGAAACGGTCCCGGTTCCGCGGGACGTCGTCGCCGAACACTATCCGGACCGGGCGGAGCACCCTCGGACGAACGTCCTCGGTCACCGCGAGTACGGCGACGGCCCGACGCTCCACTTCACCGGTCACTTCGACGTCGTTCCGGCCGGCGCCGACTGGACGCGCGATCCGTACGACCCCGTGGTCGAGGACGGGAAACTCTACGGTCGCGGTGCCAGCGATATGAAGTCGGGAATCGCCGCGAGTCTCCTTGCAGTCGACGCGCTCGAGGCGGCCGACGTGGACCTCGCGGGAACGATCACCCAGAGTATGACCGTCGACGAAGAAACGGGTGGGTTCACCGGTCTCGGCTACCTCGTCGACGAGGGGTACTTCGCGGAGACGGACTACTGCATTTACACGGAGTGTTTCGACTCCACTCGCGTCTGTCTCGGTCATCGCGGCGTGTTGAAATTCGAAGTCACGGCCAAAGGGAAGAAATCTCACGGCTGTATGGCTCACGACGGCCAGAACGCGATTACGGCCATGCAGGACTTCCTCGGCCGGATCGAAGAGTATCGTGAGACGCTTCATACGCGGACGACTGATCTTCCCGTTACGCCGCCGGAATCGCGTCACGCGGATATCTCCACGACGATGATCGACGCCGGCTATTCGGAGAACGTCGTTCCCGATCGCTGCACGGCAACGTTCTACCGAGTCCTCGTTCCCGGCGAATCGGTTTCCGATGCACGCTCGGAAATCGCTGATCGCCTTCAGGCCACACATGAGGCGACGGGAGCCGAGTTCGACTACGACGAGATCATGTTTGCAGAACCCGCCGAGGTGCCCCGGGAGTGCACCGTGAGTCAAACGGTCGCAACGCACGTCGAACGCCACCACGGTGACGTCGAATTCGTCGTTTCTCCCGGCTCCGACGATCAGCGATTCGTCGTCAACAATGCCGGAATCGAGAACTGCATCGTCTACGGACCGGGACTCCTCGAGCAAGCGCACGTCGAGGACGAGTACGTGCCGGTCGACGAGGTACTCACGGCGGCCAAAGTGATGGCTGCGACGACGATGGATCTCCTCGGCGAGACCGACGCGAACTGATCGCGAACCGAGCTCGACGTCGCTCCACGGTCAGCCGCGAGTTGGGTTCCAACGGGCGTTCGACGGGTCGTGGGCCGTGCGTACTCACCGTATTTTGACGAGACGAGACCTCGTCGAATCTTCCGTCCGTTGTCTCACCTCGTTGCAGACACCACAAGTTAAGGCCGACCGTGTGCGATTGTTCGAGCAGAGACCGAATGGGGGACACCGTCGACGAACCGGCTATCGACCGCGGGGATCGCTCCGACACCCTCAGTCCAGACGTCAGCTTCGTCGTTCCAACATACAACGAAGGCGAGTACCTCCGGAGTGCACTGGCGAGCATCGCCGGGTTGGACACGGCCTACGAGCACGAAGTGATCGTCGTCGACGGCGGTTCGACCGACGACACGTTAGCCATCGCCCGGGAGTACGACGTGACCGTACTCGAGGACCCAGACTCGAGTATCGCGCAGGCGCGAAATCGCGGCGCGGCACGCGCGAACGGCGAATGGCTGGCGTTCGTCGACGCCGATACGGAGCTGCGAGCGAACTACCTCACCGCGATGGTTGGCTTCGTCGAATCGAACGCCCTCGCCGCCGCCAGTTCGCACTGTCGAATCACCGGCCCGCTGCGGGCGACGCTGATGGCAGCGACGATCAACCACGTCTTTCCGCGACTCGAGCGACCGGTGCTTCCCGGGTTCAACACGTTCGTCCACGCTCGAGCGTTCGACGAGGTGGGCGGATTTCCGGACGTGCCGAACGAGGATACGGCCTTTAGCCGTCGACTCGCGAAACGCTATCCGACGGGGTACTGTCCCGATGTGCTCGCCGAAAGCTCGGGGCGTCGCATCGCCGCGGACGGACTGACCGGGACCCTCTGGCACTACCTGCGATTGGACATGGGTCGCGTTCGCCAATCGGGGGAGGGCGAACGCACACCCGAGTAGTCAGGAGTACGCCAGCGCCAGCCGGCAACTCTCCACCGACGTACACTCTCCGGTGAGCGCGCTGGCCGTCGTCGCCGTGGCACCGCCAAGGAAACCGCTTTTCCCGGACTCCGTTGGATTCACTGTCGTGACAGTCTCCGAGGAAATCGAACGGTTACTCGAGGGCGAGGTTCTGATGGCTCACCTCGCGACCAGCGTCGACGACCGACCCCACGTCGCGCCGGTCTGGTACCGATACCTCGCCGACGACGAGGTCGTCGAAATCGTCACGACCGGACGCAAACTCTCGAATATCGAGGCGAATCCGCGCGTCGCGCTCTCGATCCAATCCGACGACGGCGGGGAGCCACAGTGGATGGTGACGCTCCGTGGATCCGCAGGGGTGGTCGACGACGACGAAGCGACGACCACGGCCAGACGCGCTATCAACGAGAAGTACGGCGCTGAACCCGACGCCTACGACGAAAACACGCTCGTACGTATCGATATTGCGTCGGCGAGTTCACAGACGTATTCGGACGAATCCTAATCGGTGTGTGGAAATCGCGAATCCGACACGACACTCGGTGTGATAACCGACAAAAACTTACGTTCCGACACCATCTCGATACCTGTCACGTTTTCTCGCAGCCGTGAGTATCGCTGGTGATCAGCTGAGACCCCGTTTCGAGCGAAGAACGCCGTTACTCCCGTGTCTGCGGGAGAGCGGACGAAACACGCATGACCGAGAGACTACCACCGATTCAGCCGCTCGTACCGATCATCGACGAAATGCAAGCTATTGCGAAGAAAGCACTTCCCGAGCCTCATACCTGCCGAATTCGGCTGTGGGACGACGGGACGTTCGACGTACACATCTACCACAATTCGATCGGCGACGAAATGGAGGTGATCAGATACGACCGAACGACGAGCGAAATCACCTGGGAGCGCGTCGTCGACGCGACCTGGGATCTGACGACGTTCGCGGACGGCACGACGGTTACCGAACCGACCGCCGAGCGTGAGGTCCGCGTCCTCACGACCGTTACACCACCCTACGAGTAATCGAGCACATCGTCCGCCGACAGCCAGCCCTCACTCGAGTCGCGTCCGGATTGCTGCGGACGACCGACAGGGTTCCCACAGCGCCGTCGGCGTTTCGCCGTCGCGATCCCCGCGTTTGACGTCGCGCCAGAGTTCGAAGGCACCGTAGCGGTCGTCCTCGAGCAACCGATCGGCCAGTTCCGGTGTGACCGACACCCGACGGCACTCGCCCTCGACGAGCAGGCCGTCGGGCCCGAAGGTACACTCGACGTCGTAGTGTGCTACGCGCACGTCACGCGACTCGAGGACGGGGTGAACCGTCTCGAGGACGTTCGCGACGTACTCGAGGACGAACTTCATTCCCGGCGCGTCGGTCGTCTCGAGGTCGATTCGGACGATCGGAACCACCGTCGGCACGTCGTTTTCGCCCTTTTTGTCCTCACCACCCTCACCACCCCCTCCGACCTTCCCGTCATCGTTGCTCTCGATCGAGACGATCCGGCGAACCGACGGCGGCTGCTCGAGGTGGGAGCCGGACCCGGGCCCCATCGCGTCCGCGAGTCGGTCGTCGAGGTCGGTCGCGATGGTTCGCTGTGTGCGGCTTCCTCGCCGGTAGCGAACGACCATCGCTGCGCTTATTCCCGAGAGGAAGAGCGCGACGGCACCGAGAACGACGGCGGTGACTTCCATCGCGTGAACCGTCGTCGCCCAGTCAGTAGTGCGTTCGCCTCTCGGCACGGGTTTCGCCCTGCGCTCGAGGGCTTCACACACCAGTTTCTGCAGATATTCCAAACGCGGAACTGCCGATTCCAGCTGATTTGAGTGGGTGAATCCACCATACTCGAGGGAGCCTCCATTCCAAACGGTTTATGGCCGTCGGTTGATTACCCCGGGACATGGCGAAACAGCAGACCGAAGTTCGCGAACTCCAGGAAGGAAGTTACGTCATGATCGACGACGCAGCCTGTAAGATCAACGCCTACTCGACCGCAAAGCCGGGCAAACACGGCAGCGCGAAGGCTCGAGTCGAAGCGAAAGGCGTCTTCGACGGCAAGAAGCGATCGCTCTCCCAGCCAGTCGACGCGAAGATCTGGGTTCCGATCATCGACCGGAAGAACGGACAGATCGTCTCCGTCGACGGCAACGACATGCAGGTCATGGACCTCGAGACCTACGAGACGATCACGATGCGCGTTCCCGAGGACAAAGATGTCTCCCCCGACGAGAACATCGAATACCTCGAGATGGAAGACCAGCGAAAGATCGTCTAATGTTTCCCGGGGCGAGCGACGAACGCGAGCGATCCGACGCGAACGGCCAAACGGCTGCTCGTGACGGCGAAACCGACGCGCGAGGGCGAGAGTCCGACCGTGGCGGCGTGAACTTCGTGGTCGTCGGTGCGCCCCTGGACGTGTCGACGACATTTCAGCCGGGGACCCGATTCGGTCCCCGACGCATTCGAACGTTTGCAGAACCGTTCGACGACTACGACCGTCGAACGGATCAACACTTTTCGCAACTGGGCGTCACGGACCACGGCGATGTCCGCGCGTGGGACGATGTCGAGGCGTACCTCGAGTACCTCGAGGGAACCCTGCGCGATGTGGTTTGGGACGACGCCGTCCCGTTGATGCTCGGCGGCGAACACACCGTCTCGCTGGCGGGTGTCCGCGCCGTCTCCCCCGAGGTGGTCGTCTGTCTCGACGCTCACCTCGACCTCTACGACGCCTACGACGGTAACGAACACTCCCACGCCGCCGTAATGCGTCGAATCCTCGAGGTCGAGAGCGTCGAGGAGGTGATTCTCCTCGGCGTTCGAACGGGCAGTGAGGAAGAGTGGGGCCGGGCAGCGGCCGAGGACGTGACCGTCGTCCCACCCGTGGACGTCGCCGACTGGGAACCCGGAGCGGAACTCGAGAACCGGGACGTCTACCTCAGCGTCGACATCGACGCCGCCGATCCGGCCTACGCGCCGGGAACGGGGACGACGGAGCCGTTCGGCCTCGAGCCTCGAGAGATGCGAGACGTCGTCCGCGCGCTCGCTCCCCACGCAGGGGGCTTCGACGTCGTCGAAGTCAACGACCGCGACGACGGACAGGCCGCCTCGCTGGCCGGGAAACTGCTTCGGGAGTTCGTCTTCTCGCACGCGGACGCGGCGAGCGAACCCGCAGGCGAGTAATCGGTGCTATCTATCACCATCGATCGAACCGCGAGTCCCGTTTCCGAGCGCTCACAACACCGACAGCGACCACTCTCGCTCGAGGACGGTGTACCCTTGTGCAGCGAGCACGTCGGCGTAGTACCGGTCCGCGACGAGCCCTTGCACGAGGAAGAGCGGCCCGAACCGACGGTCGGTCGAACTCTCGATCTCGAGGCGGGTTTCGCCCCCGTCGTCTCGAACTGAAATCGTGTGCGTTCCCCACGAGCGACCGTTCGTCGTCGCGACGATTTCGAGCGTGGAGACGACGTCCGTCTCCGGCGATTCGCTCGGGCGATCGTCGACGTCGACATCGACGTTCATCGCCGCCGACTGGAGGCCGAAGAAGTACGAGAAGTCGTACGCACCGCCGTCGTCGGTCGAGCGAACATCGTCGGCGAGACCCCACTGGAATGCGAGGTTCGGCGGGGACGCGTCGTCGAATTCGGAGACGACGGTCGACGGATCCGCGTCGGTCGCGACGCTGGTCGCGGTCGTCCGCGTGATCAGCGGTGCTCGAGCGAGCGCAACGAGGCCGAGCGCGACGAGGAGGCCGACGAGAAACGGGAGCGCGAGGATCGCCGAAATCGCGACGACGGCGACGAGCACCGCAATTGCGACGCTCCAGATGCGTTCGACGCGGTGATAACGCTGGACGACGGCCTCGACCTCTTCGCGATCCATTCGTTGGTCGGAGGTGGAGGACATGTATTCCACTCGAGTAATAGGTCAGTTAATCGTACCGATCGAAACGCGTTTGCCGCAATCGAATCGACTGTCGGAGTCGTCCGTCTAAAACAGGTACAGGCCGGTCGCGAGCACGACGACACCCAGTCCGACCTGCGTCAGTGCTCGCCGCCGCAGTCGGTTTCCACCGTCGTCGACTCGGCCACCGACCACCCCTCTCGTGTCCTCGCCTCCCGGTTTCAAGACGGGGCCGTCCTGCGTTTCGTCTACGGTTCCGCCGACAGTGAGTTCCTCGCCCGCTTCGACGACGGTCGCCTGATATCGATTCGGGCTCGCGGACGTCCCGCCGATACTGAGCGAGACCGTCGCATCCGAAAGGAGCCCGTTCTTGCCGATGAGTCGAAGCCGCTCGAGCGCTTTCGTGATCGCACTCGGTTCCCCGAGCCGGACGTCGTGTTCGGGTTCGCCGAGGTGAACCCTCGAATCCGAAAACGGATCGAACGATTCCTCGTTTGCCCCAGGGAGACACTCCTCGGAGACCGGCACGTATCGCCCATGCTCTCTGAGAGCGAACTCGCCGGCGGCGAGTCCCCCGTCGACCGTCCGCCAGCGACTCTTTCCCGAGTTTCCGCTGCCCGTTCGGAGGTGGCTTCGAACGCGCCACGCGACGAGCGCCGCGCGATCCGTCTCGATTTCCGACTCCTCCGGAGGTGCTCGCTCGAGGCTCGCGGGTTCCTCGAGGTCGACCGGTCCCCGAACGGCCGTCGACTCGCCACCGTCGGACGCGAGTGCTGGCTCGGGTGTGAGGCCGGCGACCGCCCGATACTGCCGGTAGGATTTTGTGGACTGATAGAGCGCGCCGGCGCCGAAGAGGAGCAAGAGCATCGGAACGACCGTAGGGATAGACGAGAGCATACGGCAGTTTCGTGGCTAATTGCACATAAATATTAGTCATAAAATTGAATTGACGGTCGACCGGAACGATCAGAACGGCGACGAGAGGTACTCCTTGGGTACCGCGTTGCGCACCGTCACCAGCGGGTCGACCACCTGACTGATCTCGAGGCCGCCCACCAAACTCGAGAGGAGGTAGGCGTCGGTGTCGTCGAACTCGTGTTCGGCCGCGAGCAGGTCGATCGCGTCCCGATTCGCGAGTTTGCAGGCTTCCTCGAGGGTCTCGGCGCTCGCGAGCGGTTTCCACGCGTCGGGCGTCTCGACGAGGGGGCGCTCGAGGTCGATGTCCGCCGCTCCGCCGTCGATCACGTCGACGGTGACGTCGATTTCGGTCGCGATTTCGGCGCCGGTGCCACACATCTCGCCGTCGGCCATCGCGGCCTTGCAGTCGCCCATCGCGAGCATCGCGCCCTCCTGGAAGACGGGGAAGTAGATCGTGTTCCCCGCCGTCACGTCCGTCGTGTCGAGGTTGCCGCCGTGGTCGTGGGGAACGAGCGTCGTGTACGACTCGGATTCCGGTGCGACGCCGATCGTGCCGATGACGGGGTCGACGGGCACCTCGAGATCGTCGAACTCGATGGCGTCGCCGTCGTCCGTCACCGGTGTCGTCTGCGTTCGCGGGGCCTCGATGTCGTCGTATTCGTCGAGCAACCCGAAGCCGTCGATGGTGATGACTCGGCCCAGCGGTTCGTCGAGTCGAACGGCTTCGATCTCGACGGCGAGGACGTCACCCGGCGTCGCACCCTCCACCTCGATCGGGCCCGTCGCGGCGTTGACCTCCTCGGGAATCGAGTCGATGACGTCCGAGTCGTCCTGTATCGCGCCGTCTAAACTGTCTCTCGCCTCGATCGTGAGTTGGGCTCCCGACTCGACCGTCGCGATCGACTCGAGGTTCGGCGTGAATTCGTAGATCGCACCCGTCTCGTGGGAAATCGCCTCGCGTGTCATACGCTGAGACTATCGGCTCGCGGGGTGGTAAATGGCACTCTCGAGTCCTTGCACATGCACCACATACATTGATACGGAGATTAGGTGTCGAATCTGCTGTTAATGGGCTTCCTGAATCGTCTGTCTGATGTTCGACGGGTCAGTGGTACGTCCGAGACGGGAAACCGACTGGAGACTGTGAGTGCCGGTGTGGATGGTGGTACACGTGAGTGACCTGCCACCGATGACGACCGTCAAGCGCTGGTTAGTCACGACGAACCACAAGGACGTCGGGATCCTCTACCTCGTCACCTCGCTGTTCTTTCTCCTCTTGGGCGGTGTCCTCGCGTTGCTCTTCCGTGTCCAGCTCTGGGAAGCGGGCGGAACGGGTTTTCTCTCCGGTGCCGAGTTCAATCAGGCCGTCTCGGCCCACGGGCTGTTGATGGTGTTTTGGTTCCTCTCGCCTATCGCGACCGGGTTTGCGAACTACGTCGTCCCCCTACAGATCGGCGCGAAAGACCTCGCGTTCCCGCGCCTGAACGCGATGAGCTACTGGTTTTACCTGTTCTCGGGGATCCTCTTCGCGATTTCGTTCTTCCAGGGACGGACGTTCGCCGGCGGCTGGACGATGTACGCGCCGCTCAACGTCCCGATGTACACGCCGGCGATGGAAGCGACGTCGGGTGGGAACGCCACGATTCTCGCCTTGATCATATTCGTTCTCTCGATCACCATCGGGACGGTGAACTTCATCACGACGATTCACCGCTGTCGGGCAGAAGGGCTCGGTCTTTGGAACATGCCCCTGTTCACCTGGACGTGGCTGCTTACGGTCTGGATGATGCTGTTCGCGTTCGCCGCTTTGCTCGCTGCGTTGTTGTTACAGGCGAGCGATCGCATCTTCTTGACGCAGTACATGGCGACCGATCAGGGCTCGAGTCTCCTCTGGGCGCACCTGTTCTGGTTCTTCGGCCATCCGGAGGTGTACATCGTCTTCTTCCCCGCGTTAGGAGTTATATTCGAGACGTTCCAGACGTTCACCGGGAGGCGACTCGTCGGGCGGAAGTGGGTCATCATCGCGATGGTCCTCGTCGCTGTCCAGTCGTTCCTCGTCTGGATGCACCACATGTTCCTGACGACGATCAACTTAGAGATCAAGACCCTGATGATGGCGACAACCATCGGAATCTCGTTGCCGTTCGACCTGATGGTCTTCGCGCTGATCTACACGATGGTCAAGGGACGGGTCAGGCTCACGACGCCGTTCCTGTTCAGCCTCGGCGCGCTCGTCCTGTTCATCCTGGGCGGTATCACCGGCGTCTTCCTCGGTGCCGTCGTGTTGGACTACGAGTTCCGTGGCACCTACTGGGTCGTCGCTCATTTCCACTACGTGATGGTTTCGGGCGTGACCGCGTTGGTCGGCGGCCTCTACTACTGGTGGCCCAAAATCACCGGGAAAATGTACTCGGAGGCACTCGGGAAACTCAACTTCGCAGTGTACTTCGTCGGGTTCAACCTGCTCTACTTCCCGATGTTCCTCGCCTGGGAGACGCCCCGACGCGTCTTCAACTTCGGCGAGGGGATGCAGATCTACCACCAGCTAGCGACCGTCGGCGCGTTCGTCCTCGGCGCATCGTTCCTGATCATGTTCTACACGTTCGCGAAAAGTTGGGTCTCGGGCCCCGTCGCACCCGACAACCCCTGGGAGTTCTCCCGGACTGCCGAGTGGGCTACGAGTTCGCCGCCGCCCCTCGAGAACTGGGAGGGACGGCCGAGCTACGCCAGTGGTCGCCTCGAGTTCGTCGAGGACTCACAGGCGGCGACGGACGGCGGCGTCGCCGCCGAGGAGGCTGTCCAAGAGGCCCACGTCGATCACGCGAGCATCTGGCCGTTTGGCATCGGGTTCGGGATATTCGTCTTCTTCCTCGGCGTCTCCGGTATCACACCGTACATGGTTTCGTTCGCGGAGGGAACCGGAACGGCTCCTGAGGCACTCGACGGCACCGCCGCCGCCCCGAACATCGTCTATCCCGTGTTGACGATTTTGGGCGTCGCGATTCTGGGCTACACGCTTTTCCAGTACGGTCGCGAGGAGTTCGTCGCCCCCGAGATGGCGATCGCCGAACGGTGGCCCTTCCAGGGCATCGGAACGACGAAAATGGGCGTCTGGGTGTTCCTCGCGTCGGACGTCGTCGTCTTCGGGGCCGTCATCGGCGCGTTCATCTTCATGCGCCTCCACATGGGCTGGGGCAACTGGGAGACCGTTCCGTTCGCCTCGTGGCCTGGCCTGCTCAACACCTACATCTTGCTCACCTCGAGTTTCACCGTCGTCCTCGCGCTGGCGTTCGCCGAACGCCAGAACAAACGCGGACTTCTCGGTGCGATGAGTGCCACCTTACTGCTGGGGCTGTCGTTCATGGGCGTCAAGGCCTACGAGTACAGCGTCAAATTCGCCGACGGCGAGTACTGGTGGTACGGCCTCGAGTACTCGGTCTACTACGTCACCACCGGCCTGCACGCCTTACACGTGCTCTTTGGTCTCCTGATCGCGATCTTCATGATCTACCGAATCACCAGCATCGACGCCTACCTCGAGGACAGCCGACCGGTGGAGTTCTTCGGGCTCTACTGGCACTTCGTCGACATCGTCTGGGTGTTCCTGTTCCCGCTGTTCTACCTGATGTGAGTCGGCGGACGCGGGACTTTCTCTCCTTCCTCCCGTCGTGATCGACAGCCGGATACAAGAGTCTCGCCGGGCAAGAGCCAGCTATGGAACTCGCCGAATTCGTCGACCGACTCGACGAGGAACTCCGAACCGACGCGTACGCCGACCTCGACGCCAGCGCGAACGGCCTGCAGGTCGGCCCCGACAGCGCCGAGGTCGAACACGTCGCCGTCGCCGTCGACGGCGTGCAAGAGACGTTCGAACGGGCGGCCGACGCCGGTGCCGACGCGCTCCTCACTCACCACGGCATCTCCTGGGGCGGATTCGATCGCGTCACCGGTCGCACGTACGACCAGGTCGAGACGCTCCTCGAGAACGACCTCGCGCTGTACGTCTCCCACCTGCCCCTCGACGGCCACCAGGAACTCGGCAACGCCGCGGGTGTCGCGGACGTGCTCGACCTCGAGGATCGCGCCCCCTTCGGCGAACTCGGCCCCGAGTACATCGGCCAGCGAGGCGTCGCACCAGAATCGTACACGACAGCCCAGGTCCGGGAACGACTGGAAACGTCGCTCGAGGGCCGCGAAACCCCCGTACAGGTGCTCGAGGGCGGCCCCGACGAACTCGAGGAAATCGCGATCATCACCGGCAGCGGCACCGACTGGCTCGCCGAAGCCGAAGCCGCCGGCGCGGACGCGCTCGTCACGGGCGAGGGGAAGCAGAAAGCCTACCACGAAGCTCGAGAGCGTGGCCTGACAGTCTTCCTTGCCGGCCACTACGCGACGGAGACGTTCGGCGTCCGCGCGATTCAGGAGCGACTCGAGGAGTGGGATCTCGAGACGACGTATATCGACATTCCAACGGGATTGTAATCACGTCGCTTCGCTTCTCGACCGTAATCGGCTCGTACGGGCCACGGGCTCGTGAGTCGACAGTCGGACTCGACGTCGAAAACGCTCGCACACCGGGCGCATTTTACGGCGACCAACTTTCGGTCGACGCGACTCGACCAAGGCGGTCCCTACCGTTCGGTGTTCGTGTGATACTCGATCGTACGACGTTTGCAACGGTAACAGTTTCCAGCTAACAATACTCGTCGATCTGCTCGATTCTCACACTCCAGAGGCACATCTCCGGAGTACGATCATGACACGAGAGACTTACTCCAGACGCGAGCAGTTACAGGCACTCGGAGCCGTGGGCGCACTCGTCGGCGGCAGCGCGATCGGCCTCTCGAGCGTGAGCGCCGACGACGATACCGACGATACCGAAGAGACAGACGACACTAACGGCGATGACGACCCCGAGGGTGACGCGACGGGCGACGATCAACCCGAGGAAAACGGCGCGGCCGACCGACTGTCGCTGATTCCGAAGTGTATCGACGAAGCACACGGCAGCGCTGCCTTCTGCGTCGTCAATCGCGGAAAACGCGACGCCGACCTCGAGTGGCGTCTCGAGACGCCGAAAGAAGACGAGAAGGAGCCCGACGAGCCCGACGAGCCCGACGAGCCCGAGGCGGGAATCGAATACCTCGACTGCCAGACGATCCGCGTCGTCGGGGACTTCGCCGAGGTCTCGTTCGAGGCGCTGTTCGTAGAGAACGGCGAGATTGGAAACGTCATCGAGTTCGTCGGACCGGTCGAGGGCGAACAGACGATCGACATCACCGAGGTCGAGACCGTCCCGGAGGACGCTATCGTGGGCTACGCGGAGGCGTTTCACGACGACGGGGAGCCGGTCCCGGGTGACGGCGACGTGACGGCGATCAATCCCGAACTCGAGGCCTGTCAGGAGGCGTTCCTCGGCGAGGTCGTCGTCGAAGGGAGCGAGGACGACGGTGACGAAACGCCAGCAGACGACGAGGCCGCTGCGTCGGAAGAAGCGTCGAGTAGCGTCGAGTCGGCGGACGAGTCCGCCCTCGAGTGCGAACAGGGCGAACTCGTCGTGCCCGCGAAGTCGACCGCGTGCTTCCCGGTCCCGACGACGGACGGGTCTGCGTCGGTCGTCGTGCTCGAGGACGGGCAGGAAGTCGACAGCGCGTCGATCGATGCGGAGACCGGCGAGGCGTGTCCGTGCCCCGTCTATCCCGATCCCGACGCCGAATTCCCGTTCGAGAATCCAGAAGAGGCGTAGGAAACGGCGAAACCGTCGACGACAGCTGAGATGGAGGCGACGACGAAACTGTCGATGATGGCTCAGCTGTCGGAAACTGCCTTCCAGTGACTCGAGGCCGGGAAAACGACGAGGTCCGGCGCGCCCACGCGTTCGCCGTCGCGAAGACCGCGGCGTTCAAAGCGCTGGCGCGCCCACCACCGGACATGAGCGACGATCACGACTCGAGTCACGCGCCCGAACGAGAGACGTTTTCGCACGATCCGATCGGCCACGCCGAAGCCCGCGCTGGCATGACGGTCGGCGAACTCGCCGAGCAGTACGGGAATGCCGGCGTCGGTGCTGCAGACCTGCATACGGCCGTCGACGTGACCGAATCGATGTTCGCCGACGACGTGACCGTCTTCTTCAGTCTCGCGGGTGCGATGGTGCCGACGGGTATGCGACGGATCGTCGCCGATCTGATCCGCGAGGGACACATCGACGTGCTGGTGACCACCGGCGCGAACCTCACGCACGACTCGATCGAGGCTATCGGCGGAAAACACCACCACGGCGCGGCCCACGCCGAGGGGAAGACCGAACGCGAACACGACGAGACGCTTCGCGACGAGGGCGTCGACCGAATCTACAACGTCTACCTGCCCCAGGAGTTCTTCGCGGACTTCGAGTCCCACCTTCGCGAGGAGGTCTTTCCTGTACTCGAGGCAGAAGCCGAGGAATCGGGCCCCGTCTCGATCCAGCGACTCACCGAGGAACTAGGTCGGGCCAACGGCGACGTGAACGAACGCGAAGCTATCGAGGAAGGCCCCGGTATCGCCGCCGCGGCGTACGAACACGACGTGCCGATCTACTGCCCCGCCGTTCAGGACTCCGTGCTCGGCCTGCAGGCGTGGATGTACTCCCAGACCTCGCCGTTCTCGCTCGACGCGCTGGCCGACATGTCGCCGCTCACGGACGTCGCCTTCGACGCCGAGAAAGCCGGCGCGTTCGTCGTCGGCGGCGGCGTCCCCAAGAACTTCACCCTCCAGACGATGCTCGTCACGCCCGGAGCCTACGACTACGGCGTCCAGTTGACGATGGACCCCAAACAGACAGGGGGACTTTCGGGTGCGACCCTCGAGGAAGCCCGCTCGTGGGGCAAACTCGAGAAAGACGCCGAGAACGTCTCGGTCTACGGCGACGCGACGATCAGTCTGCCGCTCGTGATTGCGGCCACGCTCGAGCGACTCGAGGCGTAGGCCGACTCGAGGCGTTCAGACAACGCCGAGCAGGGAGAATCCGAAGACGGAACCAGCTACTAACAGGACAGTCCACGCGGCGATGCCGACGGTCATCCAGCCCGCGACCAGTCGGTTCGACCCCCCCGCCAGCAACGCCACGAGTGCGGCGATGTGTACACCCGTCAGGATCGGCCCGCCGACTGCGATACCAGGCAGTCCGTACCGTTCCCAGAGCCCTCGAGCACGGGCGTATCGATCGCTTGCCGACTCCTCGTTGGGCGGTTCACTCAACTCGTCGCGTGTCCGCGTCTCGCGCCCGCGCCGGCTGTGCCACCACTCTCTGAGCTGTTTGTGGAAGCCGATGAGGACGTAAATCGAGGCGACGTTTCCGGCGAACGCGAAGACGCCCGAGAGCACCGGGTCGAGTCCGACGCCGATCGCGACGGGGATGACCACCAGAATTTCGACGACCGGAATGGCCGCGAGCACGAACACCAGCAGGTACTGAAGAAATCCGCCCGCGTCCTCGAGCGTCGACCCGACATCGATGAGCAGCAGTGTACCCGTCATGACTCTCCATCAGTAATCGTCGGTCGGGAACGAAGCAGTAGCTTTCGATTCGACTCGAGTAGTCCCCGACGATATCCGGCCACGATCACTCCTCTTCGCGTCGCTGGCGCATGTTCTGGCGGGTGAACTGGGGCTTGACGCGCGTCGAACGCGGCTCGCGAAACGACCGGTAGAGTTGAATCGCGACGACGAACGAGAAGACCGCAGCGACGATGCTGGCCTCGGGTGCTTGCAGGGCGTAGAGGACGCCCATCGAGAACAGCGACATCGTAAGCAACATGCCGTAAATCAAGCGCTTGGCGAACGTATTGAAGACGTCCGCCTCGTCCTCGAGCCCGATGCGAACGAAGAGGTCGTCGCGCTCGAGTCGATCGAGCGTCCGTTCGGTCTTGGGAGCGAGTCGCGTCAACGATTCGCCGGTCTGTCGGAGTTGCTGGCCCGTCTCCGCGACGTACTGTCGGGCGGTTTCTTCGCGATAGCCTTCTTCGGTGAGGTAGTCCGTCGCGACGTCGATGAAGTCGAATTCGGGGTCGAGGGTCACGCAGACCCCTTCGACGACGGTTGCGACTCGAAGTACGAGCGCGAGGTTCTTGGGGAGACGAAACGGGAAGACGTAGATCGAGTCCTCGATCTGGCCGACGATTTGGTTGATCCGATACTGCTCGACGTCCTGCCCGCGGGCGTCCTGAATCGCAATCTCCATGACTTCGGCCATCACTCCTCTGTCGGCGTCCGGACTGAGCGTTCCGACCTCGATCAACGCGTCGAGAATGCCGTCAATATCCTGGTTGGCCACCGCGACGTAGAAGTCGACGATCTTCTCCTGGACGAACGAATCGACCCGGCCGGACATCCCGAAGTCGTAGAAGACGATCCGGCCGTCGTCCGTCACCGCGAGGTTCCCCGGGTGCGGATCGGCGTGAAAGACGCCGTCGTCGATGATCATCTGCAAGTACGACCGCTCGAGGTTTTCGGCGATTTGGGTTCGGTCGATCCCCTTCTCATCGAGCGTCTCGACGTCGTTGATCTTCGTCCCCTCGATGTACTCCATCGTGAGCACGCGCTCACCGGAGTGACTCTCGAGGACGTCCGGGACGAGGAATCGGTCGTCGCCCTCGAAGTTCCCTCGGATCTCCTGAAGCATCTCGGCTTCGCGCTCGTAATCCATCTCCTCGCGGATCGTCTTGGCGAACTCGTCGGCGAGGTTCTCGAGCGAGAACGCCCGCGACTCGTCGACGAAGATGAGCAAGATGGGAAGCGACCACTTGATGACCCGGAGGTCGGCCGAGACGAGCGATTCGATTTCGGGACGGCGGACTTTGACGGCGACCTCGCGTTCGCGGGCGTCGCTTTCGGCCGTAGTGTCGGCGGCTCCGTCTCTTCCAGCGAGGTCGGACGCCGGGTCGACGCGTCCTCGGTACACCTGTCCCAGACTCGCGCCGCTGATCGCCTCGGTATCGAGTTCGCTGAAGTAGTCGTCGACGGGCCCGAGTTCGTCCTCGAACACGGCTTTCGCGGCTTCCCACTCGGCGGGTGGCACCTCGTCTTGGAGCGCCGAGAGCACGTCGATGTAGGCGGGTGGCAACACGTCGGGGCGCGTCGAGAGCAGTTGGCCGAGTTTGATGAACGTCGGGCCCAGCGTCAACAGCGACTCGAGGAGCACCTCGGCGCGTTGGCGGTGGGTCTCCGAGTCAACCCGTCGCGAGCGCCCGAAGAGCAGAAATCGCCGTCGGTCACGGGCGAAGGCGACGAGCAGCGGGAGGAACTGCCAGGCGACGAGAACGAATCGCTTGTACGCGCGGAGGGAGCCCAGTCTCTGTCACCTCATGTTACTTGTCCTCGTCCTCGTCCTGGTCGACGACGTCGATCGTCGTCTCGCCGCCACCCGAGCGTTTTGGCAGCGTCAGTTCGAGCACGCCCCGTTCGACCGTCGCCGTCGCCTCCGTTTCGAGTACGTCCTCGGGAACCGGAAGGTCGACGTCGAAAAAGAGCGAGCGGTTTTCCTCGAGGTAGTGGTAGTGGTCGTCGGTGGGTTTCTCGCGGTGTGCGTCGATGGAAATCCGCCCGTTTTCGACCGTGAGATCGAGCAATTCGGCGGAGACGCCGGGAACGTCGAGAACGAGGAGGTAGTCGTCGTCGCTCTCGAGGAGATCGAAGAAGACGTCTTCGGAGAGATCGCCCAGTGCGTCACGAAGCGCTGGCATACCTA
Source organism: Natronorubrum daqingense (assembly GCF_001971705.1). Classification (NCBI taxonomy): domain Archaea; kingdom Methanobacteriati; phylum Methanobacteriota; class Halobacteria; order Halobacteriales; family Natrialbaceae; genus Natronorubrum; species Natronorubrum daqingense. The sequence continues at coordinate 317,527 of NZ_CP019327.1, forward strand.
CTGGTTCGAACGCCGATACGAAAAAGCCCGCGGTAGCGGTTGGTTCGCGGCGTCGCGAACGCGACACCGACTCGGCGCTCACCACTCGGCACTCAGAACGCACTACGACACTCAAAACGCCCAGAAGATGGCGATTCCTGCAGCGAGGAGACCGAGTGCGACGCTGAAGAGTCCGTACGCACCGGCGCGAAGGCCGAGTTGCCGTTCCGTGCTGTCGGAAATGATGAACGGACCACCGAACAGCGAGTGCCGGAGGCGGAGCCAGCGACTGTCGTCGTAGGCCGCCTCGTCGAGGCCGACTGCGGCGTTGACCTGTCCCGGCGCGCTCGAGACGGTCGTGTCGTAGCGGGCCGTCCCGAAGACGTGGACCGACCCGTCGGGAAGGAGAAGGCGTTCGGTGAAGCGTCGGTCAGTGTCCGTGAACCGATCGAGAAGTCCCCGGTCGTCTCCCGTGTTCTGTGCATCGACATCGTCGGTTTCCTCGATGAACTGCGCGACGGCCGACGGCGGTTCCGTCCCGGCGTCGACTTTGACCTGCGCGTCAGTCTCGAGGCGGAAGTCGGCTCCCGGCGGCTCGATCAGGACGTTCGCGTCGTCGTCCTCGAGTCTGAACGGGACGTACTCCTGATCGGTGTAGGCGGTCGACCAACTCGAGGAGTTCTGTGAGCCACTCGATGAGAGGGTCTCGACTTCACACTCGTAGGCGAGACACGGTGTGGCGCTGATCGGCGAGCGACACAATCGATCGGCCTCGAGTGGCTGTGCCGTGCCGCGAAGTTCGACGTGGCCGCCGTCGGTGGTGTCGAGCACCGAATTTGGTTCCGAACGCAGGATTCGGTTCGCGAGTCGGAGTTCGCTGATGCCGTACCAGCAAAACGGGACCGCCACCACGAATCCCACGGCGAGTATCGTCAGCGTCACGGGCTCGAGTTGGAGGGTCATCGGTAATCGTTCCAGCATTCTGATCAGTTGTATATAAGTATAGTGTCGGTGTGGACGACTGCCGACTTGAATCGCGGTTCCGGTCGTGTCCCCTACGTTTTTGGCCCACGGCACCTCGAGTCAGGGTATGAACGGAGCCGACAGCGATCGGAAGCAATCTGGGTTCAAAGTACGGACGCCGGTGGACGAAGCGCGTCGGATACTTCGGGAGGCGGTTGTCGGGGAAGGGGCCGAACTCGAGCCCGAGACGGGCATCGAGACGATCGACGTCGAGCGTGCGGACGGCCGGATACTCGCCGCGCCGATTACGGCGGCGCGGAGCGTTCCCCACTACCAACGGGCGGCGATGGACGGCTACGCCGTTCGCGCGGCCGACACGTTCGGCGCGAGCGACCGCTCGCCCGAAGTCCTCCGAATCGCCGACGGAACGGGCGGTGACGCGTCCGTCTCGCCGGACGTCGCCGCGCGAGTCCACACCGGCAGCGCCCTGCCCGAGGGTGCCGACGCGGTCGTCATGATCGAACACGTCGCCGAACGCGAGTCGGTCGGCGAACTCGAGGTCGAAGACGCCGTCGCGGAGGGCGAGAACGTCGCCCCCGTCGGAGAGGATATCGAGGCGGACCAACACCTCTACGAGGCGGGTCATCGCCTTCGGCCGTCTGACCTCGGCCTCCTGCGGTCTGCGGGGTACGCGAAGGTGACCGTCGCGACGCCGCCGACGGTGGGCGTCGTGCCGACGGGCGAGGAACTCGTCGAGTGCGACCCGGACCCGGGGGAAGTCGTCGAGACGAACGGCCTCACCGTCTCCCGACTCGTCGAACGCTGGGGTGGCACGGCGACGTACCGAGACGTCGTCACCGACGACCCCGACTCGTTGCGCGTGGCGATCCAGCGCGATCTGACGAAGGACGTCGTCGTCACCACGGGCGGCTCCTCGGTCGGCCAGCGAGACCTCCTCCCCGAAGTCATCGACGACCTCGGCGAGGTGCTCGTTCACGGCGTTGGGCTCAAACCCGGCCATCCCGTCTGCCTCGGTATCGTCGAGGATACGCCCGTGCTCGCCCTCCCCGGCTACCCCGTCGCCTGCATCGTCAACGCCGTCCAGTTCCTCCGGCCCGTCATGAACTGGCTCGAGGGCACGACGCCTAACCCCCACCCGACGACGACCGCTCGCCTCGAGCGCAAGATCCCGAGCGAACCCGGCACGCGAACGTTCGCACGCGTGCAACTCGAGGAACGCGAATCCGGGGACGGAGAGTTTGGGCCGAACGAGCCCCAATACCGGGCGATTCCGACCAGGGCGAGCGGATCGGGCGTGCTCTCGAGCGTCGCACTCGCCGACGGCTGGGTGGTCGTCGACGACGAACGCGAGGGAATCCCTTCAGGGGAAACCGTCGCCGTCGAAAACTGGGAGCCGACCGTCTAGGACCACCATCGTTTAATACCACTGTCTCGCTAACCAGCAGGTATGGACGTTAACGAATTCCTCGAAGGGAGTACGCTCACCGGCCGACAAGCAGCGCTCATCTTTATCCTCTTCTTGCTGTTGATTATCGCGGCAGGTATCTTACTCATCCTGTTCAGTGACATCTTCCGGGCGTTCGCCTGAGCGCAAGCGACGACCGGACCAACCACCGTCCTGACAGGCAGTTCGATCCCTGCCGTTCGGACTCGAGGCGCTCACCGAGTCGCGAGTGCGAGTCGGAGCGCGTCCGCGAGGGCGTTTACCCGCGCGGTGTGTTCGTAGGAGCCGTCACGGACGCCGTTCGTCACGTAGGAGAAGGCGACTCCTTCTTCGGGATCGGCCCACCCGACGCTACTGCCGAGTCCGGCGTGCCCGAAGACGCGCTTCGGTGAGAGCACGCCGTACGGTGCGGCCGTCGTCCCGCCTTTCCAGAAGCCAAGCGCGAAGCGCGCCTCGCGATCGAGCGTGCCGTCTGCCTCCGTCTCAGCCTCGAGGGCGATCATCGTCTCGACGGTTTCCTCCGAGAGGATGCGCGTGCCCTCGAGTTCGCCGCCGTTTGCGAGGCAGGCGTAGAAGCGGGCCATGTCGCTCGCCGTCCCGATGCCGGTCGCGGCGGGGATGACGGCTCGGTGGATCGCTTCGGTGTTGAACGGCGCGGCGACGGCGTTGTGATCGCCCATTCCTTCGCCGGGGTCCCGACAGCGGTCGAACTCGTCGAACGCGGTGAGGGTCGCGACGTCGTCGGTCTCGTGGTCTCGGAGTCCGATTCCCGTGTTCGCCATCTCGAGGGGATCGAACACGCGTTCGGCGGCGGCTTCCTCGATGGGCGTCCCCGTGGTCCGGCGCACGAGTTCGCCGACGAGCCAGCCGAAGGTCAGGGGGTGGTACGCTGGAACCTCTCCGGGCGCGTAGACGAGTTCCATCTCCTCGAGTTGCTCGATGACGGCGTCCCAGTCGGGCCAGAGGTCCGGCCGTCGATCGATCTCGCCCCGTGGGAGGCCGGCCGTGTGGCTCAGCACCTGTCGGACCGTTATTTCGGACTTCTCGCTACCAGCGTCGGCGAATTCGGGCCAGTGATCGACGACGTGGTCGTCGTAAGAGAGCAGGCCCTCGTCGACGAGCGTGTGGAGCGTGACGGCCGCGTACGGTTTCGTCGACGAGAAGAGCACGTGTCGCTGGGCGACCGTCTCCTCGTCACCGTTCGGCCCCGTCGTCCCGCCCGCGAGGTCGAGTACCTGCTCGCCGTCGAGAGAGACCGCCAACTGCGCGCCGTGGTGGAGTCCGACCTCGAGGTGTCGGTCGAACAACGAACTAATTCGCTCGCGATCAGATTCGCTAAGCCGTGACATACCAACGAACTCAACTGGGAGCGTTGTAACCGTTCCCCTCGGTGTCACGACCGACGCATCTACGTCGCAGAATGGGCCGTTACTCGAGTCGCTGCCAGTTGGTTGCCGACTCGAGGCGGGGCAACGCCGTCTCGAGGTCCTGTTCGGCGGCGCCGTAGAATCGCTCTCGACCGACTGGCGTTCGGACGCGTAACGTGACGGTGTTGTTCGTGACGCGGAAGATGGACAGCACCCACGAGCGACCCGTCTGCGTCCACTCGCTGTGAAGCGACGCATCCTCGTCGCGGATGACCCGCGAGCCGAGCTCCCAACTCAATCGGGTGAGGTGAGAGAGGTCGAGTGGCACGGCGTCCGGAAGCGACACAGCCGTGTCCGTTACCTGCCGAGAGCCATGCATAGCCATACCACGCCATTTGACGCTCGATCGGAAAAAGTCATCTATCCGTCCGTGAATATAAATGGCCCTCGAGGACGCCACCGTCGAGCGACGCTACTGGCGAATTACCACCCGAACCGGCGTCGGGCCACGTCGACTCGTCACGGATTTGGTTCGGTCCCGCGGGTTCACCGCACACCAGTTGTGTCGACTCGGTCTGGCGGGTCGCTTCGTCCCAATCGTGTCGACTCGAGCGACCCGAATCGCATCGCGACGGATACGAGTCGGTCGACGTTTTTACGCGTGGCCCGTCAACGCCAGGTATGGAACGCAAGGAATTTCGAGATCTCGCGTCGCCGGCGGCCGCACGGGAGGCGATCGAGTCGCTCTCCCTCGAGGGCGGAATCGACCGCGTGCCACTCGAGGAGGCCAGCGGTCGCGTGCTCGTCGCGCGACTCGACGCCGAACTCGACGTGCCCGGATTCGACCGCGCGAGTCTGGACGGCTACGCGCTCGCGGCTCGAGAGACGTTCGGTGCCGACGAGGCGGACCCGGCCGAACTCGAGGTCGTCGGCGAGGTCCACGCCGGCGAAGAACCGACGATCGACCTCGAGGCGGGCGAGGCCGTCGAGATTTCGACCGGTGCGGTGATGCCCTCGGGGGCCGACGCGATGGTGCCAGTCGAGCGAACCGATATCGACACCGAGACGGAGACCGTCCGGATTCGAACGTCGGTCGCACCCGGCGACAACGTCATGTTCGCCGGGGCCGACGTCGCGGCGGGCGAACGCGCGCTCGGACCGGGAACGCGGATTACGCCCCGCGATATCGGCTTGCTCTCCGCGCTCGGCGTCGACGAGGTCCCCGTCCGTGCCCGCCCGACGGTCGGTATCGTCTCGACCGGCGACGAACTCGTGCGACCTGGAGGCGACCTCGAGAGCGCGCGCGGGGAGATCTACGACGTCAACAGCTACACGATCGCCGCGGGCGTCGAAGACGCCGGCGGCGAGGCGGTGCTCTACCCGCACGCGGGCGACGAGCAAGCGGAGATGGAGGAAATCCTCAGACGAGCCGCCGACGAGTGCGACCTCGTCCTCTCCTCCGGATCGACCAGCGCGAGCGCGGTCGACGTCATCTACCGAGTGATCGAAGAGCAAGGCGAACTCCTCCTCCACGGCGTCAGCGTCAAACCGGGGAAGCCGATGCTCGTCGGCCGACTCGGGGGCTCGGACGGGTCGGATGGGCCGAACGGCGAGGATCGCTCGTCAGCTAGCGACTCCGCGTACGTCGGGTTGCCCGGCTACCCCGTCTCTGCGATGATGGTCTTTCGAACGTTCGTCGCGCCGGCGATTCGCGCGGCCGCCGGCGTCCCCGAACCCGACTCGGCGACGGTGTCGGGCGTCATGGCTCGAGAGGAACGCTACGGCGAAGGGCGACTCCGGCTCATGCCCGTGGGGGTCGTCGAACGCGAGGACGAGTCGCCACTCGTCTACCCCGTCGACAAGGGAAGCGGCGCGACGACGAGTCTCGCCGAGGCCGACGGCGTCGTCGAAGTGAGCCCGGAAACGGACTACCTCGAGGACGGTGAATCCGTCGCGGTCACGCTGTTCTCGCCGGACGTTCGGCCACCCACGCTGCTCGGCGTCGGCGAGGACGACCCGACGCTGAATCGGCTGCTCGACGGACTCGAGAACCCTCGGTACCTCTCGATTGGTACGAGACCCGGCCTCCGGCGACTCCGCGACGGCGTCCCCGATGTCGCCGTGGTGTCCGGTCCGCTCGAGCGCGACGTGGACGCAGTCGAACTCGGCCGCTGGCGCCGCGAGTGGGGTCTCGTCGTTAGGCCCGGCAACCCCGACGAACTCGAGGGACTGGCGGACCTGCTCGAGACGGATCTGCGATTCGTCAACCGGACGACCGACTCCGGGCTTCGCTCGAGTCTCGAGGCCGAACTGGACGCAATTGCTGCCGATCGAGACGAGCGTGCGGAGGACCTTCGCGACGCCATCGACGGCTTCGACCTGGCGCTTCGCGCCCACGAGAGTCCCGCCCGGAAGGTAATCGCCGGCGACGCGGACGCTGGACTCGGCCTTCGCGAAACGGCCGACCGACTCGACCTCGCGTTCGTTCCCGTCGATTCGGAACCCGTTCGCGTCCTCGCGAACCCGGATCGAGTCGACACGGAGAGCGTGCGCGAACTCGAGGCTGCACTCGACTCCGACCCGGAGATCGATATCGCCCGCTGACCGTCCTCGATACGTCACCGTTCGGGAGTCGATATCAACGAGGGCGATAGTCACTCTTGTCAGAACAGTGATTTTTAGGCGTGTGTGGTGTACAAGTGGTGATGTCGACGATAGCCGAGTTCCGGCTCCCTGCAGCGGAGACGACGCTGGGGACAGCACTCGAACACGCATCCGAGGCCACGTTCGAACTCGAGTCCTCGGTATCCAAGACTAACCCTTCCCTGTGGGTCTCAGACGTCGACCGCGAGACCGTCGAACGGGCGTTCGAACTGGACGACTCAGTCGCGGCGTACGAACTGCTCGTCGAGACGGACTCCCGACTGCTCTTCGACGTGAGTTTCGAGAACGGAACGAAACGACTCCGCGACGAATTGCTCGCCGACGGCGGCTCCGTCCTCGAGATGTGGGGTACCAACGGTTGGTGGCAGGTTCGCGTGCGATTCCCCGACAGAGACACCCTCGTCGACGCCTACGATAGACTCGAGGAGACGGGCATCTCCGTCGACTTGCGACGAGTCAGCGACGTGAGCACGGTCTCCGGCACCGACACCAGACTGACCCCCCAACAACAGGAAGCGCTCGAGGCCGCACTCGAGCACGGCTACTTCGAAATCCCCCGCGGCATCTCGATGGAGGAACTTGCCGAGGAGTTAGGAATCTCACATCAGGCGCTCTCCGAACGGTTTCGTCGGGCGTACGAGACGCTGGTCGACGACGAACTTCAGCCGGCGCGCGAGCAATCGAACGTCAGGTGACCGCCGCGTTCACTCGAGTGGGAGCGTGCACGGGAAACTATTACAGTCGTCGTCGAGGTCGTTGTCGTCGATGCTCGAACTCTACCAGGCAGAGAGCTGTCCGCACAGCGGCGATGTTCGACAAACACTCACTGATATCGGCGTCTCGTACGTGATTCACAATCCGCGACGTCCAGGCAGTGAGGGTGGCGACGTGCTCAACGAACAGACGCACCAGATGATGACGAAACTGAGCAGCGAGGATTCGATTCCGTTCCTCGTCGACACCGATCGCGAGGAGACGCTCGCAGAGAGCGAGGCAATCGTGGACTACCTCGAGTCACACTACGCTTAATTGGACTATCCAACTGGGAACGGTTCGAACGGAACTCGATTCGTCCGAAGACGCACCACTCGGGAATGAGTGGTCCCGGAACGAATCGCACGATGACGGGCCGTCTCGGTCACGATCAGTCGCTCGAGCGGGCGGGAAGGAGATCCCGAACGAACACTTCCTCGGGGAGGTCGGGCAACTGTGGGGGAACGATGCCGTTACTCGAGTCGATGGTGTGGCCTGTCTCGACGTGATGGTCAATGGCGTCTTTCGAGCGAGTGGCCTTGGAAGGCTCGTCTGCGGGGGTGGTGTACCAGTCGCAGGTAAGGCAGTATTTCATCGTGTCTCTGGCTGTCACTCAGAGTGAAGCACTGAATCTTTTTTGGTGCTGGCTGAGCGCCGTCTCGAGCGCTGAACAGTCAATATTTCTTCACTCTCACTCAGAACAACTCGTCGAACGAATCGACGCGATAGTCGCCCCGAACACACAGCCCGCGTCGGTCGTGGCCGACCCGTTCGACGTGAATCGCATCGAGTCCGGCGTTCCAGGCTGCACCGACGTCGTTCGCCCCGTCGCCGGCGAGGACGCCGACGTGGCCGTTGTCACCGACGCCGAGGTCGTCCATCACGGACTGCACTGGTTCCGGATCCGGTTTCCAGCCAGTCTGCTCGGTACAGCACAGTCGGGCGTCGAACCAGTCGTGAATGTCGAGGTGATCGAGCACCGGCTCGCAGAGAAACTTCTGGCAGTGGGTGACCAGGCCGACCGGCACGTCGAGGTCGGTGACGAACGCGGCGTCTTCGTGGAGGTAGGTCTGTTCGGCCCGAACGAGCGGATCCTCCTCCTCGTGGAAGGCATCCCAGAACAGTGTAGGGTCGATCCCCCACTCCTCGAGTTGACGGTTTCTCGAGCCGGTGAGGCCGCTCCAGAGGATGTCCGCCTCCCGGTCGGTGAACTCGCGTCCGAGTTTCGTGCCGACCCGGTCGAATATCTCACGGGTGTAGGACCACTCGACGTCGATGAGCGTCCCGTCTAAATCGAGCAGCCAGAAGTCGTACTCGTCCTCGAGCGAAGCCGCCATTGGACGCAGAGATACGTCCCTCTCGAGTAAAGATGTATCGCCTGAGGACTCACTCACGCGGGCTGGGACTCGCGACGCGTTCGGCGGCCTCACTTGCTCGGAGAACGGTTCCCAGTGATCCACTGAAACGGGTCGTCGTAGTGTTCGCTCACGGCTAGCAGATAGATGACGACGGCCCCGTAGACGACGATCATCAGGAGTGGAAGCGAACCGACGGACATTCCGAGGAACAATCCGAGGGTGGCCGTTCCGCCGAAGTACGTGAGCGCGAGCAACCAGCCGATCGGATGCCCAGAGAGCAAACAGCCAACGACGAGAAGTGGAAGTATTACACCGGCAATTTCAGCTGTCGTAAGCGCCTCGCCCGCTGCAGCGGGATTGAGGTACGAGAAGACTCCCTCGAAGAAGAGAACTAACACGAGGACGTAGACGCCGGCCGGGAGCTGTCCGAAGTGGTCGACGAGTCGCTCTTGGATCCCGTCGGCGTCGTGCGGTGCTGTCGACATTACTGAAAAATACGAATACTGTCATAAAAGTGTTCCTCTGGGGTTCCTCGGGTTCTCTATCGCGAAAACCCACACGTCCGGCAACGCACTCGCTCTCGAGGCCAGCCTTACTTTCCTTCGAATTCCGGCTCACCGTCTCCCATGAAGGCCGTGATGCCCTCCATGAGGTCGTCGGTCGCCATCAGGTGGCCAAAGGCGGAGGCCTCGTACTCGAGGCCGGCTTCGGTGTCGTGGCGGCCGGTGAGCATCGCGCGTTTGGTGAACTTCTGGGCGACTGGCGGGCCACCGGCGAGATCGGTCGCGAGGTCGAGGGCTTCGTCCTCGAGTTCGTTATTGGCGACCACGTCGTTAACGAAGCCGTAGTCGGCCATCGTCTCGGCGTCGAAGCGCTCCGCGGTGAGGATGATCTCCTTCGCACGGCCCTCGCCGACGATGTGTTTGAGTCGCTGCGTGCCACCCCAACCGGGCAGCAAGCCGAGGTCGAGTTCCGGTTGGCCGAACTCCGAGCGCTCGCTCGCCACGCGGAGGTCGGCACACATCGAGAGTTCCATTCCGCCGCCGAGACAGAAGCCGTCGATACCGGCGACGATGGGCAGGTCACAGGCCTCGAGTTTGCCGAACGTCTGCTGTCCCAGTCGGGACAGTTCCTGGCCCTCGAGGGGGTCCGCGCCGCCCGCGGCCATACTCTGGACGTCAGCACCGGCGGAGAAGGCCTTCTCGCCCTCGCCCGTGATCAGAATCGAGCGAACCTCCTCGTCGTCCTCGAGCAAGTCGACGGCTGTGGCGAGTTCCTCGAGCAAGTCGTCGCTAATGGTGTTCATCCGGTGTGGTCGGTCGAGGACGATGTGACCGACCATGTCGCCGGGGTACTCGACGCGGATGGCGTCGAATTCGACGCCGTCGTCGTCCTCCGCAGCGTCGTAGAAGCCGCCTTCGGACGCTCGCTCCTCGAGGTAGTCAGCGGGCTCGTAGCGTTCGTGGCCCGTCTGCTCGTAGGCGTCTTCGAGCGTCTCGAGGGCGTTCTCGATGCCGAACTTGTCGACAATCTTGACGGGCCCGTCGGGGAAGCCAGCGCCGAGTTTCGTCGCCTCGTCGATCGATTCAGGCGGCGCGACGTCGTTGCCGATCAACTTCGCGACTTCGTTGGCCATCGACGCGGTCAGCCGGGACTCGACGAGATCCGACTGCTCGTCGGTTGGAATGTCGGCGCCGTCGCCGTCCTCGTAGTCGTAGAATCCTTTTCCGGTTTTCTTGCCGAGTTCCTCGTTTTCGACCTTTCGCTCGAGGAGCGGACACGGCTCGTAGGGCTCGCCGAGCACGTCGTGCATGTACTCGAGGACGTGGTAGCTGATGTCGTTGCCGACCTGGTCGCCGAGTTCGAAACTGCCCATCGGCAGACCCATGTCGTACTTCGTCGTCGAGTCGACTTCGGCGATGGTGGCCTCGTCGCTCTCGACGAGCCAGCAGGCTTCGTTCATCAGCGGGACGAGCACGCGGTTGACGATGAAGCCGGGGGAGTCCTTGTGGACGCGAACGGGCGACTTGCCGATGTCGTCGGCCAGTTCCTCGATCACGTCGAGCGTCTCGTCGTTCGACTGCGCTCCCGAAATTACTTCGACGAGTTGCATCCGCACCGGCGGGTTGAAAAAGTGCATTCCGCAGAATTGCTCGGGACGCTCGGTGAACTCCGAGAGGTCCGTAATCGAGAGACTCGAGGTGTTCGTCGCGAAGATGGCTCGGTCGGGGGCGACCGACTCGAGTTCGGTGTAAACCTCTTCTTTGATCTCCATTTTTTCGGGGACGGCCTCGATGACGACGTCCGCGTCGCCACAGGCGTCCGCCATATCGACGAGAGGCGTCACGCGCTCGAGGGCGGCCTCGGCCTCGTCCTCGGAGAGTTGGTCGTTTTCGGCGAGTTTGTCGAGCGACCACTCGATCTGGTCGTAGCCGTTCTGGACGAACTCCTCGTTGATGTCGCGCATGTTCACGTCGTAGCCAGCCATCGCGACGACCTCCGCGATGCCGTGGCCCATGTTGCCTGCACCGAGAACTGCGACGGTGTTGATATCTTCGAGCTCCATGGTCACACATGGAATCGGCACGTGTTTGAACGTTTCCCTCTCTCTGGAGGAAACTATAGTTCCGTTTATCACGGGTTACAAAGCTCTTTATCGCTGGGGTAGAAAGTCGGTGACATGGAATTCGGTCTCACCGAAGAGCAGGAACAGATTCGCGAGGAAGTCGCTCGATTCGCCGAAAACGAAGTCGTCCCCGAAGCGGAGACGTTCGACGAGGAAGAGACGTTCCCCCACGAAATCGTCGATCAGGCCGCGGAGATGGGCCTCGTCGGCTCCTCGATCCCGGTCGAGTACGGCGGCGCGGGCTACTCGGTCATCGACACCGCAATCATCGCCGAAGAGCTGTTCTCCTACGATCCCGGTATCGCGCTCTCGATTCTGGCGTGCTCGTTCGGGACCGAGGCCATCGAAGCGTTCGGTACCGAAGCCCAGAAGGAGCGATTCCTGGAGCCCGTTGCGATGGGCGAGAAGATCTCCGGCGCAGCGATTTCCGAACCCGACACGGGATCGGACGTCTCCTCGGTCTCGACGCAGGCCGAGAAGGACGGCGACGAGTGGGTCGTCAACGGCAACAAGATGTGGATCACGAACGGGACCGTCGGCGACTTCTTCGTCGTCCTCTGTAAGACCAACCCCGACGCCGAGGGCCGCTACAACGGCTTCAGCCAGATCGTCGTTGAATCCGACCGCGACGGATTCAGCGCCGACAAAATCACCGGCAAGATGGGGATCCGTGCCTCCGACACTGCCGAACTCATCTTCGACGACGTGCGCGTCCCCGAAGAGAACCTCATCGGAACCAAAGACGCCGCGTTCATGCAGCAGATGCAGTTCTTCGACGCCACTCGTGTCGGCGTCGCCGCACAGGGCGTCGGGATCGCGAAGGGTGCGACTCGAGAGGCACTCGAGTACGCACAGGATCGCGAACAGTTCGGTCAGCCGATCAGCGAGTTCCAGGCGATTCAGCACAAACTCGCCAATATGGCGACCGAAACCGAGGCCGCGCGTAACCTGACCTACAAGGCCGCCTGGCACGTCGACCAGGGCGAGGACGTCACCAAACTCGCCTCGATGGCCAAGGAGTACGCCTCTCGCGTTGCCGTCGACGCTGCCAACGAAGCCGTCCAGATCCACGGCGGCTCGGGCTACGTCAACGACTTCCCCGTCGAGCGCTTCTACCGCGACTCGAAGATCACCCAGATCTACGAGGGAACGTCCGAGATTCAGAAGAACGTTATCGCCCGCGAACTACTCGGAAAAGGGTTCTAAGCACCCACCCACTCGATCACCACTTCGTTTCACAGACCACTTCGTTTCACACGCTCGTTCGTTCGGCTTCCGCATTCGTTTTCTCGATACTCCTGCAGACGAGTCCGGTTCGTGTCGAATAGGCATCCGAGCACTGCTCTCGAAGCGAACTCCCGTCATAATTGCTAACTGTTTGGATAAGCGAAACAGTTGTCGATCCATGTGGGGCCTCGACACGGCCAGTATCGTCCGATCCCGCGTGTGCGCGCCCGATCCAGTAATCGGGTTCGATTTACGCGAGTCCCGTGTTCGATAACCAGTTTCGTACGTGAAACGGCGTTAGTCCGGAAATAGGTACACACGGTCCGTTGTAACCTGTTCGTATTCATGGCAGACCACAGCAGGCGCGAAATTTTGGCGTCTACAGGCGCAACGGCTGCGGCAATTGGATTATTCTCGACCACAGGGTCGGCAATAAACGATGACGACGAGTCACCGATGGACAGCCCCGACGGCTGGTCGTCACTCGGTGGCGGACAAGGAAACACGGGCTTTCTCGAGGACGAAACCGGTCCCGAGGATCCCGTTGCCCCGGCCTGGGAGTACAACCAAAGCGGCATGCTCGCCGTCGTCGACGACGTCGTGTACCTCGCCGGCGACGACGAGGTTCACGCGCTCGACGCCGAAACCGGCTCTCGAGAGTGGGAAGCCGACGTCGAGGGCGTCGAGGGGGCGCCGGCTGTCGCCTACGATTCCGTCTACCTCGGTGGTGAGCAGTTGACGGCCCTGGACGCTGCAGACGGTGACGTTCGCTGGGAACTCGACCTCGAGCCGGACGAGGTTATCGCGTCGCCTAACGTCGAAGCCGAACTCGTATTGGTCGTCGCCGACGGCGTCGTGTACGCCGTCGACGCACTGGAGGGCGAGGTTGGCTGGGAGTACGAACCGGAGGACGAACAACTCCACGAGCAGGCGGTTGCAATCGTCGAGGATATCTGTATCGCCGCGAGCGAAACGCAACTGTACGCACTCGACGTGCACAACGGCTCGGAGCTCTGGACGTACGAGTCGGACGACGATTCCCTCGACGGGCAGTTCGCCGGCCGACTCGCAGCGTATCCGATGGCGACCAAAGAGTACGTCGTCGCGATGCGAGCGAACGACGAACTGTCGATTCACGACCTGGAGGACGGCGAGGAAGCGGGCCGCGTTAGTAATTTCAGTAATCCGGAGGGGGCGATTACGGACGACCGAATTCTCAACACCACCGGAATGGACAGCTATCACGCCGCTGCACACGACCTGGAAACCGGTGAGTCGGAGTGGGAAGCCGAGGAATCCGGCCTCGGTGCGACACCACCGATCACCGACGGCGACCTCGTCTACTCCGGGCTCACGAGCGAGGACGAATTCAGCGACGGCGAAACGGGGGATCGCTTCTACGCGTTCGACATCGAGGATGGCTCAACTGCGTGGCAGATCGACACGGGTGCCAGCCTGTGGCCCCTCGCCGTCGTCGACGAAACGCTCTACGTCGGAACGCTCTCGAGCGACGGTTTGATCTTCGCCCTGCGGAGCAATTCGGAAACCGACGCCGACGAGGACGATATCGACGAGGAACCGGAGGACGACGGTGACTCCCCGGAAGAAGAGGAAGTCGAGGGCGATTCCGAGGACACCGACGAGTCGGACGAAGCTGACGACGAAGCGCCAGACGGGGACGCTGACGCGGATGGCGACTCCGACGACGATGGCGACGATGATACGGATGGCGATTCCGACGAGGATAGCGATGATGACGACGCTGCGGACGATGGCGACGACGATGATGCGGACGATGACGCAGAGGATGACGAGTCAGACGCTGATGACGATGACGCGGACGACGCGGATGATGACGTAGACGATGGTGCGGACGATGACGCGGACGACGCTGCAGATGACGACGCGGACGGCGACGATAGCGTTCCCGGCTTCACCACCGGTGCAGGCCTCCTCGGCGGTGCCCTCTCACTCGAGTGGCTCCGCCGTCGCGAAATGGAACCCGACGAGGAAGAGGAAGCGTAATCACTGCCTCGTAATCGGGTGAGTTCCCGGAACCAATCGATTATTTTTTGAGTGACTCGAGGCCGATCGACCCGTTAGCTATCGGAATCCGAGTCGGTATCAGTGCCATCTCGATCTGAATCGGTGTCCGTGCCCGGCGGGTCAGTGTCTGTGTCTGTGCCATCCCGGTCGGTGTCCGTGTCGGAACCTGGGGGGTCAGTATCCGTGTCGGTATCACCGTCGTCTCGGTCGAAGTCGGTGTCCATTCCGATCCCGTCGAAATCGGAGTCCGTGTCGCCGTCGTCCTGATCGGTATCAGTGTCTGTCCCGGGTAGATCAGTGTCTGTATCGGTGCCCGGCGGGTCAGAATCGGTATCGGTGCCAGGTTGATCAGTGTCAGTTCCCGCGTGATCTCGGTCGCGACCGGTATCGGTACCGGAATGCTTTGCATCGTTATCTGCGTCCGTTCCCCGGCCATCGAACTCAGTGTCTGTCTCGTGATCCGTGACTGAGACGTTCGACACTCGCCTCGAGGGGCCTGCGTCCTCGGATTGAGCGGGCTTCGACGGCGACTCGAGGTCACGGTGGTTTGCTGAGGGTTCGTCCGCCGAGAGGGGGTCTCGGTCGCGTTCGGCCGATGGTTTCGGTTCGGATTCAGCACTGTGTTTGGGTTCGAACTCGGGTTCGACGGGGGTGACGATAGGCGAGTCGGGATAGAACACGTACAGGACGAGCGGTGGCAGGACGTAACAGGCGATCGCGACTGCGGCAAACCACGCGTCGAGAAAGATGAGCAAGCCGAACATCGCCAGCGCAGCGGTTGCGGCCGTGTGGATGGTCGTGTCCGTATAGCGACGGTAGAACAGCCAGAAGTCACGGATTCGGTTCTGGACTGCCGGGATCGTGACGAGCGACGGCGAAACCATCGTGAGTACTACGCGGTCTATCGAGAAACCATTTGTCGCGTGAGCCCCTATTGAGACGCAATGAGAGAATTCGTCTTCGCCCTCGAGTACGAATCGGGGACGAACCCCGTCGCCGACGTGCTCGCCGACTACCAGGAGGCGTCGATTCGCTCGCTGTCCTGTCACGTCACCGCGGACAGCCTCTGGCGCGTCGACCACGCCGAAGGTTCAGCCGAGGCGCTCGCGGCACTCGAGGACGCCTACACGACGAGTGACTTCTTCGCGGACTGCCTCGTCAAGGACGACTGCGGTGCGGAGTGTGAAGTTCAGGTACTCGATCGCTCGAGCGACACGCTCGTGGTCTACACCTACTGGGACCGCACCGAGGTCTGTACGTCGGTTCCTCACGTCGCCCTCGAGCACCTCGGCGAGGGGCTCCTCTTCGAGACCTATCGCGAGGGGCGGCGCTACCGCTGGCGGATCGTCCTCGGCAGCGACGCGGCGATTCACGACTTCTTCGACGCGCTGGACGAAGAGGTAGACGAGTGCACCGGGATCGAAATGCTTCGCTTGACGGAACTCGATCCGGACCACGGCAGCGATCCGACGCCCGAAACCGACCTTCCTCGAGCCCAACGCGAGGCCCTTCGGGCGGCCGTCGAACGCGGCTATTACGAGACGCCCCGCCGCATCGAACTGGGCGAACTCGCCGAGGATCTCGAGGTACCGCGATCGACGCTCTCCTACCGGCTCAGAAGAGCAGAAGCGAGCCTCGCATCGGAGTTCGTCGCGACGGACGACTCGCACGAGGCGCTGCTCGGTCGGCCCTGAGTTGGCGTGCGCCAAATAAGCGGTAAGGTCGGCGACCGATTACTCTCCAGTAATGACGCAGTCGTCTCCCTCTACTCCCGACGTACCGCCCGATCGCACGCACACGCTCGAACTTCGGGTCCCCGAGATGGACTGTCCCTCCTGTGCCGGCAAGGTCGAGAACAGCGTCGAGCGACTCGAGGGCATCCTTGAGTTCGACGCGCGCGTGACGAGCGGCCGCCTCGTCGTCGAGTACGACCCGACGAAAACGAACGAAGCCGACGTTCGAACCCGGATTCGCGCGGCCGGCTACGAGATCGACGACGGTGGGGCCGAGCGGACGTTCTCGGTCCCCGGGATGGACTGTGCGTCGTGTGCCTCGAAGGTCGAGAACGCACTCGAGGCGACCGACGGCGTGCGAGAGATCGAGACGCGTCCGACCTCGGGTCGAGTGACCGTTTCGGTCGACGACGAAGTCCCAGTAGAGACCGTCACCGACGCAATCGAGCGCGCCGGCTACGACGCCTCGCCGATTTCCGACGAGGGCGGCCCGCTCGAGGAGCGCGAGGCGGTCTGGAAGAGTCGACGTGCCCTCGGGACCGGAATCGGTGGCGTGCTCGTGGCGGTCGGGATGGCTCTCGAGTTCGTTTTCCCTGCCCTCGATCCGGCGCTCACGACCGTCGCAGGGCGAACGTACGCGCTCTCTCACCTATTGTTCATCGCGGCGGTGGTGATCGCGGGGACGCCAATCCTGCGCAACGGCTACTACTCCGCGCGGAATCGGAGTCTCGACATCGACTTCCTGATGAGTCTCGGGATCCTCGCGAGCGTCGCGGCCCACCACCCATTCGAGGGGGCCATCCTCGCGGTGTTGTTCAGCGTCGCCGAGTTGTTAGAGCAGTTTTCGATGGACCGCGCTCGGGACTCGCTGCGGGAGTTGATGGACCTCTCGCCGGAGACGGCGACCGTCAAGCGAGAGGACGGCTCCGAAGCGACGATTCCGGCGGACGACCTCGCGGTCGGCGACACGGTCGTCGTCCGACCGGGTGAGAAGATTCCCGCCGACGGGACCGTTCGCGAGGGCCAGAGCGCGATCGATCAGTCGCCCGTCACCGGCGAGAGCGTTCCCGCGGACAAGTCCACCGGCGACGAGGTCTACGCCGGCACGATTCCCGAATCGGGCTACCTCGAGGTCGACGTCGAGAGCGAGGCCGGCGAGTCGACGATCGCTCGAATCGTTCGAATGGTCGAGGACGCCGAGCGCGAGAAGACCGACCGCGAGCAGTTCATCGACCGGTTCGCCAGCGTCTACACGCCGATTGTGGTCGTCCTCGCGGCTGCAGCCGCGTTCGTGCCGCCCCTCGTCTTCGGCGCGTCCTGGAGCTACTGGTTCGTCGTCGGCCTGACGCTGCTCGTGATCTCCTGTCCCTGCGCGCTCGTCATCTCGACGCCCGTCAGCGTCGTCTCGGGGATCACCAGCGCCGCGCGAAACGGCGTCCTCATCAAGGGCGGCAAGTACCTCGAGTCGGTCGGCGAGAGCGACGTGCTCGCGGTCGACAAGACGGGGACCCTCACCGAGGGCGACCTGACGGTGACCGACGTCATTCCACTCGAGGGTGCCGACGAGCGCGACGTCCTCCGGCGGGCGGCCGCCGCCGAAGCGCGCAGCGAACACCCGATCGGGCGGGCGATCGTCGGCTACGCCGAGGAGGAGGGGGTCGAGGCGGATAGTGATCCCGACGTCTCCGACTTCGAGGCGCTGACCGGCAAGGGTGTTCGGGCCGACATTGACGGCGAGACGCACTACGTCGGCAAACCGAACCTGTTCGACGGGCTCGCGGATCTGGAACACGTCCACGCGACCACCGACGGCGGCGTCGCGCTCGCGGAAATGGGCTACGAGACGACGCCCCAGCCCCTGTGTGACCGCGAGGGCTGCCTTGACGTGCTCGCGGAGGTCGTCCCCGACCTCGAGTCTCAGGGGAAGACGGTCGTGATCGTCGGCACCGAAGCGCGGCCGATCGGCGTCATCGGCGTAGCCGACCGCGTGCGGCCCGAAGCGAAGTGGGCCGTCTCTCGGTTGCAGGACCAGGGCGTTCGCGTCGTGATGTTGACCGGCGACAACGAGGGCACGGCCCGAGCGATCGCGACCGAAGTCGGGATCGACGAGTATCACGCCGAGTTGCTCCCCGAGGAGAAACTCGAGTGGATCCGCCGATTGGACGGCGAATCGCGTCCGGACGAGGACGGCCGAGAAGACGACACTCGTCCCGGACACGTCGCGATGGTCGGCGACGGCATCAACGACGCGCCCGCGCTCGCGACCGCGGACGTCGGCATCGCGATGGGCGCGGCGGGGACGGATACGGCCCTCGAGACGGCGGACGTGGCGTTACTGGGTGACGACCTCACGAAACTGCCCTACCTCTACGAACTGTCGGGGACGGCAAACGGGGTCATCCGGCAGAATATCTGGGCCAGTTTGGCCGTCAAAGCCGTGCTGGCGGCGGGGGCACCCGTCGGAATCGTCACCGTCATCCACGCGGTCGTCATCGGCGATATGGGGATGAGCCTCGGCGTGACGGGCAACGCGATGCGACTGGCGAACGTCGAACCCGAGACTCCTGGG
Organism: Natronorubrum daqingense; assembly: GCF_001971705.1. Lineage (NCBI taxonomy): Archaea > Methanobacteriati > Methanobacteriota > Halobacteria > Halobacteriales > Natrialbaceae > Natronorubrum > Natronorubrum daqingense. The sequence continues at coordinate 336,277 of NZ_CP019327.1, forward strand.
ACGCTCGAGGAGTCTGTCGAGAAATAGCGAGTGCGCTTCGTTCGGGTTACTCGCTGCTCGGTTCGGTCTGGGAGTGGATCCACTCGCGCGTTCGTTCGGAAAACGTGCCGATGCCGAGTCCTGCGATGAACGTTAGCAGGCTGGGAACGAGAACCCAGACGAGATTGGGGTGTTCGTGTCCGGCGTGAAGTACGAGTTCTTGCATACGCGAGCACATTCGCGCATGAGTCACCTCAATCTATCGCTGCGACAGGACTTCAGAAAGGCAAATTATTGACACCTCTCTCGCTCGGCGAGGCTTTCAATCGCGGCGAAGCGCACCGAGTCCGGGACGCCCGTCGACCCACCAAAGAGCCACGCCTGCAACCAGAATCACGGCCTCGAGCCAGAGCGTCGTCACCTCGGCCTTGAGTCCGGGGATGGTCCCTAACGGCTTGACGCCGGTGTAGGGTGGCATCGGCGTGAGCGGCCAGAAGAGAAAGCCGAGTTCGTGGAAATCCCCCGACAGCACGTGCCAGGGAACGTCCGTCGCGATGTGCGAGAGGTAGCCGATTGCGAAGGCAACGCCGAGGTCGCGACGCTCTCGTCGAATCGCCAGCACCCAGACGAGGAGGAGCAGCGGAACGACGAACACCAGCGAGTGACCGACGGTCCGCCCGACGGGTGCGATGTCTGCGGCCGCGAGTGGCTTGTCGATGAAATCCGCGAGGCCGGCCGCGAAGACGGCGACGAGGACCGGCACGTCGTTCGGAGGCCCCCCGTCTCGATACCGAACGAACTCCCGATAGCAGATGTAGCCGACGACGAGGTGAACGATCGGTTGCATCCTTCTCGGTCTCTGTTGTGTGCGAAGTAAATTCAGCGTTGTCCCGACCTCGATTCGTGTTGTCATCTGATCGGTTCCGTGTCGTCCCGAGTCCTCACCCACCGAGACGCCTATGAATCTTCGACGCCATCGTTTTTGCAACGAGAATGTTAGCGGAGGCCGAACCCGTGCTCCGAGGGGACCCCGTGATGGCGTCACTCGTCGAGAAGCACGACCCCTACGTCGAGCCGAACTGGACCGAATACGAGCGACTGTGCATCTCGATCATCAACCAGCAGCTTTCGACCGCGAGCGCTGCGGCGGTCCGGGGGCGCGTCTTCGACGTGCTCTCGGACGATGTCACACCCGAATCCGTGCTCGAGGCCGACGACGAGGCCCTTCGGGACGCCGGACTTTCGCGAAGCAAGGTCGAATACATCCGAAACGCCGCGCGAGCGTTTCGAGAACGCGACTACTCGAGGTCGGGGTTGGCCGACCACACGAACGAGGAGGTCGTCGACGCGCTCACCGAAATCAAAGGCGTCGGCGAGTGGACGGCGCGTATGTACCTCCTGTTCGTCCTCGAGCGCCCGGACGTGCTTCCGCTGGGCGACCTCGCCGTTCGCCGCGGAATCGAGCAGTTGTACGCCAACGGCGAGGAAGAACTGACTCGAGGTGAGATGCGCGAGATCGCCGAGGCGTGGCGCCCCTATCGAAGCGTCGCGACCCGCTACATCTGGGCGGAGTACGAGTCCGAGTAACTGCCAGCTCTGCTGCAATCGGCGTTCGTTCGCCGTTTAACGGGGCAACGGGAGTCGAGCGTCAGCCTCGAGGATCGGAGTAACGCAGGACTTCCGTCAGTCGTCGTCGACTCGCGCACACTGTTTGGACTGGCCAATCATCGATTACGCGCGCGAGTATGCAAGCCGGTCGTCCGGATGCGAGAAATCTCATACTGCGTTGTCGAGACGGCCACACCGACTCAAGTGTTCGCTGGCCGGGGTCGGAATCGAGATGGCAAACGAGAGACCAACCGACGACGGGGACGGGCAACGGCGAATGACGACCGACCCCGAACGAATTCGCGAGTGGGCCGAATCGCGCGAGGCGGTTCCCGTTTCGACTCACGGCGGCGAGGGGCACGGCCACTCCTTCGCACGGCAGGGTGCGATCGAGGAGGACCACGAAGAGCACACCTGGGACGACTTCATGGAGACGTTCCGAGACGAGGACCTCGTGTTCGTCTATCACGACGAACCGGCCGCCGGGGACGAACTCGGCCACTTCGAACTGGTCGAGCGCGAAATGGCGTTCGATCGGGCCTCGATCGGTCGCAGCGAACTCGAGGATCAGCTTCGACAGGGCGAGACGGTGACGACCGAAATCGTCGAGACGCAGGTCGTCGAGACCGAAGTCGTCGAGCGCGACACGATCGAGAGTTCGGTCGTCGACACCGAACTCACGGAACGACGCGTCGTCGACAGCGAACTGTTGAACCGAGACATCGTGAACACAGAGTTCGTGAGCGCCGACGTCATCGAGGTGACCACCGACGAATCCCGACTCGAGACCATCGAGGAAATCGAACGCTACATCGTCGAGAGCCGAGTGGTCGACGTCGACATCGAACAACACGACGAGGTCGAGCGCGACGAGATCCAGACCGACGTCGAACTCGAGAGCGTTCAGCGCTCGATCCTCGAGAGCGACGTGGTTCGCTCCGACGTCGCCGCCGACGAGGTCGTCGATCGAGAGGTCATCGAGAGCAAGCGCGGCGAAGGCGACACCGTCCAGAGCGAACTGCTCGAACGCCGAACCGTCGAGGATCAGATCGACGAGCGCTCGATGATGCGCTTTACGCTCGAGGAGACCGAGTTGCTCGAGTCCGAGGTGATCGGCAGCGACCTGCTCGAGGGGGAGATCATCGACGTCGAGGAGTACGAGTCGATGGAGGCGATAGACGCTCCGGCGACTGGCGGCGTGGCTGGCGGCGAGTCGCTAGCTGGCGGTGATCCGATGAATGCGGACGAGACGATGGCCGGAGACGAACCGATGGCGGACGACGACGCGACGGCCGACGCGGGTTCCGAGCAACTCGGCGAAGACGAAGCGATGGCCGAGGTCCCCGCCGAAACGGGAGCCGACGCGGAGCGGGCTGACGAAGCGGGCCCACCCGGAACGGAAGCAACGGGAGCCGCCGGGCCGACCGAACTCTCGGCGGACGAACAGGGGAAGGCAGTCGTCGACGAGACGGGCGAGCAGGTCGGGATCGTGACGGAAATCGACGCACAGACGGCCTACATCGACCCCGAACCCGGACTGACGGATCGACTCAAGGCCCGACTCAACTGGGGTGGCCACGGCGACGACGAATATCCGGTCGACGCCTCGGAAATCACCGAGATCACCGACGAAGAAGTGATCCTCGAGAGCAGACGCGACGCCGAGTAGGACTCGGGTGAGACGACACCCCAATTCGGCGACAGCCCTCGAGCTACCGGCCATTCTGGCTACGCTGGCCATTCTGGGCGTCGTCGTTCTCTCCGCCATCAGCGACGTAGCGCGCCCAGAGGAGCAACAGCGTCGGCAGGACGAGGATGCTCGAAAGAAATGCGTACGCGATCGTCAGCGCCGTCACGAAGCCGAACTGGCGAACGGCGGGGAGGAACGCGAGCGCGAGCGTGGTGAAGCCGAGCGTTGTCGTCGCGACGCTTCCGAACAGCGCGCCACCCGTGCCGGCCATCGTTCGCGAGAGCGCGTCGGCGTCGTCCTCCCCTCTCCGACGCTCGAGGACGAAGCGCGAACTCACGTGGATGTTGTAGGCGACGCCGAGTCCGATCGTGAGGCTCGTGACGGTGCCCGTCAGGACGTTGAACGGGATTCCCAGCAGCGACATCGTGCCGACGATCCAGCAGACAGCGAGGGCGACCGGGAGCACCGTCACGATGCCGAGGGAGGCACTGTGGCCGGTGAGGTAGTAGGCGGCCGTCAGAAACCCGAAAACAGCGACGAGGGTGACCACCAGGCTCTCGAAGATTCCGTCCAACAGACTCTCCTCGACGGTGTGCTCGACGATCTGCGGGCCGGTCGCGCTCGCGTTCCAGCGCTCGTCCGCGCCACCGTCGTCGACCGTCGCCGCAGCCGATTGCACGTCGCTCGTCACCGTTTCGGCCGGCGCGTCTCCGCGAACAGAGACGAGCAGGCGAACCGACTCGTACTCGCCGTCGCTCGTGCGGTGGATCACTTCGCTCGCAGCCTCGGGATCGCTTTCGAATAGCTGGTCGTACAGCCCTTCGAGGTTCTGGTTTGGAACCCCGTCACCCGTCCGATCGGCGAGGTGGAACGACGCGTTGAACGACTCGTCGTCGGCGGCGACGGACTCCATCACCGTCAGCGGATCCTGGTCGTCCGCGCCGGCCGAGTGCGCCGCGTCGGTCGACTCGCTCTCGCTCACCTGCGTCCGTGCCGAATCGACTCGCTCGAGCGTGTCGCCGTCCGTCACGTCGCCCGCGACGACGATTTGGGCCTGTGCGTCCCGGTACTCGAAGCCGTCCTCGAGTGCTTCGTAACCGGCCGTCGCCTGATAGTCTCGGTCGGTCGGCGAAACGTGTTCGGTCCACGACGGATTCTCGGCGAGAAGGTCGTCCTCCTCGAAGTTAGTGTCGACCGAACTCGCCGCGTAGAGGCCGCCCGCGGTCACCGCGAGGACGAGGACGAGGACGACGAGCGGCGCGACGCGAGCCGCGTTCGCGCCGACCGACAACCCGCTGCGAACGGGGCCGTCTTCGATTCCGAGAGCGGGTCGCCGTCGCTCGAGGCCGCGTCGCTCGAGGGACTCGTCGAGTTCGATCTTGACCGCCGGCATCAGGCCGCCGAAGACGAGCAGTGCCGCGACGATGCCGACCGTGCTCACGAGGCCGAACTCGCGAAGCGGTGCGATCGGGCTCACGAGATTCGACAGAAAGCCGATCGCCGTCGTCGCGGTGACCCAGAGGAGGGCGACGCCGACACCGGTAAGCGCGAGCGCCATCGCCGGTCGAACGGCCGTGGCCGCCGTCTCGCGTGACTCGCGATGGCGCATGAAGACGTGGATTGCGTAGTCGATCGAGAGCCCGATCAAGAGGACGGGAATCGCCACGAAGAGTTGATTGAACGCGATCCCGGCCCAGCCCATGAATCCGAGCGTCCAGACGAGCACCGTTCCGATGCCGGCGACGCCGAGTGCGACCTCGATCGGATCGCGGTAGGCGACGGCCAGCGAGACGAGGACGACGCCGAGTGCGAGCGGGCCGACGAAAATCAGGCTGTCGACGATCGCCCGGTCGATCTCGTCCGAGACGATTCCGGGGCCAAAGACGACGTATTCACCGCCGCTCGCGTCGCCGTGATCCGCTGCCAGTTGCTGTACGGCGAGTTCGCTCTCGACGAGTCGGTCGCCGGTCGAATCCGTATTCGTATCCGCGTTCACGTCCCCGTTCACCTCTCCGTCCACTCCCGCCTGTGCGTGCCTGAGAACGGTCAGTCGCTTCTCTGCCTGTGTGTCTCCAACCTCGTACGACGAGGGGAGCAACGTCGTCGCGAACTCGTCGACGGCCGCCGACTCTTCGTCGACGAGTTCCTCGAGGTGGCGTTCGTAGGCCGACTCGTCTATCGACTCGAGCGCCGCGATCTGTTCTTCGAGCGGAGGCTGGTCGAGAGATTCGAGGTCGTCTCGTCGCTCCTCGAGTTCCCGCTGTTCCGCCCACAACTCGTCGTACTCGTCGCCGAGCACGCCGACCGTGCCGTCGGTGTACGCCGTCTCGAGGTCGACCTCGAATCGATCCATTCGTTCGTCGTACGCCTCCGTCTCGATCTCGCCGTCCGCGTACGCCCGCTCGGTGGCGTTGATCTCCGATTGGACGGCTCGAACGCTCCCCGTCGCCCGATCGAACGACTGCGTCTGGTCGTCCTCGAGGTCGGCCGTCGTCTCCTCGCGAACCGACTCGAGTTCGGCGTCGAGTTCGTCCGCGCGGGTCTGATACGTGCTCGAGTCGATCTCGTCGTTCTCGTAAGAGGCGTTTAGCTCCGCGTAGTCGGCTTCGAGATCACGAACCGTCTCGAGGGCCCGTCGCAGATCGGTTTCGGTTTCGTCGAGTTGATCCGCACGTTCCTCGAGGTCGTCTCTGCGCTCGACGAGCGCGTCGACGTCGTCCTCGCGGAGTATGCTCGTCGCGACGACGTTTTCGACGCCGATCGTCGGCGAGTCTGCTGCCAGCGTCTCGTTGACGGTCTCGTTTTCGTGCAGTGCCCGTTGGAACTCGAGCGACTCGAGCAGCGACTCCTTCGCGAGCGCGTCGTCCTCGCTGACGATCACCGCAGTAACCGTCGTGTTCGCGTCCTCTTGGGCCGCGAAGTTCTCGGTCGCGTACTCGAGCGTCTTCGTTTCGTCCGTCTCGCTCTCGAATTGCTCGAGCGAGCTATCGTACTCGAGAAACGCGATTCCGACGCCGAAGACGGCCGTGAGGAGAAGAATCGACGCGATCACGACCGTCGTGTGCGTCGTAATCGCGTCGACGAGCCGGCTGAACCGCGTCGGCTCGTCCCGTCTCCCCCCGTTCATCAGTCGTGACAACTGTTCGGAACGCGTATACTTCTTTCAGTTTCTTGTGCGTCACGCACGAACCGAGGGGCGGGCAGCGTAGAATCCGAGCGTAACTGCGGCGAGGCTGCCTAACACGACGATCACCGCGCCGACGCCGTGCCAGTTGAGTTCGAACGCCTCGCCGCGGTCCAGTTCGGTCTCGAGCAGCGTCTCGACGCGGTCGTAGTCGATTTCGGGCACGTCGGCATCTGCTTCGCCGGACGTGGAGACGGTCGTCTCCGACCCGACCTGCTCGCGGTCTCGGATCTCGGCTTCGGTGGGATCTGCGCCCGTGAACCCGTCGGCGACGACGTAGACGGTACTCGAGCCACCCGTCGTCTCGACGTGGAGTTCGGACGCCGTCAGTTCGTCTTCACCCCCGATCGGGACCGACTCGATCGTCGCGTCCGGATCGGCCGCCGCGCCCTCGAGTTCGTACGTCCCGTCGTCGATCGTGAGGTCAGTTTTCGCGAGTTCGGCCGTCTGCACCAGCTCGTCGACGCTCGACATCGGGACCACGTCGTCAGTGTCGACTCCCACGTCCCCGAGGCAGAGTTCGACGCCCAACACCGTCCCAACGTCGCCGAGGCCGTCGGGCGACCACTCGAGTATCCCGTTCTCCCGGGCCTCAGAGTCGTAGACCACGTCGAGACCGTCTTCGGTCGACTCCGCGTCGAACGTCGCCGTGCGATCGGGCGTGAGCGCCTCGAGCTCGCGTTCCTCGAGCGCGCTCGCGTGGCGTTCCCAGTTTTCGCTGTCGCTCTCCCAGGTCGCGTCGACCGTCGTCAGGTCGTCCGGTCGCTCGGCCGTGACGTCCCACGACGTCGTCCGCTTCAGGTCCGTTTCCGCGCGCACCTCGAGCGTCTCCCTGACGTCGTCGAAGCGATCCGCGAGGTCGTCGTCGACCGACTCGATCGAGTCGGCGAGTTCGACCGTTCCGAGGACGACCTCGTCGTGGGCGTCGGCCTCGAGATCCCACTCGATGTCGGTCTCTTCGCCGTCCCGGTCGACGGTGAAATGGAGTTCCTCGACGTGCGCCTCGGCGAGTCGGTCCGCCATCGCCTGCGCTTCCGTCTCGTCTAAGTCGGTCTCGGCCTGTTGCTGGACCAGCGAGACGGCGGCCGCCGCCACCTCGTCCGTGACGCCCGCGTACTCGACGTGGTACTCGTACTCGACGATATTTTGGTCGCCGTCGGCGTTCTGCTCGCCATCCACGTAGTCGTAAGACTCGATTTCACCGTCGGCCGTCCCGCCCAATCCGACGGCAATACTCGAGTACCGATTCTCGAGGGACTCTCCGGCGTCCTCGCGCGTCTCCCATCGATCCGTCTCCCAGTCTTCGATGACCCGTCGTTCGCTCACCTCGAGGGAGTAGCCGTCGTCTCGCTCGACGACGGTCGCCTCGAGCGAATCCGTGCCGGCCGGCACGCCGTCGATCTCGGCCTCGACGAGCGAGAGCGTTCCCGAACTGGTGATCGACTCCGAGGTCGCCTCTAGCTCTCCGGTCGTCTCGAGTGCGTCGTAATCAGGGTCGTGCTCGGCGACAGTCGCCCGGACGTCACCGCTCGAGGTCGACTCGGCGTCGGTTTGTTCCACGTTGATGGCCGCCTCGAGGTCCGTAATCGGTGCCGGATCTTCGATCAGTACGTCACCGGTGCTCGAGACGTGCTCGTGGTCTGAGTGCACCGACAGGTCACCGCTCACGCCGCGTTCGTCCTCGTCGACGGCACCAGTGTAGTGCGTGTACGCGACTCCAGGATCCGTGTCGAGACCGAACTGCCCCTCGAGTGTCGTTCCAGTCTGGGACGCGTCGTGTGGATAGTCGTACGTGAGCACCGCGTCGCCATCGTCGGACACGTATACCGCTTCGACGTCTTCCGTCGCGTCGATCTCCTCGAGGATTTCCTCAGGGACCGGTTCGTCCGAGTCAGCGTGTGCGCCAGTGACCCCGATGGCCCCCAGGCTCGTCACGAGGAGTATCCCGACGAGTAGCGCGCTCGAACGTCCGAAACTGGCCATTCGTGCTGTCGGTTCTAACCCGATCTTCATACGTGTTTGGACGTTCGTATCACGACTGCGTTGTCACTTACTATCAATATATTCGAAAGTAACATATAGGTGAATGACAATTATCCAATAATGGGAAGGGACTTTGTTAGTGGTGCAACGGTTAGCCGTATAGGTGCAGTCATGATGGCTCTCATCATGATCACGTCGGTCGCAGCAGGCACTGCTGTGGCAGACACAGGGATGGAGGAAGCCGAGCCTGCAGACGAGGTGTTCGTCGACGACGACGGTGGGGCCGTTCTGGTCTACGACGAAGACGACGGGATCGACGACGAAGCGAGCGGTGAGTTCGGCGTCGATATCTCCGAGTCGGTGGCGTACGCGCTTGTCTCCGACGAGATCGAAGACGACGTCTCCGCTGCGTTCTCAATGGTCCTCGACAACGATGGCCTCGAGTCCTCAGGCTCGCTCGCCGCCGACCGACCGGCTGACGTCGAAGACTTCTCGATGGACGTCACTGGCGAGCAAACGGAGTCGACGAACGACTTCGACGCGAACCTCGAGTTAGCACTCGCCGCCGCCGACTCCCCGCCGGAAGCGACCGCCGACGAGTCCGGCTCGACCAGTGGCTCTGTCGTCATGGGTGCTGATGATCTCGCCACGCAGGGCGAGTTCGACGTCTCACACAACGCACCCCCTGATTCACCCGAGATCGGTCTCGACATGGAGATCACGGAGACGGGTGACGATTACACGCTCGAGATGGCTCAACAAAACGAAATCGTCGAGTTCGAAACCGACGACTGGGACACCGAGGACGCCGCACAGGCGACGCTCGAGGACGAGTTCGAAGTCGTCGCACAGGACCTCGGTAGCGACGTCACGGTCACCATCCACGACTACGACTTCGAGGATGACGTCAACGCGATGGGCGACGGTCACCTCGATATCGAGTACACGATCGAACTCGAGAACGCCAAAGACGGCCTCGAGCAACTCGTCGCGGAGGATCTCGCGACCGATCCGACGCTCGACGTAACGCAGAGCGAGGCCGACGAGATCGCCGCGGATATCCTCGACGCCGAACTCGAGACGTTCGAACTCGCGTTCGCCGAGGACGACACGACCGTCGACGGTCACTGGGACGTCGCGTTCAGTGGCTTCGAATCGTCCGCCTACGCGGTGATGGATCTCGCCGAAGCGAGCGACGAGATGGACGACGACGCGGCCGACGAGTTCGACGACTACGAGGAGATGTACGAGGCCCAGGCAGCGGCCGACCTCACCGAGACGACCGAGTGGGACGTGACGTTCGACGCAGCCGGCGGATCGCAAGAATTCGTCGTCGACGTCACCTCCGAGGCGGACAACTGGGACGCCTACACCGACGAACTCGCGGACCGCGATATCGATTCGCCCGAGTTCGTGATCGACGCCCACGCGGAAACGGTCGGCGACGAAATCGATCTCGAGATGGGCCTCGAGGTCGGACAGGAGGCGATCATCGAAACGGCGATCACGACGATGGCTGACGACCTCCAGAACGACCCGACCGTCGATGACGACGCCCTCGAACTCGTCTCCGCCTTCGACGAGGCCGACCTCGAACTCATGCAGTTCGATCTCGACATGGACGACGGAACGGTTACCTTCGAAACCGGTGCCTCCTTCGACGACCTCGGTGCGTTCGAGGCCCACCTCGAGGACGGCTACCACGGCCTGACGGTCGAACACATCTACGGCGACGACGACGCCGGCTACGTCTACGTCACCGACATGGCCGACGACGATGACGACGAAGACGATATCCGCGAGCACTCGATCGTCGCGGACGACACCGAGATTCACATGCCGGGCGACTGGGACGAAGATCACCCGCGACTCGACATGGAGGAAGTCGACAACTACCTCGAGACCGACGTAGGCGACGACGAGTCGGACGATGACGACTCGATCCCCGGCTTCGGCGCAGTCGCCGCCCTCGTTGCCCTCCTCTCGATAGCGATGTGGGCGCGTTTCGATCGGTAACCTCCCGTTTCGGTTGCTGAACGGATTGCGTACGCAACTCGCGGTAATTTTTCGACTCCCGGTCACTCGCTGACGCAGTGTCGACTCCCGGTATGTTGGCCGCAGACGAGGTGTCGGGACGGAGGACGACTGGCGCGTGCCGTCCGCGAGCGACCGCTCACGGTACGTCCGTTCGTCGGTCTCCGAAGCGGATGTACCAGTTGAACTGCACCGGTGTAGGCGACGGTCCCTCGCAGTCGTCCGTCAACGAGCCTGAGCCGACGACGTCATTTTCGAGACGCGTGGGTGTCCGTCAGCGTGGACTTATTTCAGTCACTGGCAGGTGCCGGGTACGTCGAAAGAAAATCCGCGGTCGAAACACGGCGGACCGAACAGCTCGACTCTCGAGGCCGAAGCGCCGAGAGCGATTACTCGAGGTCGAAGCGGTCGAGTTGCATCACGTGGCTCCAGGTGTCGACGAAGTCACGCACGAACTTCTCCTCGGCGTCGGCGGACGCGTAGACGTCTGCGATGGAGCGCAGGCGGGAGTTCGAGCCGAAGATGAGGTCCGCTCGGGTGGCCGTCCACTCGACGTCGCCCGTCTCGCGGTTGCGCAGTTCGAAGACCTGGTCGATCTCGGAGTCAGCGGCGGTTTCCCAGCCGAGGACGTCCTGGGAGTCGTCGGAGGCCTCCCACTCGTAGTCCATATCGAGGACGTTCACGAAGAAGTCGTTGGACAGCGTCTCCGGCTGGTCGGTGAGGACGCCGAGTCCGGAATCCTGGTAGGTCACGTCGAGTGCGCGCAGGCCGCCGACGAGCACCGTCATTTCGGGTGCCGTCAGGTCCAGTAAGTCTGCCTTGTCGACCAGCAGTTCTTCCTGGGACTCGTCGGCCTCGTCGCTGTAGTAGTTCCGGAAGCCGTCGGCCTCGGGCTTGAGCGCCTCGAAGGAGTCGACGTCGGTCTGTTCCTGGGAGGCGTCGGTACGGCCGGGCTCGAACGGCACCTCGACGTCGTAGCCGGCGTCCGCGGCGGCCTGTTCGACGGCCGCGTTGCCACCCAGCACGATCAGGTCGGCGAGCGAGACGCGCACGTCGTCGGAGCGAGCGCCGTTGAACTCCTCCTGAATCGTCTCGTAGGTTTCGAGCGCCAACTCGAGTTCCTCGGGCTCGTTGACCTCCCAGCTTCGCTGGGGCTCGAGACGAATGCGAGCGCCGTTTGCGCCGCCGCGCTTGTCGCTGTCGCGGTAGGTCGACGCCGCCGCCCAGGCGGTCTTGACGAGCTGTGACACCGAAAGCTCGGAGTCGAGAAGCTCGGCTTTGAGATCCGCGATCTCCTCGTCGCCGATCAGGTCGTAGTCGACGTCGGGGATCGGATCCTGCCAGAGCATCTCCTCGTCGGGCACCTCCGGGCCGACGAGCCGTTCCGTCGGGCCCATGTCGCGGTGGAGCAGCTTGTACCAGGCCCTCGCGAACGCGTCCTGGAACGCTCGTGGGTTCTCCTGGAAGTTCTCGATAATCTCACGGAACTCGGGATCGCGCTTGAGCGCGACGTCCGTCGTGAGCATCATCACGTCTTCTTTCTCGTCTGGGTCTTCCGCACCGGGTGCGGCCTCGTCGAGTTCGCCGTTCTGGGTGGTCCACTGCCAGGCACCGCCGGGGCCCTTCTCCGGCCACCACTTGTACTCGAGCAGGTTGTCGATGTAGCTCGTGTCCCACTGGGTCGGCGTGGTGTTCCACGGTCCTTCGATGCCGCTGGTGATCGTGTCGCCGCCTTTGCCCGAGCCGTGACTGCTCTCCCAGCCCAGGCCCTGCTGATCGATCGGGGCCGCTTCGGGCTCCGGTCCGACGTGCTCGTCCGGATCTTCGGCACCGTGTACCTTCCCGAACGTGTGACCGCCGGCGATGAGTGCGGCGGTCTCCTCGTCGCTCATGGCCATCAGGCCGAACGACTTGCGAATTCGCTCTGCGGACGCCTCTGGGTCCGGCTCGCCGTCCGGACCCTCCGGGTTCACGTAGATGAGGCCCATGACGGTTGCGGCGAGGGTCCCCTCGAGTTCGTCGTTTTCGTCGAAGCGCTCGGACGCTTCCCACTCGTCCTCTGGTCCCCAGTCGACGGCGTCGTCTGGCTTGTAGTCGTCCTCACGTCCGCCGGCGAAGCCGAACGTTTCGAATCCCATGGACTCGAGTGCGACGTTTCCGGCGAGGACGATCAGATCGGCCCACGAGAGCTTGCGGCCGTACTTCTGTTTGACGGGCCAGAGCAGTCGGCGGGCCTTGTCGAGGTTCGCGTTGTCCGGCCAGCTGTTGAGCGGGGCGAAGCGCTGTCGGCCGCCGGAAGCGCCGCCGCGACCGTCGCTGGTGCGGTACGTACCGGCGCTGTGCCAGGCCATCCGAATAAAGAGCGGTCCGTAGTGGCCGTAGTCGGCGGGCCACCACTCCTGAGAGTCGGTCATGACGTCCTCGATGTCCGCCTTTACCTCCTCGTAGTCGAGGCTCTCGAACGCCTCGGCGTAGTCGAAGTCCTCGTCCATCGGGTTGGACGTGGGGACGTTCTGATCGAGGATGTCAACGTTCAACCGGTTTGGCCACCAGTCTTGGTTTGACTTAGTCATCACTGTACGATTGCTACTTTCACGTATTAAGATTTGCTAATCCGGTGGTGATGTCTTCGCTGCATAGGAAATAAAATTCGCTCCTCGAGAATTTTTTTAGTCTCGGTCCCGGCGGTAGACACAGTACGACTGGCGACACCCGGCAATTAACCGCATCGAAACACCAATTTCTCGTTTTCTCGTGGGCGTCGTCTCCCGTCTCTGCGGAGTCACTCGGTTTCCAGGAGCGACGCTCACTCCTCTTCGGGCGTATCGGGGGTGTCGCCGTCGACACGACGACTCACGTCGACCTGGTAATTCCCGAGGATGTCGCGACCCAGGATGACGGGATAGTCCATGTGACTGCGATCCTCGACGCTCGCCGTGACGGTGTGTTGGTTGCCCCCGACGCCGACGACGACGTCGACGACGGGTCGGCTTTTGGCCGTCTTGGAACTGCCGGAGCGAATCCGCGTGATCGACTTGATCGGCCCCGCTCCGATCTCCGCGGCGAGAGCCGTATCGATGCTCGTTCTGGTCGCCCCGGTATCGGACTTGGCGTAGACGGACGTCGAGCCGCTGGTCCCCGAGAGCACGATTTCTTCGGTGTAGCCGATGACGCTCGGTTCGGGTTCATTCTGTGGCGTTTGAACCGGCTGTGCCGCGGGCTGGGAATCGTCGAGGACCGCCGAGAGTTCCTCGACGCGTTCGTCGTCGACGTCGCCGCCGGCCCGTTCGATGGCGAGTTTGGCGATGTAGGGTGCCGGGCTCACGTGCGTGGCCGAAAAGAGTCCCTTGAAGCCAGCCGTCGGATTTACCTCGAGAACGAACCACCCTTCGTCGCCTTCGACGAGGTCGACGCCGGCGTAGTCGAGTCCGATCGCGTTAGCCGCCCGTCGAGCCATCTCTCGAGCCTCCGCTGGGAGGTCGTCGGTCGCGTCTTCGACGTCGCCGCCGAGCGCAACGTTCGTCCGCCAGTCGTTATCGGGGGCGTATCGATACATTGCTGCGATAATCTCACCGTCGACGACGTAGATACGGACGTCCCGGTGGCGGGCGTCGTCTCGATCGATAAGTTGCTGTAAAAACGCGTATCGGTTGCCGACTTTGGCGTTGATCGGATCGTCGCCACTGACCTTCCAGGTCCCGCCGCCGTGGGTTCCGATTGCCGTCTTGTAAACCGCTTCTTCCCCGTACCTGTCTCGAACGGCGTTCAACTGCTCGCTGTTCAACGCGAGCGTGACGTCTGGCGTCCGGACGTCGTTCGCCGCGAGCGTCGTCGCCGTCGAGAGCTTGTGGATCGCCGTGAGAACCGTCGACGGTTCGTTGAGCGTCGGGACGAGCTGTGCGAACGTGTTCACGATGCCGAGTTCCTCCGCGGGCTGTTCGGTCTTCGAGAGTAACACTCTGTTCGCGATGATGTCGACGTGTGGCTCGAGGACGACGCTGCCGTCGGTGACACTGATCGAGGTGTTTTCCGTTCGGAGCCACTCGGTCTCGTGGCCCAGTCTGTCGACGGCGTTCAGAATCGCCTTCGTCTCCTTGCTCGTGTGGAGGCTCAACACCCCGACGGTAACGGGATCGTCCACAGGATGAGTATCGGTCGCAGCCATATCACGTCCACGACGAGGCAACGGAAAAGTATGCGGTCGTCAAACGTCGGTACGTGGTTGCTCAGTGATGATATCGTCGATTTTGATACGTCGTTAGCTAATCGCCGCACGAACCTCTCGTGGATCGACCAACCCACTCGCGACGGCGAGGATTGCCCACGTGGACGCGCCGAGTGCGATAGCGCCAAAGAGCATCACGACGCTCGAGACCATCGGCGTGACGAGCATCACGGCGACGGCCATGACGCCGGTGATGAGACAGACTACCCCAATCGACCGCCCCAGACGGAGCAATCGGAGGTCGAGTTCCAGATGGACGATGTAGAGGTTGACGGCGACGTAGACGGTGTGCGTTGCGACCGTCGCGGCCGCCGCGCCGACGACGCCAATGGTCGGAATGAGAACGATGTTGAGTCCGAGATTCGCGACGGAGGTCGCTCCCTTCGCGATGGCCCGATGTCTGGCACGTCCCAGATAGTCCAGACTGTCGCTCGTTAAGTTCGTGATCGCTTGCAAAACGATGAAGCCCGACAGAATCTGGAGTACCGGTACTGCACCAGCGTAGTCGGCACCGAACGTCATCGTCACGAACGGCTCCGCGACGATGGCGAGGCCGACGGCTGCTGGAATGTACAACAACAGCGTGTTCGACAGCGCCGTCTCGTAGATTCGACGCGCCTGCTCGAGTTGGCCCGAGGCCTTCTGCTCGCCGAAGTTCGGAGAGATGGTGAAGCCCAGCGACTCCGCTGGCGCGAGCACAAAGTCCGAAATCTGTTTGCCGAGCGTGTAGAACGCGACCGCCGTCGGCGTCAGAAACACCCCGACGAGAACCGTGTCGATCTGTTTGTCGATGACGTTCGCGCTTCGCGTCGCCGTCAGCGGAATACTGTATTCGAGCAACCGCCTCGAGAGTCCCTCCTCGTACTCTTCGGCCGGTTCGTGGCGACGATAAAACTTGTAGTAGAGCACGAGGAGCCCGGCGACGGCAGAGAGTGCATAGCCGACGATGTAGCCGAGTAAGGCCCCGAGCGCCCCGAGTCCCAACAGCACGAACGCGACGGCGAAAATGAGCCGCGCGAAGCCGCTGAACGCCTGCACGGCGGCGCTGTAGACGAGTTGGTTGTACCCCTGAAAGACGATTTGCGTGAAGGTGGAAAACGACATCGCGACGACGTAGAGGATGCCGACCGCGAGAAACGGCGCGGCCGAAGGGTCGCCCAACGCGATCGCGAGGTGTTCGTGAAAGACGAACAGCAGGTAGCCCACGACCGAGATGATGACGAGTTTGAACGTGATCGTCGAGGTGAGCAAGTGCGGAATCTGCCCGGGATCTTTCTCGCTGTACTCGGAGACGTAGCGCGCGACCGACTTGCCGATTCCGAGGTCTGCGACCAACTGGACCACGGCGAGAATGCCGATGACCCAGTACAACGTGCCGTAGCCGTCCGGGTCGAGCAGATACCGAGCCAGCAAGAACATCAACAGCGCGCTCGAGATCATGTAGACTGCTCGAGCGACGAGCGTTGCTTTGAATCCGTGGACGATGTGCTCCTGTCTACTCATTCGAAATGTGTGGGTGAGCGTTTGACTGTCGAAACGGCGAGTGAGACCGACGTGGTTGATCGGTTAACGATCCGCTCAATTGTAATGCAGTGACAACTGTGCGTGTCGTTGGCCTGCTTTGACTGAGGCGCTTGCCCGACTCGATCAGCATCCGGTTCCGACAGACGGCTTCGAGAACCAGTCCAGACAGAGAATTTGGGTGGTAACGAGGCTCAAACCTGTCGGTAACCGTCGTCTACACTGGGCTATTCCGGGTCGAACCGAACAACTCGTTGAAGGAGACAATCACACATCACGGGCATTCGCGTTTAACTGATCGTCGTCGAGCACCGAACGACCGAAAGACCATCGTCTCGAGTCGGCTTCGAAGCTCTTAGAGGTAGGACGCGTCCCACCGGGTCGCTTTCCGACGGTTGCCACAGACGTTACACTCGATGCGACCCATGGTGTCCATCGTGTTATCGATCGAGTCGCAGTTGCCACAGAACCAGGCGTAGAGTTCCTCCCGGTCCTCGGTTTCGTAGGTCCGGTAGAACGGTGCCTCCGCGCCGCGAGCGGCCTCGCCGTAGCTGACGTAGATCTGCTCGCCGTCGACCTCGAGTTCGTCGACGGCACCCCAGCCCTCGTCACCGATCTCGCTCTCGACGTAGACGTTTTCCGTGAAGGTCTCCTCGCCGATGTCGACCTCGCGCTGTCCGGCCTGCTCGAACCCGTGGCTCGTGTAGAACTCGTTGCCGCCCTCGTTGTCCGCGAGGACGAGACACTGAATCTGTTCTGCGCCCTCCTCGAGGAGGAGTTCCCGCGTGCGAACGAGCAGTCGGACGCCCGTTCCGCTCCCTCGAGTGTCGGGGTCGATGTGGAGCCAGAGGATTCGCCCGGTTCGGTAGCGTTGACCGATCAGATCGTTCTGGGAGAAGCCGATCACGTCGCCGTCGCGCTCGATGACCAACACGAGCGAGTGGTCGTCGTCGATCTGGTCGCTAAAGGAGTCGCCGTACCACTGCTCGACTGCGTCGTCGACGGTATCTTGCTCGAGAAAGTCCGTGTACGTCGATTTCAGCGAACGTTGTGCGATCGACCGGATGGCCTCGATGTCGTCGTCGGTCGCTTCACGAATTTCCATAGCGGGTGCTACCATGCCCTCCTACTAAACGTATGCCCACGTGGTTAGTTTTTCCAGTTGCTGAATTACATCGACGGTAACGGGTTCGAAGGAGAGCGTTCCGCGGGGCGTCGACCGTAGGCCACCCCTTCCGAAGAGGGTATCCGCGTCTGTCGAGGCGAAGATTCAACAGTGACACCATCGGAGTCACTCTCATGAGCGACGAGCAGGCCGGGTCAACTCGGGACGACTCCGACCCCTTAGCCGAAGCGTTTACCTACGACGGCGGACGGATCGATCCCGGCGAGACGGCAAACATCCGCTACGGGATCAGCGAGACCTACCTCGGCGACCCGGTCAGAATTCCCGTCACGGTCATCAACGGCGAACAGCCCGGTCCGACGGTCTTCCTCTCGGCGGCGGCCCACGGCGACGAACTCAACGGAATCGAGGTCGTTCGGGAGGTCGCTCACGACTGGGACCACTCGGAGCTTCACGGTACGCTGGTCTGTCTCCCCGTGATGAACGTTCCTGGTTTCCTCGCACAGGAACGCTACCTGCCGATTTACGATCGCGATTTGAACCGCTCGTTTCCGGGCCGGGAGGGCTCGACCAGCGCCCGTCGAATGGCTCATCGTATCTTCACGAACTTCATCGAGCCGTGCGATCTCGGCATTGACTTCCACACGTCAACGCGCGGCCGGACGAACATGCTCCACGTCAGGGCGAAGGTCGACGACCGTCTGGTCAATCGCCTCGCGAGGGCGTTTAGCTCCAACGTGATCATCGCCGGCGAAGGTCCCTCGGGTACGCTCAGGCGCGAGGCCACCGCGGCCGGCGTGCCGACGATCACCGTCGAGATGGGCAAAGCCCACCGCTTCCAGCGTCGACTCATCGACCGCGCACTCACCGGCGTCGCGAGCGTCCTCGCCGAGTTCGGCCTCCACAGAGAATCGTCGGTGCACTGGCCCGGGTGGCGAACCGTCATCGACGACGAGAACGAGAAGACGTGGCTCCGCGCGGACGCCGGCGGCATCGTCGACATGAAACACGGCCGCGGCGCGTTCGTTCGAGCGGGAGAGGTTATCTGTTCGATCACCAACCCGTTCAAAGAAGAAGACGACATCGTCTCCGTCGAAGCTCCATTCACCGGCCTCATCGTCGGCGTTCTCGAGAACCCGGTCGTCTATCCGGGTAATCCGCTGTGTCACCTCGTCGGCCTCTCGGAGGTCACTCGAACTGCACTCGAGCGCGAGCGAACGGAGACGAGTTCCCGATCGGAACTCCACTCGACCGGCGAGGACTTCGACGACGATTCCGCCGACTAACTCCCCCTAGGATAGTGTGTCTGGTCTTCGCGAGGGCCGTAGTAACACGCGTTCCAGTCTCGTACACTACGGATTCGCCGATAACCGAGTTCGTCGTCGGCAAACTGGCTCGGAGCGGACAGCCTCAGAGCGACAAAAGTAACTTCTATACCCCCGCGGTCTAACGGACAACATGAGCGTATGAGTCAGTCTTACAATCGCGGTCTCATCGAGGACTTCGGTCGCTGGAAGGAGTTCTCAGCCGGCATGTGGGCGTGGATCTTCCACAAGTTCACCGGGTGGATGCTGATCGGCTACCTGTTCACCCACATCGCCGTGTTGAGTAGTGCGTTAACCAGTCCTGAGGCGTATACGAACACCATTCAGGGCCTCGAGTCGCTGTTCATCATCCGCGTCCTCGAGGTCGGCCTGCTCGCCGTCGCGGTGTTCCACATCCTGAACGGGCTTCGCCTGCTGATGGTCGACCTCGGTGTCGGTCTCGACGCACAGGACAAGAGTTTCTACGCCTCGCTGGTGTTGACGGCGATCATTACCATCGCGAGCGTTCCAACCTTCATGGACGGGGTGACGATCTGATGGCGGAACGGTACTCCTCGTTCGCCCCTGGTGGGACTGCGTGGCTCCTCCAGCGCGTTACGGCGGCATTCTTAGTCATCGTTCTCGCGTTTCACTTCTTCCTCTTGCACTTCGTAAACCACGCGGCGGACGTGACGTTCGCAGGAACGCAAGCGCGTATGGAGAACGTGGGCTACTTCCTGACGATGGTCCTGTTCCTCATCGCCGGGACCTTCCACGGCGTCAACGGCGTCTACAACGCCCTGGTCAACCAAGGACTCGCCGGAACCCAGAAGAAAGTCGTCCTCGCAGTGCTTGTCATTGCGAGTGTGGCACTCATCGCACAGGGAACCTACGTTGCAGTCGAGATGGCGGGGTGGTAAGTATGAGTACGCAACAACCCGAACAACCCGAGAGTCAAGAAGCACCGAAAGACCCCGAAATGCGGGGGGCCGAATCGGCGGTCGACGAGAAGGAAAAAGAAGACGGCGAGATCGACCAGACGACGGCTGACAAGTCGGAACTCGAGGGCGAGACCGTCCTCATCAAAGTGTTCCGATACGATCCCGAAGTCGAAGGCAAGCAGGAGCCGCGCTTCGACGACTTCCACGTCCCCTTCGAGAAGGGGATGACCGTCCTCGACGCGGTCATGTACGCCCGAGACCACTACGACTCCTCGCTGACCTTCCGACACTCCTGTCGACAGGCCGTCTGTGGGTCGGACGCGTTCTTCGTCAACGGCAAGCAACGACTGGGCTGTAAGACCCAGATGGCCGACCTTGAGCACCCGGTTCGGATCGAGCCGCTGCCCCACCAGGAGGTCGTCAAGGACCTGGTCGTCGACATGGATCACTTCTACGACCAGATGCACACCGTCGAGCCGTACTTCCAAAACGAGGAGACGCCGGACTCGAGCGACCTCGAAGAACAGCGCCAGACGCGGGAGAACCGCGAGAAGGTCAAGATGTCCACCCGGTGTATCTGGTGTGGTGCGTGTGCGTCCTCGTGTAACATCGCAGCCGGGGACAACGAGTACCTCGGCCCGGCCGCGATCAACAAGGCCTACCGGTTCGCGATGGACAACCGCGAACCCGAGGATGTCAAGGAACACCGACTCCGGATCATCGAGCAAGAACACGGCGTCTGGCGCTGTCAGACGCAGTTCTCCTGTACGGAAGTGTGTCCGAAAGATATCCCGCTCACCGAGCACATTCAGGAGCTCAAGCGGGAAGCAGTCAAGAAAAACCTGAAATTCTGGTAATATGTACGAACACGACGTTATCGTGGTCGGCGCAGGCGGTGCCGGCCTCCGTGCTGCGGTCGCAGCGGACGAGGCGGGTGCGGACGTCGCACTGGTCTCGAAACTCCACCCGGTTCGCAGCCATACGGGTGCAGCGGAAGGGGGGATCAACGCCGCTCTGCAGGAAGGCGACGACTGGGAACTCCACGCCTACGACACGATGAAGGGCTCGGACTACCTCGGCGACGCGCCGGCAGTCGAGACCCTCGCACAGGACGCCCCAGAAGACACGATCAAACTCGAGCACTGGGGCATGCCGTTTTCACGTGAAGAGGACGGGCGCGTCTCCCAGCGTCCCTTCGGTGGGCTTTCGTACCCGCGGACGACCTACGCGGGTGCCGAAACCGGCCACCACCTCCTGCACGTTATGTACGAGCAGGTCGTCAAACGCGGCATTCAGGTCTACGACGAGTGGTACGTCATGGACCTCGCCGTCAGCGACGAAGACGATCCGAACGAACGCGACTGCCACGGCATCGTCGCCTACGACGTGCAGACGGGCAACATTGAGGGCTTCAAGGCGAACGACGGTGTCGTCCTCGCAACCGGCGGTCCCGGACAGGCCTTCGATCACACCACCAACGCGGTCTCCTGTACCGGCGACGGTCACGCGATGGCCTACCGTGCGGGCGCGCCACTCGAGGACATGGAGTTCATCCAGTTCCACCCGACCTCGCTGCCATCGACCGGCGTCCTCATCAGCGAGGGTGTCCGTGGCGAAGGTGGCATCCTCTACAATAACGACGGCGAGCGATTCATGTTCGAGCACGGATACGCGAACAACTCCGGCGAACTCGCTTCCCGTGACGTCGTCGCGCGTGCGGAACTCACCGAAGTGCAGGAGGGCCGCGGCGTCGAGGACGAGTACGTCCACCTCGACATGCGCCACCTCGGCGAAGAGCGTATTCTCGACCGCCTCGAGAACATCCTGCACCTGGCAGAGGACTTCGAAGGCGTCGACGGCCTCATCGAGCCGATGCCAGTCAAGCCCGGCCAACACTACGCGATGGGCGGCATCGAGGTCGACGAGAACGGCCAGACCTGTATCGACGGCCTCTACGCAGCGGGGGAATGTGCCTGCGTCTCCGTCCACGGCGGGAACCGACTCGGTGGCAATGCGCTGCCGGAACTCATCGTCTTCGGCAAGCGCGCGGGCTACCACGCTGCTGGCAAGGATCTCGGCGAACCGGAGATCCGGACCGGTTACGGCGACGACGTCGAAGACGAGACCGACACCGAACTCCCAGTCCAGCCCGGTGCTGCCGGCCTCGGGACCACGGACGACGTCGCTGCCGACGGCGGTGAGCGAACCGACGGTTCGCGATCCTCGTCGGAGGCCCGCTCCGACGGTGGCGTCGTGGCGGACGCAGACGGCGTCCTCGAGCAGACGGTCGAAGACGCTCGAGGACACGTCGACTCGCTGATGGACAAGGATACGGGCGTCCAACACGCCGAAATCCGCCAGAAGCTCCAAAACGCGATGACCGACTACGTCAACGTTTTCCGAACCGAGGAGGGCGTCAAGAAAGCGCTCACACTCATTCGGGAGTGTCGCGAAGAGTACCAGGACGTCTACGTCGATGATCCGTCCACGACGTTCAATACCGACCTCCAGCAGACCATCGAGACGCGAAACCTGATCGACGTCGCCGAAACGATCGCACTCGGCGCACTCGTTCGAAACGAGTTCCGCGGTGCACACTGGCGACAGGAGAACCAGACGCGTGACGACGAAAACTGGCTCAAACACACGCTCATCTCCTGGGAGGATGGCGAACCGAACATCTTCTATCGCCCGGTGATCCTCGAGGGCGAGGAGAAGACCTACGAGCCGAAAGTGCGTAGCTACTAACGCCAATTACCGCCCTCGGTTCGATTCTCGACTGCAATGTGGCGCCCCACTCGAGATCAGCAAAGCTTTGTGTTTTCTGCCGATTGTAGGAGGTAGATGGGTCTCGAGCGATTCGTCCGAATAAATCTCGTCTTGATTCCAGTACTCCTCGTCGCTGGATACCTCTTCGCCGATTATCTGCCGTTGCTATTCCTCCCACTCGGCGTCGGCTACATCACGTTCGCGTCCCTGATCTGTCTCGCGTGGGGACTATCGAAGGCGTCGCTGTCGGTCCGCTCGTCCTGAGATCCACAGAGCTAAGCGGCGCGACTGGTTATCCTCTTTCGATATGTTGTTGTCGGGAACGGTTATCGTCGACGCTGACACCGTACTCCACGACGGCGCGATCGTCGTCGAGGACGACAGAATCGTCGCCGTCGACGATCGAACGACCTGTCTCGAGTCTTATCCCGAGCACGAACACCACGCACTCGACCTCGTCGCGCCGGGAACGGTGGGCGCGCACGTCCACTCCGTCCAGAGTCTCGGTCGCGGGATTGCCGACGACACCGCGTTGCTCGAGTGGCTCTTCGAGTACGTCTTGCCGATGGAGGCGTCGCTCTCGGCCGAGGAGATGCGCGCCGCGGCGGAACTGGGCTACCTCGAGATGATCGAGAGCGGCACGACGACGTGCGTCGACCACCTGTCGGTCTCTCACGCCGGGGAGGCCTTCGAGGCGGCCCGTGAACTCGGCATCCGCGGGCGACTCGGGAAGGTGATGATGGACAAGGATTCGCCGCCGGGCTTGCTCGAGGAGACCGACGAGGCGCTCGCGGAGAGCGAACGGCTCATCCGCCGCTATCACGGCGTCGAGGACGGCCGAATTCGATACGCGCTGACGCCGCGATTCGCCGTTAGCTGTACCGAGACGTGCCTTCGAGAGACGAGAGAACTTGCAGACGCCTACGACGGCGTGACGATTCACACCCACGCGAGCGAGAACCGCGACGAGGTCGCGACGGTCGAGGACGAAACGGGCAAACGAAACATCCACTGGCTCGACGAGGTCGGGTTGACCGGGGAGGACGTCGTTTTGGCACACTGCGTCTGGACCGACGACAGCGAGCGCGAGGTGCTCGCCGAGACGGGGACGCACGTGACTTACTGTCCGTCGTCGAACATGAAGCTCGCGAGCGGCGTCGCACCCGTCGACGACTACCTCGAGCGCGGAATCAACGTCGCGCTGGGTAACGACGGCCCGCCGTGTAACAACACGCTCGATCCGTTCACGGAGATGCGCCAGGCCTCGCTCCTCCAGAAGGTTGACCGTCTCGAGCCTCAGGCCCTTCCCGCGAAGACGGTGTTCGAGATGGCGACGATAAACGGCGCGAAGGCGGCCGGCTTCGAGCGCGTCGGTGCGCTTCGCGAAGGGTGGAAGGCAGACATCATCGGCCTCGAGACCGACGTGACGCGCGGAACGCCGATTCACGACGTACATTCCCACCTCGTCTTCGCGGCTCGCGGCGATGACGTGCAGTTTACGATGGTCGACGGTGACGTGCTCGTGCGAGACGGCGACGTGTTGGTCGCAGACGCCGAATCGATCCGCGAGCGGGCCCGCGAGTTCGCAGCCGATCTCGACATCGACCCTTGACGACCCCAACTTCGTCAACCGACGAACCGTCGCAACTGTTTAGAGTCCAAGCCAGCCAGCGATATCCGTGCTCACGTCCGTGGCCTCGACGAGTTTGTACCCGAGATAGATCCCAACGATACCCATCAATCCGGGCAATTCTGGTGGTGCAGGGATCGGCACATCGACGAGGGCGAAAAACGCACCGGTGATCGCTCCTGTAAGGAGACCTACCAAGACGAGTTCGTAATTCATATCGAGACACGGGATGGGAGGAAGGAAAATCTGCTGACTTCCGACGGAATAGTATCAATATCTGTCACGTGTGCCCGAACAACCCGAAGCCGTCTCTGATATTTCGACTATCGTCGACACGTAGATTTATTATTGTCGAAACCGAGCCAGTTTCGTATGCAACGACACGACAAATCCCGACACAGCGTCGCGGTGCCCGACGACCTCGAGTCACCTCGAGCGAAACTGATCTATCTGTACATCGGTGCTGTCGGTGGGACGACGACCGAAGCGCTCTGTGCGGATCTCGAACTCAAGAAAGGAACGGCGCTCTCGATTATCGGCACCCTTCGAAACCGAGGTCACCTCGAGCGGACGGAATCCGGATACCAACTCACCTAATCGGTGAGGGTGACCGCTGGAGCGTTACAGTTCGATTCGCTCGACTAACTGCTCGCGATTTTCGTTCGTGTTGACGGCGACGATCCGAATCTGTTCCTCGAGGCCGGAGCCCTCTAGCTTCGCCTTGAGGAGATTATCGACCTGGTAGACGCCGGCGGCGTTCGTCATGGCGATTTCGACCATTACCGGGCTGCTATCGCCCTCCTGTAAGGTGACTTGATTGATCGCCTGACTCGAGAGGGTGTTGATGCCGCGCCCGCCGTGTTCGTAGGGGATGCGCGAGCGTCCGCGTTCCATGTCGAGGGCGTCGGCGACGCGGATGACGCCCGCCTCCGTCGTCAGCGGCGTCTCGGTTCGATGGTGACAGAGGATGGCGTGGAGGATTTCGCCCTTCATCCGGACCGTCTCGGCGACGTCGTAGAACTCGGGGAGGACTCGATCGAGGACGTCGGCAGCCAGCGGAATCGAGTAAAACGCGTGCTCGTCGCGGTGGACGACGTGTCCGATGTCGTGGAGGGTCGCGGCGAGTGCGATGATGACCGACTCGTCTTCCTCGGCCAATCCCTGCTGGCGCGCGCCGTTGAAATCGACGGTGCCTGCTTTGAGCAGATCGTAGAGACACAGCGCCCGATTACGGACGATCTCGATGTGTTTCGTGCCGTGGTCGTTGTAGCGCATTCGATCGACCGCGTTGACGTTCTGGGCCTCGAGGTAGGCTTCAATCTCTTCGTCGTCGTCGAGGAACTCGAGGACGGTGTTCAACTTCTCGTCGGGAAAGTGATGGTCCACATCAGGACGGTAGACACGACGCGATGCGTCGTCGCCAGCAGAATCGCTCATACGGGAACGTCGATAGCCGACTAAAAAAGCCCTACGGCAATCGGGTCGTGCAGTCGATCGCCAGTCCCTCTCGCGTTAGTGGCCCTTACGCAGCGTCTTCGACGGCGGCTTCGACTTCGTCGTAGTCGGGTTCGACGCCGGGGTCGTCGCTGACCCACGAGTAGGCGATTTCGCCGTCGGCGTCGACGACGAAGACCGAGCGCTTTGCGACGCCGTAGACGCCGAGGTCGGCGAAGTCCATCGCGATTCCGTAGTCGTCGATGATCTCCTGGTTGAAGTCACTGATCAGGCCGAACTCGAGGCCGTTTTGCTCGCGGAACTCGTTGAGCGCGAACGGCGAGTCTCGGCTGACGCCGTAGACGCTCGCGTCGAGGTCGTTGAACGACGCGAGACGGTCTTGGAACGTACACATCTCGGTCGTACAGACGCCGGTGAACGCGCCCGGGAAGAACGCGAGTACGATCGGCGCGCCGTCCTCGAGGCGCTCTGAGAGCGTGATGGACTCGACGTCGCCAGTTGCGAGCGGTGCGGTAAAGTCTGGTGCTGTGTCTCCGATTTCAGGCATCAGTGGGTAGTTGCGGATAACTGGGAAAGACAGTTTCGTTCGCGGAACCACTACCCCACCGAGATCGTCTCCTCGGACGCTCCGATCGCAGGGAGTGATCGGGAGACACGCACATACTAGAGCGGACACGTATCACCATTACAGCGAGTTACTCCCTCGTCGATCACACGGATGCGATAATACATTCTCGAGTGACGCAGGTGTAATTAGCTCGGAGGTCCCGCTGAAACGGACGTTCGTGGAGTCCCGTTTTACTGTGCGGTCCAAAAAGGTTATAATTGCCAGCGGATAAGCCACGCATAGAGATGGTAGTCGAAATCGCACCGCTGTTCGCCCCTATCCCAGGGGGTCCGGAACTCCTGATCATCCTTTTCATCGCCATTTTGCTCTTCGGGGCAAACAAGATCCCGAAGCTCGCCCGCTCGACGGGGGAGGCGATGGGCGAATTCCAGAAAGGGCGTGAAAAGGTCGAATCGGAACTCGAGGAAATGCGAGAGGAGTTCGACGGCACCGACGAGGAGTTCGAAGAGGAGTACAGCGAGGAAATCAACGAGGCAGAAGAGGACTTCGTCGACACAGAGCCCGTCACCGAAGAAACCGAGACGGAAGCCGAATCCAGCTAACCGATTTCTTTTCTCGAGGGGCGTGTGGCCTAGCGGAGAGGGCAGGAGGTTCCTAACCTTCTGATCGTGGGTTCGAATCCCGCCACGCCCGTCCGCGACGAACGAACGTGAGAAGCGGACGGGCACGGATTCGAACCCTACCAGTCGCGCACAGCGAACGAAGTGAGCGAGCACGTCTGGTTTCGGTTCGAATCCCGCCACGTCCGTTCACCTGCGAACGACAGTGAGCAATGTGAACGACACTGCGGGGTTCGAATCAGGGAGTGAAGCATCGCGAAACGACCGTGGTTCGAATCCCGCCACGCCCGTCATCTACTGCGAGCATAGGCGAGCAGTGATGACCGCACTGCGGGATTCTTGAACGACGGAACGAGCGAGCAACAGCGAACGAAGGCTGGTAATTTGAATCCCGCCACGCCCGCCGCGGTCGCGAGCCGACGTTCGTCTCTCTTGCCCGTACACCTCACAACCCACGGGAACGGGAAGTCGATCCCTCGAGTACCCCTACTCGAGCAACGAGCCAACGTCTTCCGAGCGGTCGGTGGCACGATTGGCTAGATACCCCGCTCGTGGTGAATGGGGCTCCTCCACACTGGACCGCCACGCGTTGGTGTGATTGGTACCACTGGGAACGTTCAGCAATGTGTACGTTGACAAAACGCCGTCTGTGAACGGTTACGAGTTCGTGTTCTCGCTACCGCGTCGCTCTCACTCGTCGTGACCCAGCGACGGTTGCAGTCGTTGTGACGGAGTCTATCCAAGCAGATCGATAGATATTATGACACGTCCGTAGAGAGTTGGTCGTGACCACATATCGTCCCATCCCTGTTATCTCTCACAGAACGCTACGATTACGGACCTACAGAAATCGAGAATACAGAAACTCGGGGCTGTCTGTGTAATTATCAGATATGGTACTGTGTGGATGAATTTTTTGAAGGGTGAGAGTTTGGATGAAGCTAATGGCTATTGACGACGCCGACCAATCGGATTCCGGGGACTTTTCTGAGAGAGAGGAATCCGATCTCGAGTCGGGTGCTGATGCAGACGCGAATCCCAGTGCTCGCGTCGGCGAGTACACGTGGGAGGATTTCATGATCGAATACGGGTACGGGACTGAGGTATCGACACTGTACCCCGACGAACCCACGGGTGACGAGCAACTCGGACTCGACACCGACGAATCGCAGACGGTTCCGACCGGCGCGGACTGGGATCGCGTCGACTTCGACCCCACAGCGTATCTCGGAATCCACCCGGACGACCTCCGCTCGGAAACGATGCCCGTCGCCGGCGACAACGCCGACGTCCTCCAGGACATTTTTCTCGAGTACGTCGACCCGGAGACGACGCCGGTCACCAAAGACGTCTGGACGTGGGAACACTACAAGTGGGAGTACTACTACGACGACGATGGTTCCCGCCCGCGCGACGGCGACGGCGAGATCGTCCGCCACGATAAAGAGGAGGCACTCGGCTTCGATCCCGAGACACTCGAGCAGCGGTTGTTCGCTGGTGACGAGGCCGCGATGGAACTCGACGAACTCGTCGAGGAACGGACGGTCAACATCCAAGACGAAATCGACGAGGACGACTTCTTCTCGAGCGTCGACGGGCATACGACCGTTTCGAATCGCTACGACCTCGAGAAGGCCGTCCCGATGGACAAGAAGACCCACTTCCGGGAGGTCGAACGTTACTGGGTCAACAAGCCCTACGCTTACGTCGTCATCTTCCACTCCGAGAAGGAAAACGAGAAGAAATACTACATGGTCGAGCCGTATCTGAACGAGATCGAGTTGGAACTACAGGAGTTCCTCTCGGGTAAACTCAGAACGGCAATCAAGTACTCTGACGACGGGATCAAAGAGAAAGCGACCGAAGACGGTCGCCGAGTCGTCATCGAAGACGAGGCGCGTCGCCTGTTGAAACGATACGACCTCTTCGAGAAGACGGGAGGTGGCACACAACAGAGCATTCTCGAGACGTTCCAGAGTTTGGGGGACCTACAGAATATCCAGAATCTCCAGAACATCCTCGACGACGAGTCCAACGAGTCCGACGAGTCCGACGAATCCGACGAATCCGACGGGGACGGTTCTGCCGAGGTCGGCACGGACGAATCGGCGTCCGAAGGGGAACTGGAGCCGATGAGCGACCCCGAAACGACGCAACTCGAGGGCATCGAGGTTCGCCCCGAACCGGCGATTCTCGCTGACGATCCGGATACGCTCAACGAGTATCAAGTCGAGAAGTTACTCTATCAACTCAAGCGAAACTTCATCGGATACGAGCGTATCGACGGCATCAAACACGACATCAACGTGGAGGACGTTTCGTGTGACGGGTACAACTCCCCCGTCTTCGTTTACCACTCCGAGTACGAACAGATCATTTCGAACATCTACCACGGCGACGACGAACTCGACGATTTCGTCGTCAAACTCGCTCAACGCTCGGGCAAAGGGATCAGTAAACGGCTGCCACAGGTCGACGCAACACTGCCCGACGGCTCTCGTGCCCAGCTCACGCTCGGCCAAGAAGTGTCGGATCACGGGACGAATTACACGATCCGTCAGTTCAAGGACGTGCCGTTCACCCCGATCGACTTGATCAACTGGAACACCTTCTCGCTCGACGAGATGGCGTTCCTCTGGCTCGCCATCGAGAACCACAAGAGTCTGATCTTCGCCGGTGGTACGGCATCGGGGAAGACGACCTCCCTGAACGCCGTCTCGCTGTTCATTCCGAGCAGCGCGAAAATCGTCTCCATCGAGGACACCCGCGAGGTCGAACTGCCACAGCGAAACTGGATCGCGAGCGTTACGCGTCCCTCGTTCTCCGACGACGAACAGGGTGACGTCGACGAGTTCGACTTGCTGGAAGCCGCGCTCCGACAGCGTCCCGATTACATCGTGATGGGTGAGATCCGTGGTGAGGAAGGACGGACGCTCTTCCAGGTCATGTCGACGGGCCACACCACCTACACCACGTTCCACGCGGACTCCGTCGACGAGGTCCTGAAGCGTTTCACGACGGACCCGATCAACGTCTCGAAGACGATGTTCACCGCGTTGGATCTGGTTTCGATTCAGACCCAGACGCGGGTACAGGGTCGGAAAGTTCGCCGGAACAAGTCGCTGACGGAGATCAACCACTACGAGGCCGAACACGACGAGATCAACGTTCAGGACGTCTACCAGTGGCAAGCGGAGACGGACGAGTACCTCAAGATGGGTGACTCGAACACCCTCGACGAGATCCAGTTCGATCGCGGGTGGAGCAACGAGAAACTCCAGGAAGAACTGTTCAAGCGCGAAGTTATCCTCGCCTATCTCATCAAAAACGGTCTCAACACGTACGCGGAGGTGGCGGCGACCGCACAGGCGTTCATCAACGACCCCGATACGATTCTCACGCTCATCGCAAACGGGCAACTCGAGGAGAGTCTCACCGACCTGCGAGAGATGGAGAGCGTCCTGATCGACGTCGACCAGGAGAAAGAAGAACTCGTTCCGCGACCGGATGCGAGCAGCGAAACGTACAACCTCTCGATGGACATCCTCGAGCGCGCCGAAGAATCGCTGTTCGAAGAGTATCGCGGGAAAGTACCGAGCGGTCTCGCGAGTGCACTCGGCAACATCGAGGACGAAGAACCAATCGATGTCGAACAGGGCGATGGTGACGCCTTCGACTTCGAGGAGAGCGCCGACGGTGCCGTCGACGAAAACGAGTGGGAACTCGACGACGGCTCGAGCGCGTTCGGTGTCGAGACAGCGGATGGCGAACGCGAACCGGCCTGGCTCAGCGATGACACCGGGTTCGAAATCGGCGCTTCCGGCGAAGTCGATACGACAGCCGACGGGTCTGCTTCCTCGAGTCGGGAGGCCCCGAGCGATTCCAACCAACGACAGAGTACAGCCCAAACGACAGCCGATTCACCGTCCGCAGGAACTGCTTCGGAGCAACCGTCGGCGGAGGCTGGTGAGTCGGCGTCGACCCCAACGGTGTCGGATCAAAACGAATCGGCGACGATATTCCCGTCGGACGATCCCGACGAAGACGATCTCGGCGGCCTGTTCGACGATATGGGAGAGACGATCGATCAACTCGAGTCGACCGATTCACCGCCCGAATCGAACTCGCTCGAGGCCGAACCGTCGGCGGACGATCTCGACACCGAGTCACTGTTTCCCGACGGGGATTTCGAGTCGATTTTCGATCCCGACGGGAACGACTCAGCGATGAGCACCGACGCAGGCAGTTCAACGACTGACGTCGAGACGGCTATTTCGAACGCGCAATCTGAAGACTCGGCGGGCGTCGAGTCACCATCGACGACGAGTGGACCGTCGGCAACTGAATCGGACGAATCGGTGAGCGTTGACTCCCCAACGACCGAGGCCGACGAGTCCGATTTAGGCGAGGCGGCGAATGCCGATCCACCAACGATCGAACTGGACGACTCGGAGACAGACGAAACGGAACGTGCGGACCCTCCAACGATCGAATTAGGTGATTCGGGGACGGACGAGACCGAGAGTGTGGAACCACCGACGATCGAACTAGGCGACGCGTCGGATGATGACCAAGACGAGGCGACGGAAAACGACGAGGATGACCCGTCGTCTTCGCCTGAACCGACGGCTGGCGGTCCCACAGAGGCCGCGTCGTCAGGCGAGACCAGTGGCGACGAAGCGATACCCGCTGCACCGCCAGACTCGAGTGAAGAAGACGATGTTGGGGATGGAGAATCGACGACTGCTCTCGAAGATAGGGACGCTGACGATAACACGGCCAGCCAGTCAGAGGGGAACGTCGACGAAGCGGACACTGACGAGGGTTCACCGCTCGAGGAGACAGCCAACGCCGAAGCTGTCGATACTGGGGGGAACGAGTCGGCGGCGAAGACGGAGGATACGCACCGTCTCGCTGGCTCAGGTGACGAGTCGGCGGCAACTATCGCGACGGACGAAGACACCGCTGAATCCGAGTCGCTCTTCGAAGACGAAACTGACTCGATCTTCTCCGAGACCGACGAGACGGCAGACGACGACGGTTCACTCTTCGACTCGACCGATCAGGTGCAGACGGACGATTCGATTTTCTCTCACGATAAGACGGTCGACGATGACGAGACGGCCGACGACAATGAGTCGGCTGTTGATGACGACACGCCCGACCACGAGACGACTGACGACCGGACGACTGACGGCGAATCAACGCCAGACGACAGCGAGGAGACGGACTCATGAGCCTCCAAACCGGTGGCAACCGCGACTCGGGTAGTCTTTCGGGTGGAACCGATCTCCTCGGAGAGGCGTTCTATCCGCTCTACGAGCGCCTCTTCGACGAAGACAGCACGTTCGTCAAAGACGTCGAGACAAAACTCGCGCAGTCCCGGATGACCGATACGGTCGAGTTGTACCTGTCTCGCTCGCTCGGGATCGGATTCATCAGCGGCCTCGCGTTGTGGATCCTCGGACTCGTTCTCGGCTACGGACTCTTCGCAACCGGTCTCATTCAAATCGACGAGTTACTCGGTATTCCGGTCGGGAGCGAAACGGTTCTCAACCTCATCGAAACGCTTCGGGTCCCCGCGCTCGTCTTCGTAACCGGTCTCGTTTTCGGGTCGATCGGGTTCGCACTCGGGTTCGGTTCGCTGGTCGCAATTCCGTACTCTCGAGCGTCCACTCGTAAGCGCGAGATCAACATGTTGCTGACCGACTCCGTCTCGTTCATGTACGCCCTGTCGGTCGGCGGACTCAACCAACTCGAGATCATCGAGGCGATGGCGGAAGCAGACGACACCTACGGAGAGGTCGCAAAGGAGTTCCAGAGCATCGTCAAGGAGACCGAGTACTTCGACGTCGACTATCGAACGGCGATCCGGACACAGGCACTCGAGACGCCGAGTGACGAACTCTCGCAGTTTCTGACGGATATGCTCTCGATCGTCAACAGCGGCGGTGACATGGAGAGCTTCCTCGAGGACAAGAAAGAAAAGCACCTGCGGACCTCCAAACAAGAACAGGAGATCACCCTCGAGACGCTCGAGTTGTTCGGCGAGATGTACATGACGCTGTCGCTGTTTCCGCTGTTGTTGATCATCATCATGGTCACGATGCAGATGATCCCGGATGCAAACGTCGAGGACTCGATGATCTTCATGACCGTTTACGGGCTGATCCCGATGACTGGAATTGGGTTCCTGGTAATGGTTTCGACGGTCAAACAGGACGAACCTGGCGATGGATACCTCGAGATGGACGGCGGCAGTCAGCGAGTCGAGACTGCTCGCGATGACGGACTGTTGGACCTCGGGCTCGTCGAGCAGTTCACCGGCGAACACAGCGTCTTCAGTCGCATCAAGAAACGCGAGGGGACCCACGAGACGAAGAAGATCCTCCAGCGGCCACACATTTTCTTCCGAGATAACCCGCTCTACACGCTCGGGTTGACGGCCCCCCTCACGCTGGTGATCGTCACCGGCGCGATGATGACTGGTTCGGCACCGCTTTCCTGGCAGGGAATGCTCGACAACCCGATCTGGGGGACGTTCATCTACATCTACGCCCCGCTGTACGTCATGGGGATTCCACTCGCCATCTTCCGTGAGTGGAACTTCCGTCACCGAAACTCGGTCATGAGCCAACTCTCGGAAGACCTTCGAAAACTCTCGAGTTCGAACGACACCGGATTGACCTTACTCGAGTCGCTCAAAGCGGTTTCCGATACGACGAGCGGGAAGTTAGCTCGCGAGTTCGAGATGATGCACACGAAAGTCAACTACGGAACGGGACTCAAACAGGCGCTCATCGAGTTCAACAACAAGTACCACATTCCGCGGTTGGCCCGGATTACGCGATTAATCACCGAGGCACAGGAAGCGTCGAATCAGATCTCCGACGTGCTTCGAACGGCAGCACAGGCGAGTGAGAATCAAGACGATATCGAACGCGAACGAAAGTCCCGGACACGGATGCAGGTCGTGATTATCGTCATGACGTTCCTAACCGTCCTCGCCGTCATGGCGATTCTCCAGACGCAGTTCATCGAGACGATGGCCGGTCTCGAGGGCGGCGAAGCCGATGCTGATGCGGGTGGCGGCGGCGGTGGTGACATGGAGGGCATGGACATGACCGAAGCGATCGACATCCAGATGCTGTCGCTGGTGTTCTTCCACGCCGTCACGCTGCAGGCGATCATGTCCGGATTCATCTGTGGATACATGCGAGACGCTGACCTGCTGAGCGGGATCAAGTACGCCGTCTCGCTGGCAACGGTCGCACTGATCGCGTGGACGATGGTGGCCTGAGATGAGACGAGATCGAACAGGAACTGAACGGAATGGCTCGAGAACCCGCCGACAGCGGACGGTTTCGATTTCGTTGCAAAATCGCGGCCAGACCACGCAGGATTTCGCGATCGGAATCGGCGTGTTCATTCTGGCCATCGCGTTCGTCTTCTCGTTCCTACCGACGATCCTGACGCCGTTCGACTCCTCGGCCAGCGGCGGTCAGACGGCACAGGCAGATCGAATTGCGGATCACATCGTGAACGACTCGGAGGACGGTAACGAACTCGATTGGGAGGAGGATGTCCCGGACGAAGAGGATTTCGCCGGAGAATTTGGCCTCCGTGAGAGCGACGACATCGTCTACGACCGAGTTAACGTGACTCTCGAAGAATTCGAAACGGACCAGGAAACCATCGCCGACTCCGGGAACGATTACGACGATCAGTCGGCAGCCAGTTCGTCTCGAACCGTGTCGGAAACCGATAAAGACTGTGACCCGTGTCGACTCGTCGTGAGGGTGTGGTAACGTGAAACGAAAATCGAACGCAACGGAGCGCGGGCAGGCCTACACGCTCGAGGGGTTCATCAGCGCGATGGTCGTCCTCGTCGCGATTTTACTGGCTCTCCAGTCGGTCGTTATCACGCCGACGACCGGCGGTGCAGCAGACCGGACGGTTCAGTCACAGATGCAACAGGAAGCACAGGACGCGTTGGTTGTCGCTGCGGAGGATACGGATGAAAACTCCCTCTCGCAGATGGTGCGATACTGGGACGAAGACGGTGGTTTCGAGGGAACTGACGACAGCTTCGTCGACCCGCACGGAAATAACGTGTACAGTCCGGGTAATTTCAGTGACGAGTCTGAACTCGGTGAGATTCTCTACGATAGATTCGACGAACGCGGGCAAAACTACAACGTTGAACTCCACTACAGTAACGAGTCTGATGAAACAGAAAATCGGTCGTTAGTCTATCAAGGTTCTCCGTCATCGAACGCTGTCTCGGCCAGTTATACTGTTTCGTTGTACAACAACCAGTCAGTGACTGCTAATAACGGTAATTTAGATGAAGAGGAAGATGCACCAATTGAAAACCAGGATAAGGACGAATCACTTTACAACGTCGTCGAGGTGCGGGTGATCGTATGGTAACCGAATCGAATGATCGCGGACAGGTCATCCTCATCGGGGCCATTACGCTCGCGTTCATCATTCTGGGCATCGTCATCGTCTTCAACGGCGTCCTCTTCACAGAGACGATTTCTGCCGGTGACACGAGCCAGAGTGCAGCGACTGCGGATAAGGTTGAGCAAGAGGTTGTGAACGGTGTCGCCTGTTCGATTGTATATGATAGTGATCCTGATTCATTCGCCAGTTCATATCAAAACTCGACTGCTGAATCGAATTCGGCAGTAGTGAATGTCGATGTGATAAATTCCGATGAGTCATCTGCAAACGTTACGATAACCTACGACTCTGCGGATCTAAGTTACAGCCAGACTCGAAATATCACAGACACGGCTGATCAGTGTCCGGAGGAATCATGATCGGCCCCAATCACGAGCGTGATCGTGGGCTCACGGCCGCACTGACGCACGTGCTAACGATCGGAATTACGACGATCCTCATCGCGATGTTGATGATGGGTGCGAGTGCGATGCTCGAGGCGGAAACCGAACGGTCGACGGAAACCTCACTCGAGACCGTCGGCGAACGACTTGCCGGCGAAATCGACAACGTCGATCAAATCGCGTCGGAAGATGATGATTCAGCGACGATCGTTGCCGATCATCCATCCAGCGTCTCGAATTCGCAGTACACGGTCGAGTTATACGACGACTGTGAATCCACAGACGCGCCGCTCATCGACGATGGAGCATGCCTCGAGTTAGCAGCCCACGAGGTGGACGTGACGGTTCACGTTCCGGTTGCCGCTGATGAAGATGCAATCGATGACAGCGACCGGGTTGCCGGTGGATCGATCGAGATCAGCACCGACAGTAATGGTGAGATTTCGATTACGGAGGCTGACCGATGATCGATTGTTCTCGAACGCACCGTTCGGACTCGAGTCCCACTGATACTGACCGAGGTGTGTCGGAAGTGCTCGGATTCATCCTCGTCTTCTCGATTATCTTCCTCTCCGTCGGCCTGTTGTACACGGTGGGGTTCCAGGCGATGAACGACTATCAGGAGACCGAACAGCTCAACAACGCCGAGCGAGCGATGGAGTCGCTGACCGATAACTTCAACGACGTGCTCCGATACGGCGGTGTCAGCGACCGCTACGGTGAACTCACGATGCGTGAGGGGACTATTGCCGTCGATGAGGGTGGGACGGCAGTAACTATTGATATCGTAGACGAGGATGAGGACAGTCCGTTTGACAACTACAGTGACAGCGATGACACGACGATCGACCTGGGTGAGTTCTCCTACACCGCACACGGTGACACCATCGCCTATGAAGGGGGTGCACTCGTCCGAGCCGACGAAGATAGATCAGAGTGGAGTACAGACCTCAAGCAGCCACAGATGCGATGTAGTGACTCAGGTGCATCGATTACACTCGCATCAGTCACTGCAGACGACCAATCGATCAACCCAAGTGACAGCACAGGCGTGACGATAACCGAAATCAATCGTGATACGAAGGTCTACGACGAGGAAAACGTCAAGATATCCGTATCTGAGGACGATACCGCGTACAGTGGGGCATGGGAGAGTTTCCTCGACTCGAACGATTTCAGTGGTAACGAAGAAAATGGCGAACTCACTGGAACCTGCTCAGAGGTCGACCATGTCGTCATCACTCTCGTCGAAGTCGGCTTCGAGTACTAAACGCGTCTCAAACTCTCTTTTGAGCGCTCACTCTCGAGTCCACTCGCCGCTCAACATCACCCGTAATCCTGCTCGAGAAACTAACTCTTCGATCCGTGTCGCCTGCGTTTCTTCGTCGCCACTCGCCTCGAGGTAGAGGCCGTTCGAAAGCTGGTGTGGGGTTTCCATCGGCGTGCCGTCGGGGTGGACCGCGTTTGCGTTCAACACGGCCTTGTCGGCGTCGTCGTCTGGATGCCAGGGAACGGTGACGCCGGAGAGACCGCGTTCGAAGAGGTACTCCGTGGTTCCGACGAGGGCCGTTTCGGGACTCGAGTGACCGATCGCTCCGATCGAGCCCCGTTCGTTGAAGAAACGGACGACGTACGACGACTCCTGGCTTTCATCCTGGTCCCGGTCGGTGGAGGGATGATCGTTTTCGCTACCGGCCGGATCGGATTCCGGCCTCGAGTCCGTGTCCACGTCTTCGGATGTCGACGCACTAGCTTCGTCTGTAGACGTACCGCCGATAACCGATCCCTCGGAGAACTCCATCGAGACGTCGCGCGAGATGTCCTCGTGTTCCGCCTCGGCGCTCGTGTCGTCTGAAAACGAGGTGATAAGCTGGTCGAGAAACCGTTCCGTTGCAGCTTCGAACTCTGCTGTGTGGTCCGCAGCGTTTCCCGTGACCGCCGCGAGTTCGTCGGAAAACGTCTCGAGAAGTGTCGCTCGCTCGATGGCGAGTCGTTTCGAGACGTGTTCGCGCGTGTCTGTCTCGAGACGTTCCTCGAGTTGGACTCGCGTGTAGTGCTCGAGCGCTGACTCGTAGGCCGTCAGTTCCGAATAGTCACACACCAATCGGTCGATTTCGGTAGTGCCAGCGAGAAGGAGCAGATCCCGACCGTTAGTATAGATCGTTCGGTCGATGCCCGTCCACGCCATCGTCTCGACGAGCGACGCGGCGCGTGACTTCTCGAGTGTGTCGTCGAAGGATTCGGTTGCGACGAGCAACGCGGGGATGCCGTCGATCGTACAGACGTACTCGAAATGGGTTCCGTCGACCGCTCTGTTCGTCCGACACGACGCTTCGTGAACGTCCCAACCGAGCGCCTCGAGGAGGGGTTCGACGAGCCAGGCCCTCGTTTCGCCGATGGTCGCAGGGGACGTGGCGTCGACGACCGCCTGGGTCCGTTCGACGAACGACTCGAGGTCGAGTGCACTCATCGCAGACGACTATTCGCCCCATCGATATGTAAGCAACTGTGTGTTTCAGGAACTGGATGACTCGAAGTGTTTCGCTGTCGCCCGAAATCCGACGGGGTTAGGAGTTCGACTCCGGTTGCTCTCGAGCGAGCGTATTCGTCTCGAGTGGCTCGCGGTGGTAGATTCGGAGTCGCGCGTCACGAACTGAAAATGCGGATTTGAGCGTCGGCGGGATGGTCTCCGCTTTCCCGATTACGAGGAAGCCATCCTGACGAAGCGATCGAGCGATCGTTCGCAACATCGGCTGTTTGTACTCGTTGTCGATGTAGATAAACAGATTCCGACAGATGACGAGGTCGAACCCCGTTTTCGGTTCGTCGTTGATGAGGTCGTGGCGCTCGAACGAGACGCTTCGTTTGATCGACTCGTCGATGCGATACGTTCGGTTGTCTCGGTCGACGTACGGGCTGGCGTCGTCGAGAAACGAGAGTTGGTCGTCGAAATCGACCGTTCGAGACTCCTCGTAGATGCCGTTTCGAGCCGTTTTCAGTGCTGGTTCGCTGATGTCCGTCCCGACGATTCGAAGCGACGATTCGTCGATCTGGGGGTCATCGTGAGCGAGCATCGCGACCGAGTAGGGTTCGCGGCCGTCCGCACAGGCGGCGCTCCAGACCCACACGGTTTCGTTGTTCGCACTCAGGCACCGCAGTACGTCCCGGATCCCATCCCAGACGTCTGGATTCCGGAAAAAGCCGGTCACGTTGATACTCAGGGCCTCGAGCAACGCCTCCTGCTCGTCGGGATCGGCCCGAAGCGTCTCGTAGTACTCGGCGTAGTTTTCGCTCTGTGTTCGGCGCATTCGCGAGGAAACCCGTCGGTCGAGATAACTGTCGTTGTAGTGGCTGGTTGCAAACGATAATTCAGACTCGACGTACGAAAGGAGGGCTTCGAACGCCTCGTCACTCACAGTTTCGTCACTCCGTTTTCGGCGCGGTCGTCGGCCGTCCGAACGACGAGCGTTCCCGTCTCGAGTTCGAACTCGACGGTCCGCCCGTACTCGCCACCGACGTCTTCGGCGAGTATGGGGACGCCGAGTTTCTCGAGTTCTTCTTTTGCTGCGGTGACGTTTCGCTGACCGACGCCCTCGCCGAAGCTCTCGAACTCGAACATATCGCTGCCGCCGGCGATTTTTGCTTCGACGGTCGTGTAGCTTGCACCTTGCTCGACCATTCGTCGGAGTAGTGCACGGATTGCGGTGTCGGCGTACTTTCCTGGTTTTCGGTCGCTATTTTCGGCGGCGTCACCATCGGGCAACATCACGTGTGCTAATCCGCCGATCGCGGTGTCCGGATCGTACAACGCGACTGCGAGACACGAGCCGAGTCCGTAGGATTTGAGCGTGTCGTCGCCGTCGCTGACGACCAGTTCGGAGATTCCGACCTGGACGGGTGTTGGCGCGCCCGGTTCTGTTCCATAGGTCTTCATGCGTTCTCGATATCCTGAAATTCAGCAGTCGTCGGCGTCTCTTCGATTCGATCGATATCCAGATCGTTCAGTGCTCGCTCGAGGTCGTCCTCGTCCGGAATCGCGTAGACGTCACAGTCGAACTCTCGCCCGTCGGCGACGACGACGGTGTCGAAGACGAACGCGAACTCCTGGTTCTCGCCTAACTGGATAATGACGGGATCGACCGCTGCAGCCCCCATATCGTGGATGAACTCGGGGGTGGAGTGGTCGATCGTCGTATCCAATACGTTGGCCCAGCCGTCGAGGAAGCCACTCGCCATGATGTTTCCGAGTTCTTTGATGGCGCTCGTGCCCATCTCGCCGAAGCCGTCTTCGTCGAGTTCCATCGGGACCATCGCATCGACGATCTCCTGTGCGGAGTCTTCGTCGAACAAGAAGAGGAGATAGCCACTAGGTAGTCCGTCGAATTCGAAGGCGACGCCCACCAGTTTCTCCTCGGCGACTTGCTCGGGAATCGCCTCGAGGGAGACGAAGTTGAGCCGGCGGATTTCGATGCTCGTCTCGATACCGGTCAGCGTCGTCGCCGTTTTCGCGATTTCTTCTGCGCCCTGTTCGGCCATTCGGTCGAAGCCGTCGAGTTTGTCGTACTCGATCCCGCCGGTCGTCCGAAGCTGTGAGAGGAGGGCGGCCATCGATTCCCGTTTTGGGAACAGGTAGTGGCTGAAGCCGATTTCGCTGCCGACGGTTTCGATCTGGCTCTGGAAGAGCAACGCGAAGTCGTCCGCTGCTGGTGCATCGTCGATATCGTCGAAGAAGGGCTCCGCCGTTTCGCCCTCGACGAATTCGGGCGTCGACACGTCGATAACCGTTTCCAAGACATCGGCCCAACCGTCGATGAACCCGCTGTTCATGATGTTGCCGACCTCGGTCACGGCACTTTCGGTCATCTCGTCGAACTCGTCGTCGACGTTGATGTCCCCGCCCCGATTCGACTCCGCCATCAGCGTTTCGACGACGCGAAGGGCGTTCGCTCGTTCAAACACGACCATCGAGTAGCCGTCGATCGTTCCGGTGAGTTTGACGCGGACGGCGACTTTTTCCGTCGAGTCCTCGAAATCGCGACGAATCTCTCTACCGCGCATGAAATTTAGCTTCGTCACGCCCACTTTCGTCTCGACACCGGTCATGTGTGTCAGTCGACCCGCGGCGAGTCCAGCTCCTTCTCGGGCCATTTCATAAAAGGTCCCGAGTGCGTTGACGTCGAGTCTCATGCCGATTGCACTTCCATCGCGTTGACCATTTCGACGAACTCCTCGAGGTCGGGGAACGCGTAGATCTCCGCCTCGATCTGATAGCTCGGCACGGTCAGGTCTGAATCGAAGAACAACGCAAGGTCGTCGCCACCGAGCCCGGCAGTTCGCGTAACGATTTCTCCAGTCGGTGCGTAGACGAGTTGTGGGGCGGCGATATCGATCGCTCGACCCAACACGTCGGCCCAACCGTCGATAAAGCCACTCGACATCATCGTTCCCATCTCCTCGACGGCGCTGCGTGCCATCTTGCTCGAGACGTCCGACATGTCGTCGACGACGTCACGAAGCATGATTGCAGTAATCTTCTTCGCGCTCTCTTCGGGGAAGAGGATGAGGATGTGGCCGTGTGGCGGGTCGAGTAATCGGACGCGAACGCCGATACGATTCCCGGGATCGACCTGGGACTTGATGTCGTCGACGTCGACGAAGTTCGTCTTCGTTACCTCCATCTGGGCGTTCTCGCCCGTCAGCTTACTCATGTTGTCGGCAACGCCGTTCGTCCCGACTTTCGCCATTTCGTTGATGAAACTCAGCTTTCGAATGTCGACTTGTAACGTCATGGGTTCCTCCGTCTGCTTGATTCAGTATTTGTCATCATAGGGTTGTCACGTCAAGGATGTTGACCACTTCTCCGCGTCCTCGGACTGTCGCCCCGCTGAGGCCGGGAAGACCGCTCATAAAGCCCTCGAAGGGCTTTACAACGACTTCCTGCTGGCCGTGGACGTGATCGCAGTGAATCGCGATCGGACGCACGTCCGTGCGGATCCGAACGACCATTCCGTGGTCGTCACCAGCCTGGTGTGGCGTCTCGAGGGTTTCGTCGAGTCGAACGACGTCGTACTCGTCGTTACCATCGACCAGTACCGTCGCGTCGTCTCTCGTTTCCAGGCGCGTTGCCGGTTCGATATCGAGTACCGTCTCCGTCGGGATGCCAAACTCTTCGCCACCGCACTCGAGGAAGAGGATGTCGTCGATCGCGACCGAGACGGGGAGCGTCATCGTGACGCTCGTTCCCGCACCCGGTTCGCTGTCGATATCGACGGTGCCGTCGAGGTCTTCGATCGTCCGCTCGACGACGTCCATCCCGACACCGCGACCGCTGACGTCGGTCACCTCTTCGGCCGTCGAGAGGCCAGCGTGGAAGATGAGTTCGTAGACGTCGTCGTCGGGCAACTCGCGTGCGTCTTCCTCGGAGAGCACGCCAGCCTCGATGGCCTCGTTCCGGAGACGATCGGGATCGAGACCGCTTCCGTCGTCTTCGACGGTGATCGCCACGCGGTCGCGTTTGCGCTCTGCGTGAACTTCGACGGTTCCGTCCGCTGGTTTCTCCGCATCCTCACGCACGTCTGGTGGTTCGATTCCGTGATCGACGGCGTTTCGAACCAGGTGAATTAGCGGGTCACCGATTCGGTCGAGGATACTCCGGTCGAGTTCGACGTCCTCGCCGTTCATCTCGAACGTGACCTGTTTGTCCTGTTCGCGCGCAATGTCTCGAACGACCCGCGGCAGACGGTTCGTGACCGTCTGCAACGGCACGAGACGGACGTTCATCACCGTCTCCTGTAAGTCCGCCGTGAGGTCCTCGAGATCGTCGAGTTCCGTCTCGAGCGACGCTTTCTCTTCGCCTTCGGAGACTGCGTGGCGAAGTCGAACGCGACTCGTCACCAGTCCTTCGACGAGCGTGAGCAGGGAGTCGATCTGTTCGACGTCGACGCGAACGGACTGAATCTCGTCAGTTTCCGTCCCGACGTCCGTTCTGTCCCCCGCGTCCGGAATCGTGAGATCTGGGACCTCGAACACGGGTTCCTCGACCCGCTCGACGACAGTTTCGCCCGCATCCGTCGTGGACGAGCCACCAGTAGCGGTGTCCGGCGAAGACGCCGTCGACGCACCGTCGGTCGAACTCGAGGACGGTGCATCGAATCCGTTCGCACCCACCTCGAGGTCGTCGCCGAAATCATCGCCGAACGCGTCGTCGTCATCGAAC
Source organism: Natronorubrum daqingense (assembly GCF_001971705.1). Classification (NCBI taxonomy): domain Archaea; kingdom Methanobacteriati; phylum Methanobacteriota; class Halobacteria; order Halobacteriales; family Natrialbaceae; genus Natronorubrum; species Natronorubrum daqingense. The sequence goes on from NZ_CP019327.1 coordinate 378,982, forward strand.
GACGAAGATTCCTCGAACGGATCGTCTTCGAGGGAATCGTCGGCGAACGGATCATCGGCAAACGAATCGTCGGCGAACGAGTCATCGTCGAAGGGGCCAGCAGTCCGCTCATCCTCGGCAAACGGATCGTCCTCGAGTGAGTCGTCAACGAAGGAATCGTCGCTAGCGTCTTCGTCGGCAAACGGATCGTCGAGACCGGCGTCGTCGTCCGATCCGCCGTCTCGGTCCTCGCTGAACGACACTGCACTCGAGTCGTCGGTCGACGCTTCGGCTGTGGATTCTTCGTTGATCGATGACGTCGACTGCGAGTCGTCGTCAACCGTCCCGGCGCTCTCTGTGACCGTCTCGGCGCTTTCACCCGCATCGTCGGGGTCTTCGGCTCCGTCGAACCCATTGTCGGACGGTGTTTCAGAATCGGGACTCGCGGTACTGGTTTCGACGACGTCGGCAGTTTCGGAGGGGTCGTCGATTGCGGCGTCTTCGTCGCCATCGTCGGCCACGTCTGTCGCGTCAGCCGTTGGCGCATCGGAATCGGCTGCCACTACATCGGTGACATCCGCCACGTTGGCCGACATCTCGTCGGTATCGTCCGCGACTCTATCGGTACCGTCCGTTCTCTCGCTAGCGAATTCGTCGGTCGGTTCGGCCATTGAATCGCCGACTGGCTGCTCGTCGCCTTTTTCGTCGATCTCGTCGGTCGGCCCGTCGCCATATTTCTCAGCGGACTCAAACGGTACCTGTTCGCCGTCGTCGATCGGTTCAGTTTCACCGGATCCATCGTCGATTTCGGTCGTCGCCTCGCTCTCGAGTGCCTCGAAATCCGATTCCGAGTCGTCCGATGGCGTCGGTGTTTCGTCCGCCTCATCGTCGGCCGCCTCGAGTGACTCGTCGACGACTGGTTCGTCACGAACAGCGCCATCCATCTCGAACAGTGTTGCATCGTCGGTGGCGGACGACGACGCGGACTCTTCGTCAGCGTGGTCACTCGAGTCCGACTCGAGAGATGCGTCGGCCGTCGTCGCATCCGAATTGTCGAATGCTGGGGTCGATTTCGGTTCCGAGTCGGTATCGTCGCCGACAGCGGGCTGTTTGCCGTCATCGGTTTCAGCGGTCTCGAATGCGTATTCGTCCCCGTCCGACTCTTCGGTACCGACAGTTGTCTCTTCGAAGTTCTCGTCAGTCTCCTCGAGATCGTCGGCCGCTCCTTCGCTGTTATCGATCGTTGCTTCTCTGCCGTCGGTCGCCGCTTCACCGTCGTCGAGTGTCTCTTCGTCAGTATCTCGCTGCTCGAGGCTGTCGACTGGCGTGGCGATTTCGTCGTCAGTTCCGTCATCCTCGTCGGCCGGTTCGTCGAACGCTCCGTCCGAGGCATCGAACTCGTCGCCCGACGCAAACTGGCGCTCTTCGTCGGATTCCGCTCGCGAATCGACGCTCGCATCGGTAGCCGGCGTCTGCGAGTCGGATCCGTCGGCAGCGTCTGGCACTGTCGTGGATTCCGAATCGGTTTCATTGGCCGAATCGGCGGTCATCGAGTCGGACGCGGTGTCGAGTGAGTGCGCGTCGCCCTCGTCCGGCGAGAGATCACCGGAGACGGCATCTGCATTCTCGAGTTCGTCCGAGTGGTCCCCGGCAGGGGCAGTACCCGTTTGCTCGTCCGAGAACGGTGTCGCCGATTCGGACGGTGCCGGAGACACCGAGGGTTCGTCATCCGAGGGGTCGTTCTCGAGTGCCTCGTCGATGACATCGGTGTCGCCGCTCGTCTCGTCGTCGACTGGCTCAGTCGTCTCGCCATCGTCACTACCGCCTTCTTCGATTGGCTCGTCCACCAGCACGTCGTCGACCGCGTCCTCGAGTGCGTCCCCGGCGAGTTCGTCGTCACTCGTTCCGTCGAGGAATGTATCGTCCTCAGGGTCGACATCGTCACCGAGGAGTTCGTCCATGTCCACTTCGTCGTCGTTGTCGAACTCGTCGAACTCGAGTTCGCTGAGTTCGTCCTGCAATTCGTCGAAACCGACCATCTCGACTTCGTCTTTGAGTTCGTCGAACACGCTGCTGGCGTCGTCGACAGACTCGTCTACACCCTCATCGTCTGGGGACGAGTCGGTGGCGGCCTCCGCCGTCTGTCGCTCGTCACCGTCGTCAGCGGCGGTGGCCGGTTGCTCCGTCTCCTCGAGATCCTCGTCGTCGAGGAGTTCGTCGAACGAACCGGCCTCGCCCATTTCGTCGAAGGCATCGAGGTCGTCGTCATCGACGTCCTCGACCATCTCGTCTAAGTTGTCGAACTCGTCGAACTCGTCGAGGAGTTCGTCGACCTCGAGATCCTGTGCCTCTTCCGAGGACATTCCGGAACCGGGTTGGTCCGCTGGGGCCTGACCGTCCGCGTCGGCTGCCTGGCTCGACGCCACACGGTCGAATTGCTCGGTGACGTTGATGAGTTGGAACGTGTCGACCTCTTCGACCGGCTCGAGGCCGGACGTAATGGCGGCCTCGCCGACGGCACTGCCGAAGACGGCGTCGAACTGCCCGCCGTAGTCACCGGCTTCGATCTCTGCACGCGGCGGATCGGTGCCGATCAGATCGAACGCGTCGATCAGCGCTTTGACGACGAGAACGCCGTTGTTGACGTTCTCGCGTGCGGCGATATCGAGGCGAACGAAGTAGGCGTCGTGGTCATCGTTTGCGGGTGGTTCGAACCGTTCGAGGACGGTTTCGATCTCTCTCGCGGAGGGAATCGCGAGCGCGCTCGATGTCGATTCGTCGTCGAGGGACGCACGGAGCCTGTCGATCGTCGCGGTGGGATCCGTCTCGATTTCGCCGGTCGCAGCGACCTCGTCGATCATCGCCTCGAGTTCGTCGACGGCGTCGAAGACGACGTCCATCAGTTCGGGCGTCACCTCGAGTTCGTTCCGCCGGACCGCATCGAGCAGATCTTCGATCGCGTGTGCGAGATCGCTTCCTTCCTCGAGTCCCATCGCGCCGCAGTTGCCTTTGAGCGTGTGTGCGACGCGGAAGATGTTCTCCAGTGCGTCGTCGTTCGTCGGGTCGCGCTCTAAGGTGAGCAACGCGTTGTTCAGCTCCGTAATTCGTTCCTCGCTCTCTTGAACGAAGTCGGTTAGATAGTCACTCATCGGTCTCACCGTCCGTATCGAACGCGTCGACGATCGTCTCGACGAGTTCGGTCGCGGGTGCGATATCGTCGACGCACCCCGTTTGAATCGCCTGACAGGGGATGCCAAAGACCGGACTCGTCGCTTCGTCCTGTGCGATGGTGTGCCCGCCAGCTGTTTTGATCGCCTCGATACCTGTCGCACCGTCGTGCCCCATACCGGTCAACACGACGCCACAGAGCGGGTCGACGACGTGTTCGGCCGCCGACTCCATCGTCACGTCAATCGCCGGACGAACGCCGTGAAGCCGCTCGCCGTCGTCCAGTCCGAGTCGGAGACGGCCGCCGACGTTGTTCAGTACCTCGAGGTGGGACGCTCCCGGTGCGACCACCGCCTCGCCGGACCTGACCGACGCTCTGTGGGTCGCTTCGCGGACGTCGTACTCGCTGAGCGCGTCCAATCGCTCGGCGAACCGTTCGGTAAACCCCGCTGGCATGTGCTGGACGACCAGCACTTTCGCCTCGAGATCGACTGGAAGGCGCGCGAAGAGGCCTTCCACGATCTTCGGTCCGCCCGTCGAGGCGCCGATGACGATCGTCGGATCGTCTGCGTGCGTTCCTTCGAGTTCGAGCGGCGTTGGCGAACCGGCAGCGTCGTCACCGTCTCCGGGTCGCGATCCGGCGCTCGTCGCCCCTCGAAACCGCGGGCCTGCTGGTCGATTCGTCGCCGTTCCGACACGCGTTTCGCTGGCGCCTGCTGCGTTCGTTCGTCCACCGGCGAGTACCCTGTCGCTTGTCGCATCGACGTTCGCGTGATTCGAACGCGTCGCGTACGCGGACGCCGAAGCGCGCGCGAGAGCAATCGATGAGACGTTTGCATCAGCTAGATCGTCGACCTTGTCGACGACGTCCTCGCTCAGGTGGGTCACGGTCCGCGAATCCGATCCGTCGGGTTTGTGTAGAAAATCGACGGCTCCTCGCTCGAGTGCGTCGAGCGTGGACTCAGTTCCTTCGTCGGTGTGAACGCTGAGCATGAGAATTAGCGTTGGATTCGTCGCCATAATTCGCTGGACGGCGTCGATGCCATCCATTTCGGGCATTTCGACGTCCATCGTGACGACGGCGGGATCGAATTCGGCGGCCGTTTCGATCGCTTCTGACCCATTCGTCGCGGTTTCGACGTCGTAGTCGGCATCCGTGAGTGCGTTGGCGATGACTGTCCGCATGAACTTCGAGTCGTCGACAACGAGTACTCGCGTCATGCCGTAGCGACGTCTGTGAGGGCCTTTCTGACGCTGGGTTCTTCGAACGGCTTCGTCACGTAGCCGTCCGCACCAGCTTTCACGGCGAGTTTCATTTTCTCACGCTGGCCGACACTCGTACACATGATGACGCGGGCGCTCGGGTCGATCTTTTTGATCGCCGCGGTCGCCTTGATGCCGTTACACTTGGGCATCACGATGTCCATCATGACGATGTCGGGTTCGTGTTCTTTGTACAGTTTCACTGCTTCTGCTCCGTTAGACGCTTCTCCGAGAATGCGGTATTCCTGTTCCAAAATTTGGCGCAGTAAATTCCGCATAAAATGAGAATCGTCCACGATGAGCACCCCTGTCGACATTCAGTAGTACACCAAACGCTGATAGAAATACGACTACCATAAATGCTGTCTCCCTATTATCAACTGTGATAAACATCGGATACGGAACGAAGACCCCCGTTACAAACCCGACTCCGATTTCCGGACGTTCGCGCGCCAGATTCGCTACGTTTGCGTTCCAGACGCCAACAACAATCGTTCGATGTTGAGCAACGGCGTCGCCTCGAGAACGACTTCTCGGGGCGTCTCTGCGTCAGCGGCGACCGACGACTGCGTCGATTCGTTCGAGCGCTCCGTCGACTCGAGTTCGAACGACTCTCCGTCGCTTTCTCGAGTGTCGCCGTCGATACGACTCTGCATCGTTGACAGTGACGTGTCACCGGAGTCGTCGGCTAGATCGAGTGGATTCGCGGAGTCGGTACCCGTTGGCCTCGAGGCACGGATCGATTGCGTCGAGGGTGAGCGTTCCTGTTCGATGAGCGCATCGACGAGTGGGTGTGCCAACGAGTCGCCCGAAAACGGTCGGTCTTCGACGGTCGATTTGTCGTGTACCTTGCTCACACCGATCGAGTCGACGCCGATCACGTCGTCGACTCGAATGGCTGCTGATTGCTGATCGGTCGGTCGATCCAACACGAGCAATCGCTCGCGCCCGTTTCGCTCGTCGGGTTCGATGTCCGGAAAGTGGACGTGCGGGTCGACGACCGCAGTAATCTCTCCGCGAAGGTCCATCAGGCCCTCGATCGGTTCGGGAGAACGCGGGACGCGTGTCACTTCCTCGGGAACGTCTGCAAGTGTCTGTACCGCGTCAATCGGCAACGCAAAACGGTGTTCGCCCAGTCCGACGAAGAGGAACTGCTCGCGCTCCTCCTGATCGTCTGGGCTGGCACCTTTGCCGTTTCGACCACCGTCGGACGCGTCGTCGATGTCGATTCCGAGGAGTCGCTCGGAGAGGTCCGGAGTCATGTTCTTGCTCGTCAATCACATTCCATCAATAAAACATTGACTCCACCGACACGCCACGACCGCGCCCCACCGCCCGTGACACAGCGGGTTCGACGCCTCGAAACCTAAACACTTTATTCCAGTGGAGAAAACGATCAGAACAGCATGCCGTCGTCGCCACCTCCCGACGATACCAACGAACGTGTCACAGTTCTTACCTTCACCCTCGCAGACGACCGATACTGCGTCAATGCCGATACCGTTGCCTCGGTCTTCGGCATCTCGGACGACGAGGCGCTTGCCGACGCGTCGGATCCGTGGAACGCCGGGTCCGTCACGGTTGACGGGACGCACGTCCAGGTCGTCGACCTCCCCAGAGCCTTTTCCTCGGCTGCCAGAACGACGTCCCGCGTCGACGAGCCAAAACTCATCGTCTTCGCCCCGAGCGACGATACCGAGCGTACCCACGGGTGGCTCGTTGACGAGGTCGACGTCACGAAACGGGTCCAACCGGCCGCCCTCGAGGCGACACAAACGGGAACAGGGCTCGCCCACGTCAAAGGCAGAGTCGAGATCGACGGCGAGGACGCGATCTGGCTTGACGAACGCGCGATTCACGGATAAAAAGGGCAATTTCGAACACCAGGGACGTCAACGCATTCCCGGCGGCGGGCCGTCGTTATCGTCGTCGTCGATATCGATGTCAAGTCCGAGTTCCTCGCGTTGCTCTTTGAGCCGTTTGACCTTTCGGTAGTAGTAGGCGATACCGATCCCGCCGATGACGCTGACGACCGTGACGAGACCGAGGAATATCGGGATGTCACGCGTCTGGTAGTACTGCAGCGCCAGCGTGCTATCTACCTCCTCCCAGGTCAGGTGTTCCTGATCGTCGACCACGTCGCGTTCGTAGCCCCCCGGCGTGACCTCTCCGAAGAGGAACGCCGAGCTACGATATCCCGGCGGCAGGGTTACTTCGTAGGAGCCCTCGACGTACGCCGGGAGGTCGAACGTGTGCCGTCCGGCGTCGCCGGTGAACGCGAGCGTTCCGTTTTCGTCCGGCAACGTCACGACAGTGTGTTCTTGTCCCTGGTCGACCTCGAGTTCCGAGCCCGTTATTTCGGTTCCGTCCGAATCCCAGTACCTGACGGCGCGAATATCGAGTGGTTCGTCAGCGTGGATATTCGACCGATACAATGCTATCTCCTCGCGCTCCTCGAGGTCGTAAACTGCGCGGAACTCGCCGCTACTGAACAGACCGCCACTTTCGATATCGATGGCGACGTCGGCGTCGCTGTCTCTGAGGTCGTCGTACTCCTGGTCCTGATCGAGTTCCTCGTCGGAGATATCGCCGAAGAACATCGAACACCCGGCGAGACCGACGAGCAAGCAAACCGCGATAACGCCGAGGACGAGCCGTCGATTCATATTATGGAACGACACAGCGGAGCTCCGCTGGCAGATACTCGCCGACGCTCGCTAACAGTCCGGGTGGGTCGGTCCCCTCGGTGCAGATGACGCTCTGCTCGAGCAAGCCGAGTCGCTCGACGGTGACGTAATCCTGCGCGTGGCCGGCGCGGTTGAGCGTCGCTCGAACCTCCGCTCGCGTGGCGCTGTTGACGTTGAGTCGGCCGTCGCCGCGGGTCCACTCGTAGAGTCGGTCCTGGGCTTCGTCGGCGAGTCTACTCGGAGACGCGCCATCGCCGCCTTCGTCGGATCCCTCACCACCGTAGACGAACTCCAGTGGCAGGTGCTGGACCAATCCGTAGCGCTCGCGAATCTGCTCGGGCGACCCCGGGCCAAGTCCGAGTTCGTCCGCCGGAATACGCACGCCGTCACCCTGTCCGGCGTCGAGGACGAACCCGTTGTCGTCCCAGGACTCGAGCGTGCCGATGTAGGTTTCACCCGCCTCGAGGTCGGGGACGATTTCGCCGAACTCCTCGCGGAGGACGTTTCTGGCGACGGTCGCGTCTTCGCCCTCGATGGTCACGGACGGGAAGTCGTCGTGGCGGATGCCGATGTCGAACTCCACCTCGAGGTCGCCGACCTCGTTGGCGACGAGCGAGCGCAGGGAATCGAGTGATCGCTCGCGAGCGTCGCCCTCGACGTAGAGTTTGGTTGCTAAGACGACCATTAGGCGTCCGCACCGTCGATGTTGAGTTCGTCCTCGAGCGCGTCGAGGCGGTCGTCCATCGAGGTGACGAGTCGGTCGTTGTCCATCGATTCGAGCGGCGAGCCACACTCGGGGCACTCGAAGCCAAAGTCCATGGCCTCGCCGAACTCGAAGCGGATGGAACAAATTTCACAGAGGTAGAACTCGTGCGTTCGCTCGTACTCGCGACGGTCCTCGAGGGCGTCGTAGAGGCGGTACATCTCCTCCTCGAGATTCTCCGGAATGTTGTCGTACTCGAACGTCCAGAGGTAAGTGAGCCACCCCGAATCCTCGTCTCGCAGTCGGCGATACGTTGCGAGGTCGTTTTCGTACAGGATAAACAGCGCTCGCCGCACATCGTTCAACTCGAGATCCAGTTCCTCAGAGAGCTCCTCGTCGGTCACTTCCCCGTCTGGCGGCGCGGCCGCGACGGGCATTCCTTTGGGACCGACCAGCTCGTGTAGGTACTTTTGGATGACTGGATCCTCGAGCAGGTCCTCAAAAGCCATTACCCACCCGTAACGGCGTCTGACCATTAAGTCTTGTGAGCGACGGCGCACAGATCGGCGTTGCCCACTCTCTGTCGCCACGCTGGCTGAACGTGTCTATTATCTGTTTGGTTCCCTCCGTCCGTATCCGACCGCAGTCTTGCTATTCGGTGAGGCGGTAGAGAGTAACATTCACGGTCGTCCGTCGCCGTTTTCGAATCGATGACGACTGACGCCGACGGTGCTGTTCGAGGCAAATATGCTTTCTCGACGCTTCACCGCCTCGAATTCGACGTCCCGTGGCCGCCCAAACACGTCGCCGCCTACCTCCTCGACGGCCCCGAACCGATACTGATCGACGCCGGCCGACAGACCGACGCGTCCGAAGCGACGCTCGAGCGAAGCCTCGCCGAGTTCGGTTACTCGCCTGCGGATATCGACCACGTGCTCGTCACGCACGCCCACAGCGACCACATCGGACAGGTGCCGACGCTTTCCGACGCCGGGGCGACGATCCACGGTCCGGCGGCGTCGCTCGAGCGCCTCGAGCGAGACCCGGAAACGGTTCGGTCGACCGTCCGCGAGACGGCCCGATCGACGGGCTACACCGGCGAGGATCTCGAGGAGATCGTCGACTCGGAGGTCGATTCCTTTCACCGAGATCGACGGCTGCTCGATCCGGCGACCACGCAACCGATCGAGCCCGGAACGATGGTTTCGATCGGCACGCACGAGTTCCGCGCGTTCGGGACGCCGGGACACGAGCAAAACCACCTGAGCTACGAGGTCGATCTCGAGGGGACGACGGCCCTGTTCTCGGGCGACGCGCTCATCGAACCGTTTCGCGCCGGCACGTTCCACGCGGGGATCGACCGCGGCGCGTACGAGGGCGTCGATCGCTACTACGACGCGATGGATCGGTTCCTCGAGACGAGCGCGACGCACGCGTTTCCGGGCCACGGACCCACGTTCACGGAGCCGAAACGCGTCGCGACGCGAACCCGTGAGCGACTCGATCGGTTGCTCGAGGAAACGCTCGCGGCGCTCGAACGAGTCGAACCCGCGACGCCACTCGAGATCGCCGTGGAACGAGCGGGCAGCGTACAGTACACGGCACCCGTAATGGATACGTTGGGGGCACTCGGCACGCTCGAGAATCGGGGACTCGTCGCCTACGACTGCGAGGACGGCGCGCGAATCTATCGACGGCGAGACTAGCCGGCTGGGACGGCGAGAATAGTGTCTGGTGAGTCGGTCGGATCTGCATTCGAAAGGGTCGAATCGGTTACTCGGTCGAATCCGCATCCGGCGTCTCTTCGTCGCCGCGGACGGTGCTCCAGACGCCTGCCGCAATAACGATGAGTAACGCGAGCATGAGGCCGTAGAACAGCCCCATCGCCACCGCCTCGGGCAGCGGATGGCCGGTGGCGAGCAAGATCCCGACGTTGAGGACGACGAGAAGGAGGCCGAGCATGTACCACTCGATCGGCGTTCTGGGCAGTGATCTGCCTGATCCCATACTCGACGTGTGGATGTCGTCACAGAAAAACCATCCTCATTCACGTGCGGCGAACGGTCGCGTGTGGTGAACGTAGGGCGAACGGTCGCGTGTGGTGAACGTAGGGCGAACGGTCGCGTGTGGTGAACGTAGGGCGAACGGTCGCGGGATACGGAGCGAAATTGTCTCCACCGACCGCTGGGTTCGAGGACCCACAAGTTATTTTGCCGGCGGTCCTAGTTTCCGGTAATGCAATTCGTCGAAGAGATCGTCGTCGACGAGTTTCTCCCGACGGTCCGATCGCTACTCGCCGGGGAACTCCGCGAACGCGGACTCACACAGAGCGACGTCGCAGACGTGCTCGGGATCAGCCAGAGTGCCGTCTCGAAGTACGCCCACGGCGACGTGGCGACCAACGACCGCATCGCCAAGGACGAGCGCGTCGAGACGCTCGTCGGGGAACTCGCCGACGGACTGGCCGCGGGCGACACGACTCGCATTCAGGCGCTCATCGAAATCGAAGTGCTCATCCGCGAACTCGAGGCCGGCGGCGACCTCCTCGCCCAACTCCACGAGGAGGCCGTCCCCGACCTCGCGGATCACGGCTCGAGCTTTCGCATTCACGACCCCGAGAGCGAACTTCGGACGGGTGAACGGGTACTCTCGTCGCTCCGGCGGGGCCTTCGCATCCTCGAGAACTCGAGTGGCTTCACGAGCCTCATTCCCGCGGTCGGCTCGAACCTGGTCGCGTGCGTTCCCGACGCGACGGATATCGACGACGTGGCCGGCGTCCCCGGACGCATCTTCGACGTCAAGGGACGAACCACGGTGCCCGCCGAACCGGAGTTCGGCGTGTCCGAGCACGTCGCGAACGTGGTCCTCGCGGCGCGAAAGCACGGCTCCGACGCCACGGCGGCGATCAACATCGCGTACGACTCGGATACGCTCGCCGATCTAACCGAACAGGGCCACGCAACCGCCGAGTTCGACGAAACGGACGATATCGCCTCGAGCGTCGGCGCGGTGATCGAGGACGACGACGACGTGACGGTACTGTACCAGACCGGCGGGATGGGCATCGAGCCGCTAATCTACATCCTCGGCTCCGACGCGGAGTCGGTCGCTGACACGGTTCGATCGCTGATCTAACATGTCGTCAGTTCGCTCGACGCTCTCCCGGATGGAAACCGAGACGGCCCAGGAGTTTTACGGCCGGTGGGCTGGCCTCTACGACCTCATCGCCCGGCGAACGCCCGGAATCCCCGCGCTGCGACGACGGGCCGCCGCGGCCTGCCAACTCGAGCCCGGCGACACCGTCGTCGAGATGGGCTGTGGCACGGGAGCGAACCTGCCGTACCTCCGCGAGCACGTCGGCCACCACGGCACGGTCGTCGGCGTCGACTTTACGGGGCCCGTCCTCGAACGAGCGCGCGAGTTGACGAGCGAGTACGACAACGTCCACGTCGTTCGCGGCGATGCGACTCAGCCACCGCTCGCGCCGGAAGTCGACGATACGGCTGTCGACGCCGTCCTCGCGACGTTCGTCGTCGGCATGCTCGACGATCCGGCGGGCGCGGTCGACGACTGGTGTGACCTCGTCGGTCCCGACGGGAACGTCGTCCTCGCGAACGCCGCGCGAAGCCAGGAGTGGTACGCCCCGCCGGTCAACGCCGTCTTTCGAGCCATCGTGATCCTCTCGACGCCGCCGACGACGAAGCTTCGCTACGAGAACGAGCCACACCTCCACCTGGACGCCAAAATCGACGCCGCCCACGAGCACTTGCGGACGCGTTCGGCAGCTATCGCAGACGAAACGCACGTTTTCGGTGTCGTCAGGCTCACTGGCGCGCGACTCGAGTGAAGAGCAAAACCAGTTCGTCAGCAGGTAATTACGCTGGCGGAGTTAATCCGTCGAACTCGCTGATGCGAGTCACGATGTCGTCCGGAAGTGGTTCAGGTCTGCCGGTCCCGGCGTCGGTGTTGACTATCGTGGTCTCGGCTGTCGCGGCGACGCCGTCCTCGGTCAGAATCTCGTACTCCATCGTACAACTGCTCTTACCGAGGTCCGTAACGGCGAGTTCGACGATTGGCTCGTCGTCGAGGGTTACCGGCCGCTTGTAGTCGATCTCGAGGTTGGCGATGACGAATGCGGCCTCTTGTTGACGGACGCCGAGCACCTCCTCGATGTAGTCGATGCGTGCGGCTTCGATGTAGCTCGCGTAGACGGCGTGATTGACGTGATCGTGGGGATCGAGGTCGCGAAACCGAACGGGGACCTCGGTGGTGAACTTCTCACTCATTGTGTGTTGTCGAAGACGACTGAGATAAAAGAGGGCTCCGGTTCGGGCAGTCGTTTCGATCCGAAAATCGCGTGGCCGGACGGCCTCGAGTGCGAGGCTGTGTCCGCTGAGGCGTCCCGCTCAGGAGTCGCCGTACACCCGGTCGTGGTCCGGACAGAACAACGGCTCGCGCAACTGGGCGTCGATCAGGTCCTCGTGGTAGTGGGCGTTGAAGAGCCGACAGCCTTCCCGATCGCAAAACGCTTCGCCGGTCTCGAGGTAGTGATAGGCCTGTAACGCGTATCCCTTCAGTGCGTCCGTCGTGCGCGGGTCGTCCTCAATCAGGAACTCGCCGTCGACCTGGTTCTCGAGGACCTCCCGCGGTGGCGTGTCACCCGAAAGGAAGGCGTGACGTTGTTGTTCCTTGTAGTACGATTCTGGCTTCGCGGGGGCCTCGTAGAGTCCCGGCACGGAGACCAGTGCGGGCTGGCCGAGGACGTTCACGCGCTTGTGCCAGCGACCGTCGTGGCTCCCCCACGTTCCGATCGCTCGGTCGAGAATCGGGAGGTGGAGCGTTTCGAGGCCGCGCTCGTCGGCGGGCAATGCTGCGTTGAGCGCGCGCTGAATTTGGACACCGTCGTAGAGCACGCCGCCCTCGCGTTCGGGGTCCTCGAGGGCGCGCTCTTCGTACCGAACCGTTCCCAGCATCGTGTTACCTGTCTCTCTGTCGTGTGGCGAACGGACTCGTACCTGTGCGAATCGTTCGGCGAGTTCGTCGTTTCCATGGACGTCGAGAAATCGGTCGCGGACGGTCACCGACCCTTCGATTCGAGACTCGAGCCAGTCGCCGAGTTCGTCCGTCTCCACGACCGTCGACGGTGCCCGATAGAGGATGACGCTATCGACCATATACTACCTAGTCGTACCACTCGGTGAAATGTTTGCGGTCGCCATTTTCCGTCACTGCACAACAGTCACGGATATCGTCTGTCTGGGCCGGGTGAGGTTCAAGAATCGACGAACGATGGTCCCTCGACGACTTCGGTTTCGGCCTCGCGCCAGGAGTGGATCGGTTTCCACCCCAGTTCGTCCCGGGCTTTCGCCGTCGAAAACGCCGACTCCTCGCCCTCGAGCGCACACTCCTCAGGACGGTCGCCGAAGACCTCCTCGATGGTCGCTGCGGTCGGCTTGCCGAGGCCGTTCTCCGCGGCCGCCGCGAGGTACGGTTCGTGGCCGTCGATATCGGCCTCGAGCGCGGCGTCGACGATCGAGACGACGTCGCGAATATCCACGTACGACCAGAAACAGCCGCTTCGCTCGGCCGTCTCGGGATCGAACGGCGTCCACGCCGCTCTCGCTCGGTACTCACCCGGGTACTGCACCCACGTCGGCCGGATCGAAGCGACCGAGACGTCGTGCTTCCGGACCGTCTTCGCCGCGAGTTCCTCCCCGACGAGTTTCGACGCCCCGTAGTCGTCTTCCGGCCGTTTCGAGTGCGACTCGTCGATCGGCAGATACTCCGGCAGAAACGGCTCCGCGGCGAAGGGCATGCCGTAGAGGCTCTCGCTCGAGGTCCAGATCACGTCCGCGTCGGCGCGACCCGCGGCTTCGAAGACGTGGTGCGTGCTCGAGACGTTCGTCGCGAAGGTCTCGGTGCCGGTCGTGACGCCCATTCGCGGAACGCCTGCGGTGTGAACCACCGCATCCGGGTCGGCCGACAAGACGGCGTCCCACGCCTGTCCTTGTTCGGTGAGGTCGGCCGCGAGGAAAGTTGCGTTCTCGCGTTCGCGAGGCGGTCGCTCGAGGTCGACTCCGACGACCTCGTGACCTGCCTCGGCGAAGTGTTCCACGAGCCAACTCCCCACACCGCCAGTTGCGCCGGTGACGACGAGATTCATACCCGGAGGGTGCCTGCGAATCGCGAAAACGGTGTGGGTTTTCCGCGTGTGAGCACCCGATCCCACCGCGAGCGCAAGCGACGCGACGGTATAATACGATTCAAAACCGAGGGAAAATAATTACGCGATTATCGACGGTAGGTGGTGATGAATGTCACACGACAGCAACGAACATCACCCGTCTGCGCCGAGCGAGGAAACTGAAACGAGCGACCGCCGCGGACTCGAGGACTCGATGGCTCGCCGGTGCGTCCTCGCCGGGATGAGTGGGCTCGTCGCGGGTAGCGCTCTGGTCGGCAGTTCCGGCGCATCAGACCACGAGGGCGACGTTCCACGGCCGGATATCGAGGGGCCGATCGACGGCGGAAGCCAGACCGGAAATCCCCAGACGGCAGCCGTCCACGACGTCGAGTCGTACGGCTACACCGAGGAAGAGTATTTCTTCTCGGGCACTGCGCGCAGCGATACCTACTTTGGTACCTTCGGCGGCCTCGCCGACGAAGACGAGTACCGAACTCGAGCGATCGTCTATCGACCGGAAGACGAGGCCGACTTCAACGGCCACTTGCTCGCGGACTGGAGCAACGTCTCGACGGGTATCGATATGCCAGTCACCTGGATCAATGCGTACGAGTATCTGATGCGGGAAGGGTACGCCGTCGCGGTCGTCTCTGCACAGGCGGTCGGTGTCGATACGTCGTCGCCGATCGGTGAGCTCGGGTCTGGCGAGGGCGAAAATCTGGTCGCCTGGGATCCGGAACGCTACGGCGATCTCGAGCATCCCGGCGACGATTACGCACTGGACATTTTCTCGCAGGTCGTCGAAGGACTGCGCGCTGGCAGCGCGGACGACTCGAGTTGGGGCTCGTCGATCGGTAGCGGCGGCAGTGCCCACCCGCTCGAGGGCCTCGACGTCGAGTACGTCCTCGCGACGGGCCAGTCTCAGTCTGCGGGTTACATGGCGAGTCTCATCGCCGACGTCCAAGAGGAGTACGGCAATATCGACGGCTACCTTCCGGCCGCCAGCGCCGTCACGGACTACCGAGACGACCTCGTGCCCGTTCTCTGGCTGAACACCGAAGACGAGGCCGAGGGACTATTCGGTGATCTCGGCGGTGGCGACCCGCCAGCCGATTCCGATCAGTTCAGGCTCTGGGAAGTGGCCGGCGCCTCCCACGTGAACTACTGGCTCTCCTCGTGGAATGCGGCGATGATCGCTCGCGATTTCGATGGCGAGGACGCCGAGTGGGACGAAACCGCCGCGGGCGACTTCGGCACGCTCGAGGACGGCGAGTACGGCGATTGCGGGGGGAACTACTTCCCGGCCCGCTACGCCTACAGCGCGGCGCTCGAGGCCTTGCGCACCTGGGTCGAAGACGACACTGCACCGGACAGCGCGCCACGTATCGAACGCGAGGACGGATCCGTGGTGACCAACGAACACGGGAACGCACGCGGGGGCGTCCGACTCCCGTCGATCGAGGTCCCCGTCGCCGAGTACGACGCCAGAAGCTGTGACCTCGAGGGCCAGACGATGCCCTTCGATGACGACACGCTCGAGGAGTTGTACGAGTCGAACGACGAGTACGTCGCGCAGTTCGAAGACGCGGCCGACGACGCCGTCGAGAGCGGTTTCCTCTTAGGCGACGACGCCGACGACCTCCTCGAGCGTGCACAAAATGCGGAACTCATCGACGATTCCGACGGGTACTGGTGGCAGTAGCGTCGGTTGGAACAAAAGACGCCGTCCACTCGACGTTTCGCTCGCTACCGGTGAAAAACGAGACTCGGGCGACGTTAGTCGTCTGCGGGGGCCACACGCGAGGTCAGTTCGACTTCGGGAGCGTCGACCTCGAGTTCGTCGAGGGCGACCTGGGCGGCGCGCTTGCCCGAAACGAGCATGGCACCGAAGGTCGGGCCCATGCGCGGGAGGCCGTAGGTCGTCGCGGTCGCCATTCCGGTCGCGATCAGGCCGTCGTGGACGAGTCCGGTGTGCTCGACGACGGCGTCTTCGGACTTGCCGACCCACATCGAGTCGTGGCCGGGCGAGTCGTGGCCGGGCGCGCCGTAGGTGTCGGAGTCGGTCTGGTCCATGACCTTCCCGCGCTCCTTTGCGTCCTGAATGCCGGGGGCGTCGAGGACACCGCGCTCGTCGAGTTTCGTGATCGCCATCGCGTCGTGCCCCGTCGCGTCGATGACGAGGTCGGCTTCGACGGCGATCGGATCGACGCAGGTGATCTCTCGAGGCAGCGCGTGGACCGGCGTCCAGTTCATGACGATTCCCGAGACGCGGTGATCCTCGCGGATGACGATGTCCGTGAACTCGGTCATGTTCTGCATCTTCGCGCCCGCGTCACAGGCGGCCTTGATGAGCCCCGAACAGGCCTCCGGACCGTTCGCGACGTAGAGGTCTTCGCTGTCCTGGGATTCCTTGTAGGAGACCTCGAGTTCGTCGAGAACCTTCTGTGCGGGGTCGCGGACGGTGACCTTGTTCATCAGGAAGCCGCCGAGCCAGAAGCCGCCGCCGAGATAGTTGTTCTTCTCGACGACCATGACTTTCACACCGCGCTCTGCCAGTTCCTTCGCGGCCGTCAATCCCGACGGTCCGCCACCGACGATGATCACGTCCGAATCCGAGAAGTCCATGAACTCCTCGGTCCACTCCTGTCCGATTGCACGCGTTACGTCCGCTTCACCGACGTCGCTGAACTGTTCGAATTCGCTCATACAACTAAGTGGTAGCACTCCGTGGTGAAAAGTCTATCGCGCCCTCGACGAAGTGTTCAGGCCGTTGTCAACACGTGTGAGAAATTCAGGTCCGAAATCGATACGCTGGAGTTGACACCTCGGTGATCAGTTGGCGACCCGAACGCTGAAGGCTCGTCCACCACAATACTCGACAGATGCATCGTCGCGCGTTTCTCGCGTGTGCCGGCCTTATCCCCCTCTCGGGGTGCCTCGAGTACTTCGAGGACAACGGCGAGGAGATCACGGAGCCCGGTGACGTCGAAATCGTCTGGCACGACCTCGTGCGAGACGATCCCGGCACCGACGACGAACGGGTGGTGATCTGGGGGGCCGCCAGAAACGTCGGCGATCGAGCGTTTTCGTACCTCGAGATTCGCGCCACGTTCTACGACGAAGACGGCGAGGAACTCGAGGCCGTCATCGAACACGTCGACGAGGACGTCTCCTCGGGCGACGAGTGGCCCTTCGAGATCGAATTCCCGCGATTTGGCGAGGACGCCAGCGATGTGACGACGTACGAACTCGAGCCGGCGATGGGCGTCTAATCGCCCGTCTCCCGGTACGTGCAGTGACCGTTTCCGGCCGTGAATCGCCGGTGTGGGCGTTGCAAACGACGACTGCTCGAACTCGAGGAAGGACCTGATATGACAGATACCGATCCTGACGGGGATGGCGACACCGGGCGCGAGTCCAGCGGCGATGGCGAGGCTGGCGCCGAACAGGGTATCCACTCCGACACGGGATCGGGTTCGAGGGCTGACACAACGACGCCGGACGATCTCGAGTACGGCGGCTCAGATTCGCGAGAACGGGCGTCCAGTACAACGGAAGACGACCACGACGAGGGCGTTTCGACGCTCGCAAAACAGGGCAGCATCACGTTCGTGGGGAACGTCATCAACGGCATTCTCGGGTTCGCTATCGTCATGCTGATGACTCGTTTCGTCAGCCCGTCGGTGTACGGACTGTTCGTGCTGGCGACGTCCGTGATCCTCTTCATGCAGGTGTTCGCGAACCTCGGATTGCCCCTGGCGATCGACTACTTCGTCCCGCAATACCTGGACAACGAGGAGTACGGCAAAGCCAAAGGCGTGATCGTGCAGGTGACGGCGACCGTGTTAGTGACCTCCTCGTTGGTCGCGTTCGCCCTGGCAGTCAGCGCCTCCTACGTCGCCGAACTCTTTCAGGAACCGGCGATGAACGTCGCGTTGCTCTTTCTGTCCGTGACGATTCCGATGCTCGCGATCTACAACGTCCTCTTGACCTCCTACTACAGCATCAAAAAACTGCAGTACCGGGTCATTATGCGGGACCTCGTCCGCCCGATCGTTCGCTTCGTCGCTACTGCCGCGCTCTTGCTCGTCGGGTACGGACTGCTCGGCTTGATCGCCGGCTACATCGTCGGTCTGTTCATCGCAATCACGGTCGGTGCCGCCGTCTTTACGTACAAAGCCTGGACCCTGCTCACCGCCGAACTCGAGCTCGTCGCCCCGGCACCGCTCGTCAAGTACTCGGTTCCGCTGGCGATGACGAGCGTCGTCTTCGTGTTGATGGGTCACGTCGATTACTTCGTCCTCGGATTCTTCCTCGACTCGGAGGACGTCGGTATCTACCGCGTCGGCTACATGCTCGGCTCGGGGCTCATGATTATCTTCAACTCGCTCTCGCCCGTGTTCAAGCCCCTGATCGCCGAGACTCGAGACGACATCGACTTAGTCGAGCAACGGTTCCGGATCATGGTCCGTTGGATCGCCGGCATCACGCTTCCCGTCACTATCGTCCTCTCACTCGGCGCGAGTTCCTACCTCGCGGTGCTCTACACGCCACAGTACGCGGAGGCAACCGTCGTCGTCGCCTTGTTGGCCGGCGCGTTCTTGTTCAACGTCACGTTCGGCGGCCCGGACGGCTCGTTGCTTCAGGGGCTTGGATACGCGCGGATCGTCTTCGCCAACACGCTCGTCCTCTTCGGGGCGAACCTCGTCGTCTCGTTCACGCTCGTCCCCTTCTTCGGGATGGAAGGCGCGGCGATCGGGTCGGCGACGGCACTCCTCCTCGTCGGCTGTCTCACCCTCGGCGAAATCTACTACTTAGACGGCATTCACCCCTTCACCCGCGATTTCGCGAAGATCGTCGGTGCCGGTGTCCCCGCGGCCATCGCCGGTGCTCCGGTCGTCTACTTCCTCGAGTCCGACCTCGTTATCATCGTCGCGTTACCGATCGTCGTCATCGGAACGTATCTGGCCGCGCTCGTCGCGATGGACGCGTTTACCGACGCGGACACCCAGATGGCTGCGGAGTTCAGTCCGACCCTCCGGAAGTGGATTCCGAGGCGATGAGGCGGCGAGTTGGCTCTTCTCCAGACCCAACCGTCTCCCCTCAGACGGGCTGAGTCGACTCGGGGGGTGTCAGTCGGGCGACAGGGTCGATCTGCTCTGCACGAACGAACGTGGCCACCTCACGCACGCGCGACGCACTCGAGCGTGCGCCACCGCACGCACACCCGCGCTATCGCTCGGTTTTCGGCGAAAGGGTTATCAAATTCTCAGTCGTAGCGCTCGTCAATGCAGATCACTCGTCACCACATTCTGGGAGTGACCGTTCACGGAGGTGATCCCTCGTGGAATTAATCATCACCGAGAAGAACAACGCCGCGAGACGGATCGCCGATATTCTGAGCGGTGGCACGTACGACTCGACTCGGACCAAGGGCGTCAACGTCTACGAGTGGGGTGGCAAACGCTGCGTCGGGCTCTCGGGGCACGTCGTCGGCGTCGACTTCCCCGCCGAGTACTCCGACTGGCGGGACGTCGAACCCGTCGAATTGATCGACGCGGACGTCGAGAAGACGGCGACGAAAGAGAATATCGTTGCGACGCTTCGCATCCTCTCTCGGAAGGCGGAACGAGTGACGATCGCGACGGACTACGACCGCGAAGGGGAACTGATCGGGAAGGAAGCCTACGACATCGTCCGCAACGTGGACGACGACGTCCCGATTCAGCGAGTTCGGTTCTCCTCGATCACCGAAAACGAGGTTACGAGCGCGTTCGACGAACCGGACGAACTCGACTTCGACCTCGCGGCCGCCGGCGAAGCCCGACAGATCATCGACCTCATCTGGGGTGCCGCGCTGACCCGCTTTCTCTCACTGTCCTCGGGCCAACTCGGGAACGACTTCATCTCCGTCGGACGCGTCCAGTCACCGACGCTCAAGTTGATCGTCGACCGCGAGCGCGAGATCGAAGCCTTCGATCCGGAGACCTACTGGGAACTGTTTGCCGACCTCGAGAAGGACGGCGAGGCCACGTTCGACGCCCAGTACTTCTACCGCGACGAAGACGACAACGAAGCCGAGCGCGTCTGGGAGGAAGCCGTCGCGAGCGAGGTCTTCGAGACCCTCAGCGAGCGCGACAGCGCGACGGTCGTCGACGTCAACCGGCGAACGCGGACGGACACCCCCCCGACGCCGTTCAACACGACCCAGTTCATCCGCGCGGCGAGCGCGATCGGCTACTCGGCCAAGCGGGCGATGTCGATCGCCGAGGACCTCTACACCGCGGGCTACATCACCTACCCCCGGACGGACAACACCGTCTACCCCGACGACTTAGACCCCGAGGAACTGCTCGACGACTTCGTCGGCCACCCGACGCTCGGCGAGTCGGCCGAATCGCTGCTCGAGTCGGACGACGACATCGTCCCCACTGAGGGTGACGAGGAGACGACCGACCACCCGCCAATCCATCCGACGGGTGAGATTCCCTCCCGCGGCGGCGACGTGAGCGACGACGAGTGGGAGATCTTCGAACTCGTCGTTCGTCGGTTCTACGCGACGGTCGCCGAAGCAGCCATCTGGGAGCACCTCAAGGTCGTTACCGAGGTCGACGACTACCGCATGAAGTCCAACGGGAAACGCCTCGTCGAAGCGGGCTACCACGACGTCTACCCGTACTTCAACACCAGTGAGAACTTCGTCCCGAACGTCGACGAGGGCGAAGAACTCGCGCTGGTCGACGTCGACCTCGAGGAGAAAGAGACCCAGCCACCACGTCGATACGGCCAGTCCCGGCTCATCGAGACGATGGAATCGCTGGGGATCGGGACGAAGTCGACTCGCCACGACATCCTCGAGAAACTCTACGACCGGGGCTACGTCGAGAGCGATCCGCCGCGGCCGACCCGGCTGGCGATGGCCGTCGTCACGGCTGCGGAGGACTACGCCGACCGCGTCGTCAGCGAGGACATGACAGCCCAACTCGAGGCGGACATGGACGCCATCGCGAACGGCGATGCTACCCTGGACGACGTCACCGACGAGTCCCGCGAGATGTTAGAGGAGATCTTCGCGAACCTCGCGGACTCGCGCGACGAAATCGGCGACCAGTTGCGCAAGTCGCTCAAGGACGACAAACGGCTCGGCCCGTGTCCCGAGTGCGGCGAGGACCTGCTCGTTCGACGCAGTCGCCACGGCTCGTACTTCGTCGGCTGTGACGGCTATCCCGACTGTGAGAACACGCTGCCCCTGCCCTCGACGGGCAAACCGCTCATCCTCGAGAGCGAGTGTGAAGACCACGGTCTGAACGAGGTGAAGATGCTCGCGGGCCGCCAGACGTTCGTCCACGGGTGTCCGCTCTGTAAAGCCGAAGACGCCGGCGAAGGGCCGGTCCTCGGCGAGTGTCCGGAGTGTGGCAGCGACGAGGGAGGCGAACTCGCCGTCAAAACGCTCCAGAGCGGCTCGAGGCTCGTCGGCTGTACGCGTTATCCCGACTGCGAGTACTCGCTGCCCCTGCCGCGTCGCGGCGACATCGAAGTCACCGACGAACGCTGCGAGGAGCACGACCTCCCCGAACTGCTCGTCCACAGCGGCGACGACCCCTGGGAGCTGGGTTGTCCGATCTGTAACTATCAGGAGTTTCAGGCCCGAGAGAGCGACAGCGGCTCCGACCTCGAGTCCCTCGAGGGCGTCGGCGCGAAGACGGTCGAAAAACTCGAGACCGCCGGGATCGAGAGCCTCGCGGATCTGACCGAGGCCGATCCCGATACGGTCGCCGAAGACGTCGACGGCGTCAGTGCCGATCGCGTTCGCTCTTGGCAGGCGAAAGCCTGAGCACGCTCGCTCGTCGAAGCCGTCACTTCTTCCGGTTTACTATTCCCACAGTCGACTAATCATTACTGGAGAATGTTCCGAAACTATTATGACATATTTTGCCGTAGCATGGTGGCAGACGATGACCAATTGCTCGAGTCGAGTGCTGTTAGGGATACTCGACGAGCGCGGGGCGGTCGAAACGACGGCGTTAGCGTCCGCCGTCGATGCCCACCCGATGACGGTGGCCACGAAGTGTCACGAACTGCAGGCGGCCGGCCACGTTCGGCAGGTTTCGGGCGGCGTGTATTCGATTACGGACACCGGAGAGAAACACCTCGCGGCGCTTTCTGAGCACTGATCGATACCGTCGTTACCTGGCTATTTACGCGTCGAGATGGCTCGGTCGATAGATGAGTGCAACGTCGTAATCGATATCCTCGAAGCCGATGATGTCGTCCTCCGAGAGGTCCTCTGCATCCCACTCTTCCATAAACTCCCGTGCGTCGTCTTCGTCTTCGAACACGCGCGGATCGATCCCCATCGGGTCGTTTGCTTCGTCTTCGTCGGTAATTACGACGAAGTACGCCTCTGTGGCGTCGATGAGGTCACCCGTCTCGTGGTCGATCGTCCACGCGCCTTCGACGTCGGCGTCTGCGGAGTTATTGACGTGGTACGCCAGCATGCACCCCGGCGAATCGAAGGCCGCGCC
Source organism: Natronorubrum daqingense (assembly GCF_001971705.1). Taxonomy (NCBI): domain Archaea; kingdom Methanobacteriati; phylum Methanobacteriota; class Halobacteria; order Halobacteriales; family Natrialbaceae; genus Natronorubrum; species Natronorubrum daqingense. The sequence continues at coordinate 401,491 of NZ_CP019327.1, forward strand.
CTGACCGTCGTCGTGTGCGATCTGACTCTGCAAATCGGGGTAGTCCGTCGGGGTCATCGAACAGACCGGACAGCTCTGGTCGTCGCTGAAGTCGACCGGTTCGTCACCCGGATGCTCCATGTTCGGTTCGAATTCGTCGTCTTCCTCGTCCTCATCGTCTTCCTCGTCGTCGCCACCGCTACAGCCCGCGAGTCCGACGAGTGCACTCGAGCCGAGCACGCCGAGGAGGTGTCGTCGGTCAAGTGATCGGCCGCCGTGGTCTGCCATACTCGAGGGTATCGGGCCGACCACCAAAACGGACGTGGTTCCGTCGTCGAACGATCGGTGGACCACTCCAGTCGGGTTTTCATCGAAAACACCCGTTTCACTCGAGAAGCGCCTTCGTCAGCCGATGGCGATACCGAAACGCGGCTTCGAATCCCACCCACGAGAACGGTGTTGCCGCGGCTACGAGTCGACCGATTCCGGGTGTCGTTCCGTACGGCAACTCGTACTCGACGCGGTCTCGGACGACGGTCGCACTGCCGTCAGCGACGAACGTGTGGGTGTGCAACCAGCGCTCGAACGGCCCGTGGGCCATTCCGTCGCGAAACCGAGCGACGCCGTCGCCGCGCTTGCGGTCCACGATCACCGACGTCAGGTACTGGCGCGGCCCGATTCCGAACGGACGCATCGACAGCGAAATCTCGGTTCCGGCCTCGAGGACATCAATTTCCGAGTTCCCGTCGGGGCCGATCCTTCCCTCGACGCGAAGCCCCGTCCAGTCGGGGGTGAGCGCCTCGAGCCCCTCGATTCGCGAGTGAAACTGCCAGACCTCCTCGAGCGGTGCGTCGACGGTCGTTTGCCGTTCGTACGTTGCCACGGGTGAGCCCACGAGTGCCGTGGTGAAAATAGCGTGGCCGTCCTCAGTTTCGATCCAACGCGTCGCGCTCGATCGAGAGAACCGCAAGCAGAGACGGTCCGTGAACGATTATTTGAGTCGCTCTTGAAGGAACGACGGGTGTGCCGCAGTGACGCCGTCGATCTCGAGGATATCGTCGGAGATGATCTCGCCGAGGGCGTCGCCGTCGGCGGCGCGCACCTCGGCCATCAGCATGTGATCGCCACTGGAACTGTAGAGGGCTTCGATCTGCTCGAGGGCCTTGAGCGCCTTCGTCGCCTCGACGTAGCGTTCGCTCGCGACGTCGATCCCCACCATCGCGATCGTCTTACTCGAGAGCTTTTTGGGGTCGATGTCCGCGGAGTAGCCGACGATCACGCCCTCTTCCTCGAGTTGGTTGATGTACTTTCGGACCGTCGGCTTCGAAACGTCCGCCCGGGTGGCGATTTCGGCGTACGATGCCTGAGCATCCTCTTCGAGGACCTCGAGGATGCGATCTTCCGTCGCCTGTGTGCTCATAGGGTATCGTTTTGCTCGGACGGGAAAATATCTTTTGTATACGAAAACGTCGACTATCCTGACGGTATACGGGCTACTGGTCTTACCAGAAACAGATACTGTGCCCGATCGTCGGCGAGTCGGGACCGGGGCACTTATTCGCTCGTTGTCCCCAGACGTGACCACGGCGTATGGTCGACTTCAACCTCGTAAGCGGGACGATCTGGCTGGTCTGTGGAATCGTGATCCTCGTCTTGGGATACATCATCGCCTTTCGGGGACGAGCCGATCTCCACGTCGACTACGACGAGTCCGTCGACCCGGCGTACGTCTCGCGGTGGGCCGGTGGGACCGCCTTGCTCATGGGCGTGCTCGTCGTGATCTATGCGGTTCATCAGCTGCTCTACGGCTACAATCCGGCTGCCTTCGGGGCACTCATCGTTACGCTCTTCGTCTTGAGCTACGCGACGAAGCGCTTCGCGCGCGGGTGGGGCTATCGCGGGTGAGGGCCGTCGACGGAGCGTTTGATACGCCAGCCGGTACACTCAATACGACAGCCAAGAGACACGCACGAAAATGCCACGAACCGATCGCGTATCGACGGTAGTGGTCGTGGTCGTCCTCGCGGTGACGGTCGTCGGTGCCGGTTGTGTCTCCTTTTCTGGCTCCGATTCGCTGGAATCCGAATTTCCAGACGACGTCGAGTCGGCCGAGCCACCCGAGACGATGTCGGCGACGCTCGAGGTCGAAATTGAACTCGAGGGCGAGCGAGAGACGATCAGCGAACCCGTCTGGATAGCCGACGACGGAACGAGTCAAATCGGTGACCTCGACGACGGAAGCGACTTCCTCAGAGTCGACGACGGCAATTCGGTCTGGTACTACGACGCGGAAAACGAGACATCGACCACCCGCGACTCGGACGCCACAGCACACACCTACTTCTCGTTCGTCTACGACGAGCAGAGTCGCTACGTCGAGGAGTACGAGTTGACTGACGTCGAGGAGACGACGAGCGACGGATACGACGCGTTCCGCGCCGGCTTCGATCCGCCGTCGAACGAGACGATCGAACGCTCGATCGGCGTCGCCGTCGGAGACACGGAGTACATCCTCCCACTCGAGACCAGCGACGTCGACGGCACGTACGCGGACAGCGTCGAACTCGTCACTGACGACGAGTACCACTTCCCACTCGAGTATCACGTCCAAGACGACGATCGATCGCTCGAGGTTTCGATCACCTACACGGACGTGACGTTCGACAAGGAACTCGCGGACGACCGGTTCACGTTCGAGCCAAATAACGCGACAACCGTGTAGAACGAATGGAATCGCGGAACTGTCGGGTGATCGGGACGCTACGGAAACCCGGGTCGCTATGGAAACCCGGGCCGCCACGGGAACTCGAGTCGTCGTCGACTCGAGTGTGGGTCGTTACGTGTGTCGCTACGTGTGTCGCTCGAGGAGGTCGTAGCTGCGCTCCCACTCGGCGTCGTCGTCGAAGTAGCGTTCGGCGAGTGGCTCGTCTGGCATCTCGCCGACGGCTTCCTTCTCTTGCGTGTAGGATGGCCGATCCTCGTCGACGTAGTAGCGACCGGTGAGGACGGTGCCCTCGTTGAGCACGTCCTCGGTTTCGTGCATCATCTCGGCGGCTTCGCGTCGGTCGGTGATGTCGAAGTCGTAGTCGTCGGACTCCTGGACGTCGATGTAGGGGACGTACTGACGAGCGTCCTTGTTCCACGTCGGACACTGCGTCAGGAAGTCGACGTGGGCGAAGCCGTCGTGTTCGATGGCCTCCTTGATGATCTCCTTGGCCTGGTTCGGGTTGACGGCCGCCGTGCGGGCGATGTAGCTCGCACCGGCGTCCAGTGAGGTCGAGAGTGGACGCAGCGGCGTCTTCGCGCTTCCGGAGGGCTGGGTCTTCGACTTGTGACCCTTCGGACTCGTCGGTGAAGTCTGGCCCTTCGTCAGGCCGAAGATCTCGTTGTTGAAGACGATGTACGTCATGTCGTGGTTCTCTCGAGCCGTGTGGATCCAGTGGTTGCCGCCGATGCCGTACCCGTCACCGTCACCGCCAGCGGCGATGACCTCGAGTTCGGGGTTCGCGAGTTTCGCGGCGCGAGCCACGGGCAGCGAGCGGCCGTGGATCGTGTGGAAGCCGTACGTGTCGAGGTAGCTGTTCAGCTTGCCGGAACAGCCGATTCCGGTGACGGTCAGGACCTCCTCGGGAGTCTTCCCGACCTCGGGGAGGGCCTGTTTGAGCGACTTCAGGACGCCGAAGTCGCCACAGCCCGGACACCAGGTCGGCTGGGGTTCGACACCGGGGGTGAACTCGTCCCGGTCGATCTCTCGTTCTTCGCCGATTGCGTTGAATGCACTCATGATTAGTCACCTGCGACGGGTTCGATTCGCACCTGTGCTGTCGGTTCGCGGTCCTCGTCGGCGAGATTGACTTCGTAGCCCTCGACGATTTCGGCGGGCTCGAAGGGGTTCCCGTTGAACTTGAGCAGGCTGGTCATCTTGTCGCCGAAGCGACCGAGTTCCTTCTGAATCAAGCCGCGGAACTGGGCTGTCGCGTTCATCTCGACGACCATCGCCTCGTCGACGCTCTCCAAGAACTCGGTCACTTCCGTTTCCGCGAAGGGCATCATGTCGGAGACGCTGATCCCCTTTACGGAGTGGCCTTGTTCGTTCAAGCGACCGATGGCTTCTTCGACGGCACCCTGCGAGGAGCCCCACGTGATGATACCGTACTCCGCGTCTTCGTCGCCGAAGTACGTCTGCGTGGAGTCGCGCTCCTCGTCGAGTTCCTCGCGGATCTTCTCGAGTTTCTCGAGGCGACGTTCCATCTGGAAGACGCGGTTGTCCGGATCTTCGCTGATGTGGCCGACCGGGGAGTGTTCGTTCCCGGTCGCGAGGTAACGCCCGCCCTTCTGGCCGGGGATCGACCGCGAGACGACGCCGTCGGTCGCCTCGTTGTAATCGAAGCGCTTGAATTTTCCAGAAGCGTCGTGTGCGGCCTCCTTCAGTTCTTCTTCGGTCAGCGTCGAACCGAGGTCCGGCGAGACGTCTCGATCGAAGAACTCGACGTCGACGTTCTGGTTCTCGCCGGAGAGCTTCTGGTCGTAGATGACGATCGTCGGGATCTGGTAATCCCAGGCGATGTCGAAGGCCAGTCGTGTCTGCTCGTAGGCCTCCTCGATGTTCCCCGGCGCGAAAACGACGCGCTGGGAGTCACCCTGACTCGTGTAGAGGACGTGCTCGAGGTCGGCCTGTTCGGGCTTCGTCGGCATTCCCGTCGAAGGGCCGGCTCGCATCGATTCGATGAGGACGACCGGCGTCTCGGTCATCTCAGCGAGGCCGAGTGGCTCGGACATCAGCGCGAAGCCACCGCCCGAGGAACCGGACATGGCTTTCACGCCGGCGTGGCTCGCACCGACCGCGAGCGCGGCCGCCGCGATCTCGTCTTCGACCTGTTCGGAGATACCGCCCATATCTGGGAAGTTCTGGCTGAGGATGGTGAACACGTCCGTCCACGGCGTCATCGGGTAGCCGGCGATGAAGCGACAGCCGGCGTCGATCGCGCCGTAGGCGATCGCGTTCGAGCCCGAGAGCAGCGCCTGTTCGGCGTCGTGTTCGCCCGTCGGGGCACGAAGCTCGTGCTCGAAGTCGTACTCCTCGTTGACGGTGTCGTAGGCCTCGTGGAGAATCTCGAGGTTCGCCTCGAGAATGTCCCCACCCATGGCGTCTTCCATCAGGTCCTCGATGTGCTCGAGGTCCATGTCGAGCAACGCCGCGGTGACGCCGACGCCGGCAGTGTTTCGCATGACCTCGCGGCCGTGTTCCTTGGCGAGGCCGCGGAGATCCATCGGGAAGACGTGCCAGTCGTTCTCCTCGGCGCGTTCCTCGAGGTCGACCTCCTCGATGTCTTCGTCGTCGACGAGCCCTTCGTCGTAGACGATGATGCCGCCCTCCCGGAGTTCGTCTAAGTTTTCCGAGAGCGGTTTGATCTCCTCGTTCCCGTAGTAGGCTTCTTCCTGTGGGTTTCGGGCGAACGAGTCGCCCAGCGCGAGCAGGAAGTTGTAGCCGTCCCCACGTGACTGTACCTCGCGTGCTGCAGCTCGGATCTCGACGTACGTGTGGCCGCCGCGAATTCGCGACGGATAGTGCCGATGGGTGAATACGTTGAGCCCCGAGCGCATCAGCGCCTTCGCAAAGTTCTGACTCGTCGAGTCGATCCCGTCACCGGAACCGCCTGCGATTCGCCAGATGAGTTCATCGTCGCTCATAGTAAATCAGTGGCCGGTGGGCCAACCGTACGCAGAAATTTGCCCTACAAAACCTAAAGCCTTTGCTATAGATTATCATGCATCAATCGTGAAGAATGCACAACCACACACTATCGGAGATTATCGACCATTAACATTGGAGGAATTAGCTACAGTTGTGTGTGTTTGTGAATGATCGAACAGCGACTCGATACATCGTCGTCGCTAATTTTGCAATATCAGAAATAGCTATATGATTGGTTGACGGCTCGAGTCGCTGCCTCTTGCTCGCTCGAGGGTCTCCCTATTCGTTCGCCGGATTGCTCGGGTGGTAGTCCGTGTCGTACTCGCCCGGCTGGTCGTCGACGCGGTCGGGGTTGAGTCGTCCGGAGAGGAACATGAAGTCGACGAGCGTCAGTGCGAGCATCGCCTCGACGACGGGAACGCCCCGCGGCGGGAGCACGGGGTCGTGACGGCCGATGACTTTCTCTTCTTTCAACTCGCCCGTCTCCCAGTCGGCCGTCTGCTGGCTCTTTGGAATCGACGTCGGCGCGTGAAGCGTGACCTCGCCGTAGATGGGTTCGCCACTCGAGATGCCGCCTTGAATCCCGCCGTGATCGTTCTCGACGGGCGTCGGGTTGCCCTCGGAGTCGAACTCCCAATCGTCGTTTCGGTCCTTGCCGGTCCACTCTGCGGCTTCGGTTCCCAGCCCGAACTCGAAGGCCGTCGTCGCCGGAACGGCCATCATCGCTTGGCCGAGTCGGGCCGAGAGCGAGTCGAATCGCGGCGCACCGAGTCCGACGGGGACACCCTGTGCTTCGAAGTAGATGCTCCCGCCGATGGAGTCGCCTTCTTCCTGGTAGTCCGCGATCAGCTCCTGCATCTCGTCGGCCGTCTCGGGGTGGGCACAGCGCACGTCGTTTTCCTCGCTGTGCTCGAGTATCTCCTCGAAGGTCACTTCGGGAGCCTCCACGTCGCCGATCTGGTTGACGTGTGCCTTGAGTTCGATTCCTTGCGTCGCGAGGAGTTTCTTCGCGATGGCACCTGCAGCGACCCAGTTGACCGTCTCTCTGGCCGACGAGCGACCGCCGCCGCCCCAGTTTCGCGTGCCGAACTTCGCGGAGTACGTAAAGTCGCCGTGGGAGGGTCGAGGAGCCGTGATGAAGGGCTCGTACTTGCCCGATCTCGCGTCCTTGTTCTGGATGACCATCCCGATTGGCGTCCCGGTCGTGTAGCCGTCTTGCACGCCCGATTTGATCGAGACGTCGTCTGGTTCGCCGCGACTGGTCGTGATCATCGACTGGCCCGGCTTCCGGCGGTCCAGATCTGCCTGAATGTCCTCCTCCGAGAGCTCGAGACCGGCGGGGCACCCCGAGACGGTACACCCCATCGCCTCCCCGTGGCTCTCACCGAACGTGGTCACCTGAAAGAGGCGACCGAAGCGGTTGCCGTTCATTACTCACCTCTGGGAGACGGGGACACTTAGCGGTGCATGATTCGCAGAGCCGGGTCCGGGTCGTCCCGAACTACGCGTCTACAGACGGTTTCGGTCGTTCCACACGCTGTCGTTCCAGCCTCTGTCACCGACGCAACCGGAAACGCCACCGATAGGCGGCAGCGACCGTCCTTTTTCCCTAGCTATCCCAACTGTCTTTGCCACAATCGACGTATGCGCACGTGTCACATGCACCGCCGTTCGTTGCTCGCCGGTGTTGCCCGCTCGACTGTCGCCGCCGCGGGCGGTCTCTCGCTCGCCGGGCCAGTACTCGGGCAAGACGACGACGCACCGCCCCTCCCTGCGAACCCGGACGACCCCGTCGCTCGCGCCGTCCTCGGGTTGGCGTCGGACGACCACCCCTCCCACCGCCTGCGGATCTGGAACCGCGACGTCGACCCCCACTCGCTCGCCCTCGAGATCGAGTCGGGCAGCGGTGACGTCTCCCTCGACGGGACTTACGACCTCACCTCCGAGGATCACGTCGTCGTCGTGCTCCAGGAGCGCGACCGATACACCGTCACGGTCACCGAAGACGGGAGTTCCGTCGAATCGACGACCCTCGAGCCCGCCACGTTCGACCAGCCCTGTCCCGCAACGGAACTGTTGGTTCTCGAGGACGGTGCGGCCGACGTGCGGACGGAGTCGGACGCCGATCACTGCTCGGAGTAATCAGCCACAGCGATCGGCCCCGAAGAGCCATTCGAATCGTGACATGCGACTCGAGTCCCGCCCCGAGACTCACTCGAGTCCCGACCTGAGAACCACCCGACTCCTGACGGGGGTCGTTCTCACACGAGGACGGCCTCGAGATCACACGCTGCGAACGGTACCAGCATCTCGTCGGGGTGGAGGCCGCCGTGGACGCCGACCAACTCGAGGTGGGCGCGGTCGCTGCCGTACCAGACCGACCGGTCGCGGTGACAGACAACCAGATCACCGACTCGTCGCCGAAACGTCTCGCTTATCGGTCCGTCGCCGAACAGTTCCCGTTCGAGGGCTTCCTCTCGGGTGAAGATTTTCGCGTCGAGGCGCTCGGCGACCATCGTCCGCACTCGCTCGCGTTCGCGGTCGGGTTCCTGCAGGTGTAGATGAAGGTTTCGCGGGCTCCCGGCGTACACCGGTTTGCCGTCGGCGTGGTGCTCAAGGTGGCCCATCAGTTGGCGTCGGTCTCGAGGTCGATGTTGTGCTCGGGGACGGTATCGACGTGGCCGTGATCGGCCGTGAGGACGAGCAGCGTTTCGCCAGCCTCGCTGCCGTCGTCCGACCCGATTCGCGAGAGCGCACGCTCGAGGGCGTCGAAGGTGGCCCCAACGGTCTCCCGATAGGCGTCGCTGTGAGTGCCTGAGGCGTGTGCGACGCTGTCGATCTGTGGCAGATAGGCGTACAGATACGCCGGATCGTCGGCGGCGTCGAACGCCGATTCGACTGTGGCCTCGAAGCTGTCGAGTTCGGTGGTCGGATCGGCTTCGACGCCGTCGGATTCGGTGGCCGGACCCGCCTCGAGGTCCAAATCGTAGGTGTGAGCGACCGCGCCGTCGTAGGTCTCCTCGAACGGGACGACGTGGTGACAGTCGATGCCCGCCCTCGAGAGGGCTGGATAGATCGGCGGCCCCTCGAAAACGTCCTGCAGGTCGTGATCGACCGACTCGTCGCCGGCTTTGACGTCGACCGTGAACGCCTCGTAGGAGGCCTCGTCTATCGGATCGTAGACGTCCCACCCGAGCACGCCGTGGGAGGCGGGCAGCCGTCCCGTGTGGAAAGTCGTCATCGCCGCTGCCGTCTCGGAGGGGTAGGTCGCCGTCAGCGGCGAGACGGTCCCCGCGGCCTCGAGTCGCTCGAGCAGCGGGTGGTCGTGGCGGTTCCAGAACTCGAGGCCGAAGCCGTCGACGACGACGACCAGCACCCGGTCGTAGTCGTCGCCGAGATCCGCGAGGACGTCGTGGGGGAGCGGTCGGTCGACGACATCGTCCGCTCCGAGTACTGTCGCGACCGTATCTGGCACGTTGGCGAAGCAGTAGTCCTCGTAGTCGGGAAACAGGTAGCCGTCCTCGGTTTGTCGATTTCGGAGACGCCGCTCGAGGTCGGTGCGCATGGCCAGAGCTACGGCGTCGACACAAAAAATATAGGGGCTTCACTTGAGGCGAAGCAAGCGATCAAGACCTACCGTAATTGCGAGCCAATGCACCAATTCGTAGTCGGTTGCAATGGCTCTGGTGAATTGCCATACTACGCCGGGTTGTAGTGTTACACTATTTTTTGAGTCCAACCGACTGAACCGTCACCGCCGGATTTCTCGAGGTGACAACCACGATCGTCCCAACATGACGCCTCGAGCGGGATAATCTCTGGGAGGAAGTCAACGCCGCCTAGTGATTCACCAGAGCCGTTGCAATCAAAGCACGACGTTGATGAGCCGACGCCAGCGGCTGAGATTTACGGGAGAGACGGTTGGATGGCCATTCGAAAATACGGTGAGGTGATCAGCAACAGTTGGCGGATCATTTCGCTGCGACATGTAATACTCAGTCCTCACTATTCGATCCACTACGACGAGCGCCCACCTACGTATTTCGAGGGCACCCCGGTAGACTCGAAATAGCGACTCCCGAACGGAGACCACGCCGAAGCGCTGCTAGATTAATAGGCGTTACACGTATATCCCTTAATCGGATGGATCAACAACATCGCCGGCGATATTAATATCTAAGGAGCTGAATTTAAAATATCACTTCCGGAAAGATACGAGACGCCCTTGCGCGAACGTGGTGGTATGTGACGGTTCTATACATGCGGTGATCTTGAGATATTATTCCTGCTCTGTCAGGTTAAAGACCTGACCGGTAATTTGGGAAGCAGCGTGGCTAGATAGATCAGGTGGAAACCCCAATAGCGACTGAGTCGAGTGTGATCGAATGGGTTTGGGAGCAGAGTAAGCTTTCGATCCCCCAAATTATTTTAGATTAGCCTACCATACTATGCAGGCATTATCTGACAGATTTTCATGTTTGTCAACTATTTCTGCAGGCCAATAATCACCTCCCTTCATGTGAATATAGGGGCTGTATCCGACGGATGGCACTGGTCCACCTCCAAGATATTGAAATTGGTGTTGGTGGTATGCTTCCCATTCATTTTCATCCATACCAGCGTCATCTTCATCATGTAACCAGGCAGTTGATGTTCCATTATCAGTCCAAGTCGAGTCGTGAACGGTCGAATCAGGTGTTTTTGTCACAGCCATAAGATCACCAATCATATAGTCCCATTCTACTTTGAGTTCAAGCTCCCAGACCTTATGCCCTGTACACCAGTGACGTGCCCAAACAGTAGCAGTCTCTGAGACATTTTGCTCACGATTGATTTGAGTTGATGGGCCATCGTTCACTTCTTCTCCCTCATCTTCCCCAGTCTTTTCACCATTAATCACAAGATCCTCTAATGCCTCAGTGACTGCTTCAGCTTGTGGTTCATTCAAAAGTTCATGAGTCTCCACAATTTCCTTTTCGGATAGATCACGCAGATCCTCAAAGAATTGGCCAATAGCCTCTTCATCATTTGGACTGAAATCAATGTCAATATCCAAATCGGTTTGTCCTCGATTGGTTTTGTCTGGGCTACCAGCTACAGTGCCGCTATTTCCAGCAACTAATAGACCAACAACTGACACATTTCCTGTCTTTTTCAATATACTTCTTCTATTGTATTTTGACATACAATGTTGATTTAGCTGCCCTAACATTAAATGTTTTGGCAATTAAACCGATACTGTTCATTTCAGCACCTCTCAGCTGGCGTTCGACCATCGAGCGCTTGATTCGGCCGATCGTGGTTATAATGGTGTCTGAAGCGTCTGAGCCAGAGGCGTGCACTGGCCGGACTGCGCTGCCGGAAAGATTGAAAACGGTCGATCCCCATCAGACGGTCTGTAACAACTTTTTTACGTAGTTTTGAACTATAGTCGAGCTGACCGCTCAATTCGTGGCGAGTAAGGGCAGTTAGATAGCCGCCAGCATCAACGAGAATCTCTGACTCATCATATCTTGTTTCGCGATGGGTCGATGCAGGAACGCCGCCCCAGGGTCAATCCCGTGACGGCTGAACACGTCGATTCCGAGCAGTAGTTTCGATTCTGTGTCGATCGCGAAGTACGTCTACTTCTTTTCGCCGCCGACCTCGGTCTGTTTCTCGTCGACTGCGACCCGCGACGGCTCCGCTGGTCTCAGAACGTTTCCTTCGCTAAGCTCTCGCAGACATCCGTGGGTCACTCTGAGCCTCCGAAAGCTTGTGCGTCCCCCTCCAAATTGCGGTATGAGAACGATTGACAACAAGTAATTTGAACACTGAGACGAACTCCCGAACTGACAATTCTGACGAATGCAGTCGCACCTCAAATACCCTGACGGGTGTCGGGGTGCGCTTGTTCTCCCAAACTCACCACAATCCACGTCTAAGGCCTTTCTGAGCAAGTTAGCAAGTTGTACGAGTACTTCTCTCCACCACCCGCTCATTCCTCAAACCCTCATCTAAACAGTGCTCCAAATCACATTATTAGACATTTTGTTGAAGTTTATTTATATTTTAGCATAATAAGCCAGTTCTAAGTCTTAGAGGTGTATATGGATGGTTTGCGAGAAATGAGAGACCAAGGTATATGTAATGGTTATTTCGGAAATCATATATTTATAGGTCAAATAAAAATCCTATTGGAGTATCACATGGCGTTAGAACCAACGAGTCACCTACAGTTTTTGAATTCACATTTTCCTGAGCAGCAATAACACAAATTATTATACGCTCGAGGCCATAGTAAATCTATGGTGGTTGTTGGCTTACCTGAGTTGATAATGGCAACATTATTGATTGTCTTCATTTCAGTTCTTGCTGGGAAATGGGTCTATGATGATGCAAAATCGCGGCAGAGTGGTTGGGCTTGGCAGTGGGGTGTCGGAATTGCGTTCCTATTCTTAGCTGGGATTTTTCCAGGAATAGTTGGTTTACTCATATACGTCATAACCCGCGGGGAGCGCGTAGATTGATCAATCAACTGCACAGACGCATACCCAGAGATGACGCGCCACTTAATAATCGCTACTCGCACAGTGCTGGAAGCTAGCATTCGTCGAGCTGTATTGAGTCCTACTAGCAACCGATCTTGAGTGGCGCGCTTCGGGTCGGTGTGAGAACCACGCAAGTGACCGGAGAGCGACGCGAACCAGAAGCGGATCCATTGACCCGACAACGTCTGGAAAGACAGGAACTCCCGTGCATCGTAGACTCTTCGCTCACTACGTTCGCGAGCAAACTCGAAAAATCAGGACCAAAAGGGCTAGCGAAAACGCTTCAGGGCAGTTCGAACTCGATCGCCGCTCCCTGACCGAAGCCGACGCACTCGGTCGCAATCCCTCGCTCGACGCCGCGGCGGTTCATCTCGTGGACGAGCGTGACGGGCAGGCGAGCACCGGAACACCCGAGTGGATGACCGATCGCGATCGCGCCGCCGTTGACGTTCAGTTGATCCATCGGAATGCCGAGTTCCTGCTGGGAGTACAGCGTCTGGCTCGCGAACGCTTCGTTGATCTCGACGAGGCCGTAGTCGTCGATCTCTCGACCCGCACGCTCGAGCAAGCCTTCAGTCGACGGCACTGGGCCGACACCCATGACCGTCGGATCGACGCCGGCGACGTAGCTCGTACCGACTTCCGCGAGGACCTCGAGGTCGTTCTCCTCGGCGAATGCGCGGCTGGTCAGTAAGACGCCCGCGGCCCCGTCGGCGATCTGGGAGGCGTTACCCGGCGTGACGGTGCCGTCTTCTTTGAAAACGGTTGGCAACTCCGCGAGTTTCTCGGCCGTCGTTCCCGGACGCAGCCCTTCGTCAGTGTCGTGGGTTCCGTCCTCGGTCTCGAGGGGAACGATTTCGTCGTCGAATCGACCTTCCTCGGTCGCGTCGACGGCGCGCTGTTGGCTGCGAGCACCGTACTCGTCTTGTTCTTCGCGCGAAATGCCGTGCTTCTCAGCAACCTTTTCGGCCGTGACGCCCATTGCGAGGTTCTCCATGCCGTACTCCTCGTCGAGTTTCGGGTGCATCTCGCCGCTGTCGGCGGCTCCCATCTTCACGCGGCTCATGCTCTCGACGCCGCCCGCGAAGACGGCCTGCTGGCGGCCTGCAGCGATCGAGTCGGCGGCACCGATAATTGCCTGCGCGGAGGATGCACACTGACGATCGACCGTCGTCGCCGGGACGCCCTCACCGAGATCCGAAAAGAGCGCGATTTGGCGCGCAATGTTCGTTCGCTGCTCGCCGCGTTGCTGGGCGCAGCCCCACATCAGATCGTCGATATCGTCGCCGGAGAGGCCGGTCTCGGCGAGCATCTCGTTGACCAGCGGAATCGAGAGGTCTTCGCTTCGAAACTCCGAGAGTGCGCCGTCTTCTTTGCCTTGTGCCGTCCGAACTGCACTAACGATCACCGGTGTCGTGTCTGCCATTGGCTACCACTCGTTGCCCACGCGTAAATAAATGTGTGAATCGGTAACCAAGTTGCCGGGAGCAGTTACGAGTGGAAGGGGCGGGCGGCGGGCGTGGAAGGAACAAACAACGAGAGTGGAAGGGCCAAACAACGAGAGTGAAAGAGAGCAAACGGCGAGTTATGTTCGCTCGAGCGCGACACCCAGGTCCTCGAGCATCTCGAAGAAGCCGGGGAACGAGACGTCGACGTGGTCGGCACCCTCGACCGTCGTCTCGCCCTCGGCCACGAGGCCGGCGAGTGCGAGCGACATGATAATTCGGTGATCGTGCCGACCGCGAACGGTCGCGCCGGAGAGCGTGGAGTCGCTGCCGTGGACGGTCAGGGAGTCGCGTTCCTCGGTCGTCTCGACGCCCATCTTGCCCAGTTCTTCGGCCATCGCGCTCACGCGGTCGGTTTCTTTGTAGCGAACGTGCTCGGCGTTCGTAATCCGCGTGTCGCCATCGGCCACGGCCCCCAGCGTCGCGATCGTCGGCAGCAGATCCGGCGTATCTTCGACGTCGACCTCGATACCCGAGAGCGGGGCACTCGAAACGTCGATCGTTCCAGCGTCTCGGTCCCACGTCACGTCTGCACCCATTCGGTCGACGATGTCGACGATGGCGGTGTCCCCCTGTGCGCTCGGATTTGCCCCCGTAATTCGGACGGAGCCGCCGTCAGCCGCGGCAATTGCACCGGCCGCGAGCGGGTAGGAAATCGAGGAGAAGTCGCCGGGCACGGCGTACTCTCCGTTGGTAGTCCCGTAGGATTGGCCGCCCTCGACCGAGAATCCGTCACCGGTCTTACGTGCCTCGACGCCGAAATCCGCGAGCACCTCGAGGGTGATGTCGACGTACGGTGCGGACTTGAGTTCGGTCTCGAGAACGACGTCGACTCCCTCCTCGGTGACGGCACCAGCCATGAGCAAGGCGGTGATGTACTGCGAGGAGACGTCGCCCGGAATTGCGACTTCTCCGCCCGAAATCGGGCCCGTCACGACCAGCGGGGCCTGGCCGTTGTCTCGAGTGCTGAACGCCTCCCCGTCGAGATCACCCACGGCTTCGAGCAGCGGACCCTGTGGCCGCGAGCGAAGCGATTCGTCGCCGGTGAGCACCGACGTGCCGTCCGCGAGCGCGGCCGCGGCCGTAACGAGTCGCATCGTGGTCCCGCTGTTGTCGCAGTCGATGACGTCCGCGGGGACCGAAGGCCGCCCGTCGAAGCCTTCGACCGCGAGGCTAGCGTCCGCGCGTCGCTCGACACTCCCGCCGAACAACTCGACGGCGCGGGCGGTTGCCTGCGTGTCCGCACTCCAGAGCGCGTCGCGGACGGTCGTCTCGCTCGCGTACCCTGCCGCGAGAATCGCCCGGTGCGTGTAGCTCTTCGAGGGCGGGGCTCGTGCCTCTCCCTCGAGACTCGAGGGCGTGATAGTGACGTTCATGCTCGCTCTGTGGAGTGGCCGCCCTATACCGATACCGATCCTCGGAGTGTTTCGACGTGATGGACTGGCCAACTCATCGAGCGAACCGACACGAAGCGATAGAGGAAGTGACTCGCCGGGATTGAGCAAACCACAACGGTTTGCGATGTTCGGCGAGTTCACGATCGATGGAGCGAAGCGACAGAGGAAGTGACTCGCCGTAATTATGTGGGTGCTCGACACAGACTCTCGTATGAGCGCAACCGTCGACTTCGCCCCGTTGCGAGACTATCTCGAGGCGACCGACCTGGATGGCTACTGTATCGACGCGGACGCGTCGGATTCCGACCAGCGCTACGTCTCCGGCTTCACCGCTCCCGATCCCTATCAGACCGTCGTCACTCCAGACGGTGTTCACCTGCTCGTTTCGGGACTCGAGTACGGCCGAGCGAAGACGGAAGCGGCAGCCGACTCGGTGACGCGTCGCTCCGAGTACGACTACCGAAAACTCGTCGCCGAACACGGCCCGTACGAGGCGAAGAGCCGACTGATCGCCGCGTTCCTCGAGGATCACGGCGTCGACTCCCTCGCCGTCCCCCGGAACTTCCCGACCGGGACGGCGGACGGCCTTCGCGAGCAGGGACTCTCGGTGACGGTCGAACCCGAGGGCCTCGTCGAAGACGTTCGATCGACGAAAGACGAGTGGGAACTCGAGCAGATCCGTGCGACCCAACGTGCCAACGAGGCCGCGATGGCGACCGCAGAGGAGTTGATCGCGACGGCCGACGTGGCCGACGACGGCAGTCTGGTCCACGACGGCGAGGTGCTGACGAGCGAACGGGTCAAGACGGAGATCGAAGTGACCCTCCTCCGACACGGTTGCGGACTCGACGACACCATCGTGGCCTGCGCGGCGGACGGCGCGGATCCACACGACCGCGGCAGCGGCCCGCTCGAGGTGGACGAACTGATCGTGATCGACATCTTCCCGCGCGACAAGGAGACGGGCTACTTCGGTGATATGACGCGCACGTTCGCCCGCGGCGACCCCGGCGACGAAGCGCGACGGCGTTACGAAGTCACGGAAGAAGCGTACGAGGCCGCACTCGAGGCCGTCGAGGCTGGCGTCACCGGCGAAGCCGTCCACGACGTCGCCTGCGACGTGATCGAAGACGCCGGCTACGAGACCCTCCGAAGCGATCCCAGCACCGAAACCGGCTTCATTCACAGCACCGGCCACGGCGTCGGCCTCGACATCCACGAACAGCCGAGCGTCGCCCCCTCCGGCGGCGAACTCGAGCCCGGTCACGTCATCTCGATCGAACCGGGAATCTACGATCCTGCCGTCGGTGGCGTGCGAATTGAGGATCTGATCGCGGTGACTGAGGACGGCTACGAGAACCTGACCGACTACCGGGTCGGGCTCGAGCCCTCGAGCGAATAGCAACCGTCGCTGACCGAATAGCGATCGTCGCAATCGCTGTGAGTGCGCGCGAGCGTGGTTGCCCGCACCGCCGGGGTGACTTTCGACTGCCAAACAGAATGCCTACTTAGTTGCGCTCGACGATGCGCTCGCCACCCTCGAGTCCGCAGCCTAACGCGGCGTGGACTCGCCCCTCGCCGACGACCCAATCGCCCAGACAGTACAGCCCGACGCTCTCCGCCCGTCCCAACGGTTCCTGTGAAACCTCCGCTTCGGGCTGGGCGTACCGCCAGCACTGGTGGTCCGTCCAGTCGGGCTCGAGCAGCCGGTCGTCCTCGAGCAGCTCTGCTGTCAGTTCGGCGAGTTCCTCGAGCGTCGCCTCCGGGTCCGCGTCGGTGCGTTCGACCGACCACTCGTGATTCGCCTGCACGATCAACAGCGACTCGCCGTCGGGGACGTGGCCGGGTTTGCACTCCTCGCGGGCGAGCCACCCGATTTCGTGGTCCTTGTCGGTGTTGACCAACGCGTAGTAGGGTCGCTCGAGCGCGAACGGATAGTGAAAGACGCCCGTCCAGATCGTTCGATACGGAACGCCGTCGATGGCTTCGACGAGCGAATCTCGACTGTCGTGGTCCCACTCGGCCGTACGCACGAGTTCGGCCGTTTGCGGCGCTGGCGGGGTCACCACGATGGCGTCGAACGGGCCCCATCGGGTGCCGGATCCGTCCTCGAGTCGCCACGTCTCGTCGCTCGCGTTCCGACTCAGCGTTTCGACCCGGGTCTCGCGGTGAACCGTCGCGTCGGTCCGTCCGAACAGTCGTTTCGCGAGTTGTGTCACTCCGCTCTCGTACGTCCACTTGCGTTCGTCCGCGTCCCGGCCTTCCGACACCTCGCCTGTGCCATCGAAGGTCCAGATCGGCTCGCTCACGTCGGACAGCCCGTCGGTCTCGAGCGTTTCCGTGAGCAGTTCGTCGACTCGCTCGTCGCCCGATTTGACGTAGTTCGCGCCGTAGTCGTAGCGAACGTCGCTACGGCGTCGCGTCGCTGCGCGACCGCCCAACCCGCGGGATTTCTCGAGGACAGTGATCGATGCGTCCTCGAGTCCGGCGTCGATCGCGTGCGCTGCGCCGGCAGCGGCCGCACCAGCGCCGACGATCCCGATTCTGCACATAGTGGATCTGCATTCGGGGCGGACGCCCAAGTACTGTCGGCCGGTGTGTTCGACACCGCGATACTGGTTCAGAACGCGAGTGTGGACGTGGCGCTCACAGTTCGTAGGCCATCATCACCTCGTCGACGCACTCGCCGTCGATTTCGTAGTGGTCGCGGCGGATGGCCTCGGTGTCCCAGCCGTGGACGGTCAGGAACTCGAGGGCGCGGTCGTTGGTGATCGGGACGCTGTTGTACACTTTCCGGTAGCCGTTGGCTTCGGCCCACTCGATTCCGCGGGCGAGCAGTTTCGTGCCGATGCCGTTGCCGCGGTAGGCCTCGCGGACGCCCACCGTTTGCTGGGCGGTCCCCTGCATCGGCTCGACCTGCGGCAAGTCGAGGTGCGTCCAGCCGACGACCTCGCCGTCGACGCTCGCGACGAAGAACATCCGCGATTTGACGGCGTTGTGTCTGCTCACTGAGTCTTCGTAGAGCAACTCCTCGGCGATGGTCTCCGCGACGACGTACGTTTCCGCCGCCGTCACGTCTCGAATCGTCTCGATGAGGCCGTCGAAGTCGTCCTGTCGCCCCGGTCGAACGAGGAAGGAGAGGTCGTCGATCTCGTACTCCGTGATCGCCCCGAACTCGAGGGAAATCTGGAGGGTTCCGCCGTCTTCTTCCAGATAGCCGTCGGATTTGAGTCCTTCCAGGTGATCTCGAAACTCGTCGGTCGGGAGCGACACGACGTCCAGTAACTTGTGTCGCTTGACGGTTCCGTTCCGTTCGACGTACTCGTAGAGTTGTCTGCTCGCGTCCGACGAAAAGGTCGGTCGCTCGATCGCTCCCATAGAGTCAGTACGACGACCACTGATTTAGAACTTGGGCGTTGCTACCATACCACTGACAGCCGAGCGACGGATGTGGTGACTGAACGCCCTCCTGCAACCGAACCAACTGCACGGACACTCACGCGAGACAATCGATCGAACGCCTTTTGCGACGCCGGGCGGTAAGAGCGACCGATGGACGTACTGATCGTCGGTGCGGGGGCGATGGGGACGTGGTTCGGCCGGGCGATCGACGCCTCGGTCACGTTCACCGACGTGGACGCCGACGCCGCAACCGCCGCAGCCGATGCAGTCGGAACCGACGCCGAGACGGCCTCCCTCGAGGAGACGGACAGCTACGACGTCGTCTGTCTCGCCGTGCCGATGACTCACGCGACGGATGCGATCGCGACTCACGCCGGGAGAGCGGACGACGCGATCGTCGACGTCTCGGGCGTGATGGGGCCCCCACTCGAGGCGATGGCGACGCAGGCACCCGACATCGAGCGCGCGAGTCTCCACCCGCTGTTCGCACCCGAGCGCGCACCGGGTTCGATCGCGGTGGTTCGCGACGACGCCGGATCGACGATCGACGCGCTGCTCGCCGACCTCGAGGGCCGCGGAAACGACCTCCTCGAGACGACGGCGGGAGAACACGACGACGCGATGAAATCGGTGCAGGCCGCGACGCACGCCGCCGTACTCTCGTTCGCGCTGGCGGCCGATCCAGTTCCCGAGGGATTCCAGACGCCGATTTACGACGGCCTTCGGACCTTAGCCGAGCGGGTTACCGACGGCACGCCGCGAGTGTACGCCGACATTCAGGACACCTTCGACGGTGCCGACGCCGTCGCCCGTGCTGCTGCCGAGATTGCCGAGGCCGATCCCGCGGAACTCGAGTCGCTGTACGACGAGGCGTCTCGACGGTGGCACTCTCCGGAGTTCGGGGACGCTGACTCGACGGCCGACTCGGGCGACGGTGATCGCGTATGAGCGACCAGCGCGACGCGGTCCGATCGAACGCGAAGTACCTGCGCAACGTGCGCCCGGTCGATCCCGAGGAGATCTGCGAGTACATCGAGGGCAACCCGCACCCGGCAGTCGTTCGCCAACTCCTCCGCGAGGAAGCGGCGAGCCTCGGACTACTCGAACAAGACGACGAGACGTTCGTTCCCGTCGACGACGAGCCGGTAGAGCCGAATCGCGGACCCGTCGAGAGAGTTCCCGAAACCTACGAACGCCGACTCGAGGACCTGCTCGTCGAGCGCTACGGCGTCAATTGGCACGAGGACGCGACAGGGGACTTGCTCCGCTCGACGATCCGACGGTTCAAAGCGAGTTACCTCGAGCGCGACCCCGTCGAGTACGACGAGGACGTCGCGGCGGGCTACGCGATCTACCACCTACCGGGATACTACGCCGCCGTCCAGTACGCCCTCGACGACCTGGCCGAACGCGGCCTCCTCGGGCGACGGTTGCGCGTGCTCGACATCGGCGCGGGCGTCGGCGGCCCCGCCCTCGGCCTCTGTTCGTACCTGCCCGACGACGCCCTCCTCGAGTACCACGCCGTCGAGCCGAGTGCCGCGGCAGACGTCCTCGAGTCGTTGCTCGAGGAGACCGGCCGAAACGTACACGCGACGATCCACCGGTCCACCATCGAGTCGTTCGACCCGACCGACGTCGTGGGGGAGGACGGTGGTGATGAAGGAGGAAACTCGGACAGATTCGATCCGACCGCCCCGGACGACGGCTTCGATCTCATTCTCGCGGCGAACGTGCTGAGCGAACTCGAGGATCCGACCGCCGTCGCGCGCGACGCGCTCGAGTGGCTCGCGCCCGACGGCACCCTGCTCGCGATGGCTCCCGCAGATAAGAACACGAGCACGCAGTTGCGAGCCGTCGAACGCGACCTCGAGGACGACCGCGTCTGGTCGCCAGCCCAACTGGGAGCCGCTGAGGACGGGGCGAGAGAGCGTGGCGAAAGCGACGATGGCGATCGACCCGAGGCTGGTGGAACGGACGGCCGCCGTGACGGTGACGGTGACGCCGACCGCCGCGGACTGGTCACCGTCTACGGCCCCACGGTTCGACTCTGGCCGGGCGAGCGGCCCACAGATCGGGGCTGGTCGTTCGACGCGCGACCGGACCTCGAGGTGCCGTCGTTCCAGCGAAAACTCGACGAGGCGACGCCGGGCGACGACGAGGAGCACGCACCCGGCGAGTTCGTCAACGTCGACGTCCAGTTTTCGTCTTCCCTGTTGCGTCTCGACGGAACGCGACGAATCGACGTCGCCCTCGAGACCAGCGACTGGGCGAAGATGGCCGAAATGGAGCGCCACGTGACCAATCGAATCGACATCGCCGCCGCAAAACTCAGCCGTTCGCTGAGCGAGGACGAGAATAGCGGGTACGACGCCTCGAGCACGAATCCGCTGTTCAAGATCAGCGACGGTAGCGAGTCGACCGACCACTACGCCGTCCTCACGTCGGAAACGTCGCTCAATCGGCCGCTGCTCGAAGCGGAGTACGGCGAAGTCTGCACGTTCGAACAGGTACTCGCGCTCTGGAACGACGACGAGGAGGCGTACAACCTGGTCGTCGACGAGCAGACGATCGTCGACCGAATCGGCTGACGGTGGCAGATACCGTCGGTACGACAAAGCGGTGGGCTTTTCGTACCCGCCTTCGACTCGAGTGGTATGAGCGACTCCCTCGAGATCCTGTTGACGAACGACGACGGGATCGACAGCACGGGAATCCGGGCGCTCCACGATGCCCTGGCGGCTACCGCGGACGTGACCGTCGTCGCCCCGGCGACGGACCAGAGCGCCTGCGGACGATCGATCTCACACGAGGTCGACGTCGACGAGCGCGAACTCGGGTACGCGGTCCACGGAACGCCCGCCGACTGCGTCGTCGCCGGAATGGCCGAACTTTGCCCCGATCCCGATCTGGTCGTCGCGGGCTGTAACAAAGGAGCGAACCTCGGCGAGTACGTCCTGGGTCGGTCGGGAACGATCAGCGCCGCCGTCGAGGCTGCCTTCTTCGACGTGCCCGCCATTGCGACTTCAATGTACGTCCCCATCGACGACACGCCCCTCGGCGAGGTCGCCCTCGAGCCAGACGCGTACGCGGAAGCCACTCGAATCACGACGTACCTGGCCGAGCACGCACTCGAGGTCGGCGTCTTCGACCACGCGGCGTATCTCAACGTCAACGTACCCATCGCCGACGGCGACCCTGCTCCGGTCGATATCACGGACCCCTCGAAACGCTACGAGATGGACGCCGAACGCGATGGCTCCCAGATTCACATGAAAGACCTCATCTGGGAGTCCATGGATCCCGAGACGATTCCGGATCCAGAGGGGACAGACCGTCGAGCCGTCGCTGAGGGCCGAATCAGTATCTCGCCGTTGACCGCCCCACACTCGACGAACCACCACGACGCGCTCAGCGCACTCGCGGAAACGTATCACGAATCCGTTGGGTCGCCGGCACGCCAACAGTAGCGGTTCGATGTGCAGAAGGCACCCACTACCGAACTGATATGTATCGGGATGGTGAAGCGATACGTATGACGAGCGTCGAGATCGAATACTGCGTCCCCTGTGGTTTCCTCGAGCGTGCCGAGGCGCTCCAACACGCGCTGTTATCGACGTTCGGCGAGCAACTCGAGTCAGTGACGCTGCGGACCGGTGTGAACGGAATCTTTGCCGTCCGCGTCGACGACGAACTCGTCTACGAGAAGAGCGAGAGCGCATACGATATCGACGAAATCGTTCGTCGGGTGCGTGCTCGACTATGACTCGAGTCCGAGACGGCCATCGGAATCGCTTCGGGAATGTGATAACTGACTTGCGGGTCGCAAGGTCGTCGCTATTCGACGACGGTAGCATTACGATAGTCATACCATACTGAGCCGCGAGCGAGAGTAGTAAGAAATGAGACAGGAACACGAGGCAAATGCGCGCACACACTGCGAGGAATTTCACCGCTGGTGATCGACAATGGTATTCAAAACACTCTGGACACGTCTTTCGTCGGTCTGGTCGGCCACCTCGACTGGACAATCGGGAGACGATAACTCCACAGCAGGCGAATCGGACGATTCGAGCGACGAAACACTGAGTTACGCGGAGGAGATCGAATACGGCGTCGACGAACACGACCTTCCAGACGAGGATAAAGTCCTCAGGTTGCTCGTCAAACGCGGCGGTCGCGTCGACCGATCGACCGTCCTTCAGGAGACCGGGTGGGACGACACCTACCTCGAGGAGGTCATCGACAACATGGAAGACGACGGCCAGGTCAGTGCGATCACCGTCGGCCGCAAGCGGGTCATCTGTCGGCGTGGTTTCGAACCGAAAGGCTATCGCTCGCATCTCAACGAGTGAGTCGGCCGTCAATACGTACGCGAGACCGTCACGAGTACGATTCGTTTCTCCGACTCGAGTAGCGATTGCGCTGACCGACTCCCTCGGTGAGGTGTCTCGAGCGAGCGCGAGCAGTGTTCTCGTCTCGGAGGCAACTCGCGTATCTCGGGTCGCGGAGACAAATCCCAGTCGTGAGTATCGGTCTATTTGCCGAACGAAGTGGTATGAAGATCGACAGATACCACGGTCCAAGGACGGGGAAAATCGATATAGGCAATCGATGCACCCCCACTCCGGCGTATTAAGGCCCAATTCATTTCTCTCGAACAAACCACGGTAACGGTATGTTAGAACTCGCACTGTTGTTCTTCGTAATCGCGCTCATCGCCGGCGCACTCGGTGCCGGTGGCGTCGCTGGGTTGAGTATGTCCATCGCAAAGTGGCTCGTCCTGATCTTCCTCGTCCTCGCCATCATCTCGCTGCTGCTGTAGCACTCGAGTGGGCGAGGGGGCGATCGCCGCTGCACTCTGGACACGGAAATCAGGGTCGACGTCGCCGGTCGGTCGGTCGGTCACAGCGGTCGGAATAGCGTGCACTGTTCAGCGGTCAGTGAGCCACCCCTATCAGCCAAACCGATAGCTAGTTGACGGCCTCCAACACGGTACATCGACGGTGGGACTCGAGCTAGCTGTACGCACAGGTCGACGACTGGCGCTCGAGCGCGAGGTCGGTTCGACAGAGGACGCCATCGACGAACAGTCGGCCGTCACTCGTTACCGTCACTTCGTGATCGGCGACGTCGAATCGAAACGTCCACGTTCCGGTGTTACAGGCCGCCAGCTCGCTCAATATCGTCGGATTGATGTACTCGTAGAGGGTGTATTCGACCTCCTCTAACTCGAGTCGGTCGGCCTCGGCAAGTGCTTCGACGATGTCGATGATAATCTGTTCCTCGTGGTCCAGTGATCCACCGTGTCGACGCGTATGCGACGTCATCGACAGACACCTCCAATCGATACTCGCCGTTCGTTTTCCCGATTCGGCAGGCCGTCGAGTCCCCAACTTCCCCACTCGATTGCGGCGACGTCGCCTTCCGTCGATCGGACTCGAGTGACCATCATCAACCACTCGTAGGGCCGTATACGCTCTGGAGGGCATACTGTCGGCTGCTGTCGTGAGACGAGCCGTCGTGGCACGTCCACCCCCGCGTACCCGACTCCACGCCCACAGCCCAGAAACTGACTGGTCATCGTTACAGAAACGTCGACTATCGGACCAATATTAACTAAGTAGTCACTACAGGGAGTCGATTCTTCGCTTGTAAACGAGTACGTCGTCCCTGACACAATTTACCGGGGGTAGACTTATCAGGGGGGCAGAATCGTATCGGTTTTCGTTACGATCACAGACCTACCCTCCTCGGCAGATGAACGTGCTGAGGGACCTCAATACATAATCATTCGATTCATTGGGAATTCGCAGACGGCGTTTTGCCTTCTACTCTTATGGCAACAATTTTCCAAATAGAAACATTCATTCTGGTCCTCTTCTATCCAACAGCGTAGCAATGGCGCACAACGACGACGTATCACGTGTGCTTGCCGCATGTGGTGCGTGTAGCTCAGTGTATGCAGCCCGACAGTGGCCAAACGGTGATATCCGAATCATCGGCCAACAAGGATGTTCTTGTGGCGGAGAGTCCTTCGAACTCGTCGACGACGAATCATCACTCGATATCGAATCTCCATCCGACGCCGACTCACCGACGAATACTGCGTCCCCGACGGACATCGACTCACCCACAGACACCGAGTCGCCGACAGACACCGAGATGGAGTGACGAGTATCCAATTCCACCCGCGTTCGTTCTCAGTCGATCACGATTCACACTCGGGACGATTGGTTACTGGATAGCCCCGTGCCCGCCACTTCCGTGTTACGTCTGTCGTCTCGTTTCTCCTCGAATCTCGATGACAACGAAGGACGGAAGCCTTAGTACGCCAGCCCTGCGGTCCTCTAGTAATGCGTCTACGCACCGACTCGAGGTGGTGTCGATGATCCTCGACGATACTGACCGCCCCGCCGAGGAGTACGAGGAACTGATCGAGGGACTCGAGGACCTCCGAGCGGAGGCGGCGAACGAACCGATCAAAGTCGGACGACTCGACGGACTGTTCGACGAGGCGACGACCAGCAACCCGAATATCTGGAACACCGTGACGGCGTTTATCGACGTCGAAGACGGCGAAGCCGTCGTCACCGACGAATCGAAACTCGCCCAGGGCAAGTGGGCCCCGGAAATCGTCGACGACTGCGACGCGATGCTCACCGTTGACATCGACTACGGCCAGATGCCTGACGACTTCAAGTACGTCGTTCTGAAGAAGCTAGACGAGAAGATCGAGGCAGCCGAGCAGCGAGCGGAACGCACTCGAGAGTAACCGGTTCGACTCGGAATCGTGTCGCCTGACGATTCGCAATTAGGTGGCCAGAACGGTTATTTATTTTCCATTTAAACGGAACGTGTGAACCGACGGGCATTTTTGATGACGGGGGGAATGGTCGCCAGTACACTGCCTATTGCTGGCTGTCTCGGTGTGAATGAACCGGACCTAGAAGTAACACAGTTGGTCCATCCGGATCCACGAATGGTTTCGATTACTGAATCTAATAGGAGCGTTTCTGGAACAATCCAAAACCAGGTCCACAGTGGAAATGTTACCGCTAGATTATTTTGGTTCCTCGATGAATCTGCTCCCGATCCGTCGAGTATTGAGCCCCAAGATAATCCAGACATCGAGTTCGACGTTGCACGCACATGGCACTTTGATCGGGACGAACGACGAGAAGAGTCAATCCATGGTGAACCACCAAGCGAATGGGTTGAGTACGGGATGGTTCCGGAAGCAGCATCATACGGTGCAACGATAAGAAATAATGGTGAATCTGGTGAGGGTGAAATAAAATTGACGTATCCTGAGTCCGACGATGAATCACTCGAGCAACCAGGTGAGAAAGTCGAATACATCGCATCTGACGACGAGCTAACGGTCATGTTTGACGTAACGATTGCAACGGATGTGTATTACGAAATCACTGCAAAACCCAACTAATTGCGTTGACGAGCACTGTTTTTGACGGCGTTCAGTTACTGATTCGTGGTCGTAGCGAACTGACGTACTGATCAAAAAGCGACTTCGAGCGGTGTCTCGACGCAAGCATCACCAAATTGATTAATCGGCCGGCGTTTCGCCCGCTTGCTGCTCGAGTTTTCGTCGTCGCCAGAGATAGACGACACCGGGAACGATGGCGACGATCCAAAACAGCGAGACGAGCACGTATACCCACGTGTACTTCGGCCAGTCGGTGTGTGGACTGAGCGCCTTGCTGTCCTGGTAGAGTGCTATCGGAAGTGCAACCCACGAACCGAGCACGAGTAATCCGCCGATACCGGCAGGGAGGACGTTGAGAAAGACGACCGAAACGATCCACCCGAGCGTCGCCGCCCCGATGACCGTTCGCCAGCGAGTTTCGGGGACGAACGACGGGGGAGGCGAAGCGCGAGCGGTGGGTTGCTCGTGTCCGGGATCGGCCCGTGGCTCGGATCGATCTGTGTGCGTTTCTGACGCTTCTCGAGTAGCCGACTGGTCGTCGTTCAATGAGACGAACTCGAGGTACTCCGCCACCAATTCGGCGGCCTCGTTCTCGCCGAGCAAGTCGACGAGATCACTGCCGTCGACGAGTTTGACGTTGAGTCGCTGGGCTAACTCTCGCCCCTGGGCAGTGAATTCGTTGGTCGTAACGACGACGACCTTGTCGACGCCGTCGTACTGATTTTTGAGGCTCGCGTACTGCTGAATTTCCGGCGAGCCGACGGTCGTGTTCGGGCCGTAGCGTTTCGCCTGAATGAGCGTCGTCTGGTCGTAGGGCGTCGTTTTGGTGGCGACGACGTCGACTCCCTGGTCGGCAGCTTCCGACGAGACTTCAGTCTGCCACCCCATCTTCGCCCAGAGGTCGGCCACGAAATGCTCGAAGTCGTAGGGATCCATCTGCTGAAGCACGGCCTGAAGCTGTTCGGGACTCTCGACTGGACCGTCATCGAAGGGGACCTCGGTGTTGGAGGACGGAGTGTCTGGCGAGGATCGACCGGCGGGTTGGGTGGTTCCGTCGGTGCGTTCCGACTCGTCGCTCGAGTTCGTACCTCGGGTCAAATCCCGAAGCTGCCGGTAGAACTCGCGATAAAAGACGTAGCGGAGCAACCGTTTCATACGAACCGCTAGTGTATCGTGTCGAGTTATGTGTTCTCCTCTGGAAAGTCCTCGAGACGGTCACAGACCTGTCGTGGTTCCAAGGTATACTGTGTGTTTTTTCTGCGTCCAGGGTTAGTAAAATATCATAGTAAAAGATTTACAAGTCAATAGGTAATTTTAGTACCTCGTCACTTCAATGGCTGGCTATGAGTATCGCACAGGTCGAGTGCACCCGTTGTGAGCACTCGTTCGAGGTCGACACGGAGTATTTTCGGCGATACGGGGCCGATCCGTTCTGCGCTGATTGTCTGATTCACACCGTCTGCTATCAGTGCAACCGAGGGTTGCGTCTACAGCCCTCTCGATATCAGGAACTGAACGGTGATCCGGTGGTGTGTACTGACTGCGACCCTCAGCCCGAAATTGAGCCACCTCGAGCACCGACGGAGACACCATCGTTCTGGCAGGGTCTGACGACCGGCGAGAAAGTATTGTTTCCGCTCGTCGTTCTCATCGGTCTCGTCGCCATCGGTGCCACACTCGTCGATCCAGCGACGCCGACCACCGACGTCTCGAGAGTGGTCGCAACCTGTGCCATCATTGCCGTCTGGATCTATTCTCGAGGTCGGAAAAACAAGATAGATGAATGATAGGTCCCCATTTACGAATATCGTGGTCGTATTTCGACGGTAATTGGCGGGACTCACGCGCTTGTGAATCGAGTAAGAGTAGTTGACTCGCCGGGATTTGAACCCATAGGAAGACGGTCGCTCGCTTCGCTCGCGCTGCGACTTCCGGGGCTTCAAATCCCGTCTTCGACGAAAATTTGTGGCGCTCACGAATTTGTTCGCGCCGCAGAATAGTGGACTCGCCGGGATTTGAACCCGGGGCCTCTCCCATGCCAAGGGAGTGATCTACCTCTGATCTACGAGCCCTCGTTCGCATTGCAGTATTTCCGTGGGGAATAGATAAACCCCTCGAAATACTCGAGGCAGTACTCGAGTTATCAGACAGACGCGGTTCGCTCGAGGAACTGCTCACGTCCAGTCCGTGTGAGTCAACACCCATCGCAGGCAGTTGTGTGAGTATCGCCTACTACCGGGACTGGGTCGGCTGTTTCGCTAGCCACGGATTTGCTGTTGACCATTCGGTGCCACCACTCCTCGAGTCGACCACCCGTTGGAGGTAACCATTTCACTCAGAACGTGAACGGTGCTATCAGAACACACGATGAAACGGGAGATGCTCACCACGGACTTCCTCGAGCGCGCGGTCTACGACTACGGCGACGTCACCGGCGTCGTCGCCCACGACGGGACCGAGTACACGTACGAGGAGGTCGACGACCGAGTGAATCAGCTCGCACACGCCCTCGAAGACCGCGGCGTCACGCAGGGAGACCGTGTCGCCCTTTTAGCACCGAACACGCACTACTTCATCGAGACGCTGTACGCGACGAACAAGCTGGGTGCGGTGTTCGTTCCGCTGAACTACCGCCTCGAGCCCGAGGAGTACGCCTACATCCTCGAGGACTGCGCGGCAGGAACGGTTATCGCGGACTACGACTACGCCGACAAGATCGAGGCGATTCGCGAGGAGATTCCGGCGACGACGTTCGTCGGCTACGAGGCCGACCAGATCGAGGGGGCCTCCGACGGTTCGTGGGAGGACTACGAGGGTGTCCTCGAGGGCAAGCCCGCGACGGAACCCGACCGCCCGGAGGTCAGCGAGGACGACGACGCGAGCATCAATTACACCTCGGGGACGACGGGCGATCCGAAGGGTGTCGTCCGCACCCACCGCACGGAACACTGGCACGCGCTCGTGCTCAACCAACACATGGAGATCCGGGACGACGACACCTACCTCTGGACCCTGCCGATGTTCCACTGTAACGGCTGGGGCCACACCTACGCGATCACGGGCACCGGCGCGAGTCACGTCTGCCAGCGCACGTTCGACGCTGCTGGCGTCTTCGAGCGCGTCCGCGAGTACGACGTGAGCTTCATGTGCGGTGCACCGACGGTGCTGAACAATCTTATTCAGTACGCTGAGGACCGTTCGGACCTCGAGACGACGGGTGACCGCGACGTCCGTATCGCGACCGCCGGCTCCGCACCCGCGACGGCCACCATCGAGACCGTCGAGGACGAGTTCGGCTGGCGGATCATCCACATCTACGGCCTCACTGAGACGGCGCCGATCATCACGACGAGCAACTCGCCGCGCCGACTCGCCGAGCGCGGTCGCGAACTCAAAATCAAGCAAGGCAGCCAGACCCTCTGTACAGACGTTCGCGTCGTTGACGAGGACGGAGAAGACGTCCCCCGCGACGGCGAGACCATCGGCGAAATCGTCGTCCGGGGCAACCAGGTGATGGATCGCTATCTCAACAAGCCAGCTATCACCGAGGAAGCGTTCTCCGAACGCCTCGAGGGGTACTTCCACACCGGCGACCTTGCTACGATGGACGAGGACGGCATGGTCGCCATCCAGGACCGCAAGAAGGACATCATCATCTCCGGCGGCGAGAACATCTCGAGCATCGAACTCGAAGACATTCTTTACGACCACCCGGACGTGGGAAAGGCCGCCGTCGTCCCGGTCCCGAGCGAACAGTGGGGAGAGACCCCGAAAGCGGTGGTCGTTCCGCGAAGCGACGACCCCGACGACGCGGACCGCCTCGAGGACGACCTCCTCGAGTTCGTCGGCGAGCGTCTGGCGAGTTACAAGAAACCCTCGAGCGTCGACTTTGTCGACGATCTGCCCGAGACGGCGACCGGAAAGGTCCAGAAGTACGAACTCCGCGAGGAGTACTGGGACGAAGAGGAGACGCGCGTGGGACAACAGTGATCGATTGACAGCCTGATAGCCTCACACTACTTCGAAACTATCGGACCCGAGAACACCACGAAAGCCCCTGTCGGCCTCCAGTCGAAGGGCTCGCTGTGCTCCTCGGACTTCGTCCTGCGGTGCTTGCGTCGCCCGTCTTCCCGGAGGCCGACAGCCCCTTTCATTCCCACCCGCGGTGGCACGACCGGCCAGCCGGTACTGGTGGGAATGAAAGGGCTTTCGTGGTGTTTGCGGGACAGTAACCGACGCTCGAGGATCGTCTGCTCTCGAGGACCATCTGGGAGGTTCGAGAATTCGCCGATTCCAGTCTAGAAACCCTTTAGTCCGTTCGAGAGAGACGACACAACGGGAAGCGCACGGCCGCAAATCTGACGGCGCCGTCCACTCTTTCGGACGGCTTGGGATTGCGGAAGTGCACCGACAGTCGACTGTCGACTGTTTCATACACGAGCGGTCAGTGCGGTTCCTATCCTCACCAATGGCACGAATGCATACCCGCCGCCGAGGCTCGTCCGGATCGGACAAGCCAGCGGCAGACGAACCGCCGGAGTGGAGCGACGTCGACGCCGAGGAGATCGAATCTCGCGTCGTCGAACTGGCAGAGCAGGGCTACGAACCGAGCCAGATCGGAATGAAGCTGCGTGACGAAGGTGTCACGGGCACGCCGATTCCCGACGTCAAACTGGCCACCGGGAAGAAGCTCACGACGATTCTCGAGGAGAACGACGCGACGCCCGAGATTCCCGAGGATCTGTACAACCTGATGGAGCGCGCAGTCCGCCTGCGCGAGCACATCCAGGAGAACCAGCAGGACTACCAGAACAAACGCGCCCTGCAGAACACCGAGTCGAAGGTCCGCCGTCTCGTTCAATACTACCGCGGTGACGAACTCGAGGCGGACTTCGAGTATTCCTTCGACGTTGCGAAAGAGATCGTCGACGAGTAACACAGCGACATGTCCACAGAGGGTCGATCCGAAACCGCGTCGTCCGCCCCTGCGAGCGCACTCGAGAGCGCGAGCTTCGTCCACCTCGTGGCGCGAGCCGACGGGGACGCACTCGCGGCGAGTGGGCTCCTCGCGAGAGCACTCGCTGCACGCGAGACGCCGTATCAGGTGAGCATCGGGCGAACCGTCGCGGATCGAACCGACCGCGTCAATGACCGCGACCCGACAGCCGACGACGCTACGATCGCCGTCGGTGCCGTCGATGCGGACGTGACGCGACTCGAGACGGACGATCGACCGGCCACGCTCGCTGCACTCGAGGTCGTTCGCGACCTCGAGGCGTCGCCGGATCCCGTCCTCGCACTCGCCGGCCTCGTGGCCGCGGGCGTCGAGCCGGGAGCCGGCGAGTGCGAGTGGATTCTCGAGGCGGCACGCGAACGCGAGTTGGTCGAACGCCGACCCGGACTTGCGGTGCCGAGTGCGGATCCGGTCGGCGGCTGCGCGCATTCGACGCAAGTCGCCGCGCCGTGGTCGGGCGACCCGGACGCGACGCGAGCCGCTCTCGACGACCTCGACGTGGCGCTCGACGACCCCGACTCGCTCGCCGACGACGACTACCGAGCGATCGGGTCTGCCGTCGCTCTCGACGTCGTCGGCGACGACCGCGCGGTCGACGCTGCGGCGGAGACGATTCAGCGAGCGCTTCGCCCCTACGCGACGCCAGAGCACGCCTTCGAAACCGTCGGCGGCTACGCCGACGTGCTCGAGGCGACGGCCCGGACCGAACCGGGAACGGGCGCTGCGCTCGCGATGGGTCACGACGCACACGAGCCGGCACTCGCCGCCTGGCGAGAATACGGCCGACGTGCGCATACGTCGCTCGAGGGTGCGTCGACCGGTCGCTACGACGGTCTGTTCGTCCTCGGTATCGACGACGGGCCGGTCGAAGCGGTCGCTCGACTCGCCGTCTCGTTTCGCTCGCCGGAGCCGACCGTACTCGTCGTCGCCGAGGATGAAGCGGCAATCGCTACTCGGGGCGACGACGCACTCGGCGCGACGCTCGAGGCGATCACGCGAGACCTCAAGGAAACGGGCGCTGCGGGCGTCACCTACGACAGCGCCAATCGCCGTGGCTATCTCAGATACGACCCGGACGTGGACCAGTCGACGATCATCGAAATCGTGAGGGCGTTACGATGAGTCGACGCGCGACGATTCGAACGACGCACGAGGACGCCGACGTCGTCGCTCGGGCACTCCGCCCGGGCAATACGGACGAGATGGAGACCGTCGTCGAGACGGACGCTGAGTCCTCGAGCGAGGAGTCGGCTACCGACGACACCCACGACACCGTCCGCACGCGTATCGAACGCGAGACGACCGGTGGGCTCCACTCGAACGTCGACGACTACGCGGTCAATCTCGAGGTCGCGATGACTGTCGCAGACGCCACTCGAGAGGAACAGTTCGACCAACCGATGGACGCGGGGTGCGCGTCCGAACACGAACACGATACTACCAACAATGAGTGAACGATCAGTTTCACGCGCAAAACAGGAAAAGCGGTGGTACACCATCCTGGCACCGGAGCAATTCGACCGGCAGGAACTCGGTGAGACACCCGCTGACGAACCGGATCAAGTCTACGACCGAACCGTCGAAACGACGCTCGGCGAGTTGACGAACAACGCCAGCGAGAACAACACGAAGCTGACCTTCAAGGTCACCGACGTCGGCAGCGACTCGGCGTACACGGAGTTCATCGAGCACTCGCTGACTCGAGACTACCTGCGTTCGCTGGTCCGTCGCGGTGCCTCGAAGATCGAGGCCTACGTCACCGTCCTCACGACGGACGACTACCGCGTCCAGATCCAGCCCGTCGCCTTCACGACGAAAAAGGCCGACGCGAGCCAGGAGAAGGCCATCCGCGAACAGATGGTCGCCATGATCGAAGAGGCCGCCGCCGAGCGGACGTTCGAGGAACTCATCGACAGCGTCGTCGAAGGGCGACTCTCCTCGGGCATCTACGGCGAGGCCAAGACGATCTACCCGCTTCGCCGCGTCGAGATCCAGAAGGCGACCCTCGAGGCCCGACCCGAGGAAGTCGCCGAAGAGGAAGCGACCGCGGTCGACGTCGACGAAGAAGACGTCGCCACGGACGACTAACGCGACGACCGAACGCGAGGCGTTTTTTCTACTGGGACACATCACGCGACGGAGAGCCGTTGCTCCCCTCGAGTGAGATCCCCACCCCCACTCGTTCGCATTTAACACGGCTCCCCACGAACGAGCGTCTATGACTCCAGTGGATGCTACCGACGGACGGGAGCCGACGACGCGCTTCGAGTACGAGCCATCGACGATCCGACTCGGCCCGAACTGTGTCGACGACCTCGAGGACGAACTCGCGGCCAACGGCTTCGAACGCGCACTCGTCGTCTGTGGCTCGACCGTCGGTAGGACACCGGACGTGATCGGCCCGGTTACCGACGGAATCGGTGACCGATTAGTGGGCGTTTTCGACGAAACGACGCCGAAAAAACGCCTTGCGACGGCCGCGAACGCCCTCGAGCGCCTCGAGGCGGAGCGAGCGGACGTGCTCGTGAGCCTCGGTGGCGGAAGTAGCCTCGACGTGGCGAAGGCGGCGAGCGTCCTCGCGGCGAGCGACCGTCCGACGGCTGAAATTGCCGACGAGTTCGCCCGGACGGAGACGATCACCGTTCCGGACGAGGGGCTGGTGCCAATCGTCGCCGTCCCGACGACGCTCGCCGGGGCCGACCTCTCGATGAGCGCGGGGGTCACTGCCGGACCCGAGTCGGGATTGGTCGACACCGTCGTCGAAGGCGGGATCTCACATCCGGGACTCATGCCTGCAGCCGCAGTGTACGACCCGACGATGCTCGAGACGACGCCGGAGACCATCCTCGCTGGGTCGGCGATGAACGGCTTCGACAAGGGCATCGAGACGCTCTACTCGGCCGCTGGGTCGCCGGTAACCGACGCCACGGCCAGACACGGTCTCGAGAAACTCGCGGACGGGCTACGCGCGTTCGGTGACGGTGCCCGGGATATCGATACGTATCAGACTCTTCTCGAGGGAATCGTCCTCGTCCAGTACGGAATCTCTCGCGCCGACGGGTCGACGCTCTCGATCGTCCACGCCTTCGGACACGGTCTCACACGAACGTACAGCGTCCAGCAGGGGGCCGCTCACGCCGTCGTCGTTCCTCACGTCCTCGAGTATCTCTTCGAACAGGACGACGTCGACGCTCGAGCAGGGATGCTCGCGGACGCCCTCGGCGTCGAAAATGCGGCCGATCACGGTAGTGCAGTCGTCGAGGCAGTCACCGAAATTCGGGACGCACTCGGACTCCCCGCATGCCTGCGGAACGTCGACGGACCCGAACCCGACGAGTTCGAAGCCGTTGCGACCCACATTCTAAGCGACCGATTGATGGCGAACACGCCGCCGGGACTCGAGCCGACGGTCGACGACATCGACGGAATCCTCGAGCGAGCGTGGTGAGCAGTCGACGGACGCAGTCTCGACGATTCGGATCCGATCGTCGGTGGCGGCTCGAGAGGGCGTCGCTGTGGGCCGATTTCGGGACACACGGATTAGGGAAGGTGGATGGGCTTTAGCGCTCAGTATCGATTACCGGGAGCGTGACTGAGAACGTCGACCCCTCGCTGAGTTCGGACTCGACGCTGATCCGGCCCTCGTGGCGTTCGACGATTCGTTCACAGAGTGCCAGACCAATTCCGACCCCAGGGTGGTCCTCACGGCTGTGAAGCCGCTGAAACACGTCGAAGATACGTTCTTGATCGTCAGGCGCAATACCGATTCCGTCGTCCTCGACGGTAACGTTCCACCAGGGACCGTCTCGCGTGGCGGAGACGTGTACCGTCGTCGGGCCAGTGCCCCCGTACTCGATCGCATTCGTCAACAGGTTTTCGAACACCTGCCGCAACTGCCGTTCGTCGCCGGTGACTGCCGGTAGCGAGTCCATGGTGACCTCGACATCGCTCTCCGAGAGCGGTCCGTGCAAATCGTCGAGGACGCCCTCGAGGACTCGATCCAACTCTACGCGCGACAGTGGTTCGCCCTGGGTTTCGACCCGGGAGTACTCGAGGAGTGACTCGATCATCCGTCGCATCCGGTCTGCGCCGTCGACCGCGAAGGTGAGAAATTCTTCAGTCTCCGCCGACAGCTCGTCGGCGGATCGACGCTCGATCAACTGCAGGTAACTCGAGACCATTCGAAGTGGCTCCTGTAAGTCGTGGGAGGCGGCGTAGGCGAACTGTTCGAGTCGCTCGTTCGAGGCTTCGAGCTTTGCTACTGTCTCCTCGAGTTCGGTTGCTCGCGTCTTCGCTCGTGCGTCGTAGATCCCGACCCCGAATCCGGCGAGACTGCTGAACGACGTGAGAAAGAGGATCGCCCGGGCCGGATTCGAAATGCTATCGGCTGGCTGACTATTGTACACGACGAGCATGCCGAGCATCGCACCGAATCCGACGAGCGTCCAGCCCGCGACGTCGGGATAGAACTCGGGCCGAATGTCGCTTCTCGACAACGCCAACCCGCCGTAGACGAGGGCGACGCCGAGCAGGCCGATCAGCGAGGAGACGACTACCACGTTTCCGGCTGGCGTTCCGCCCTGGACCCGAACGGAGCCCCAGACGAGACTGAAAACGATGTAGAACGCGCCGAGACCGATAACAACGGTCCTCGGACCGATTGAAGAGAGCACTCGTTTCCAGCGATCCATCGTCGTGGTAGAGGAAAGAGTAACTATTAGTCGTTCGGGAACGGTGTTAAGTAAACCTCCCAGTCGTTGCTAGTTCTCTGCGTACGACGGCCGTTCGTCGTACTCGATCGGATCTCGAACGCCGATGTTCTGGAACGCCTGTAGTCGAATCGCACAGGAATCACAGGTGCCACAGGCGGGCTCGTTTTCGCGGTAACAACTCCAGGTATGCTCGTATGGTACCTCGAGGTCGTCACCCCGCTCGGCGATGTCGGTTTTCGACCATTCGACGAACGGCGCTTCGATCGAAATCTCAGTCTCGGGTTTCGTTCCGACGTCGACCACCTGCTCGAACGCCTCGAAGAACGCGGGACGACAGTCGGGATAGCCGGCGAAATCCTCGCTGTGCGCGCCGATGAAGACGGCCTCGCAGTCGTTGGCTTCCGCGTAGGAGACGGCCATCGCGAGCAGATTGGCGTTCCGGAATGGAACGTACGACGAGGGAATCTCGTCGCTCTCCAGGTCAGCGTCTTCGACGGCCAGTTCGTCGTCGGTGAGACTCGAGTTCCCGATGGCGGAGAGATGGCCCGTTTCGATTCGCAAGAGGTCCGCGAGGTCGAACGCGTCGGCGAGACGACGGGCGCACTCGAGTTCGCGCGTTTCGGTTTGCTGGCCGTAGGAGGTGTGGAGCCCGTAGAGGTCGTAGCCACGGGCTCGAGCGACGGCAGCGGCGGTGGCGCTGTCCATTCCCCCCGAGAGGAGGACGACGGCGCGTTTAGCGGTCGATTCGTCGGTCGGTTGGTTGGTTGATCGGTTGGTCATGGGCATGCTCACTCAGGTTTCGGGGGCGTCGTTCCAGAGGTCGACGTGCAATCGAGGCGTGTACCGAAAGCCGTGTTCGATCGCGAGTTGGGCGACTCGAGTACGGGTGTCCGCGAGTTGCTCACGCGTCGCCCCTTCGGGCATCAAGAGGACGTCTTCGTCCCGGATCGGAGCGTTACTCGCCGCACGCAACTCCGCGAGGAGGTCGAGGGTCTCCGGAATGTCGCCGTCGTCGGTGACGACGAACTTCAACTGGAAATCGAACGTTTCGACGAGGCTGGTTAGCGCCTCGAGGTCGATTCGGTCGGCCTCGTGTCGCCGTTCCCATTGGCCCGCATCGACGCCGTCTGGCGCGCGTTCGGGAGTCGGCGTACTGCTCTCGAGTTTCGGGCTGATCGACGCGAGATCGATCGGCGCGTCGGGGGCGACGGTGCCGTTGGTCTCGACGGTCGTGTGGTACCCGCGCGCGGAGAGTTCCTCGAGGAGGTCCACGGCCGTTTCGTGTATTAGTGGCTCGCCGCCCGTCAAGACGACGTGATCAGCGTTCTCGTAGGACTCGATCTCCGCGAGGATCGTGTCGAGGTCCATCCAGGCGTGTGTCGGCTCCCAGGACGTGTGATAGGAATCACAGAACCAACACCGGAGGTTACAGCCGCTCGTTCGGACGAACACGGAGGGAACACCCGCGAGACGTCCCTCGCCCTGGAGCGAGCAGAACAACTCGTTGATCGGGAGCCCGTCACCCGACCCGACTTCCTCGGGCGAGTCGTCTCGATCCACTGAATCTGAGACCGGCATCTCAGAACGCGCTCCCTCCGCAGAGTTCGCTGGTTTCGCTCACCTGGACCGCGATCTCGGAGACGTTCTCGGGGAGGGCGGCCTCGAGTTTCTCCTCGAGGACGACGCTCATGACCTCCGCCGTGGGCGGGTGCTCGAGGACGATTAGGGCGTCGTCGTCACCGGCCGACTCGAACGCGTCGACGAGTGGGTCGCCCGCCTCGAGCAAGAACATGTGATCCCACTCGTCGATGACCTCGGTAATATCCCCTTTGTCGGCAACCCACCCTTCTTCGGTGAGTTCGCCGACGAGTTTGACGGTGACCTCGTAGTTATGGCCGTGGGGCCGCGAACACTTCCCGTCGTGGTGTAGAATCCGGTGCCCGGTACTGATTCTGATCGGTCGTTCGCGCCCGATGTAAAGTACTCGCTCCGTGCCGGTGACCGAGTATATTCTCTGACCGGTGTCGGTCCCGCCACGGCGACCTCCCGACTCTCCGCTCTCGTTCATACCATGGTATTATCACAGGATTACTTAAGGATGATCAACCGACGCCGTGAGTACTGGCGGTCGGATTTCTCGAGTCGCGTCGGTGTCTGCGAGATAGGGACCCGTTCCGTTGTACACGCGATGTTTCGACTCAAATCGAAGTCTGGACTGGAACCGTCTGGAATAGTCAATCGCTCCCTCGAACCGAGTGCACCTCGCCGCACACGGTCCTCCCCGTCTCCCGCGCCCCTCGTTTGCGTGTCGCTACCACATCTCGAGCGAATTTGATCGCCGCGAGCCCGACCCGTTGACACTCGTGTCTTCGACGCCCCTTACTCGTGAAGCTGATCGTGAAGCCGGTTTTTGGCCTCCGTTCGTCGCTTCTGTGAGTACTGGGGCTCGGTGTCAGAGAAGTCGACCTCGATTTCGTCGAGCGTTCGTCGGTAAATGTTCGTTCGTCGCCCCTCCTCCGAGAGCTGCCGTCCCTCACATGTCAAGAGCCCGGCGTCGACGAGTTCTTCGATCCGACGATAACACGTTGCAATCGGGATTTTGATATCTTCGCTGAGAGCCTGTGCTGATTTCGGTGAACCTGCAGCACAGAGGATCTCTGCGCTGTATTTGTTGCCGAGTGCTGAGAGGACTGTATTCGAGTCCGACTCGGTTCGTTCCCTCCGACTATGAGACATCGTTCACTCTATAGAGAATTATCAGAATTTAATCTTGTGGTTATATTGTGACTATCACGTATTGTAATATTTGTTATCTGGTGACACAGGATCGGTTGCGCGCGGACGCTGGGTAGTGATAACACGGTATCGCGCTCCTAACAGCATTCAATAGCGGGGTGGGCGACTCCTCGATACTCGTTTGATGTTTGAGCCCAAACCAGCCGGTATGAACGCAGCGGTCCTCACAGTCGGTGACGAACTACTCGCCGGGCGGACGACGAACACCAACGCTACCTGGCTCTGTCGGCGACTGAACGATCGAGGCGTCTCGGTCGAACGAGTCACCACCGTTCCCGACCGAACCGAAGACATCGCTCGCACCGTCGAGGAGTACCGGCAGGCGTACGACGCCGTCGTCGTCACCGGCGGACTCGGCCCGACGCACGACGACGTGACGATGGCCGCCGTCGCGAGCGCCCTCGAGCGAGACCTCGAGGAACACGCGGACGCGATCGCCTGGCTCGCGGACGACGGCTACTCTCGAGGCGACCTGACCGATGGCACGGCTGACCTGCCGACGGGTGCGCGAGCAATTCACAACGAGGTCGGCGTCGCGCCCGGTGCCGTTCTCGAGAACGTCTACGTTCTGCCCGGGGTCCCCTCCGAGATGAAAGCCATGTTCGAGTCCGTCGCGAGTGAGTTTACGGGGACGACCACGTACCGCGAGGAAATCGTCGTCGACGAGCCAGAGAGTGCGCTTCTCGACCGAATCGCGGCCGTAAGAGAACGATTCGACGTGACCGTCGGCAGTTATCCGGGCGGATCGGTTCGACTGGCACTCGAGAGCACTGACGAGGCGACGCTCGAGGAGGCGACGACGTGGCTTCGCGAGCGCGTCGACGAAGCCGAGTAAGGTGAGGGCGTCGTGTCGTGATTATCGGTAAAAGTAGACGAGCCAGCCGATCGTGAGGAGCAGACTCAGTGCCAGGACGCCCCAGCCGGCGATCTCCATCGGTAGTTCCGTCTCTGCCTCGAGTACGACGAACGCGAGTTGGTTCATGTTCCGCGGTGGGTTCCCATCCCTCTTAATCTTTCAGAAAGACGTTGACATCGTCGTCGCTCGGTAGCAGTCATTCGAGGTGACCCCGTCCCGCCACGTGGAAACTGCGTGAGAACACCACACGGCTTTTGCGAGGGCCACGCCTACCATCGAATATGGAGTCGCTCGGTGTCGTCGTGAATCCGATCGCCGGGATGGGCGGTCGAGTGGGATTGAAGGGAACTGACGGCAAACTCGAGGAAGCGCGCCGACGCGGTGCCAAAGCGAGGGCACCGGATCGCGCACGGGAGGCACTCGAGGCGTTTGCCCGTCGAGCGCCCGAGGCCGCGGTCTACACGGGTGCGGGGGTCCTCGGCGAAACGGTCGCTCGAGACGTCGGGCTCGATCCACACGTCGTTTCCGGACCACAAACCGACGTGAGCGATGACGTCGGTCCCGCCGACGCCGATACGTCCGCGGCTGATACGCGAGCGACCGTCGAGGCCCTCCTCGGCCAGGGAGTCGACCTCGTCCTGTTCGTCGGCGGCGACGGGACGGCCGTCGACGTCGCGACGGTACTCGAGGACGCGGGCGCGTCGACGCCCATGCTCGGCGTTCCTGCCGGTGTCAAAATCTACTCGTCGGTGTTCGCCGTTACACCCGCCGACGCCGGTCGAATCGCGGCCGAGTTCGACCGCGTCGAAACCCGCGAGGTCAACGACATCGACGAAGCGGCCTACCGGGAGGGCGAGGTTCGCACCGAGCTACGGGCCGTCGTTCCCGTCCCCGTCGCGTCGGACGTCCAATCGAGCAAGCAGGTCTCGAGTGGCAACGTCGACTCGCTGGCGGCGGGATTCGCACGGGAGGTCGACCCCGAGAGAGCGTACGTGTTCGGTCCCGGCGGAACCGTCGGTGCGATCGAATCGGAACTCGGTATCGACCCGTCTCCCCTCGGCGTCGATATCTGGCACGACGAGAAAGTGCTGGCCCGAGACGCCACGGAAGACGATATTCTCGAGTGCCTCGAGTCGGTCGACGGCCCGGTCACGATCGTCGTCTCGCCCATCGGCGGGCAGGGGTTCCTCTTCGGTCGGGGGAATCAACAGCTCTCGCCGGCCGTAATCCGGCGCGCTGACGAGGTCGACATCGTCGCCTCGGGGGCGAAACTCGACGGAATAGACGCGTTGCACGTCGATACGGATGACCGAGACCTCAACGATGAACTTCGTGGCTGGCAACGCGTTCGAACGGGGCGATTTACGACGCGTCTCGTGCACGTTGTTTAAGGATGGTGTGAGAATCGAGCTTCCAATGAACCATATAACTATCCGAATCAGATATAATGGCCATATAGTCAAGATTAAGGTCGGTCCCGGCTAGGGGTCTCGTATGGAAACGCGGAAAGTCCAGCGTCTGGGACCATCGACGCTCGCCATGACCCTCCCCGCCGAGTGGGCCTCCGAACACGACGTCGAGAAAGGAGACGAAGTCTCCCTTCGAACGAGCGGAAAAGGAACGCTCACCGTCATGCCCGAGTCGGCGAGTTCGGAAGAGACCGAGGCGATCATCCACGCCGACGACCTCGACGCCGACGCCGTCGAACGAGCCATCGTCGCACAGTACGTCCTCGGCCGGCGCGTCATTCGAATCGACACCGAAGACGGCGCGCTCGAGTCCGAACACATCAACGCTGTCTATCAGGCCGAAACCCAGTTGATGGGTCTGGGCGTCATCGAGGAAACACCCGAGAGCATCTCGATTCGCTGTTCGGTCGACCCGGAGGACTTCACGCTCGACAACCTCTTAGAACGCCTCGAGCGAACCGGTCAGACGATGCGTGGTGAGGCGATCAAGGCACTCGCCCACGGCAATCCCGATCTCGCCCAGCGCGCGCTCAACCGCGAGCGCCAGGCGAACAAGATCTTCGTCCTCTTGCTTCGATTGATCTTCACGGCCTACCAGAATCCAAATCTCGCGCGCGCAGTCGGGCTCAACACCGGCTTCCCGCTGATCGGCTACCGATCGATCGCGAAGAACCTCGAGTTGACGGCCGACAACGCCGAGGACATCGCCGATATTGTCATCGAAACCGAGGGACACACGCTGAACGTCGATAGTTCGGTCATGCGCGACATCCGGGAGTTAAACGAACTGGTCGACGAGATCACGTCGATCGCCGTCGAAGCCGCCGTCGAACGCGACTACGACAAGTCGAATCAGGTCCGAGCGCTATTCCACGAGATTTCCGACCGGGAGAAGGAAATTCTCGACGAACTCTCGGAGCTGTCGAACGACGACTTGCTCCGCGTCCGCGAGGTACTCGTCAGCCTACAGCAAACGGCCCAGTACGCCATGCGAAACGCCGAAATTGCCGCCAACCTCGCGCTCAACGAAGAGTCCGAGCACACGACGATCAACTGAGGTCGCTCAAATCGTTCTCGAGAAAGGAACTCTCGAGGGGGCCGATCTGCTGTGGGTGTTTCGATTCGAAACGATAATTGGCAGGGACGTCACACATTCGTTCGATGAGGAATCTCTTTCGTCGGATTCTCGCTCAATTTATCGTCGACCGACGGGTCCTCACGCTCGCGTTCGCTCGGATGGCCGACGGAATCGGGAACTCGTTTCTGATCATCGTCATTCCAATCTACGTCGGCAGCGAACTCATTACCGGAACGACGTTCGGTCTCGGAGAGTCGATGGTCATCGGTATCATCCTCTCGATCTTTGGATTTTTAAACAGTAGCTTTCAGCCCTTTACCGGTCGACTCTCTGACTTCGTGGGGCGGCGCAAGCCGTTCCTCATGGTCGGACTCGCCGGGTTGGCGGCGATGAACGTCGCGTACGTCTTCGCGGAGTCGTATCTCACGTTGCTCGCGATCCGTGGAATCCAGGGGATCAGCGTCGCGTTCATCGTCCCCGCGTCGGTCGCGCTCGTCAACGAACTCGCGACGACGCAAGACCGCGGCGGTAACATGGGCGTCTACAACACCTTCCGGCTGATCGGGTTCGGTGCCGGACCGGTAGCCGCAGGCGCGGTCGTCAACCTCGGACCCTACACGCTGCCGGGTGGACTCGCGATCAGTGGCTTCGACGCAGCCTTCTACATCGCCGCGATAACGGCCATGCTCAGTTTGCTCCTCGTGACGGTCCTCATTTCGGATCCCGACGCGACGAAGGCCAACGCGGGCGCAGACCTCTCGATTGCAATTCGCGACCCCACGGGAAAGAACCTGCTCGATCCGATCTTCACGCTCGGCGTCGCGTCGCTGTTCATGGCCACGGCGATCGCGTTGTTCGCGACGATCCAACCACAGGTCAACGAGCGCCTCGGGCAAGGCGAGACCTGGTTCGGCCTCCAGTTCGCGGCGTTCGTCCTCGCGCAGGTTGTGTTACAGACGCCGATCGGACGCGCCTCCGACCGGTGGGGACGTCGACCGTTTATCCTTGGCGGCATGATCCTCCTCGTCCCGTCGACGCTCGTCCAAGGGTTCATCCTCTCCTCTGAACTCATGTTCGTCGCTCGCCTCGTACAGGGTGTCGCGGGGGCGATGGTGTTCGCACCGTCGCTCGCACTCGCAGGAGACCTCGCCGGCGAAGGCGAATCCGGTTCGAAGCTCTCGATTCTTACCATGGCGTTTGGCTTCGGAATTGCCATTGGCCCTCTCTCCTCGGGTGCACTCGTCGACTACAGCTTCGAAGCGCCGTTCATCTTCGGCACCGCCCTCGCCGTGCTCGGAACGATTCTCGTCTACACGCAGGTCGAAGAGACCCTCGAGACGGCACACTCGGTACCCATCGGCAGCGACGATTAGCCACCGTGGCGCGCACGCGGGTCGACGGGACGCAACGCAAAAGTAGTGGATACGCATACGAACCGACAATGACGCTCTCGGAGGAGGCGACGGAACGGTTAGCAGACGTGGTGGAGCTCCAGCCGACGAAAAATTCCGAACTCCAGGACCGCTGGGACATGGAAAGCGGCAGCGAAGTGC
Organism: Natronorubrum daqingense; assembly: GCF_001971705.1. Taxonomy (NCBI): domain Archaea; kingdom Methanobacteriati; phylum Methanobacteriota; class Halobacteria; order Halobacteriales; family Natrialbaceae; genus Natronorubrum; species Natronorubrum daqingense. Next base: position 444,921 of record NZ_CP019327.1, read on the forward strand.
ACCAGTTCCTCGAGAACGAACTCGGGGACTACTACTTTCGCGACGACAACAGTCTGATACGCGCCACGGCCGAAGCCAACGATCTCGTCGACGTCGAACCCGGCATCGAGAGCGATCCGGAGAGCGACGGTGCGCCCTCGCGCATCCGCGTGCCGGAACTCCACGCCCAGATCGTCTCGGTGCTCGCCGGCCCCGAGGAGGAATCCGAAAGCGTCGTCTCGGTCCTGCACGCGCTTCGCGACGAGTACGACGTCGATCCCGAGGCCGAAGACGTGCGCTCGAGTCTCCAGAGTCTCCGCCGAAAAGACGTCGTCGACGTCGAGTACCGCACCGTCCCCACGTTCCGGCTAACGGTCGAGCGCGACGACCTCGAGGTTAGCGTCTCCGAGTGAATCGGCGTCTGTTCGACACACTCGGTTGCCACTATCGCCAGCCGAGTCACGGCTCCAACCCGGGCCGTCGTCGCCGTCGACGATCCTCGAGCACCTGCCGACAGCGCGCCCCCGGGCCGCCGTCGATCGGCCATCCGTTGGTTCGCCAGGTCGGGGGCTCCGGTTCGAACTCGGGGCACCGGCCCGAACACTCCGTCGCCGTCTGACACCCTCCCTTCGCCGTACAGTGCGGGCGGAGTCCGATACCGTCGCGCGTTCGCAACTCGAAGTACCGGCAGTCGGGTCGCATCGTGTCGGCGAAGGATCGCCAGCCGCGTTCGTACGCTCGCTCGGCGATCTCGAGTCGTTTTGCAGCCTTCTCTTCGGGACTGACGTACTCGAATCGAGCCGCGGAGCCGTCGCGGCGGCCGCCGTCGGGTCGCTCGAGGATTCGCGTTCCGGGTTCGTCGACGGCGAGCGTCCGGGGATGCCACGCCACCTCGGCGTCGGAACTTGCTTCCTCGAGCGTCAAGATGCCCGCTTCGACGGGGAGGCCCTCCAGCAATGCGGGTTCGACGCGTTCGCCGGTTTTGTGGGTTCCAACCCAGACCTCGTCGGCCAGCGCCATCGCCACGTCGTACTCGAGTTGCGAGCCGAGCACTCGGGCCGCGCTGGCGTCGAGGTCCGGCTTGTTCTCGACCGCGACGATTCGCTCGACCCAGTCGGGATAGACCCACTTGCGGCGAATCTCGATCCGATTGCCGTTCCGTTGGGTCTCGAGGATCCCCCTGTCGTCGGCTTGATGAATCGCCTCGCGGACGTAGCGCCACGGATAGCCGGGATGGGGGAGGCAGTCGCGATAGTACGCCCAGTCTTCGGGGGCGTGTCGAACGACGTGCAACAGGTCGCTCTCGAGTCGTTTCGGACCGAAGTTCGCCCGCCGTTGGAGGGCGTCGGCGTCGCACTCGAGGACGATGGTGTCCCAGCGTCTGCCTCTGGTTCCGAGTTGTCGGGCGACGAGAGCGGCCGCGTCGTCACTGGCGGTGGGTGCTGGCGGCCAGTTGCGCTCGGCCCAGTGACAGACACCGAGTTCGAACGCGAACTCGCTCGTCTCCTCGTTCATCGTCTCCGGTTCACGGTCTTCGTTGTGTGCGGGCAGCGAAAAAGCTCTTCGTACGTTTCGCTTCCGGCACGTCGAGTGTGCCGATCGAGTGAGGTATCTCGTACGTGCCGAGTGAGGTATCTCGAGTGACCGACTGAGTCACGACGCGCAGGTGTCGCACGCACCCTGCGAGCCAGCGACCGCTCGAGGCCGGCGAGTGAGAGTCGGAGTTCGATGGCGACGCTCGTGGTCGCGACTCGGGCGTTACTCCTCGAGTTCTTCGTCGAGAAACTCGTGGGCCTCCTCTAAGATCTCTCGTGGGCCGTCTTGGGTGACGGTGTTGACTGCCTGTTCGTAATCGCGCCACTGGAGGTCGCGGTGTTCGTTCGACAGTTCCGCACTGGCCTCGAATGACTTCGCAATAAAGAGGTGAACGGTCTTGTGGATCGTCGTGCCGTTCGCCTCGAAGACGTAGTCGTAGTCTTCGCGAAAGCCATCGAGGAGCCGGAACTGCTCGATACCTGCCTCTTCCTTTATTTCGCGGATCGCCGTCTGCTGTAGTTCTTCATCTCCTTCGACACCGCCCTTGGGAAACTCCCAGTCGCCTGGGCGGCTCTTGAGTAGAAGATACTCGCGCCGGCCCCGCGTATCGCGGAAGAGGATTGCGCCTGCGCTCGTAGCTTCGACTGCCATTATCCCTGCTAACAGGCGCGACGTTAAGAGAATATCGGACTGTTCGTCTTGCGTAGGCGTATCTCAGCAGGTTTTTACGCGCCGGGCGTACAACTACGCACAACACAGCAATGACCTTCGTCACCCGTCTCACGCTCCAAAGCGGCGATCGAGCCGCACTCGACGGCATCGTCGACGACATCAAATCAACGGCAGAACGCAAGGGGGCCGCGTTGAAAGGCCCACACTCTCATCCTCCCGAAACCATCTCCGTTCCACAGCGCTCTCGCCTTCACGCCGACGACGACCGACACTTTTCGTCGTGGGAGTACACCGTCTTCACCCGCGAACTCGAGATTCACGGGCACGACAATCTCGCGCGCAACATCGCCTCGCAGAACTTTCCCGACTCCGTCCACATCGAAGCCGAAGTCGAGCAGATCCACGGCGCGGGACGGGGCAACTAACTGTCGAGACGGGCGGGAAGTCGTCGAGTCGGGTTTTTCTGCGTTCGGTACCATTTTGAGCGCTCGAGGTGAGTATTTGGTATGTCACACGATCTCGTCTCGCTGCGCCGAGACCTCCACCGACGACCCGAACCCGCCTGGCGGGAGTTCTACACGACCGCTCGAATCGCCGCGGAACTCGAGTCGCGTGTCGATCTCGACGAACTCCACGTTGGTCCCGATGCGATCGCGAGCGAGCACCGATTGGCCGTGCCGGACGACATCGAACTCGCCGAGTGGTACGAACAGGCTCGAGCCACCGGTGTCGACGAGACGATTCTCGAGTCACTCGAGGGCGGCCAGACGGGTCTCGTCGCCGTTCTCGAGCGCGGCGAAGGGCCGACCGTCGGCCTTCGGGTCGACATCGACGGCCTTCCGCGACCGGAGAGCGACGACCCCGCCCACGTTCCCGCCGCAGAGGGCTTTCGCTCGGAACACGAGGACGCGATGCACGCCTGTGGCCACGACGCCCACGCGGCGATCGGCGTCGGTGTGCTCGAGCAGATCGCCTCAAGCAGCTTCCAGGGGACGCTAAAGGTGTTTTTCCAGCCAGCCGAGGAGGTCGTCGGCGGCGGGAAGTCGATGGCGAAAAGCGAGCACATCCGAGACGTCGACGCGTTGCTCGCGGTTCACGTCGGACTCGACCATCCGACCGGCGAAATCGTCGCCGGAATCGACGGCTTCCTCGCCGTTCGACACCTCGAGGCCGAGTTCACCGGCGAGTCCGCACACGCCGGTGGTCACCCCGAGCAAGGCCGAAACGCCGTGCAGGCGATGGCGGCGGCCGTCCAGAATCTCTACGGCATTCCGCGACACAACGACGGCCGAACCCGGGTCAACGCGGGCGTCGTCGAAGGCGGCAGCGCGGCGAACGTCATCCCAGAAGAGGCGCGAATCCTCGCCGAAGTTCGCGGCGAGACGACCGAACTCATGGAGTACATGGACCGAAAGGCTCGCCACACAATCCGCAACGCGGCTGCGATGCACGAGTGTGACGTCGCGTTCACGACGGGTGCCGAAGCCCCGAGTGCGACGAGCGATCAGGAACTCGTCGATATCGTCGCCGACGTAGCGGGACGAACGGCGGGCGTCGAGAACGTCCTCGAGCGCGACGAACTCGGCGGCAGCGAGGACGCGACGTTCCTGATGCGAGCCGTCCAGGAAAACGGCGGGACGGCCTGTTACGTCGGCGTCGGGACGGACCACCCCGGCGGCCACCACACCGCGACGTTCGACGTCGATGAGGCGAGTATCGACCACGGCGTCGACGTTCTCTCCGGTGCCATCGAACGGATCAGCCGGACTCGAACCTGAGCCACGGGTCGCCGCAGCGACGAGACAACCGAATCGACACCAGCCACTCCCTCCACAAGCCTCGTGAGGGGAGATGGCAGCGAATCCACCTCGAGTCCGTGATCGACTCGAGTCGATAGCCACTGATCGATTGAGCCATGTCACTCACCAGTCGTCGTCGAATGCGAGTCGGTCTCTGGATTCGAATGACGCTCGCGTTCGCCGCGCTACTCGCTTCGGTGCTCGTCTTGCTCGCAGTCGAATTTTTGACGATCTGGTTGTTAGTGGGGATGGTCCACTTCGGGGCCGTCTACGTGAGCTACGTCGTGCTCTCGCCGGTTCCGCTGGCGGCGTTCGCCGTCGGCTACGTCGCGTTCGTCGGTGCGCTCTGGTTCGCTTACAACGAGTACCGGTTGGTTCGAGAACCGGATCGAGACGCCAGCCGAGCGGCGGTCGTCGACGCAATGGGCGCAAACAGACGAACGATTCGCGAGCGCTACGGACTCGTGGGGTACGCCTTCGTCGTCGGCGTCCTGGGAGCCAGTTTCGGGACGAGCCTGTTGCTCGGTGAACGATTCGGTGAAACTGCGTACTACGCGTTCGTACCACTGTTCGTGGCCCTCACGGTCGTCTGGCACCAATTTTCCACCACCCTTCGTACGGAACGACGCAACGAGGCGGCCGTCCTCCGATCGCTCGAGGACTCGATACGTCGGTCGGACGACGAGCAGCGCCACCCCGAACTCCACGACCTCCGTCGACGCGTCGAGCGACTGGCCCGGCAAGCCGACGTGCCGGTTCCGTCGCTCGAGGTTGCCGTTCGGCGAACACCCATTGCCCTCACCGTCGGTTACCGGCCCGAGTCCTCCACCGTCGTCGTCTCGAAGGGCCTCGTAGAGACGCTCACTGAGCAGGAACTCGAGGCCGTGCTGGCCCACGAAATCGCGCATATCGCGAATCGCGACGCCGCCGTTGCGTCGGTAATGGCGATCCCGATCGCGACAGCCGAGCGAATCGAGCAGGCTCAAGGTGGCCACGCTGGCGCGATCGCTCTCGTCCTGCGCGGATTCTCCCGCTGGTGGCTCCGGATCGTCACGCGATACCGAGAGTACGCAGCCGACGACGGTGCCGTCGCGATCACCGGCGATCCGGCCGCCTTAGCCAGTGCGCTCGAGGAACTCGATCGATCTGTCGCCCGGCGACCCGTGGCCGACCTCCGAAACCACCGGACAGCGGCTGCGTTCTCGATCGTCCCCTCGCCGTGGGAAGAACGCCGCTTCTTCGATCGGGTCTATCGGTTCGTCGACCGACGACTGTTTGGAACCCACCCGCCGACCGACGAGCGGATCGAACGCCTCCGCGCTCAGACGGCCGATCCACAAACCGGCACCGCCGAGTCATAGAGTTGCGCAGTCGAGTGAGAAGCTGGCTCGAGACGGATTCGCTCGAGACGGATACCTGTGGCCGGGAGCGCGTCTCGAGCACCGCGAGAGTCGCGCGACCCGGGGAAGGGCAGGCTACCACCCGAAAACGACCGCGAGCGAGCCCGAAGGGCGAGCGAGCGGGCCGACGACTGATGTGGAGGGGTGCGACGCACCCCGGAACGGAAGAAGGAGTGCTTTTGATCGAAATTTTACCGAGGGACGTTGCGAGCGAGACAGTTCTGTCTCGCTCGCAACAGATCGCAGCGTAAAATTTCGGTGTTAGTACTTCGGCTCCGCCCCGGTCGCCTCGTAGACCGATTCCATGAGTTCGTCGCGTCGGTCCTGCCAGCCCGCGAGCCCCTCGGGGCTGGTCGGGTAGTTCTCGTAGTGTGCCAACAGGTCATCGGCACAGCGTTTGGTCTGGTAGAGATTCCAGATGGTGCCCCAGTGGCCGCGGCTCTTGATCAGGGACTCGAGTTTGAGCTTCGTGCTGATGTTCGTACTCCCCGAGTAGAGTGCCTCGGCGAGTTTGTCGCCGGGCATGGCGGCGAGCAAGCCCATGAGGTCGTCGACGTCGATGGCCGTCGCGAGGATGTTGTAGACGTCGAGGGCAGCGTAGCGTGCGCCGAAGTGGTCCATGACGAGTTCGTTGTACTCCCAGAACGTCTCTTCGCTAATATCGCCCGTCTCGAGGCCTTCGATGGCCTGCTCGGCGGCGTACGTGCCGGCGTAAGCCGCTCCGGCGATGCCGCCGCCGGTGGTCGGGTTGACGTGTCCGGCGGCGTCACCGACGGCCATGTAGCCGGGGTGGACGGCCGAGTCGTAGGGCCGACGGGTCGGGAGGGCCGCGCCGAGTTTGTCATCAACTGTCGCGCCCTCGAACTCCGCGCGGTTCTCGAGGTCGTGTTTGAGGTCCTCGACGAGTTTCATCGGCTCTTCGGTCATCTGGAACCCCAGGCCGGCGTTGATCTCGGTCTCCGTGCGCGGGAAGTACCAGAGGTAGCCCGCGGCGCGGTCGGTCGGCTTGAAGACCAGTGCGTCGTCCCACTCGACCGGTTCGTTCACGTGGACGACCTCGCGGTAGGCCGAACAGAAGTGCGAGTAGTTGACGTTCGTATCGAACGTCGAGTCCGAAAAGTCGACGTTGTCCTGCAGGACGGACAGCGAACCCGCGGCGTCGATGACGATCTCTGCGTCGTAGGTGACTGGCTCACCTTTTCGGATCGCTTCGACTCCCGTCACGCGACCGTCGTCGGCCTGCGTCACGTTCTTGACGACGGTGTCGTAGTGGAAATCGACGCCGGTATCTCCGGCCCCCTCGATGATGCGACGCCCGTACTCCCAGCGGTCGATGACGGCCAACTCGCCGGGAATCGGAATCTCGAGGACGGTGTCTTCTTGTGGAATCTCGAAGCGACCGTGGTCGACGCCCGTGTTGGTGAACGCCGGCTCGAGTTTCGACTTCGGAATCGAATCGGGGAACTCGTCGGCCCCTTTCAGTGCGTCGCCACAGGCGATGTGACCCGCCTCTTCCTCGGTTTTGCGCTCGAGAACGACGACGTCGTAGCCCTCGCGTGCGACGGTGGCTGCGGCGTAACATCCGGCAGTTCCGGCACCGACGACGGCCACGTCCGGGGTGTGGGGCTGAGACGTGGCGGCGTTTGCCGAGCGCTCCTGGGTACTCATACTACCGTTTCCACACCACGGGAAGAAAACGTTTTATGTCACGTGTCGGATTCGCAGGAGAGAGATTCCGGGTTTCAGTGCCAGTAACGGAGCGGGCCGCCCGCTCGAGAGTCGAAATTCACGGGATAGGTTCTCTCGAGGGAGTCTCGTTGTCCCGAGGGAAACGAATCGGGGAATAAAGAGTTTTAGTGCGGTCGTTCGTACCAGCGTGTATGACGGAGTACACGATCGAATTCGTCGGAACGGGTGAGACGATTACCTGTTCGGACACGGAGACGATCCTCAGTCGCTGTCTCGAGGAGGGTATCGCGCAGGAATACTCCTGTCGCGTCGGCATGTGTCTGGCCTGTTCGGCAGAGATCCTCGAGGGCGAGGTCGTCCAACCCGCCGCGCGGGGCTTTACCGAGGCGGAAGCCGAGAACTACGCGCTCACCTGTATGGCCCGGCCACAGTCGGACCTGAAACTCGAGCGCGGAGTGTACCCGCCGAGTATCGACGGCGACCTCGAGAGCGAGGGGACCGACGGCGCTGCTGTCGCGGACGACTGATGCAGTGACGAGTCGGTCTCGTCGTCTCTATCGTGTCCCGGCAGGCGGATTCTCTCTTTGTTCGACACAGCTGGCGGTACGCTGACTCGAAGACTATCAGTAGTCTGGTGGCTCCATTTCTTTATTTAGAGAAACACTAGAAACCGGAGTGAGCGATTCAGGAACTACAGATGCGAATTGAACGACTTCGACTTATTCGCTCGGTAGTTCCCGGAGCATTTTTCGCCCGGGAGCGATCAGTTCATCGAGATACCCGGCTACTGTCTCTTTCGCATCTGCCGGGTGCAACTCTCCGGATTCGAGCGCCGCCGCAAGGTCATCGTAGCAGTCGTAGGTCTGATTTCCACCGTACTTCTCGGGTCGTCGTACGATCACCGACTCGAATCGCGAAAACACGTAGTACTCGAACAATTGGAGAACGGGGTTCTCGCGATCACCCTCGGGATCACGGGTCGGGGGACAAAACGCCGTCTCGATCTTTCGCTCGAGGTCATCAGTGGAATCCTCCATCGAGATCGTCGTCCCCTCACTCGAGGACATTTTCCCCTCGCCGGTTTCGAGATCAGCGAGTATGGGTGTGTGCAAACACGGTCGCACCTCGTATCCCAACTCTGGCAATTTCTCTCGAGCAAGCATATGCACCTTCCGTTGATCGGTTCCACCGACAGCGAGGTCGATGCCGAGGAACTCGAAATCGAGGACCTGCATCAACGGGTACACGGTATGGCTCACCGTTGCGGTGTCGCCGCTTTGGAGTTCGGCGACCGCTCGCTTGGCACGGTTGAGCGTCGTCGAGACGCCGAGTTCGTGTAGATCGAGTGAGTAGTACGCTTCGAGTTGGAAGTCGGACCCGTAGACGTATTCGGTCTTCTCCTCGTCGAGGCCGTACGCGGCGAACTGTGCCCTCATTCGCTCCGCTGTCTCGTGGATCTCCTCGAAACTACCCTTCCCGTTGAGATGTGCGTGAACGTCCGCCAGTAGGACGACGACGACGTCCATCCTTGCTTCCTGCGCGTCAATGAGTTTGTTCGCCGTCAGAAGGTGGCCAAGGTGGAGGACACCGGACGGTTCGTAGCCGACGTAGACTCGTTTGTCTGCCGGCTCAGCGGCGAGTTCACGCACCTCCTGGTCGGTAACGACTTCCTCAGTGTTCCGGATGAGTAACTCGTAGGTATTCATACGGATTGTAGCTCTACTGACTCGGAAATTTTCATATCATCCAATGCGTCGATCACAGTTGCCAGCTCATCGTTTAGTGTCTCGACGAATTGGCGGGCGTGGTCTGTCGTCGTTGCCCCCGCTGAACACGGTTCAATGAGTCCTTCTTCCTCGAGAACGCGAAGTGAGTATCGAACCTTGTGATGCGGGAGATCAGTCCGGGTAGATAATTCGACGATGCCAATCGGTTCGGCCTGCCAGACGAGGACAAAGACCGCTAAATGCCGATTGAGAACATCGACCTCTTTCTCGAGACGGTCAATGATGGTTTGCGCGACCATACCACCTCAGCCTATTCACCGAGAATATATAAATTAGTTTAAGGTATGATATGACGCCTGTAATACTAAATGCTATTCTACCACATGGTGTTCGAATCAATAGGTGCACACCCTGTATTGAACGTGGATTTCACGCTCAACTCTTGATAACGAAATCGTACTATCGACTACTGCTAGCGTAGCCACTGCAAGTCAGTGCACATCTAATCGCTACATCGGCGATCAGCGCGTAACTCGTTTCAGGTGTTCTGCTCGACGAGAAGTCGACCGGTATCGTTACTCGATCGTCAACTCACCGTCACCGCCGTCACCGTTTCCGTTCTCGTCCCACTCGAGTTCGAACTCGATACTGAGTTCGCCGGGGCCGTCGGTGGGGCCTTCGCGTTCGGCTTTCACTTCGAACGTCGGCTGAGCGGGCGGATCCATCGTCACGGATTGGTCGCCGGCGCTGAGCGTGAGTTCGTCGCCGTTCTCGAGTGAGTCGGCGACCGTTCGGAGGTACGACGCGATATCTTCTCGGCGCTGGCGACTCTCGGATTCGAAGAGTACTTCCTCTGGCATAGGTTCGTATTGGTGCTCCAGGCTGATAACTGCGTCTGTGGTGAACGCGTCGCTGCTTGGTTTATGGTGAATACGTCGTTGAAACCGAGTACCGAGTGGTGAAACGTGGACTCCTCCCGTATTTGCTGGGCGTGCTGGATTTCCGTCGGTCGGTCTCGAGTCGCCTTCGAATCAGTCGACGAAGTCGATGTCTTCGCCCTGTGCGGGCGCTTCGGGCTGGACGGCCTCGCCGTCGGGCTTGCCGTAGATCTGTGGCGACTCGACGCCGGTGACGACGATCATCGTCCGCATGCTGCCCTCGAGTTGCTCGTCGATCGAGGTTCCCCAGATGATACGGGCGTCGGGGTCGATCCGGTCGTAAATCTCTTCGACGACGCCTTCGGCCTCTTCGATTGCCATGTCGTTGCCACCGGTGACGTTGACGAGTGCGGAACTCGCCCCGGAGATGTCGACGTCGAGCAGCGGCGACCGGAGCGCGGTCTTGACCGAGTCTTCGGCTTTCGCTTCGGAGTCGGACTCCCCGAGACCGATCATCGCGACGCCGCCGCGTTCCATCACGGTGCGAACGTCGGCGAAGTCGAGGTTGACGAGGCCGGGTTTCGTGATGAGTTCGGTGATTCCCTTCACGGAGCGCATCAGCACTTCGTCGCTCACTTTGAACGCTTGACGGACTGGCAGTTTGCCGACGGAGTCGAGCAGGCGGTCGTTCGGGACGACGATGACGGTGTCAGAAACGTCGCGCAAGCGCTCGAGGCCGGCTTCGGCGTTGGTTCGGCGGACCTCACCTTCGGCAGTAAAGGGCGTGGTGACGATCGAAATCGTCAGCGCGCCGGCTTCTCGGGCGGCTTTAGCGACAACGGGGGCCGAGCCGGTTCCGGTTCCACCACCGAGACCCGCCGTGACGAAGACCATATCAGAGCCGTCGATCGAATCGTAGATATCCTGTTGGCTCTCGAGTGCGGCTTCCTCGCCGACCTGTGGGAGCGAGCCGGCGCCGCGGCCGCTGGTCTTTTGTTGGCCCATCAGAATCTTCGTGTCGGCTTCGATTTCGACGAGGTGTTGAACGTCGGTGTTCGCGGCGACGAGTTTCGCGCCGTGGATGCCCTCCTCGTGCATGCGGTTGACGGTGTTCCCGCCGGCACCGCCACAGCCGACGACGGTGATGTCGGTCTGGAGGTCCTGAAGCACGTCCTCGAGTTCGTCGTCGGTCATCGTCCCGGTCTTGTTCGCGTCCCCGTCTCCCTGGCTGTGTCCATCCTGCGGAGACGCATCGTCGGGAGCGGTGTGTTGCTCCCCATTTTCGGCCTCGTCGATAGCTTCGTCGATGATGGAGTCCATTCTTGGTCCAGACTAGTAGATGGAGCATAATTACCTTTCCCCTACTAGTCAGACACCTGTCTGACAGGTATCGTGAGATTACCGTTGACGGATACGTCGACGGTGAACGCCACGCCGGGTCCGATAGTCTCCGCTTACTCGAGGGAGACGGTGGGTTACAACGGGAATCGTTCGATTTGGCGTGAGTGTACCGTTTCGGGATCGATCGACTCGCCGTTGACGGTGACCGATTCGCCGTCTGCCAGCGCGCCAAACTTCGGCCCCTCGGGAATCCCGAGTGTGTGGGCTAATTCGGGATCGAACGTCGTTCGCTCGGCCACGACCCCCTCGTCCTCGAGCGTGACGCTGTCGTACTTCTCCTCGAGAACGGCTGCGAGTTCCTCGACGAGCGAGACGTGAGGCGGGCCACTCGACTCCTCGTCGTGGCTGTCCGAGTCGACAGGGAGGGCTATCCGCGAGCCGATTCGGCTGCCGCCGTTATCGGTTTCGAACGCGACGGTTCGCGATTCGACGACCGTCCGGACGCGCTCGGCGTCGATCCCTTCGGCGGTGTCGACGAGGTCCGCTGGCAGGTCGGCGATAGTGAACGACGGCGTTCGATGGTCGCCAAAGCGAACGCCCTCGTCGATGGCACCGAGTTCGGATTCGACGGCGTCGACGACCTCGAGCGAGCGATCTCTGACAGACCGGATCCACGTCTCGCTGACGATTCGGTAGCCGAGGTCCTCGAGCGTCGACTCGAGGACGGGCCACTCGCCGTCGAGGACGGCGATATCCGCGCGGCTGGTCTCGAACGCCGCTTCGAGGACGTCCTCGTGGGCGCTCGGATGGTCCATTGCCTCGAGCGCCCAGTCGGCGGCGATGTGCCCGACGGCCCAGGGCGTCTCGCGGACGATGCGGCCGAACCGCGGCGCGTAGTGGTTGCCGCCGAAGCCGACGAACTGGCGTTTCGCGGGGTGAGTGTGGCTCGCGTTCGGGTCCTCCTCGCCGTGTCCGTGATCGTCCGTCGCTTTCTCGTCGTCACCCAGCCGGGGCGGGTTGTGGGGCTGAATGTCTCGAAGGTCGGCGATCGCGCGAGCGACCGCCGCTGCTGCGTCGGGGTCGTCCCACTGCTCGTCGCCGCTGCCCAGTTCCGCGAACAGCGAGGGACAGCCGACGTCGGTCGGTCCGTGGTGGGTACACTCCATGCCGACGTCGTAGCCCTCAGGGGCGTACGCCTCGAGCGCGTCCAAAAAGTGTTCGAGGGCGTGCGGACAGGCTGCGGCGAGGGTGTCTGGCTCGCCACCGAACTCCGCCGGCCCGAAGTTTCCGGTAAAGTGTCCGGTCAAAAGCGCTCCCGTCTCGCCGGAGTGACGGGAGGCGAAGACGAGGAGGTCGGGATCGCTCTCGAACGCGTCGGCGGGACGCTCGAGGTCGAGGTGTAACTCCTCGAACGAACGGAGTTCGACACCGTCGAGTCGGTAGTAGGTGCCCCCGCCGGCTTCGGGTGGTCGCGTGTCGTCTTCGTGGACGTCCCACTCGAGGTGGTCGCGTAGGTGCTCGCAGATGTGGACCGAGGCGCGATCGGCCCGGCTCTCGACGATAGCGAGGTCGGTCATACTCGAGTGGCTGGCCTGAGTCCCGGTAACGTCGTCGGTTTCGAGTGGCTGGCCTGAGTCCCGGTAACGTCGTCGGTTTCGAGTGGCTGGCCGACCGTCGGATGCGTAGCTGAGTGTTGACGCCACGTGGTGTGTGAGGGGGTCGACGACGCGGCTCTCCCCAGACACCGCAATAAACCCTTGGCAACAGCTACCACAGCCTTTTCTGTTGTCCCAGTCGTCACAACTAGCCGTAAGTATAATTGGTAGACGCAATGCCGATTGACGATACGCACTGTCGATCACTCGATCTCCGCTGACTCCCTATGACAGACTCACCGTCTAACCAAAACAGCAATTCGGCCGAATCAGCGCCCGCAGCGAGCGATCAGTTCCCTGCCGAGTTCACTCTCGACGGGCGGCAACTGACCAGTCTCATCAGCGACCACGCCGTCTGGCTACTCGATACGGAGCGCCGCGTCGTCAGCTGGAACGACGCCGCAGCGAGACTCATGGAGTACGACGAGGAAACTGCACTCGGCACGGCGTATCAGTCGTTCTTCCCGGCTGACGCTCGAAAGCGCGGCAAGCCAGAACAGCTTCTCGAGCGAGCCAGAACGGACGGAAAAGCCGTCGATGACGGCTGGCGACTCACTGGAGAAGGAAATCGACGCTGGGTACACGAAGTACTCGCGACCGTTCGAGACGGGGACGTGGGCGTGGCCGAGCAGCCGGATTCGACGGGAACGGCGGGCGACAAGCAATCGACACTCTCGGGGTACGTCGTGTTCGTTAACGAGCGGACCCAACTCCACGAACGCGAGCGAGAGCGAAGCGAAGAGCGCGCGTTCATGAAGAGCGTCTTCGAGGCGCAACCGGACATCATCTACGCGTTCGACGCCCGCCGGAACTTGGTGGACTGGAACGACCGCGTTCCCGAGGTCACGGGATACTCGACCGAGGAACTCGATCAGATGGGCCCACTCGAGTTCATCGCACCGGAGCACCAGGAGCGAATCGCAGACGCGATCTCCCGTATTCTCGAGGAGACTGAAGCGGTCACGATCGAAGCGGATCTTCGAACGAAAGACGGAGCGCGCATTCCCTACGAGTTCAACAACGCACAGATCAGCGACGCCGACGGTAACATTCTCGGATTTACCGGTGTCGGCCGAGATGTTAGCGATCGAAAGGCTCGAGAGCGAGAGCTCAGACAGGAGAAAGCGTTGACCGAGAGCATCTTCGAAGCGCAACCGGACCTGTTGTACGCCTACGACGTCGCCGGGAATCTCATTCAGTGGAACGAGCGCTTCGAGGAGCTCACCGGATACGAGGGCGAGGAACTCGAGGGCATGCACCCGCTCCAGTTCATCGCACCGCCCGACCGAGATCACATCGGCAACGCCATCGACCGGATCATGGAAGCCGGTGAGCGGGTGAGCGCCGAGGGGCGGGTGGCGACGAAACAGGGCGAGTACATCCCCTACGAGTTCAACAGTGCTCGGATCACCGACGATAGGGGAACAGTTCTCGGATTTACGGGCATCGGTCGGAACATCAGCGACCGAAAGGCCAGAGAACGAGAACTCGAGCGACTCGAGCGACTCAACGCGACGATCCGTGCGGTCGACGAGACGATGGTCTCCGCGGAGACGCGCGACGAGATCGAGACGGCGATTGTCGAGGCGTTCGAAGCGACCGACGCCTATCGGTTCGCGGTCATCTGCCGGGTCGATACGACCGGGCCCGTAGACCATCACTCCTGGTCGCCACAGGCGTGGGCGGGGCTCACCGAAGACTCGATCGATGACGTCCTCTCGCCGTTCGTCGACCCACTCGTCGAGGACGGTGACGACACACCGTTCGAAACGGGAACGGTCTCGTGTTACCAACACCTTCGCGAGGATGACGACGGGGAGTGGCGAGAACCAGCCCGAACGCACGATTACGGCTCGCTCGCGGCCGTCCCGATCATCGCGAGCGGACGGTCGTACGGCTTACTCGTCGTCAGCGCAACCGAGTCCGAGGCGTTTGCCGAGCGTGAACGAGAGGTCTTACAGGAGTTTGGCGGGACGATCGGTCACGCGATCAACGCGATGACGATCCGTCGACTGCTCTACTTAGATACCGTCGTCGAACTCGAGTTCGAATCCACCGACAGACAGGACATCTGTATCGACCTCTCTGCGCGGGCGAACTGCCACCTCTCCTTAGAGCACGTGCTGCCGTTGACCGATCGCATGTTCGTCTATTACGTCACGATCAGCGACGTCGAACCCGACGAGATGAAATCGATCGCCGATGAACACGCCTCGATTTCCGAGTTCCGACTCGTCGACACCGCCGACGGTAACAGCCACTGGGAACTCGTCGTTAGCGGGCCGACGATCACCGGCTTGCTCGCCGACTACGGCGCACGAATGCGCTCGAAGGTCGTCGACGAAGGCGACTCGAGTTCGGTCGTCCAGGTCAGCCGAGACGTGAACATTCGCGAACTCGTCGACACGATTACGACAACGTATCCCGACACCCAACTGGTCTCGAAGCGCACCGCGGAACGTCCCGTCGAGACTCACGGTGACTTCCGAAACCACGTCGAGCGCGAACTGACGACGAAACAGCAAGCGGCGCTCGAGGCGGCGTACTACGGCGGCTACTTCGAGTGGCCGACGCGCCACAGCGACGCGAGTGAAATCGCGGAAAAGCTCGGTATCGCCCGCCAAACGTTCCATCAACACCTACGCGTGGCACAGGAGAAATTGCTCAGCGCGTATTTCGACCCGAACACCGCCGCCGAAGACGAGCAATTCGCATGACGGCGCGTAATTCCACCGTCATATATCCAGGTCATACCAGAGCACGCTGGTACAGTTCTTTCCCCCGCTCATCGTTTGTATCCGGTAATGAGCTCCTGTCAATCGACACCGTGGACGACCACCGCGTTCGACATTCTCGCGGACGCGAATCGTCGATATTTGCTTTCGACGTTGTACAAGCGAACAGAGTCACTCCCACTAGAGGCGGCCGCAACCGAAGTCGCCGTCCAAAAACACGACTCGCCAGTCGTAACCGACGAGCAGGCTCGGACGGCCCACATCGAACTCGTTCACTGTCACGTGCCACGACTCGTGGAAGCAGGGCTCGTTCGCGAGCTGACTGAGGGGGGGACAGAACAGCTAGCACTCGCCGACCACCCGATTCTCGATATCGAGTGGGTGACTCGGCTGCTCGAGAAACCCACTGGCGGGTCGACCGCGGACGAAGAACTGGTCGATCGGACCCTCGACGTGGTCCAATCCGAACAGCGTCGCCGCGTCTGTCAGTTCCTCGCAAAACAGGACCAGCGAGTGCCTGTGGCCGATCTGGCCGTGACGCTCGTCGCGCGCACACAGGAGACCAGACTCGTCGACGTCGAGCGAGACGACTGGCAGCCGATGGAAACCGCGCTCGTCCACAACCACTTGCCCGCGCTCGCAGACGTCGGCCTCGTGAATTTCGATCGCTCGAGTGAGACCGTCGCGCTCGCGACCGATGCCCCCCAGTGGCGTTCGGAGTGGCTCGCAACGAGTCCACTCGGTACGGTCACCGAGACACTCGAGCCGACTCGGAAACCGTTTGCCGACGACGCAGACGAGGCGACCCAGCCGGGCGCGAGTGCCTCCGCGACCGCGAAATGCTGGACGATCGACGGGCGCGAACCGGTCCTCGAGCGAAGCGACGAACTCGCCGACAGTGCAGACGACGAACTGTTCGTCTCGATTCCGGACCCCTCGATGCTTCAACAGGAGTGTCTCGACCACTGGCAGGACGCTGCCGAGCGCGGCGTAGATATTTACGTTGGCTCGCGCTCACGGGACGTTCGCGACATCGTTCGCTCTGTCATCCCCCAAGCGACGGTCTGTGAGCCACAGTTCGACTGGCTCAACTTCCCCGTCGACGGTATTCACCACGGCTGTGTCGTGCTCGCCGACAGAGAACAGGTGATGCTCGTCACGGTCGACGACGAAGCCGACCGAACCGCGACTATGAGCGCAGTCACCGGGGAGGGACCGGACAACGCGCTCGGACGACTCGTCCGTAACCACGTCGGTCCTCGTCTCGATAGACTCGAGTCACGCAGCGTCGAGGACTGGGAGGGACAGACGACGCCGTTCCCGATGTAACCGTTCGCGTCGCAAGGATCAGGCCAGGAGCTCGACACTGTTTTTCTCGGCCAACCGTTTCCGTCCGGCGAACACGCCCCCTCAGAGCGCGAGCAGCGTGAGAAAGATGCCGTACCCAACCACGAGGACGGCCCCATCGACTCTCGTCAGTTCGCGGCCGTTGCCCATCATCGCGACGATGCCGAGGGTAAAGCCCACCAAAACGGGAAGTTCGAATCTGAGCGTGCTCGCGGCGATCTCGATCGGCGTGATGAGCGCGACGATGCCGAGAACGGCGAGAATGTTGTAGATGTTCGAGCCGACGATGTTACCGATGACGAAGCCGGTTTCGTTGCGGACGGCCCCCACGACGGAGGCGGCCAGTTCGGGTAACGAGGTCCCGAAGGCCAAAACCGTGAGCCCGATGACGAACTCGGAGACGCCAAACGCCGAGAGTAAGCCGATTCCACCCGAGATGAGCCACCGCGAGCCGATGACGAGCGCGAGCAAGCCGCCGACGACGAGCGCCACGTCCCGCGCCGAGGCACCCGAACCGGCCGCAGGATCGTCCGTGATGGGCGGGGTGTCGGACCCGGTATTCGAGAGAAGATAGCCAGTGAAGCAGGCGAGCGCGAGAAGTAAAATCACCCCGTCGAGGCGACTGAGGGTCCCGTCGACGCCGAGAACGACGACCAACACGGCTGCAAATACCATACACGGAACGTGGCGGCGCATGACGACCGAACCGATCTGCAACGGCGTAATGAGGGCGGCGACGCCGAGAACTAACCCGATGTTCGCGATGTTCGAGCCGATGATCGCGCCGAGACCGATATCGCTCGAGACATCGAGTGCACCGATGGTCGCGACGAACAGTTCCGGTGCGGTCGTCGCGAACGCGATGACGGTCACGCCGACGGTCGCCGCGCGAAGACCGATCCCCATCGCGAGTCGGCCCGCACCGGCGACGAGTAATTCGGCACCGACGTACAACGCGACGACGCCGGCGAGGAGGAGGGCGATATCCAGCGGGGTGCCGGTGAGCATCGTCCCTACGTAGACGCAAGTAGCCTAAAAACAGCCCGAAAACGTGCTGTCGGAACCGTACTCGACTCCTCGAGATCGTCACGTCGTCTGTCCCCCTAGTCCCCGACGCTGCGTGATATGAGCGATCGTTCGGCGTCTATCGAACGATCGTGACTGGAACTGGCGCCCGACGAACGACGCGTTCGGCGACGCTTCCGAGTAACACGCGTCTCGCACCGTCGCGGCCACGGCTGCCGATCACGATGTGGTCGATGTCGTGTTCGTCCGCGTAGGCGACGATCTCTCGAGACGGGTTGCCGACGACCGTCTTAGTCGAAATCGACACGTCGTGTGCCGCGGCCGCTTCTCGTGCCTTGTCGAACTGGCTCTGGATGGCTTCTCGGCGGGATTTGATCACCGAATCGTACGCGTAAACGCCACCCTCGCCGTACATGGACACGTTCGGATTGACCACGTGCAACACCGTAATCTCCGCATCCGAATACTCGCGAACGGCGTGCTCGAGTGCCTCCTGTGCCGGGTCGGAATTGTCGAGTGGAACGAGGACGTGCATACGCTCTCTACGAGGCGTCGTTGCATAAGCGTGCGGGCTATTCCCATGCTAACGGAGGTGTCCTCCGGGACGACACGCTCGAGAGATCACCACAGCGACCCCAATATGAGAGATCACCACAGCCGACCCGGAGAGAAGTCACATCGATTATGAGCCCTCACACCCGAGCATCTCCATGGCTATGGACGTGTTCGGATTACTCGGGAACCCGGTCGGCCACTCGCTGTCGCCACCGCTTCACGAGGCTGCTTACGACGAACTCGGGCTCGAGGCGCGCTACGTGACGTTCGAACCCGAACCGGAAGCGATCGATGCGGCGGTCGAGGGCGCGGACGCCCTCGGAATTACGGGCCTGAACGTCACGATTCCGTTCAAACGGGACGTCCTCGAGTGCGTCGAGGCGGACGAGTTGGCCACCCGAATCGGTGCGGTCAACACGATCGATTTCACCGGCTCCGGGCCGCCGACGGGACACAACACCGATGCGGCGGGCGCTCTGCGCGCGCTTCGAGATCACGACGTGACGCTCGCGGACGCTCGAGCCGTCGTCGTCGGCGCAGGCGGTGCCGGTCGAGCGATCGCGTTCGGACTCGCAGACGCAGGCGCGACGGTCGACGTCGCAAACCGAACCGAATCGACGGCACACGACCTCGCGGACGAGGTCCCGAACGCGACTGGATACGGCCTCGACTCCCTCGAGCGCATCGTCGCAGACGCCGACGTGCTGGTCAACGCGACCAGCGTCGGCATGAAAGAAGACGCGACGCCGGTTCCGCCAGCCCACCTCCACGGTGATCTAGCCGTCCTCGACGCGGTCTACCAGCCACTCGAAACGCGACTGCTTCAGGACGCTCGCGAGGCGGGGGCGACGACGGTCGACGGTGCGTGGATGTTACTCTACCAGGGCGTCGAAGCCCTCGAGTTGTGGACGGGGCGAGATGCGCCGGTCGACGCGATGAACGAGGCGCTTCGCTCACAATTGTAAGGGAGCGACCGTTCTTGTAAGTCAGCTATCGTTCCGCCCGATTTCGATAAGACGGTCCCGTTTAGGCACCGAGAACCGCCACTAGACGTGCGACACGACGATCGTATCAGACGAATTTAAGTGATGGACCCACTATATCGGGATAATGGCAATCCTGCAGAAGCTCAAATCGCTGCTGGGATTCGGTGACTCGGACCCCGAGCGAGGGCATTCTCGAGAGGTAGGCGTCACGGTCGAACGGGAACGGTCGGACGAACACACCACGGATAGCGTCGACGAATCGGCCGCAGCGGAGTCGACCGCAGCGGCATCGACCGATTCGATGACGGACCCCACGGGCGAAACAGACGGTGCAGCCGAGCCGGCTGAGGCCGCTGGCCCCGTCTCGGAAGACGCGGTTCCCGAAGCCGAGAAGACGCCGGACGGTTCTACCGCAGACGAGACGCCGGACGAGGGAATCGAAGAATCGACCGACGAAGACGTCCTCGAGTCAGTCGAAAGCGAAACGGAGGTCGAAGACGGCGACGAGGCCGACGGTGCTGACGAGGCCGACGATGATGGTCTCCACGGCGTTGACGACCAAACCGACGGTGACGTCGAAGCCGACACAGATCCTGAGACGGACGACGCGGACGAAACTGACCGCACGGAACTCGTCGAGGATGCGGAACCGAACGCTGCCGAGGTCGACGAGTCGACCGATACCGAATCAACGGCTAGCGAGGACGAGTCGGCCGAGTCTGACGGCGATTCGGGCACTCAGGAGCCGGTCGATACGATCAAGGGAATCGGCCCCGCCTACGCCGACAGGCTCACCGCTGCCGGCGTCGAAACCGTCGGCGAACTCGCCGATGCTGACCCAGCCGCCCTCTCGGAAGACACCGACATCTCCGAAACCCGAATTCAGGGCTGGATCGACCGCGCAGAAGTCAGATAGCACCGTCGACGGCTGTTGACCCACCTCTCTCCGAATCGGTACCGCGATTCGGATTTTCTCGCGATTCGAGTGTCTCTGTCGAACAGTTACTTCGGCGACGAGTGTCGCTCACTCGAACCGCAAAACGATTAGGCGTACACTCCCTCTCGAGTGACATGCGCGAGCCGCGCGTCGAAACGTCCATCGAGTCGGTGCGAGCGACCCTCAGCGAGTGGCTCGAGCGAGACGCGCCGACCGCGGCGACGAGCGTCCCGACGCACATTCGAGTCCCGATCGAGGTTAGCCTGACCGTCGACGATCCGTTTCTCGCGTACCGTCGAGCACGCGACGGGACTCGCGACGGGGTGTTTCTCGAGACGACCGGCGGACAACCCGGCTGGGGATACTTCGGCGTCGATCCGGTCGATCGACTCACGGTCCATCCCGACGCACAGACGATGACGCAGCCGACTGACGACGACTCGAGCGAGCCACACGAGGACGAGTCGGCCACGCTCGCCGCGCTCGAGGGACTCCTCGAGCCCGAAACGCTCCTCCGGGGCGAGTGTAACGTGCCCTACCCCTGCGGAGCGATCGGGTGGCTCTCCTACGATATCGTTCGAGAACTCGAGTCGCTTCCCGAATCCGCGATCGACGATCGAGGATTGCCCAGACTCGAGGTCGGCGTCTACGACTGCCTCGCATCGTGGGAGGCCACACCGGATCGAGACGGCGACGGGTCGGAGACGACGCTCCGTATTACGGCCTGTCCCCGACTCGAAATTGCGGAGTTGGCCGTCCACGGAGAATCCAGCGAACCGGTCCCGGCGGCGACACTCGAGGAACTCTACGATCGAGGGCGAACGCGGGCACTCGCGTTCGCGAAACGAATACTCGAGGGCGAAGCCTCGGTCGGCGACCCCCCCGCGAGCACGGCGACGGCGACCTTCGAGAGCGAGTGCGGTCGCGAGGCGTTCGCCGAGCGCGTCGGTCAGGTCAAAGCCTACGTTCGCGACGGCGACACGTTTCAGGCGAACATCTCTCAGCGACTGGTCGCACCCGCGGCCGTCCACCCCGTCGCCGCCTACGACGCCCTCAGAGCGGTGAACCCGGCACCGTACTCCGGGCTCCTCGAACTTCGCTCGACCGACCTGGTGAGTGCCAGTCCGGAGTTGCTCCTCGAGCGAGAGGGCTCGTTCGTCCGAACGGAACCGATCGCGGGCACGCGAGCACGCGGGGAGACGCCCAAGGAAGACGCCGAACTCGAGGCCGAACTCCGCAGCGACGAGAAAGAACGCGCCGAGCACGCGATGTTGGTCGACCTCGAGCGAAACGACCTCGGGAAGGTGTGTGCGTACGGTACCGTCGACGTCGAGGAGTACCGGCGGATCGATCGCTACTCGGCGGTCATGCACCTCGTCTCGGACGTGACCGGCGAGTTGCGCGACGGCGAAACGCTGGCCGACGCCGTGGCCGCGGTGTTCCCCGGCGGAACCATCACCGGCGCGCCGAAGCCGCGGACGATGGAGATTATCGACGAACTGGAGTCGACCCAACGGGGTCCCTACACCGGGAGCATCGGCATCTTCGGCTTCGACGGCCGCGCGACGCTCAATATCGTCATCCGGACGCTGGTTCGTCACGCCGAGGAGTACCACCTGCGCGTTGGAGCCGGCATCGTCCACGACTCGGATCCGTCCCTCGAGTACGACGAGACGCTCGCCAAGGCTCGCGCGCTGCTCTCGGCCGTCGACGACGCACTCGGCGACCGGGCCGCGATGGCCCTCGAGTCGGACGGTGGTGAGTCGCGTGAGTGACCACACTACTCGCCTGCTCGTGATCGACAACTACGATTCGTTCGTCTACAACCTCGTCCAGTACGTCGGTGCCGTCGCCGAGGAAATCGTGGTCCGTCGGAACGACGAACTCACGCTCGCCGACGTGGAGTCGATCGATCCGACCGGCATCGTCGTCTCGCCGGGTCCCGGAACGCCACAGGACGCGGGGATCTCGATTCCCTTGTTCGGCGAGACGGAGTACCCCATCCTCGGCGTCTGTCTGGGCCATCAAGCGCTGTGTGCGGCCGCCGGGTCAACCGTCGGCCACGCCGACCGGGTCGTCCACGGCAAGCCATCCACGATCGAGCACGACGGCGAAGGAATTTTCGAGGGACTGCCCGCCGATGTCCAGGTCGGTCGCTACCACTCGCTGGCGGTCGAACGCGACGAGCTTCCGGACGAACTCGTCGAAACGGCGCGAACGGCGGACGAACGGGGCGTCGTGATGGCTGTTCGTCACCGCGAGAAACCACACGTCGGCGTCCAGTTCCACCCCGAGAGCATCCTCACGCGCCGTCGAGACGAGGGTGACGACGACGATATCTCACTCGAGGTCGGCACACGGATGATCGAGAACTTCTGCCGATTCGCCACGGAGGAACGACATGGCTGATCGAGACGGCGAGGCGACCGGTGAGGGAGAGCGCGAGCACGAACACGAGCAAGAGCGAGAACGAGAGCGCGTCTACCACGTCGACGGCGACCTCGTCCCGGCCGACGAGGCCACGGTCAGCGTCGACGACCGCGGCTTTCGCTACGGCGACGGCGCGTTCGAGACGATGCGAGCCTACGGCGGGACGATTTTCGAGTGGGACGCACACCTCGCGCGCCTCGAGCGGACCTGCGACGCGCTGGCGCTCGAGCACGGCCTCGCGGCGGACGACCTCCGAGGCCGAATCGACGAGACGCTCGAGGCGAACGGACTCGCGGACGCCTCCGTTCGACTGTCGATCACCCGCGGCGTCCAACCGGGCAAACTCACTCCCCGTCCCGAGGTCGACCCGACGGTCGTCGTCTACGCCAGTCCGCAGCCGCGGGGCGGACTCGAGAGCGAGTCGGTCTGGGACGAACCGGCGACGGTACGGACTGTCGAAACTCGCGTGATACCCGACGCGTCGATTCCGGCCGCGGCGAAGACGCACAACTACCTCAACGGCATCCTCGCTCGCGCGGAACTCCGGTCCGAACGCGACGGCGACGCCGGCGTCGCCGACGAAGCGCTCGTCCGCGACCTCGAGGGGTACGTCGCGGAGGGGACGACGAGCACCCTCTTTTTCGTTTGTGACGGCGTGCTTCACACCCCGAGTACGGAGCGAGACGTCCTGCCCGGCATCACTCGACGTATCGTCCTCGAGCGAGCGGCCGAGGAGGGACTCGCGGTTCGAGAAGGAGCCTACGAAGTCGACACCGTCCGCGACGCCGACGAAGCGTTTTTGACGAACCGGACGTGGGAACTCAGACCGATCGCGACGCTCGACGGGCGCGATATCGGCGGTGGCCCGATTACCGACCTGCTCTCGAGGCGATACGACGAGCGCGTCGAGCGGGCGTGTTACGGCGATTCGTCCGAAAACTGACCGCGGACTGGCGAACTGCTTCTGTCGGAAACTCGATCCTCGCTCAGTCGTCGGACTCGAGTGCAGTCGCCTCCGGTTCGTTCGACGTATTCGGGGCGGTGAGGAGTTCGCGCTCGGTGCCCGGGAGCGCGAGAAGGAATTCGGAGCCGAGCGCCGACGCCGGCGTCTGAAAGCCCCTCGGAACGCGGTCTCGAGTCTCACCACTCTCGCCGAGCAAGCGCGTGGCAGCGCTGACGGCCGCCGTCGTCGTGAGCGCGTAGGGATTCGGCGTCCGAACTCGTGCACTCGCTCGCTCGCCCGTGGCCTCGTCGATCACCTGGCCCCAGACGGTCGCCGTGTCGGTCGCAAGCTCCCGTTCGCTCGGGCCGTCGACAGTTGCGTCGACGACTCGCTCGAGCGCGTCCTTGACCGGTCGTCGCTCGAGGAGCCATCCCAGCGAGTCGACGGCCGCCATTCCGTGGGGGGCAACGCTGGGTACGGCCGCGTACACTTCGATCGAGGGAATTCCCGTGCTGTGTGCCGCGGTGACGACGTCTGGCCAGGGAACCGTTACAGTGTGTTCCGGTCCGTCACCGAAATCGACCTCGCGCGTGTCGAACGCGAGTGGCACCTCGAGCAGGCGGTCGTTTCGGCGGACGACGCCGCTCGTGCCGAGTTGGTCGACGAACGTCCGGGCCGTCCCGCGAGAGAGCGGCCCGTTCCCCTTCACGCCGAGTGTGAGCGTGCTCGCCGAGGGCACCCGTTCGTGGAGAAACGCCGCCAGACAGTCCGAGGGAACGACCTCGAAGCCGACGCCGGGCAGCAGCGTGACGCCCGCATTTTTCGCCGCCTCGTCCCGATGGCGCAGTCGTTCGAAGACCTGAAACTCGCCCGTGATGTCGAGGTAGTCCGTTCCCGTCTCGAGACAGGCGTCGACGAGCGGTTCGGCCGTTTTCACGAACGGACCCGCACAGTTCAACACGGCGTCGAACGCCTCGATGTTGGCAGCGACATCGCCCTCGAGGTCGAAAACGCGTTTCTCGACGCCGAGGTCGGTCGCCTGTCGAGTCAGCGCTCGTTCGTCGCGCCCGGCGAGAACCGGCGTCCCTCCTCGAGAGACGGCTTCACGCGCGATCAGTCGGCCGGTATAGCCGTACGAGCCGTAGACGAGGAGGGAGTCCATAGACGATGATTGGTGACTCGAGGTGTTAAAATTGCGTCAGACACTCGACGGGTGATCGATAGCCGACCGTCCACGCGCCGACGCGCCACGCGACGGCGGACATCGCAACGTTCAGGGGCGGTGACCCAAAACGACGCGCCAATGGACGGCGCAATCGTCGCACTCGAGGATATTCCGACGGATTCGACGGTTCTCTTTCGCGTGACGGACGGCGAGGACGAACGAGAAGCGATCCTCGTGACGAACGGTGATGCGGGCGACGGAGACGGCGAAATCGACGGACACAGCGAGGACGGCAGAGACGGCGAGAACGACGGGAACAGCGCGGACGATAGTCGAGCAGAACCACACGTCACCTGCTGGTTAAACTACTGTCAACACCTGACCCACATCAAAATCGACAAAGGATCGGGTGCACCGATGCGAGACGGGGAATTGGTCTGTGCGAACCACGGCGCGTACTTCGATACGACCTCTGGCGAGTGTACGTACGGCCCCTGCGAGGGGGCGTACCTCACCGAACTCGAGGTGAGCGTTTCCGACGGAACGGTCTATCTGACCGACGACGAGTACGCGTTCGTCGGCGACGGGCCGATCGACGACGATGACGACCTCACGTCGACGTCGAACGTCAAAATGTGAGATCCCGGAGCGCGGCGGGAAAGACCATGTCCCGTTCCTGATCGTACTCGAGCAAGCCGGAATCGACGAGTCTCGGGAGGTGATCGTGATACAGCGAGATGTAGACCTCGTGGACGCGTTCGGCCGAAATGCTCGAGACGGGTTTGCCCGTTTCACGAACGGCGACCTCCTCGGCGGCGTCCGGTAGCGTAATCGGTTCACCGAACGTGCGCATGACGTCGACGAGAAGCCGTCGGCGTTGCTCGGCAAGGAGGCGAAACACCTCGTCGACAGTCGTCGCCGTCGTCTCGCATGTATCGAGGGTGTCGAGAATCGTCAGCGCAAACTCGACACAGTCACTCTCGGAATGGGACGTAGCAGTCATGCATGTTCTCCGTTGGACCGCTCGAGGCAGACGGATACCCAGTGAAGGGCCGATAGTGGGGGTTAGCGGGACGGTTAGGGAAATCCGCACCCGTCTTGCGGTCGAGGGTTCGTACCGATTTCTCGGCGTCGCACTAAATATTAGTACCGAATCCGTTTCAGGTTGTCACCGGCCGTTGATCTATCCACAGTCGTGACGTGTTACTCGATCGTGAACGCCGGCTCGGAAACGGATTCGCTCTTGCAACTGGGGCAACGCGATGGAACGTTCAACAGGTCGTCGAACGAGTCGAATCCACAGTCACGACACGTCGGCGGGGCGACGAGGAACCGTTCGTCGGTTTCGTCGCCGTCGATCGAACGGGAAACGTGCTCGACGTGACGGAGGACCGACTCGGGTGTCAAGTCTAGCTCCACGGCCAGTTCACTCGGCGTCGCGGGTTCCGCTCTGAGCGCACCGGCCAGTCGCTGTCGCGTCGTTTCGTCGGCCTCGCGCATACCTCGAGCAAACGGCCGGCGGGCACTTACGTCTCCTGCTTTGGTTGGTTCGCGGGCGTGCTCACCGTTGAAAGGACAAACCACTTACCGTACCCAGCGGAATACTCGTGCTATGAAAGCCGTCGTCCTCGCCGGCGGGTACGCGACGCGGATGTGGCCGATTACGAAACACCGGCCGAAGATGTTCCTCCCCATCGGCGAATCGACCGTCATCGACCGTATCTTCGCCGAACTCGAGGCGGACGAGCGAATCGACGAAGTGTACGTCAGCACCAACGAGCGTTTCGCCGCCGACTTCGAGGCGCACCTAGCCTCGAGCGAGTTCGAAAAACCGACGCTCTCGATCGAACAGACGGACGAAGAAGACGACAAGTTCGGCGTCGTCGGCGCACTCGCCCAGCTTATCGAGCGAGAGGAGGTCGACGACGACCTGCTCGTCATCGCCGGGGACAACCTGATCAGTTTCGACGTCTCCGACTTTCTGGATTACTTCGAGGGCGTCGACTCGCCGACGCTGGCCGCCTACGACGTCGGATCGCGCGAAAAAGCGAAATCCTACGGCCTCGTCGAACTCGAGGACGACCGCGTCGTCGACTTTCAGGAGAAACCCGAGACGCCAAAGAGCACGCTGGTCTCGATCGCCTGCTACGCGTTTCCCCGCGACTCGCTCTCGTTGCTATCGACGTACCTCGAAGAAGGGAACAATCCGGACGAACCCGGCTGGTTCGTCCAGTGGCTCCAAAATCGCGAACCGACGTACGCCTACACGTTCGAAGGCGCGTGGTTCGACATCGGTACCCCCGAAAGCTATCTCGACGCCGTCGCCTGGCACTTAGACGGTGACTCGTTGATCGCCGATTCGGCGGCCCTCGAGAACGTCTCGATCGGCGATAACGTCCACGTGATGGGCGACGTCTCACTCGAGAACACGACGCTCGAGCACGCCGTGATTTTCCCGTCGGCGACGGTCCACAACGGCAACATCCGACGGTCGATCATCGACGAGGGAACCCACCTCGAGGACTTAGACCTCGCGGGCGCGCTCATCGGTGCCCACACGACCATCACGAACGGCTCGCCGTAGTAGTCGGAACGCAGACACCTCGATGGCCTCTCGTCCTACGCATTTGCTGGAGAACCGGGAGTCCCACTCGAGAGAAGCGACGAGACTCGATGTGGCGATACAGCTATACGTCTCCCGTGTGACGTGTTCGGACGAGAGACATGAACGAGGCGGTTCAGAACGTCCTCGATCAGTACGCAACTGCCAGTTCAGGCGAGCAACTCGCGAGGGCGTTTCGCGAGTACCAGCGGTGGACGGGCGACGAACCGCGACTCCTCGTAGCCGAGGTCGCCGCCTCGACGACCGGCCAGCGGTTTCTCAGCGGGGTCAAGCCGGCTGTCGACTCGTTTCGAGAAGCGTTCGTGGAAACGGATCGCGTCGATTCGTTTGCCACACTCGCTGCACTCGAGGTCGACGACGAGGACCTCCTCGAGGCGTTCAGCGTCCGTCGGAATCGAACCGTGTTACTCAAGACCGCACGCGTACTCGCCGAGCGACCCGAGAACGACGACCTCGAGTCGCTGGTCGGCTGGGCCAGGTCCGCGGACCACTACCGCTACGATTCGGACCCGATCGGCTCGATTTCCGGCGTCGGCCCCTCGAGCTTTCAGTACCTCCGCCAACTCGCCGGCGTCGAGACGATCAGGCCAACCTCGACGGTCGCCACGTTGATCGAATCGGTAGCCGCGGAACTCGAGGCTGCGCCGCTCGATACGTCGACGAACATTCGAACGATCGCTTCGGGCGAGTGGCTGTCGTTCGTCTCGTCGTATTCGCCCCTCGAGATCGATCGACTGGCGTGGTGTGCCTTTGCGGACGAGGAGACTCAACGAGCCATCGCAGCCGTCCACGAGGGCACAGACGAATCGACGTGAGTCGCGCCGCGGTGGCGTCGTCCGCTCGTGTCGAGACAGAGCGGTTGATCAGAGGTAGTCCTCGGCCGCCATCGCATACTCGAGCCTAACGAGTCGGCCATCCACGTCACTGTCTTCGACTTCGAACTCGTCTCCGCTCTGTTCTGCGTGGATTTCGGATTCGAGTCGCTCGTTGTCGGCGTACTCCTCGTCTGCGTACAAAACGGCGAGATCGACGTGCGCCTCCTCGCCGTCAACCGATGCGACCGAGGCGTCCGCGACTGGGGAACTGTCGGGTTCGTCCTCGAGGGACGACTCGGCGTATCCGGTGATCGTCGTGTGCGTCCCCGCCTCAATTTCGTCGGTTATCCGCGCGAAATCGTCGCTCGTGTCGACGAAGCGCGCTTCGTCGCCGTTGTACGTATCGATCGCGAGTTCGAGTAACTCGCGACTCGCGTCGTCTGGCGCAGCGATTCCGGGCATGGCAACGAGGAACGTTCCGTCGGACGCGAACATCGTCTCGCCGTCTTCGTCGAACGCGATATCGAACTCCTCGTGGCCGTCTTCCGACGATGCGTCAAGCGCCTCGAAGACGTCATCGGCGTCGAACGATCCAGCCAAGATTTCGATCGGGGCGATGGAAACGAACGATTCGACGTCGTCGGCCTCCAGTTCGTCGTGAAACGTCCCCTCGAGTAGCTCCCGAAATACATCCTCGTCGTGCGGGTCGTCCCCGGCCAGGAGTGTCTCGATGTCGATTGCTAGTACCGTAATGTTCGGTTCGTCGAGTGTTTCCGGATCGAACGTCCACTCCCTGTAATCGAGCGATTCGTCGGTGTGAGTGTCGACGACGGGGAGCTCGCTACAGCCCGCGAGTGCCGCCATCGTTGCACTCCCAAGTACTCCCGTTCCCATCCCCAACACGTCGCGTCTCGAGTTCATTCACTCGGAAATAGTTACTATTCGTATATATTCATTTTGATTGAATGTATTGAACGTATCGTTAAAGTGCGAAAGGTCTCCCAGCCGACTTGGCACACTGGCGCCCGTCTTCGATTACATCGGCATTCCCTGTAGCTGCTCGAGGCCCTGTTCCGCGTCTCGTTTCGTCTGTTCCAGCGGATCGACGATCTCACCGGGCAGATCCATTCGATCCGCGAGCGTCAACAGCGTCTCGAGTTTCGTGATCTCGAGGCGTTCGATCGCCCGTCCGAGTTCCGCATCTGCGAGATCGCCCAGAATGGGGTCCATCAGGTCGTCGACGATCGCCTCGCGTTCGCTTCGCAAGCCGTCGAGCGACGAACTCTCGATCGGTCCGGGCTCTACCTGTAGCCCCTCGAAAATCGGCTCGAGTCTGGCGATCTGATCGCTCGTCGTCTCGCTGTGAGCCACGTAGTACTCCTCGAGATCCTCGTCGGTGGCTGACTCGGCGAGTTGTGCCTGTAGCTCCTCGAGTTCGCGTTCGATGTGGTAGAGTTCGCGCAACTCTCGAACGAAGAGGTCTCGTTCTGATTCAATCATGCAGGCGGTGTCTCATCGTCACACGGCATAGCAATTCGGCCGTCGCACGAA
Source organism: Natronorubrum daqingense (assembly GCF_001971705.1). Classification (NCBI taxonomy): domain Archaea; kingdom Methanobacteriati; phylum Methanobacteriota; class Halobacteria; order Halobacteriales; family Natrialbaceae; genus Natronorubrum; species Natronorubrum daqingense. The sequence continues at coordinate 474,710 of NZ_CP019327.1, forward strand.
ACGTCTCCCCGGTCGACGCGTTCGTCCCACCGTGTCCCGTTCGGGTGGTTCACGGCGTTCACCACCGCTCACGCAAAAATCTGTCTGGCGAGAGCATCGCTCTCGCTGACCTTCGCTCACTCCGTTTGCGAAGAGACCAAAAAGCCGCTCGTTCGCTTCGCTCACTCGCGGGTCGATACCGCTTAGTCGGATGTTACTCGAGCACTGTCGCCCTCACTCGAGTCGCGCGTCGGTAATCTGTAACCGTCCGCGCGTTCCATCCCACTCGGTCTCGTACTCGAGGTCGATTCGGCGCTCCATGTGTGGCCCATCCAAAACCAGTGTCTCTGAACCACCTTTTTCCGTTCGGGTGGTTCACGCCGTTCACCACCGCTCACGCAAAAATCTGGACCAAAAAAGCCGCTCGTTCGCGTTGCTCACTCGCGGGACAACAACGTTCAGTGTGGATGTCACTCGAGTCGCGCGTCAGTAATCTCCAACCGTCCGCGTGTTCCGTCCCACTCAGTTTCGTACTCGAGGTCGATTCGGCGCTCCATATGCGGGCCATCCAAAACCAGTGTCTCGAATTCGCCACCCTCCCCCAGGATGTGAACGCCGTACTCCTCGTTCAGGGCCTCGAGTTCCCTGATCGCGTCGTGATCGAGCGTTCTGCCGAGCCACGACTCGTCGAGTCCGTGGGCTGCGACCTGGATGATCGCGATTTCGAACCCGGCCTCGAGCATCGCGTCGACGAGGTCGCGCGGATCTTCCTGCCAGAGCGGAGCGAACAACTCGCAGCCGAGCCGGTCGCACATCGCTTCGATACGACTCGTCTGGTACTCGCTCTCGACGGCACCGGCCGTGACTCCGGCGATTCCTTCCTCGAGTTCTCGATCGAGGTCGACGAGTGCGGCCTCGAGTGGCTCGAGTTCCGCATCACCCTGCGCGCCCGAATCGACCGTCTCCTCGGCCTCGAAATCGGCGGGCTCGACGTCGATCAGGGGAATTCCAGTACTGTCGGCCGCCAACGCGGCGAGGTCCGTCGCCGGTACGTGATACATGTAGGAGTCGCCCGTCGGATGAACGGTGACCAGGTGTGAGACGTCGAGTCCCTCCTCGAGTGCCCGATAGAGCGCCCACGAGGAGTCCTTTCCGCCGGAAAAGAGGCTAATCCACGTCCCGTCTGCGTCGCTCATATACACTCGCTGGGTACACACGAGTAAAGGGATAACGAGTCGGCCTGCTTCTCACTCCGAGGCGTCGGTGTCGTCGTCCGTCTCGGAAGGCTGGCCCGGTCCAGATCCGTAGCGGTGGGAGACATCGGCGTCGTCCGAATCCTCTGTCCGGGAAGAATCAGGATCGCTCGAGGGGCCGCCGTCGGTGAGTCCGGAGGGAGCGTCGGCGTCCCCAGCCACCTCGGTGTTGGGTGGTGTCGATCTTGTGCTCGCTGACCGTTCGGATTCGCTCTCGTCTCGGGTCGTACTGATGGACGAAGCCGCTTTCGCCCCGAGGAGACTGACTGCGACCGCGAGGACGACGAACACCACCAACCGTTCGCTGGCCGTCACGACGAAACTCTCGCTCGAGACCGCGCCGAGTTCGTACGCTGGCACCTCGAGTGGACCGATGACGCCCTGTTGCTCGAGAAAGTACGCTGAAAACCCGCGGACGACGAGTCCGACGGAGACGACGATAAACGGCAAGTTGAGAAACGACGTGCGAATCGGTTCGTCGCTGATGGCCTCGTCGAGCAATCGACCGACGCTCGCCGTCAGCGCGGCCATCGCGAGCCACAGCACGCTGTCGAACGCGAACTGGGCGGTCGGCGTCAAGATACCTCCCGGATCGTCGAGGCTCGAGACACCCAGCATCCCCGCGAAGACCCCCACGAGCGTCAATCCGGCGGCGACGACGTAGGTGACGACCGAGACCTGTCCCGAGTACAGCGCCTCTCGAGCCTGATGGGTTCCACGCGTGATCAGATCGTCGACGTTGAATCCCTTGTACAGGAGAAAGACGCCGATAACGGTCGTGATCGCCGCTGCTCCCTCCGCCGGACCGAACACGGTCGCGAGTATCGGAAACACCAACAACGTGAGTCCGATCGGGACGAGCACGGTCTGTCGGAGCTCTTCGTCGGCGAGGAACTGCTTGAGCAGGTAGTACGTCGATTCGATGTCGCGGGCCTGTCGAACGACGACGCGGTCGACCGAGTCGACCTGTACGCGACTCTCGACGATCGGAACCAATCGCTCGTCCTCCGCACTGTCGATGATGACAACGGCGGAGTCGGGGTCGTGCGTGGCAACCAGTTCGTCGATCTGGGAGGCGACGGAGCGGTCTGCAGAGACCATCGACTCCCGGTCTCCCGAAACGACGGCGGCGACGACCGATTCGTTCTCGTCGCGCAAGTCCTGGGCGACGCGCAACGTCTCGAGCAAGGAGTTGACCCCGGAGTCCTCCGGGTCCGCGAGCCCGACGTCGGTTACGAGCGCGCGGATCGCTTCCCAACCGACGATCGGCGACCGCAGCCCGGTCCTGCGGCCAACGTCGTCGGTTCGATCGAGACAGACGACCAGCGTAGTCACGGTAGTCGATGCATTCTGTGCGACGATAAAACCACTTACTCGTTCGGTTGCTTGAGGAGTAAACGGCGACTAGAGCCGAAGTCGAAACGTCTGATCGTCGGTGAGGCCAGCGATACCGGCACCGAAGGCGTAGGCTACCTGCTGTGCACCGGTGCCAAGACGGGTCATCAAAGGCCGATCGGGCTCGAACTCCTCGATCGAAACTTCGGGTCTGTCGAGTCGCTCCGCCAGTTCGTCCTCGAGGTCACGACGCGTGCCGATCGTGTCGACGAGCCCCATCTCGTGGGCCTCCTCGCCGAGGTAGATGCGAGCCTCCGTGTCGCGGACGAACTCCTCGTCTAAGTCGCGGCCGTCGCTCACTCGATCGACGAACGTCTCGTAGTAGTCGTCGATCAGCGTCTGCAGGTACTCGCGTTCGTCTTCCTCGAGTTCTTTGAGCGGCGTGCCGGCGTCTTTGTACTCACCGGCTGCGAATCGCTCGTAGGAGAGGCCCACCTTTTCGGCGAGGTCGCTCGCGTTGACTCGAGAGCCGATGACGCCGATCGAGCCGACGATAGAGCCGTCGCGCGCCCAAAGTTCGTCGCAACCGCTCGCGATCCAGTAGCCGCCACTGGCACAGACGTCGGTCGTGTAGGCGACCGTCGGCCCGTCGAATCGCTCGGCCGCGAGGCGAATATCGTCGCTCGGAACGACTTCGCCGCCGGGCGTGTTCAACTTCACGAGCAACGCGTCTACGTTCTCGTCCTCGTCGGCCCGGTCGATCTGCTCGACGATATCGTCCGCCGGCGTCGACTGTGGACCCGTCGGCATGCGTCCACCCCCGCCGTCTCGAGTGATCGGACCGTCGACGGCGACTTCGGCGACATCGTATCCCGGAAACAGCGTTCGGGCGATGTTGCTCGCAATTCGCAGCCCGAAGACGAGGGTTACGAGCACGAGGAGCACGCCGAGGAGTTCCGAGAGCGTCGCCGGATAGACGACGAAGAGCGCGATTCCAACCGCAGCGAACACTGCTGTGCCAATACCGACGATTGCCAGTCGACCGAGCCCTTCAGTACTAACCATTGCTCACACCTCGAGTCATACACTATCGTCCGTCTGGCACCCGTTAAGCACTGGTGGTTCCGGAATCCTCTCTTTTCCGTCGTCGACTCGAAACCGTCTCCCAGCGCTCGAGGCCGACGGCCCTCGAGTCTCCTGTCGCAGTGTCTCTGCGTTGGTTGGTCGTACGGTCCGCTGGACGTCGTTGCCGGGACAACCGCGACCCGTCTGCAGTCACACCGGTACACAGTTCCAGCAGTCCGTATCAGTCGTCGAGTTGGGGAGATGTCTGTGTAATTCCCTGCGATGTCGGGGACGGCGGTTCCGCCTCGTCTTCGTCTCGAGCGAGCGGTTCCAGTTGGGGAAGTTCGTTCGACCGCGAGCGTTCGTGGTCGGTCTCACCCTCGACGCCCGGTTCTGGGTCGGATCGACTGTCTCGGAACGCGCGGAGCAAGTTCAGTCCATCCTGGAAGAACGGAGCTGGGTCGTCGGCGACGGCGTAATCGAACCTCGGCTCGCGGACGAGCGAGGTGGCGACGTTGGCGAGCGTCGACGTGAGCGACGGCCGTTCGACCATCGGATACTCCTCCGTCAACACGCTGTGGACGTGGCTGAGTTCGCCGCGGAGTAGGTGTCCACCAATCCCGACCTCGTAGCTCGCGTCGTCCTCGACCGGTTCGCCGAGTGCTTGCTGCCAGTAGTAGTACGGAAAGTCAGCACCTGCGCGGACTGAAAACGGTAACGACGACCAGAAGCGCGGATTGATCTCCATCAGTTTGTACTTCTCGTCGGCCTCGTCGCGGAGGAACTCGACCATCGCGAGACCGTGCCACTCGAGTTCGTCGAGGATGGCCCGACCCGCGTCCTCTAAGTCCTGATCGTAGACGGTTTCGCGGTAGGCACTCGGCCCGCCACAGTACTTCCACCCGCGGCGTTGACAGTGCTGGAACGTCGCGACCGGCTCACCCTCGTCGTAGAGTGCGAAGAAGGCAAACTCCCGCGAGTCGTCGATTCGCTCCTGCACGAGCGGCATGTGGCCGCGTTCCTCGACGAGCGCCTGCGGGTCCGGCGGCGCGCCCGGAATCTGGTACTCCGTGGAACCGATCGATTCCACGTCGGTGTTGGAACCGAGGTACGCCGGTGCGGCGACCGTGTATCGCGGCTTGACGATCGTTTCTCGCTCCCAGTCGTCCCACTGATCGAACACTGCGGTTTCGGGCACCGCGACGCCCGCCGCATCGGCTGCGGCGAACAGTTCGACGCGATCTTGGACTCGCCGGAGCGTCTCGAAATCGGGCCAGTTCGTCTCGACGACCTCGGCGAATGCGTCCTTGCGGTTGGCGAGGACGTACACGTCTTCCTCGCGAACCGGGATGATCGTTCGAACGTCCGGTCTGTTCGCGACCTCGAGCAGTGCGTCGCCGTACGCCTGCAAGTCCGCTCTCGGATCGGGCACGCGCACGACGTCGTCACAGTACGTTGAGGACGCTGCTGGCGTCTCCGCCGTCTCCGAGGCGACGACTGTCGGAATCCCTCGGGGGCGAAGCGATCGTAAACAGGCGACGGTACTCGGAGCGCCGATGCCGGGAACGAGGACACCCGCGTCAGTTTCGTGTCGGTGCATGTCTAGTGAGTTCGTGTCGACTGTCATGGGTATGCGGTGGATACTTTGATTCAGACGGTCAGTTCCGTGGCGGACGCTGGTCGACCGCGTCGGCGTGAACGAGTGTGGCCCCTTCGATCGGCGATTCAGCGTACGCTCGACAGTGGTGAATTAGTCCCTCCTCGAGTTCGAAGATATGCACGAACGGCGTGTCGAACGACGTTTCGTCGATAGTCCCGACGTACGCGCCCTCGACGACCACGGTCTCACCGGCGTCGATGACTCGTTCTGGGAGCGCCTGGAGGTGATCCGTCGTCTCGCGAACTGACGACACGATCTGTTCGATCACAGCGTCGATCCCGGTATAGGTTGCTTCGGTTCGGTCACCGGCCGTTACTGTCTCCCAACTGATATTTCTGTGGAACGTCTCAGCTAACTCGTCGTCGTCATCGAGACTCGTAACTGCAGTGTTAAATTCACCGTAGAACTCGATGAGTACTTCCTGATTTGTTGCCCCCACAGCCGATGCAGCTCTGTTCTCTCCCATCGTCGTAATATATCACACAGAATACGAGTACATACAAAATAGCTCACTTCGTTCACACGAAGTGAAAAGACAGTCGTAACTGACAGTAACACGGAGTAATTCTCGATATCGCTCGAGTTCACTGTGCGTGCTAACCGGTCCGTCGTTCAGGAGTCACAGGTCCGACTCAGCGGCGGAGGGTGGACGAAGTGAAACTGTGTCGCCTCGAGTAACAGTCGCAGATCAAAACTCGGCCGAAAACAGGCAATATCGCCAGCACTACCGGTAGACGAACCTGACTTAGAGTAGCCCCGTCTTCTGAAGTTTCATCAGGTCCTCGGTGTCGAGGGTTTCGCCTTCCTTGAACTTCTGGTAGATTTCCTCGGCTTCCTCCTTGGCCTCTTCTTTCTTCTTGTCCCGCTCGGACTTGCGCTCTTCTTCTTCCTGCTTGTCCAGTTCGCGCAGGCGCTTTTGGACGCGGACGAAGTCCTCGTGGTGCTGGTCGGCAGCCTCCTGGGCCTCGACGAAGGACTCGTGCATGTCGTCCGCTTCGTCGCGGATGTCGTCCGCTTCGCGGTAGGCTTCGATCATCTGGTTGTGATGTTCCTGGGCCTTGTCCGCGAGTTCCGTCACCTTCTGGTGGTGTTGGGACGCTTCCGAACGGACCTCTTCAGCCTCCTCGACGAGTTCTTCGAGATCCTCGTTCTGATCGAGTTTTCCCTTGCGCTCTTCGTACTCCTCGCGCTTGTCCTCGATCTTCTCGATGAGTTCTTTCTCCTCTTCGCTCGAGAGGACCTCGGTCTGTTGCTTGAACTCGAGTTGCTCGATCTCTTCTTTGAGCTCCTCTAAATCCTTGCCCTCGTCGAGTTCCATGTCCGATTTGAGGTCCTCGACCTTGTCGAAGAGTTCGTTGGCTTCGGCGTTGAGCTCGTTACGGCTGTCCTTGTGCTCTTGGACTTGCTCGTTGAGCTCGTCGCGTTTTTCGCGGTGTTCTTGGGCCTCGTCGACCTTTTCGCGCGTCTCGGCGTTCAGGTCGTCTCGGTTGGACGCTCGTTCGGAGGCCATCTGGTTGAGATCGTTTCGTCGATCTCGGAGCTGGCCGGCCATTTTGATGAGCTGTCCTTTCGATTTGTTTTCGAGGTCGTCTTCTGTCAGTTCGATGTTTTTCGATTCGTCTACCATGTGTTACTCAAACCTCTGTGCCATACCCGCACCGGAAAACGCGGTCGACTGTCTCGAGTGTGACCCGTACCCGTCGCTCGGAATAGCGTGTCGTCGGATAAGACGAGCGACCGTTTAGCGTTCGCTCAGGATCTGCGAAACCTCGGTGAATAAGATTTCCTGTCATCGATCGTCGAGCGATACGCGCCCCGGTGGCGTTCTGGTAACTGTACGTACTGGCGCTTCCAATTTAAATGTACCGGTCGGCAAAGACCGGAAAACCGCGAGCAGGGGCCGCCTCGGCCTGTGTTGGACGTTGTCATGGGTACTCGAGAGCTTATAAATGATAGCGGTTCGAGATCGATCGGTCGTCGTCGTGTACGGACAGATGCACCTCCGTCGCATCCCGTGGCACGTCGGCCGTTCCAGCGGCGGCCGTCTCGAGTGGACCGACGGAGACGGTCGTCTCTCCCTCGTTTTCGCCCGCCGTCCACCCGACGATCACTTCTCGCTCGGCGTGCGTGTCGTTACAGAGCACGATTCCGACCTCCCCCGGCGTTGGAGGCGACTCGAGAACGGCCTGGACGGGTTCGAACGAGTGAGACAGTGCCCGGTAGGCGGGCTTTTCCTCGCCGTCGTGGCTCACGACGCCGAGCCCGCCACCCGGAACCCGATCTTGAATCGGTGAGGCGACCAGCGTCTTCGACTCGCGGCGGCGAAGCGCCTCCACGACCGTCTTCAGCGTTCGAACTTGATATCGCTCCAGCGTCTCCCTCCCGTCGTCAGCGTCGAATCGACGGTCGAACGCGGCCGACTCGAGCGTCGACACCGTCTCCGGGTCCACGTCCTCGTCGGTGAGCGTCCCCACGTCGATTCCGGCAACCGTCTCTCCCAGCGACGGGTTCGACTCGAGGAGCCACTCGACGTCCTCGGCAGCGAGATACTCCCACCCGAGTGCCAACTGCGTCGCGTCGGGGTCCGTCCCGGGCGGGCCCGCACGCGAGATAACCGGATACTCGTCCGGAAGTGCCGTTGCAATCGTCTCTGCGACCGAGTCGACTCGCTCCGCCGTCTCGACTGCGCTCGCACGCCACGCACGGAACCGAAAGCGAAGTTTCGAGAGGAACCCGCTCTCGTAGGGCCCGTCGTATCGCTGGCTGCGTTCTGTTGTGACGCCGTACAACGAGGCGCTCGGATGGTGAGACGCCCGTCGCTCGAGCGACGAGCGAAGCGTGGCAGTTCCGTCTGCAGCCCCGTCGCTTTTCGCGTTCGGTTCCCCCTCTGAGTCCGCCACCTCCAGTCCGTCCGCCGACGGGGCGTGCCAGAGGAGAATTCCGGCTTCGTCACACGCGTCGTAGAGCGCCTCCGGCGGCGCGTTCGCTTCGACGCGAACGACGGTCGCGTTCGCGGCCGCCGCGCGTTCGATGTCCGCAACTGGATCGCTACCGGGATGCCACCGAAACCCGCGAAGCCGAACGGGTCGGCCGTTGACCAGCACCTCCTCGCCGTCGCGCGTGACCGAGCAGAATCCGACAGTCTGGGTCATCGAATCCGCGCCGAGTTTGGCTTGCACCGCATACTGATGCTGTGGGCCGTAGCCCTGTGGCCACCACAACGACGGCTCTCTCACCTCGAGCGAATCGCACACGACGACTCGCTCGCCCGCGTTCGCCTGCACTGCGAGCCGTTGCATGGCCGCACTCCCCCGAAACCCCTCCGGTCGCAACGAGAGCGTGATCGCGTCGTCGATTGCCCGACCGGCGTCGATCTCGAGTTCCACGTCGATGATGCCTCCGTCCTCAGTCAATCGCGGGCGTACCTCGAGTCGGCGCAAAAAGGTCTGCGGCCGAGCCTCGACGTCGACGGACCACCGAACTCCCGGCGGCTGTCGGGCACGAATGGACGTGCTCGCCTCGCCGACCTCCTCCGTCCCGGCCGACTCTGGATCACGGTTGGACCCATCGGGCTCACAGACGACGATCAGTTCCGACTCGGTCTCCGGGTCGAACTCGAGGGGCAGCGGTCCGGCGAACGGTTCGTACTCGCCCCGCTTCGACCCGCCGAGCCAGAGTTCGACTCGAGGGGCGTCGCCCTCGAGCGTGAGCAATGCCCGGTCGCTCTCGTTTCGACGAGGGTCCTCGAGGATCGTTCGATAGGCGAGCGCGTCGGAGTCAGCCGTTGAGGGCTCGAGATCCCCAAACTCGGAGATCGGCCGCCAGGTTCGCACCGTCGGTGGCCCCTCGTCCCGATCTGTGAGGTGCCCACCAGTCCACTTGTCATCCATTGAACCCGTCACTGAACGCGAGGGAAAAAGCTGTTCCGACGCGTATCGACGGTATCGTGGTTGAAAACAACCCCGGAGAATAACGTGATGGCGAACATGCTCTACTTCTAATCTGTTGGGGAGAGTGCTCCCTCGAACGGTGTGAGGTCGAACTCGAGGTGGAGAGGCGAGGCGAGCACGTCGACGGTGGTTTTCGCCGCGAGAGCGCCACGTCCAATAACAATACCTTTCAGCACTATCCCCGTTTTGTCGCCCATGTTCTACGAGCAACGGATGCAAGCCCCGGAGTCGCCCGCCGGGCTCCGCGAGGAGTACCTCGAGGACCTTCGATCGATCGTCAACCAACACGGCGTCGAGACCGTCGGCGAAGCGACCGACGTCGACGAGAACGCCGCCGCCGCCATTCACGACGGCGGCGACCCCGAGTTGCTCCTCTCGGAAGTCGCCCAGATCCACTCGCTCGAGCCGGACGAACCCGCCCCCGACGAACTCGTGACCATCGCGTGCGAGCACCTGTTGTTGGGAATGTCGACGGCCGTTCTCGACGTCGACGCCATCGAGAGCGAACTCGCACTCGAACTCGACGCGAAGGAAATCCAGCAGAAACTCGAGCAGCGTTCGCCGATGACACTCGAGGAGTTCGTACACATCCAGTACGTGATCGTCGACGGCGCACCGTAACGGAACAGACGTCCGGAATCGCCGTATTTTCTCTCACGTCTGGAAATTCCTGTCTCGAGCGGCGAAATTATGTGCGTGTAGTCACGAGGTTTCGCATGGACGTTGCAATTCTCGGCTGTGGTCACATCGGCCTCGAACTCGGCCGGCAACTCACCGAACGCGGACACGACGTCGTCGGCGTCCGTCGATCCGACGATGGCATCAGTCAGATCGACGCTGCCGGTTTCGACGCTGTGCAGGCGGACGTGACCGACGCCGCACAACTCGAGGCCGTGGCTGACGTCGACGCCATCGTCTTCGCCGCCAGCAGCGGCGGGCGTGGCGCGGAGGCAGCGCGAGACGTCTACGTGAACGGCCTCGAGACGGCTATCGAAACTTTCGGCGAGCGTGAGCACTCCCCCGAGCGACTGGTGTACACCTCCTCAACCGGCGTACACGGCGATCACGACGGCGAGTGGGTCGGTTCGGAGACGCCGATCGATCCGACCACCGAGAAGACCGAGGTGCTCGCGGCGGCCGAGCGAATTGCCCTCGAGCACCCACCCGAGTACGGCTTCGAGGGAACCGTCGCTCGGTTTGCAGGCCTCTACGGGCCTGGGAGATACCGTCTCGAGCGATATCTGGAGGGACCGGTGACCGAGGGCTATCTGAACATGGTCCACCGTGACGACGCCGCCGGTGCCGTTCGCTTCCTGCTCGAGGAAGACCGTGCACGCGGCGAGGTCGTCCAGGTCGTCGACGACGAACCGGCCCACAAGTGGGAGTTCGCAGATTGGCTGGCCGAACAGTGTGGGCTCGAGCACCCGCCAAAACAGACGAAAGCCGAGCGACTCGAGGAGTCGGACATCTCGGCCGCTGGCGAACGTCGAATTTTGACTAGCAAACGCTGTTCGAACGAGAAATTACGCGAGTTGGGCTACGAGTTCGCGTATCCAACGTACCGAGAGGGATACCGTGACGCGATCGACGCCTACCGTGAGGAGAGGGACTGACGAAGCGAAATAGTCAGTGATAGCGAGTTTTCATTATCGGGGGGTAATTTCTTGGGGGTGCGTTTTGATAGTGAGGTAATGAGCGATTGGAGTGGATCGGTCAGCAACGCATTTTTCGAGGGGGGTGCGTTGCTCACGGATCAGGCCGAAGAGTGGCTCACGTCGCTCGAGCCACTCGTTTTGTCCTTGCTCGTCGTCGTTTTCGTGGGTCTCGTTTTGGGTGGATGGTGGCTCGTTCGCTGGTTTCGGCGACCTCCCGGCGTTCGACTCCAGCGACTGCTCAGCAACTACGACGACGTGGCGGTGTTGATGCATCCCAATCCGGATCCGGACGCGATGTCCTGTGCGATGGGCGTCGCCCGAATCGCCGACACCGTCGGAACCGAGACGACGTTGCAGTACGCCGGGGAGATTCGCCACCAGGAAAATCGGGCGTTTCGAACCGTACTGGACCTCGATCTCGAGTCGATCGAATCGAGTTCTGAACTCGCCGCCGACGCGGTCGTACTCGTCGATCACAATACCCCACGCGGATTCACCGGCTCACAGACCGTCGAGCCGGTCGCAGTCGTCGACCACCACCCCGGAAACGGTGCGGGAACGGAGTTTACGGACGTTCGGACGGACTACGGTGCGGCCTCGACTATCCTCGTCGAGTACCTCCTCGAAATCGGCGCGGATTTTGGCGACAACGAAGACGGTGGATTCGAGATCTCAGAGGAACTCGCGACGGGACTGTTGTACGGCATTCAATCGGATACGAACCAGTTGACGACAGGGTGTTCGAGAGCGGAGTTCGACGCCTGCGCCGCGCTCTTTTCGGGTATCGACGAGGACCTGCTAGACCGCGTGGCGAATCCGCAGGTCAGCGACGACGTCTTGCAGATCAAGGCGAGAGCGATCACCGAGAAGCGAATCGAAGGGGCGTTCGCCGTCTGTGACGTCGGCTCGGTCTCGAACACCGACGCGATTCCACAGGCAGCGGACGAACTCATGCACCTAGAGGGCGTCACGGCCGTCGTCGTCTACGGCGAGAGCGACGGGACGATCCACCTCTCGGGTCGCTCTCGAGACGACCGCGTCCACATGGGCGAAACGCTCCGCCACGCGATTAGCGACATTCCGATGGCAAACGCCGGCGGACACGCCCGGATGGGCGGGGGCCAACTCTCGCTCGATCACATGAACGGGATCGGTCCCTCGGACGGAATCGGGAGCGAAGAGTTCGAACAACGACTGTTCTCGGCGATGGCCGGCGAACGGTAAGTCACAGCGTCAACCGACCGCCGATCCGGAATCAGCAATCGGTTCTCGAACCGTTACTCGGCCGCCTCGAGCACGAGTTCTCGCGCCTCGGCGAACAGTTCGTCCGCGCGCTCAGGGTCGCGCGCTTCGGCCGTGATCCGCACGACCGATTCCGTGCCACTCGGCCGAATTAAGGTCCAGCCACCCTCGTGCTCGAGGCGAACGCCGTCGAGGGTGTCGACCTCGACGTCTCGGTCACGGACCGTGGTTTCGATGCGATCCATCGCGGCGGCCTTGTCCTCGAGCTCGATGGAGGTGCGTCGAATGGGATACGTCTCGAGGTCGTCGACCAGTTCCGCGAGCGATCCACTGTCGGCGGCCATCGCGACGAGTTTGCAGGCCGCGAGGGGGCCGTCCGGACAGAGCGTTTCCGCCGGCCAGATCCACGCGCCACTCGGTTCGCCCCCGAAGGTGACGTCGGCTTCGGTCGCGCGTTCTGCGACGTACACGTCGCCGACGGCCGTTCGGGTCACCGACGCACCGACGGCCGCCAGCGCGTCGTCGACGGCGAGGCTCGTATCGACGGGGGCGGCCACCCGCTCGCCTTCCCCCGCGGCTTCGCGCGCGAACAAGGCGAGGAGCAAGTCTTTCGGGACGAATCGCCCGCGCTCGTCCACGGCGACCAGTCGATCACCGTCGCCGTCGAGGGCGACACCGATCGCAGCGTCCGTCGCGCCCACCAACTGCTGGAGGTCCTCGAGCGTTTCTTCGTTCGGTTCGCTCGGCCGCCCGGGAAAGCGCCCGTCCGGTTGTGCGTTGAGCGTTCGGACGGAACAGCCGAGGTCGATCAACGCGTCCGCAGCCACGCTTCCCGCGCCGTTTCCGACGTCGACGACGACCTCGAGGTCCGTGAGTGCGTCGTCCCCAGTGCTCGTGACCGTCTCCGTAATCGTCTCGACGTGGCGCTCGAGGAGTCCCTCGTGGCGTCGCCTCGTGCCGAGGCCGTCCCAGGCCTCGAGATCGTAGTCGTCTGCCTCGACGCGGGCCGTAATCGCCTCGCGGCGCTCGGCGTCGAATGCCTGCCCCGTCGGCGACCAGAGTTTAATTCCGTTGTCGGTCTTGGGATTGTGCGAGGCGGTGATCACGACGCCAGCGTCTGCGTCGAGCCACTCGACGCCCCGGGCCACGGTCGGCGTGGGGGCGACGCCAATCTCGAGGACGTCGCCGCCACACTCGCGAATCCCGGCGGTGAGTGCGTCGGCGAGTATCGACCCGCTTTCGCGGACATCCCGCCCGACGACGACGCGTTCGTACCCCTCAGACGCGAGTGCACGGCCGACGGCGAGCGCAAGGTCAGCCGTGACGTCCTCCCCGACCGCCCCCCGAATACCGCTCGTTCCGAACATACGCGATGGTAGCAGGAGTAGGTATATAAAAATCAGATTTGTGTCTGGCGTTTTGAGAGCGATTGACATCTCTCCCGAAATCCCGTTTCCTCGAGCGGGCACGATGTGGATATCGGTCATTGCCGTGGACGCCCTCGATGGCGGCAAACGGGTCGTTTAAGTCGCCCGGCCACCGTAGCCCGGATACCATGGAATTCTGCGACGAATGCGGTTCGATGATGAAAGCGGACGACGGCGTCTGGGAGTGTGGCAGCTGTGGGTATTCGAAACCCAAAGGTGACACGGACGAATACGTCGTCACCGATAGCCAGGAGGCGAGTGAGATTATCGAATCCTCCGAGGAGACCTCGCTTCCGGAAACGGACGCACTCTGTCCCGAGTGCGGTCACGACCGAGCGTACTGGTACATGCAACAGATTCGCTCCGCCGACGAGTCCGAGACGCGCTTCTTCATCTGCAGCGAGTGCGAGTACAAGTGGCGCGAAGACGATAACTGAGGTCTCTCTCCGGTCCCGAGAACACGTTTCCAGTTCGAGCGGTTCGGTGTGTCTCCGTTCCGAAGCTACCAGAACAGTTAGTCATGTCTGACGTACGTTTATGTGTCCTGATGGATCCCTAGACAGTATGTCGAAAAACCGCGTCGAGAAACTCGAATCCACGGTCGCAGAACTCGAGTCGACCGTCGATGGCCTGACGGACGAACTCATCGAAGCCAAAGAGCGCATTCGCGTGCTCGAGGCCGAACTCGATACCGAAACGCCGACCCGCGTTCCGGATCGTCGAGCCAGTGAAGAGACGACGGAAGCAGAAGAGACTCAGGAAGCAGCCCCTGACGAGGTCGAACAAGCGGCTGCGGACGCAGACGATGACGCGGACGCGACGCCCGACGAAGCGGAAGACTCAGGTAGCGACGACATTATTGTCGCATAACTACGCGACACCGTCGGCATCTCGAGACGAGTGGCGAACCGTGGAGTGGTCCCACTCGTCTCGAGTCCGACCGAAACGTTCCCCGATACGGACGGAGGGCTCGAGGAGAGAATGTACATCAAAGCACTCGTTCTGGACAATTTCAAGAGTTTCGGCCGGAAGACGAAGATCCCATTCTACGAGGACTTTACGGTCGTCACGGGACCCAACGGCTCCGGGAAATCGAACATCATCGACGCCGTACTTTTTGCGCTCGGATTGGCCCGCACGCGCGGGATCCGCGCGGAGAAACTGACCGACCTCATCTACAACCCGGGTCACGAGGACAGCAGTTCCTCGAGCGGCCCGCGCGAGGCGACGGTCGAGGTAATCCTCGATAACTCCGACGAGACGCTCACTCGCACGCAGGTCGTCAACGCCGCGGGTAGCGACGACGTCGGCGAGGTCGACGAAATCCGCATCCGACGCCGGGTCAAAGAGACCGAGGACAACTACTACTCCTACTACTACCTCAACGATCGCTCGGTCAACCTCTCCGACATTCAGGACTTACTCGCTCAGGCCGGCGTCACCCCGGAGGGCTACAACGTCGTCATGCAGGGCGACGTCACCGAGATCATCAACATGACGCCGTACGCGCGCCGACAGATCATCGACGAAATCGCCGGCGTCGCCGAGTTCGACGCGAAGAAAGAAGACGCGTTCGAGGAACTCGAGGTCGTCGAAGAGCGAATCGACGAAGCCGAACTCCGCATCGAAGAGAAACGCGACCGACTCGGCCAACTCGAGGACGAACGCCAGTCGGCACTGCGCTACCGACGGCTCCGTCGCGAGAAAGAGGAGTACGAGGGCTACAAGAAGGCCAGCGAACTCGAGGAGAAACGCGAGGAACTGACGACCGCCGAGGATCGGGCCGACGGCCTCGAAGACGACCTCGAGGAGTTACAGCGCGAACTCGACGAGCGCCAGGGAACCGTCGTTCGCTTACAGGAAGATCTCGAGGATTTGAACGCCGAAATCGAGCGCAAAGGAGAGGACGAACAGCTGCGGATCAAAAGCGAAATCGAGGAGATCAAAGGCGAGATTTCGCGCCTCGAGGACAAGATCGAATCCAGCGAGGCCCAGATCGAGGAGGCCGAAGCGAATCGCCGCGAAGCGTTCGTCCAGATCGATCGGAAGCAAGAACAGATCGAGGATCTCGATGGCGAGATGCGCGATCACAAACTCGAGAAGGCCTCGATCAAGAGCGAGATTCAAGAGCGCGAGAGCGAACGCACGGAACTCGAGGCCGAAATCGACGCCGTCGACACCGAGTTCGACGAACTCAAAGCCGACCTCGCGGAGCACAAAGACGACCTAGAGGAGGCTAAAACGGAGAAAAACGACCTCCAGCGCGAGCAGGATCGCCTGCTCGACGAGGCTCGTCGACGCTCGAACGAGATCAGCGAGAAAGAAGACACGATCGAGCACCATCGCGAGGAGATTCCCGAAATCGAGAGCAAGCGAAGCGAACTCGAGCGGGAACTCGAGAAGGCAGAGAAGAATCGCGAGAACATCGCCGGCGTCGTCGACGATCTCAGAGACGAGAAGCGACGGATTCAGTCGGACGTCGACGACGTCGACGATACGATTCAGGCGAAACAACAGGAGTACGCCGAACTCGAGGCCAACGCGGGAGAGAGCGGCGACTCGTCGTTCGGCCGCGCGGTGACGACGATTCTCAACGCGGGGATCGACGGCGTTCACGGCGCAGTCGCCCAACTGGGGAACGTGGCCGGCGAGTACGCCGTCGCCTGCGAGACGGCGGCGGGCGGGCGACTCGCGAACGTCGTCGTCAGTGACGACGTCATCGGCCAGCAGTGTATCGACCACCTCAAATCGCGCAACGCGGGGCGGGCGACGTTCCTCCCGATGACGGACATGAACCAGCGTCGGCTGCCGAACGCGCCCAGCGATCCGGGGGTCGTCGACTTCGCGTACAACCTGGTCGATTTCGACGGCCAGTACGCGGACGTCTTCTCCTACGTCCTCGGCGACACGCTCGTCGTCGAGGATCTCGAGACGGCCCGCTCGTACATGGGCGACTATCGGATGGTCACCCTCGACGGCGACTTAGTCGAGAAGAGCGGCGCGATGACGGGCGGTTCCGGCAAGGGCTCGCGCTACTCCTTTACCGGCGGCGGCGAGGGCCAACTCGAGCGCGTCGCAAAACAGATCACGGAGCTTCAGGAGGAACGCGAATCGTTGCGCACCGACCTCCGAGACGTCGAGGAGCGACTCGACGACGCTCGAGACCGGAAAACCGACGCGGCCGACGAGGTGCGTTCGATCGAGAGCAAACTCGAGGGGCTCGACGACAAACGCGAGTCCATCGAAGCCGACATCGAGACGCTCGAGGACGAACTCGAGGAACTCGAGGCCGAACGCGAATCGGTCGACGACCGGATGACCGAACTCGCCGACGAGATCGAGACGAAAACGGCGGCAGTCGAGTCGATCGAAGCCGATATCGACGACCTCGAGACCGAACTCGCGGACTCGAAGATCCCCGAACTGACGGCCCAGATCGAGGAACTCGAGGACGAGATCGACGAGCGCGAGGAGCGAATCGCGGATCTCGACAGCAAACTCAACGAACTGAGCCTCGAGAAGGAGTACGCCGAAGACGCGATCGAGGACCTCCACGACGACATCGAGACGGCCCAGAACCGAACGGCCGAGCACGAAGACCGAATCGAGGAACTCGAGGCCGAAATCGAGGACAACGAGGCGAAACTCGAGGAAAAACGCGAAGCCGTCGAAGACTTAGAGGAGGAACTCACCGAGTTGAAAGACGAGCGAAGCGACCTCAAGGAAGAGCTCTCGGGGGCCCGAACGAAACGCGACCAACAGCAGGATCGAGTCAACGCCGTCGAGAGCAAACTCGAGGAAACCCGCGGCCGAGTGAGCGACCTCGAGTGGGAAATCGAGAGCCTCGAGGGCGAAGTCGGCGAGTATGATCCCGAGGACGTACCTGACCACGAGACCGTCCTCGAGATGATCGAGTACCTGACGGCGGATATGGAGGCCATGGAGCCGGTGAACATGCTCGCGATCGACGAGTACGACGACGTTCGCAGCGACCTCGAGGAACTCGAGGACGCGAAGGCGACGCTGGTCGAGGAGGCCGAGGGGATCCGTGATCGGATCGAGCAGTACGAGACGCAGAAGAAACAGACGTTCATGGACTCCTACGACGAGATCGCCGAACAGTTCACCGAAATCTTCGAGAAACTCTCGGAGGGGACCGGCGAGTTGCACTTGGAGGACGAGGCGGACCCGTTCGAAGGCGGGCTGACGATGAAGGCGCAGCCGGGAGACAAACCGATTCAGCGTCTGGACGCGATGTCGGGCGGCGAGAAGTCGCTCACGGCGCTGGCGTTCATCTTCGCCATCCAGCGACACAATCCGGCCCCGTTCTACGCGCTGGACGAAGTCGACGCCTTCCTCGACGCCGTCAACGCGGAGCGAATCGGCCAGATGGTCGACGAACTCTCCGAGAAAGCTCAGTTCGTCGTGGTCTCCCACCGAAGCGCGATGCTCGATCGATCCGAGCGCGCCATCGGGGTCACGATGCAACAGGACAACGTCAGCGCCGTGACCGGCATCGACCTGAGCGAGGGCTCGCCGGAGGGCGAGGAGGTGCCCGCCGGTGACTGACGACGACATCCCGCTCGATATCGCGGGTCACGAGGACCGCGAACGTCCGTCTGCAGCCGGCGACGAGGAGGAGGCCGTCTTCGAGTTTTCGGAGGACACCGCCACCGACCTCGAGTCGGGTCAGGGTAGCCACGCAAGCGATCCGGCCGACACCGACGGCGAGGTCGAAGGTGTGGGCGACGATGACGATGAGGACGTCGAACCGGTCGAATTGCTCGTCCAACTCGCCAAAGACGGCGAGATCGACCCCTGGGACATCGACATCGTCGCGGTGACGGACAAGTTTCTCGAGGCCATCGACGAGGTCGACCTGCGGACCTCCGGCCGGGCGCTGTTCTACGCGAGTGTCCTCTTGCGGATGAAAAGCGACGAACTGTTCGCCGTCGACGAACCCGACGAGGAGGAACTCCCGCCGTGGGAAGCCCCCTTCGCAGACGACGGCGGGATGGCCGGGGGAGAAGACGACGGCACCGACCATCCGCCGGGGTTCGATCCCGTCGAGAACCTCGAGGCGGAGATGGAGCGACGTCTCGAGCGAAAGCAGGTCCGAGGTAAGCCCGAGACGCTCGACGAACTGGTCAGAGAGCTTCGCAGCGCCGAACGCGGCTCGTGGTGGAAAGAATCGCGAACGTACGACACGAGCGACTCGCCGCGTGGCTACGACCGAGGCGTCCAGGAACTGAGTTACCACTCGGGGGACGACTTCCGAGTCGACGACGAACCGACGAGCGACGACGTCACGCACACGACTCACGAGGAGGACATCGAAACCGTCATCGACGACGTCGAAGCCGAACTCGAGTCGCAGTACGATCACGGCCGGGAAGAGGTGTTGTACGCCGAAATCGATCAGATCGGCGGTACGCGCGTCATGACCTATCTGGCGTTGCTCTTTCTCGCCCACCGCGGGCGCGTCCGCCTCGAGCAGGACGAACTGTTCGGCGACCTGTGGGTACAGGACGCGACGCTCGAGGCGGAGCCGAGTGAAGCCGTCGCAGACTGATTTTCGCCGTCGTCGGAACGGAGACGAACCGGCCCACGTGTCAACAGCAGCGTCCGTCAGCGTCAGTGCTCGAGGCGCTCGATCAACTGACAGAGTGGTTGCGGATATCACACCTCACGAGGTGTCAAGTGGATCGGGGGTCACTGTTGGGATATGTCTGCAGGCGATCCGGGAGGTGAGCACGACCTGACGGACGGATCGCTCGTGGGGCCGATGTTCAAACTCGCGTGGCCCCTCGTCGTGATTCAGTTACTCCAGGTCGCCTACAACGTCGGTGACACCTTCTGGCTCGGCGCGCTCTCACCCGACGCCGTCGGTGCGGTGAGCCTCGCCTTTCCGCTGCTCTTTCTGGTGATCGCGGTTGGTGCCGGATTCACGACGGCAGGTGCAATCTTGATCGCCCAACACACGGGCGCAGAGAGCGGGAAGGGAGGCCTGATCGCCGGGCAAACGATTTCGTTCATCTCGCTCGTCGCGATCGTCCTCGGCGCGATCGGCTACGTCGCGACGGAGCCGATGCTCGAGGTCCTCCCCGCCGATAGCGACACGGAGGCGGCCATCCTCCCGCTGGCGGCCGACTACCTGCAAATATTCTTCCTCGGCGTGCCCTTCGTCTTCGGCTTCTTCGTCTTCGCGGCGCTCATGCGCGGGTACGGCAACACCCGCGCCCCGATGCGCGTGATGGCGATCAGCGTCGTGATCAACCTCGTCATCGACCCCTTGCTCATCTTCGGCGTCGGTCCGCTCCCCCGCCTCGAGATCGCCGGGGCCGCCGTCGCGACCGTGGTTTCGAGAGGGATCGCGACCCTCATCGGCTTCTACTTGCTGTACTACACCGACGTGGGGCCCGACATCGAATTCGGGCACCTTCGCCCGCGACTCGAGTACGTCTCCGAAATTACCCGACTCGGCGTTCCGACGGCGATCGAGCAGTCGATGACGGCGATGGCGCTGGTCGCGATGACGGCGATCGTCGTCACCTTCCCACCCGCAGTCGTCGCGGCCTACGGACTCGGCAACCGACTGATCTCGCTCGCGTTCTTGCCAGCACTCGGGATGGGACAGGCGACGGACTCGATCGTCGGCCAGAATCTGGGTGCAGGAAGGGGTGACCGTGCGGAGCGGGCAACGTGGATCGGCGCGGGCGTGATCGGCGGGATCATGGCCGTCGCCGGCGCGATCGCCTTCCTCTTCCCGGAGCCGTTCGTCTCGGTGTTCCTGACGGCCGAGGAGGCGGGACGAGCCGAGACGCTCGAGTACGGTGTCACGTACCTGCGTTACGCCGCGTTCGGTTTCGTCTTCATGGGCGTCATGCAGGTGATTCTGGGGGCGTTCCGAGGTGCTGGCAACACGAAGACGGCGCTCGTTTTCTCGGTGCTCGGCCTCTGGATCGTCCGCGTTCCGGTCACCTACGTGTTGATCTTCGTCGCCGACTGGGGGACAACGGGGATTTGGCTCGGCGTCGTCATCGGCGACATCGTCGGCGCGCTCGCGGCCGTCGCGTGGTTCTCCCGGGGTACGTGGAAAGCGTCCTTGCTCGAGGAGGGAGGGGAGACCCAGGTCGACTCGAGTGGCGAATCAGCTGACGGAAGCGAATCCGAATCGGTCACGGACTAAGTGCTACTCGTTCGTCTCGTCGTCCGCCCGTCGCTGCATGTGCCACCGAACGTGTATCCAAGCGGGGAGACCGAGCGTGAATACTCCGATGATGAAGGCGAGAATCAATACGGCAGTCTCGATCATTCTGTGTCTCTCGATTTCGATGCAATCGTGGTCTCGGCGTTCGGTCTGGCCTCGCGTCGGTCGATGTCGCGTGTTCGATGAGCCGGAAGAGACGCCGTCCGTCGTATCGGGGACGAATCCGTCGAGCCGTCCGTTACTCGCCGGCGAGCGCCCACTCGCCCGGCCCGGCCGACTCGAGGATGTCGCGTCGCTCCATCTCGTTGAGCACCTCTGGAATCCGATCCGGTTGGGCGATTTCCATCTCGATTCGGTCGACGCCGTGGAATTCGGCGAGGTAGTGTCGGATCTCCGCCTGGGTGAACGACTCCTGGTCGGCCCGATCCATCACGCTCGTGATGAGATCGATCATGTCCTCGATGAAGTTCCAGGGGTAGACGATCCAACTCCACTCCTCTAAGTGCTCGCCGACGTAGTCGGGTTCGAATTCGCTGGTTCCGAGCAGTTGGAGGGTGGCAGTTCGCACGTCGCCGGCGTTGCGCTCGGTGACGTACTCGTAAGCGCGCTCGATAGAGCCGCCGGTGTCGGCGATATCGTCGATAATGAGGACGTCTTTGCCCTCGACGCTTCCCTCCGGCATCGGATAGCGCACGGACGGTTCGTCGCGTTTCTCGGCGGTGCCGACGTAGTGTTCCATCTTCAAACTCGTCAGGTCGTCGAGTCCGAGGAAATCACAGAGACACCGACCGGCGAACCACCCACCGCGGGCGAGCGCGACGACGACGTCCGGTTCGAATTCGTCGTCGCGCACGTCGTCGCTGACGTCGCGACAGAGGCTGTAAATGTAGTCCCACGTCGTGATCGAACAGTCGAAGTCGTCCGGTAGTTCGGACATCTGGGTGCACCTACTCGAGGGGAGACGCGCAATGCTCATAAGTGGGCTGAAACCCGGACTGTGCTCGCCATCTGTGAACATACAGTAAATTTAATACGTTGGAACAACAGAATCTTATACGTGTGGTGAGATAACAAATGCCTTCCTCACAGGATTACGAGTACCTCCTCGAGTGTAAGAACGTCATCGGCGTCGACTACGACGCAGAGGGCGATCGGGTAACCGTCTTCGTCACCCAAAAAGAGTCGGACGAGTGTCTCTCGGACGAAGATCACGTCGAAAAGCGTATCGCTGCTGCAGGTGACGACGTTTCTCTCGACGTCGTCGACGCGGGCTACGACGAAGAGCGAGCGGGGTTCGACGCGCTCTCGACACTCGAGCCGGTTCCCGAAGCTGCGTCCGGTCGGACGGACCGTCACCGACCGATTCCGGCGGGCGTCAGCGAGATCAACGAAAACTCGACGGCGGGAACGGGCGGCCCGTATCCGGCGCGCGTCACTGACGTCGGTGCTGGGGACGCAGTCTGGGACGGCGACGTCGACTCGGGCGATATCGTGCGGCTCTCGAACAATCACACGTACGCTCGGTCGAACGCCGCGGATCTCGGCGAGGTAATCTTGCAGCCGTCCCCGGAAGACGGCGGTGACGCAGACGACGCCGTCGGCGAACTCGTCGGCTACGTCCCGATCGAAGAGGGCGTTCGCGTTGACGTGGCCGCTCGCTCCGTCGACCCCGAACAGGAGTCTACGGCGTACTACGAACTCGAGGAGTCCTGGCCGACGGCCGTTCGACGCGAGGGCTACGGTGACCTGCAGGGCGAGACGGTTACGAAAACGGGGCGAACGACGGGCGTAACGAGCGCGACCATCGAGGCGACGAGCGCAAGCGTCCGGGTCGACTTCGGCGAGGACCACGGC
The DNA here is from genome assembly GCF_001971705.1 of Natronorubrum daqingense. NCBI lineage: Archaea > Methanobacteriati > Methanobacteriota > Halobacteria > Halobacteriales > Natrialbaceae > Natronorubrum > Natronorubrum daqingense. The sequence goes on from NZ_CP019327.1 coordinate 497,340, forward strand.
CCGGTACTGCTCCGCGAACAGCTCGTCACCGGCCCGATGTCCGAGGGCGGCGACAGCGGGTCGCCGGTCTTCCTCGAGGACGGAACGCTCGTGGGGCTGCTCTTCGGCGGGTCTGTCGAGCAGACGATCTGTAACCGAATCGCGACCGTCGAAACTGAACTCGGCGTCGAGATTCTCACGGCCGAGCCAGACGGGGAAGACGGGCGGACCGGCCGTGAGGACGTTCCCGTCCAGACGACGGCGTTCGATCACACCGTCTCGGTCGACCTCGAGACGCCGTCGGTGTCGCTCGAGGCGATCCGGTTCGAGGACAGAATCCGGCCCGGCGAGTCGGTCGACGTTGCGATCACGATCGACGCAGCGCCCGGGACGTACTGGCTCGCTATCGACGACGAACGAACGACGGTTTCGGTCGACGTAGACGAGAACGAAGAATCGCGAGCCAACGCGACGGGGACCGTTCCCGTTTCGCTGCCCGACGAACTCGAGGACAGGATCACGTTCCGAATTCGGGGCGGTCCTATCGGGACGCTCGCGTGAGCACGGGATCGATAATCGAGTTCCTCGCGAAAGGACCCGTGAGGGTCGTCGATCCACTCGCCCCCGCCCCGTCAAGTTTGGGGGCTTCTACCAGCTGGGAACGTGCCTTTGGTCAGGTGGTGCCACCGCGAATGAGGCCGGTTTCGATATCCATCACGGTGACAGTCCCATCACTCTCGGAATAGAATTCGACCACCTCGGTGCGGTCGTTCCGCATTGAATACGCCAGAGACATCCTCAGAGGAGAGAGACAGTGATAGGCGTTCGTTCTCACTCGAGGATGGCGGAACGATTTCAGTCACCACTAGTCGGGCGCTTCACTCGGTGCCAAGTTCGCTCGACCATCCTGTTGGCAGCACAAGTAATATAATCGAGTAGTACAACCTAGTTTTCGATGGCGCGAACACAACTCGAGGCCGCCCGCGACGGAACCGTGACCGACGCAATGACTCGAATCGCCGAACGAGAGAAGTGCGATCCGGAGTTCGTCCGGGAGCAAGTCGCAAGCGGTCAGGCGGTCATCCCGGCGAACCGACATCACGACGCGCTCGATCCGATGATCATTGGCCGCGAGTTCGCGACGAAGGTCAACGCGAACATCGGCAACAGCGACACGACGAGCGACCTCGAGACCGAACTCGAGAAACTCCACACGGCGGTTCACTACGGTGCGGATACGGTGATGGATCTCGGCACGGGTAGCGACCTCGAGGAGATCCGCGCGGCCCACGTCGAACACTCCCCCGTGCCCCTGGGGACGGTGCCGCTGTACGAGGCCGTCAAGCGGGCGGGTGATCCGGAGGCGATCACGACGGAGCTGTTGCTCGAGGTGATCGAATCGCAGGCCGAGCAGGGCGTCGACTACATGACGATCCACGCGGGAATCCTGGCGGAGCACTTGCCGTTGACCAACGACCGGAAGACGGGCATCGTCTCTCGAGGCGGATCGATCATGGCGGCCTGGATGGAAGCCCACGGCGAGCAGAATCCGCTGTTTCAGGTCTACGACGAAATCTGTGAGATTTTCGCAACCCACGACGTGACGTTCAGCCTCGGCGACAGTCTCCGACCAGGCTGTCTGGCCGACGCCTGCGACGAGGCGCAGTACGCGGAACTGGATACGTTGGGTGCGTTGACCCGTCGCGCCTGGGACCACGACGTCCAGGTGATGGTCGAAGGGCCCGGACACGTTCCCATGCACAAAGTCGCCGAAAACGTCGAACGCCAACAGGAGGTTTGTGACGGCGCGCCGTTTTACGTCCTCGGCCCGCTCGTCACCGATATCGCGCCGGGCTACGATCACATCACGAGTTCCATCGGGGCCGCGATGGCCGCACAGGCGGGGGCGGCGATGCTCTGTTACGTCACCCCGAAAGAACACCTCGGACTGCCCGAGGAAGCAGACGTGCGCGACGGTCTCGCGGCCTACCGAATCGCCGCCCACGCGGGCGACGTGGCGAACGAGCGTCCGGGCGCTCGAGACTGGGACGACGCCCTCTCGGAAGCCCGGTACGAGTTCGACTGGCGCGAGCAGTTCCGTCTCGCGCTCGACTCCGAGCGCGCCCGCGAGTACCACGATCAGACGCTGCCCGAGGACAACTACAAGGACGCTCGCTTTTGCTCGATGTGCGGCGTCGAGTTCTGCTCGATGCGGATCGATCAGGACGCGCGAGCGTCAGCGGCGTCGGCCGACCAGCCTCGAGACGACGGCGAAATGGGGCGACTCGAGTCGACGACGGACCTCGAGGCCTCGCTCGCTGCCGACGTGAACCGACCGCCGGTCGGCGCACACGAACTAGGACGGTTTTCACCGCTCGAGGGCGGTGATGCGTCCACGGTCGAATCCACTGGCGACGACTAAGTACCACGCTCACCTCTCAGTCCGTGAGAGTCCATTGTTGGTTTATTATGCGAACCTGTGATATTTATCGCCAGTGATGGCTTCCTTCCAACGGCGTACCGTGTTGACGGCTGTCTCGACCGCAACCGTTTCGGCCCTCGCCGGCTGTACCGACCTGCTCGCAGACGAGAGTGACGACGAGGACACGAGCGCTGCTGAAGACGCAGCAGTGACGTTCGTCGAAACACTAGCAGACGGCGAGTTCGAAGACGCTCGAGAGGAGTTTATCCCGGAAATGCGCGACGACATCGCGACGCTCGGACAACTCGAGCAAGCGTGGATGGGGTACACGGCCATCGGTGGTGAGTTCGAAGGCGTCGAGTCGACGACGGCTGACAAACAGGATGGGGTCTACAACGTCCGCATTACGATGTCGTTCGAACGCGGGTCACACGATCTGTTGTTCGCGATGAACGACGAGTACGAGTACGGCGAGTACGCGCCCGCGGACGAGTACGAACGCCCGGCGTACGTCGATGCCGCCGCGATCACGGACGAGGAGATAACGCTCGAGACAGACGACGACGAGTGTGAACTCCCGGGCCTCGTGACGATGCCCGAGGACGCGGACGACGTGCCAGGCGTCGTGTTCGTCCACGACGCCGGACAGGTGTCGATGGACAGCGACACCACCGCGACGAAACTGTTCGCCGATCTTTCCGAGGGCCTCGCGAGCCAAGAGATCGCAACGATTCGTTACGACAGCCGACTGGCCGAATGCGACGTCGATCCCGACGACCACGGAATCGATACCGTCGCGGTCGACGACGCACTGACTGCGATCGACGAACTTCGGGACACGGACGGCGTCGACGAGGACGAAATCGTCGTCGTCGGTCACGGATTCGGCGGTCTTGCAGCACCACGGATCGCCGACGAAGACGGCGACCTCGCCGGAATCGTCGGGCTGGCCGCACCGGCACGACCGTTCTACGAGGTCACTCTCGAGCAGATCGAACACCAGGCGACCGTCGGTGATCACGAGTGGGAGGCCCGAATGGAGCAGTACGAAGAGTGGGAAGAGGACGTCGAACGAATCGAAGACGGCGACTACGACGCGGACGAGCCCGTCTGTGGTTACTACGGCTCGCTCTGGGAGAGCCTCGAGGAGTACGATCACGTCGAGGAAGCCGCCTCGCTCGAGCTTCCGACCTACTTCCTGCAGGGCGAGCGCGATACGCGAGCCACCGTCGAGGGCGACCTCGAGCGGTGGGAGAGCGAACTCGAGGATCCCGAGCCTGAAACGTCGGTGTACGATGACCTCAACCGCGCGTTCATGCCGGGCGATGGACCGGCGACGCCGATGGAGTACGACCTTCGGAACAACGTGGACGAACGGGTCGTCGACGACGTTGCGGCGTGGATTCACGACCTGTAACGAGGAATCGTCGGGTGTCGCGAACTGCGATGCAAACGGTCCTCGCCCGCCTCGAGGGCAGAGGATTCATACCTCGTTCGGTCCACGGACGTGATATGGATACAATCCGGATCGTGCAGGTCGACGCCTTCACAGACGAAGCGTTCGGCGGCAACCCCGCCGGCGTCGTACCCGAGGCGGACGATCTCTCGGAACATCAGATGCAATCGATCGCCGCCGAGATGGCCCTCAGCGAGACCGCCTTTCTTCGCTCGAGTGACGACGCAGACCACCGCGTTCGCTACTTTACGCCGACCCAGGAGGTCGACCTCTGTGGACACGCGACGATCGGTAGTTTCGCACACCTCCACGACGAGGGGCTCGAGGCCGGGACGACGACGCTCGAGACGAACGTCGGGACGCTCGAGATCGATGTGGCCGACGACGGAACGGTCTGGATGACGCAGGACGCACCGCAGGTCCGGGAAGTCGATGTCGGCTACGGCCGCGTCGCCGACGCGCTCGGAGTGGATCAGGCCGCACTCGAGGGGGCGAGCGACGACATTCCCCTCGCCGCCTCCTCGACCGGCCTGCCCTTCCTGATCGTGCCGATCACGTACCTCTCGGACGTCGGCAACGCGCAGCCGGATATGCATGCGATCGAGAAGTTGTCCGACAGCGTCGACGTGACGGGCGTCTACCTCTTCACATTCGACGCCCTCGAGCGCGAGTCGACCCTTCACGGGAGGATGTTCGCGCCCGGTGCGGGAGTGCCGGAGGATCCGGTCACCGGTACTGCGAGCGGCGCAGTCGGTGCCTACCTCGAGCACTTCGGCGCGTTCGACGACGACTTCCCCGAGGAACTCCGTCTCGAGCAGGGCCACTACGTCGACCGCCCGGGACGAGTCCGTGTCCGTGTCGGCGATTCCGTCCGCGTCGGTGGCCGCGGCGTGACGGTGCTCGACGGCTCTATACTCGTCCCCGAGGACGACGAAGACGAGATTCTCGAGGCCTGAGGCGAGCGTCACGTGCGAATCCCCGTCGAATCGAGAGATGCCGTCTACGTCCGGAGGGCGGACCGATCGCCGTGTAGTTGCTGCTCGTGTCCGTGGCCGCAAGCGAGAAATGAAACGGACGCTAGCGGATGATACCCGCAGAACCGACGGCGTCGATCTTCGCTCCGGCTGATCGACGGACGGAAGCCGTCGGTTGCTCAGCAGGTCTTTGCGTCCTCGAGACTCTCGAGTGCCGAGAGTGCCGCCTTCAGTACTTTTCGCTCGCCGCGGCGAAGGTTCATCGAGACGGCCGTCTTCGAGACGTCGAACTGTGCAGCCAATTCCTCGAGCGTCGTCTCGCGTGGCGTCTCGTAGTAGCCGTTTTTGCAGGCCGCTTCGAAGGTCGTGCGCTCGGTTTCGGTGAGCGATCGACAACCCTCGAGCAACCCGATCGCACTCTCAGAGTTCTCGAGCAAGTCGAATAGCGCCGTCGGACCAAGCTGGTCGCGGTCTTCGACGGTGAACTCGTTGTGACGCTCGAGGTCGGCGAGCGCGTGGTCCTCGTCTTGATCGTCGTCGAAGCCGACGTGCCAGCGCTCTCGCCCGTCCTCGATCTGGAACGGTCCGGTGATGTAGCCGCCGTTTCGGTCGATCGTCCGCATCGCGTTCGTCTCCTCGATCGTCGTCCCGATCTGGGCGACGGCGTCGCGTTTCGAGAGAATGTAACACTCCGTCATGTTCGGGTGCTCGCGCAACTCACGAAGGCCGGCGTCGAGCGCTCCAACGGACCCTCCCTTCGCGATGAGTCGCGTCTCGAGCGATTCGTCGTCGGTATCGAGTTGCCACTGCACGGCCGAGAACGCGATATCGACGTCGTCAGTCGTATCGATGAACGGACAGTCGTACTGGCGCATGTCGATATCGAGGTCGATCATTGGTAGCCAATATATACCATACAAGGTATTACTACTTGTACATGAGTGTTAACATAGTGGCGATTTCGGGCCGTTCGACGGTGAGGTGATCGACTTGCTGGTGGTCTACCGAGAGCGCGTATCAGCGGTGTCCTGAATCTCGGTAGCGCAGGGGTTGATATGTTAACAGTTGACTTTTAGCGCGTGCCGAAGGTACATCTATCGAGTACGAGCATGTCTCAGCAGGAGGTTACGCCACCGACGGTCTCAGCAGCGGACATCCACAGGGTCCACGACGACTCCTTCACCGGAGAAAACGTCTGTCTCGTCACCGGGGCCGGGTCGGGAATCGGTCGCGCGACGGCGCTTGCGGCCGCCGGAAACGGCCTTACCGTCGCCGCGACGGATATCGACGAATCCGGGCTCTCCGGAACGATCGAACGCCGCGACGAACTCGGCCTCGAGGGCGAGATTCATTCGATCGTCGGCGATTTAACGGTCGACGACGACCTCGAGCGAATCGTCGACGACGCCGCGGCGTTTGGCGAACTCTCCTACCTCGCCAACGTCGCCGGGATTCAACACATCGATCCGATCGACGAGTTTCCGATGGAGGCCTACGATCGAATGCACCGAATAATGCTTCGAGCGCCGTTGTATCTCACGAAGCTGTGTGTACCCCACTTTCGAGCGAGTGCGGACGGGCGAGGCTGCGTCGGCAACATGAGTTCGGTCCACGGTCACTACGTTACCAGCGACAAGGTCGGGTACAACGTCTCGAAATTCGGGCTTCGGGGCCTCACACAGTCCATCGCCGCGGAAGGTGGGGGCGACGTTCGCGCGTTTTCGATCAGCACGGCGTACGTCAAGACGCCGCTCGTGACGGCCCAACTCGAGGACACTGCCGAACAGCGAGGAATCTCCGTCGAGGAAGTGATCGAAGACGTGATGCTCGGGCAATCCCGCGTGACGGAGATGATGGAACCGATCGACGTCGCGAACCTGTACCTGATCGGCTTCTCCCACCTTGGCCGACATCTTAACGGCGGAGACCTCATGTTTGATGGGGGCATGTCGCTAACCTACGAGTAACGATGTCAGGGGACACACCACAATCGAGTCTCGCGGACGTCGATCGCGTCGTTCACGAACCGAGTCAGTCGTTCGTCGAGTCGACGAACGTATACGATTTCATGCAGACGCACGACGTCGACGACTACGACGAACTTATCGAGCGAACGACGACCGATATCGACGGTGTCGAGGAGTCGGGCCTCGAGTGGTTCTGGGACGAACTCGTCGACTACCTCGATATCGAGTTCTACGAGCCCTACGACGCCGTCAGAGACGATAGCGAGGGACCACAGTTCAGCGACTGGTACCCCGGGGGCGAACTCAACATCGCCCACAACGTCGCGGATCGCTACGCCGCCGTCGACGAGGAGCGTCGAAACAAGGTCGCGACCATCTGGGAGGGCGAAGACGGCGACGTGCGCGAAGTAACGTACCACGAACTCGAGCGCCAGTCGAGTCAGGTCGCGAACGCGCTCGAGGAACGCGGTATCGAAACGGGCGATACGGTGGGGCTCTACATGCCGATGGTCCCCGAAGTCGTCTCGATTCTCTACGGCTGTTTCAAGGTGGGGGCGATCGCCGTCCCGATCTTCTCGGGCTTCGGGGTGGATGCGACGGCGACTCGGATCGAGGACTCCGAGTGTACGGTGCTCTTCACGGGGGATGGATTCTACCGCCGAGGTGATCCGGTATACCTCAAATCCGCAGCCGACGAGGCGATCGAACAGGCGGGCTACGTCGAGGACACGATCGTCTTCGACCGACTAGGCGCAAGCCAGGAGTCCTCAACACACGAGGTCCCCTGGAACGACGACCGTGATTCGTGGTGGGCAGAGGCCATCGAAACGCGAGACGACGACTACGAGACGAAATCGCTCGACTCGAGTCAGGAGTCGATGCTCCTCTATTCGTCGGGGACGACGGGGAAACCGAAGGGGATCGTCCACACCCACGCGGGCGTGCAGGTGCAGTGTGCGAAGGAAGTCTACTTCGGAATGGATCTCAAACCCGCGGATCGACTCTTCTGGGTCTCGGACATCGGCTGGATGATGGGACCGTGGACGCTCATCGGCACCCACACCTTCGGCGGCACCGTCTTCATGTACGAAGGGGCACCCGACCACCCGCAGCCGGATCGCTTCTGGGAGATGATCGACCGCCACAGTCTCACGCAGTTCGGCATTTCGCCAACCGCCATTCGCGCGCTCCGAAAGTACGGAGATGACTGGCTCGAGGGCCACGACCTCTCTTCGCTCCGGCTACTCGGATCGACCGGCGAGCCCTGGGACCCCGAATCGTGGCAGTGGTTCTACGAGAACGTCGGCAACGGCGAGGCTCCGATTATCAACATCTCCGGCGGGACGGAGATCTGTGGTTGTTTCCTGATGCCGTTGCCAAACCAGCCGCTCAAGCCCTGTACGCTGGGTGGCCCGGGGCTCGGAATGGACATCGACATCGTCGACCGCGAGGGCAACTCCGTCGAAGACGACCACGAACGGGGGTACCTCGTGGCTCGAGACTCCTGTCCGTCGATGACCAAGTCGCTGTGGTCGGGCGACGACCGGTATCTCAACGAGTACTGGTCGACGTTCGAGGACATGTGGAATCACGGCGATTGGGCCCAGAAGGACGAAGACGGCTTCTGGTTCCTCCACGGCCGCGCGGACGACGTACTCAACGTTGCTGGCCGGAAGGTCGGCCCCGCGGAGGTGGAGAGTGCGTTGATCGACCACGAGGCCGTCAACCAGGCCGCCGCCATCGGCGCGCCGGACGACACGACCGGAACGGCGGTCGTCACCTACGTCGTCCTCGACGACGGCCACCAGGTGTCAGACGCGTTGCGCGAGGAACTGCGCGCACAGGTCGGCGAGGAGTTAGGCAAACCGTTCCGTCCCCGCGAGGTACTGTTCGTCGACGAGTTCCCCAAGACGCAGTCGGGCAAGATCATCCGCCGCGCCATCGAAGGCACCTACACGGGCGAGGAATTGGGCGACATGAGCAGCATCGAGAACCCCGATGCGCTCGAGGAACTCGAGAACGCGCAATAGTACCGGCTCGAGAGACTCTCGTTGTGAGGGCATGAATCACCGTTCTGTTGTCGAAGCGGTGTCTCCCACTGTCCTGAACAATCGTTATATTCTCCGGGCGCGTTTCCTCACGTGATATAGGTCGCCCTACGGCGAGTCGACACGTTTCGTGCCGTCGTGAGACGGCCCATAATCACACGGGGGAGTACTACCATGGCGACAACATCGAAGAACCACCAAGAAGCGCCTCGAGCCGTCGACCTCGACCAGTTCGAGGGTGCCGACGTGTATCAGGAGAGCGACGAACACGCCCGAGTCCGCGGGTACTTCCCGCTGACACCCGGAATGCCGAACGGAACCGACGCCGGTGCCGAGGAGTCGATGCTCGTTTGTATCGAAATCGAGCCCGGAAATTACCTGCCGTCCCACGAGGACAGCAACGAGGAACTCCTCGTCGTGACTGCAGGGACCGTCGAGGCGACGGTCGGTGACGACACGGTCGACCTGCGAGCTGGACAGTGTGCGGTCGTCCCCGAGATGGTGCCACACGCCATCTCTAATACGGGCGAGGAGACGGCCTTCGTGATCGGATTCTTCCCTAACACCGAACTGACCGCGACGTTCGACGAGACGCTCGAGCCGTTCGGTTCGACGGAAGTAACTATCGGCCCCGTGCCACCGGAAGATCGAGGAAACGGCGACGAAGCGTAAGTCACCCGATCCCGTTACGTTTTACCCCACCCGGACCGAACCCCCTCCAATGACTGCCCAGACCGTCCAGCAGGGCGACCTCGTCACCGTCATCGGCCTCGAGGTGCACGTCCAGTTGGAAACCGACACGAAGATTTTCTGTGGCTGTTCGACGGCACAGACGGACGAGCCGAACGAAAACGTCTGTCCGGTCTGTCTCGGCCTGCCGGGTGCCCTGCCCGTGCTCAACGAGGCTGCCGTCGAAGCCGCGGTCAAGATCGGGAAGGCGATCGACGCCGAAATCCCAGAGGAAACGCGATTCCACCGGAAGAACTACTACTACCCCGACCTGCCCAAGAACTTCCAGATCACCCAGTACGACGAACCGATCTGTGCCGACGGCGACCTCGAGATCTCCGTCGAGGGCGACCGGCGCACGGTCACCATCGAACGGGCGCACCTCGAGGAAGACCCGGGCAGCCTCCAGCACGTCGGCGGCGGTGGGGGAATCGACTCCGCGGACTACACGCTGGTCAACTACAACCGCGCGGGCACGCCCCTCATGGAGATCGTCACGGCACCCGACTTCCGAAGCCCCGGCGAAGTTCGAGCGTTCCTCGCCGAACTCGAGGAAGTGCTCGAGTACCTGGGCGTCTTCGACGCGGAGCGAGACGGCAGCCTGCGGATCGACGCCAACCTCTCGATCATCCCCGAGGAGGACATCGAGAGCGACGACGTGACCGAGATCGGCACGGACGCCCTCGAGTCGGCCAACCGAACCGAGGTCAAGAATATCTCGAGTCACAAAGGTTCCGAGAAGGCCCTGGCCTACGAGGAGACCCGCCAGAAGAACGCGATCCAGCGCGGCCGTGCGGTCGAACAGGAGACGCGTCACTGGGACGAGTCTCGCGGTATCACGGTCTCCATGCGCTCGAAGGAAGAGGAGAAGGACTACCGGTACTTCGAGGAGGCCGACCTGCCGCCGCTTCGGGTTTCCCACTGGAAAGAAGAGATCGACATTCCGGAGCTTCCGACGGCCCGTCGCGAGCGCTTTCAGGCGGAGTACGACTTGAACGAGGAAGCCGCCTCGAAGCTCACGTCGACGAAACAGGTCGCGGACTTCTACGAGGACGTCGCGAGCGAGTTCGACCCCGACCTCGCAGCCACCTGGGTCGCGGACAACCTGCTCGGCGAACTCAACTACCGCGACATGGAGATCACCGACCTCGAGGGGCGACTCGAGGACGTTACTCGTCTCGTGGAACTCGTCGCCGAAGACGAGATTACGTCGAAGAACGCCCACGAGACGGTGCTTCGCTCGATGCTCGACGACGGGGCTACACCCGACGAAATCGTCGACGAAGAAGGACTCGGCAAGACGAGCGGCGACGAGGTCCAATCGGCAGTCGTCGAGGCCATCGACGAGAATCCCGAGGCGGTCGAGGACTACGAATCGGGCGACGACGGCGCGATCAACTTCCTCGTCGGACAGGTGATGCAAAAGACCGGTGGCAGCGCGGACCCTGGTGACGTGAACCAGTTGCTGCGGGCGGAACTCGAGTGAACGGTACCGAACGCGAAGAGACGAACGGACAGCGTCCGTAAGTCACGAGCGTTCGGCTTTTGGTCCAGGTTTTTCTCGGAGTGGGTGCGAGTCTCGCGAGCATCCCGACGAGAAAAAGGTGGCAAAACTGACCGGCGGCAGCGCGGACCCTGGTGACGTGAATCAGCAGTTGCGCGCCGAACTCGAGTGAGAGACGGAGGGTTCGCGGTCGGCCCCGATCCTATCAGGTGAATTAAGAGCGAGGAACGTGTTCTGTGTCGACATGGATCGGATTACGCTGGGGAACGACGAGTTCGAGGGCCGAAACAACGCGTACGTGCTCGCAGACGACGAACGGGACGAACTCGCGCTGGTCGATACCGGCATCGCGACGCCGGACATTCGCGAGCAGTTGCGTGTCGGACTCGAGGAACGGGGGTACGCGTTTTCGGACGTCGACGACATCGTCCTGACGCACTTTCACGTCGATCACGCGGGACTCGCCGGAGAGATACAAGCGGCGAGCGACGCGACGGTGTACGTCCACGAGGCCGACGCGCCGATGGTCGAACGCGATTCCGAGGCGATCGCCGCCGTCGAACGGCGGCGACAGGCGTACTTAGACGAGTGGGGCGTTCCCGAGGACGAGCGAGCGGAACTGTTGGCGTTTTTCGAGGACGCGATCAGCATCGAAGGCGATGGCGCATCCGTGACGCCGGTCGAAGACGGGGATCGACTCGAGGTCGGGGGAGACATCCTCGAGACGGTACACGCACCCGGTCACTCGGCCGGCCTCAGTTGTTTCGACGTGGCCGATGGAACTGAGGCGTTCGTCGGGGACGCACTGTTGCCGGTCTACACGCCGAACGTTGGCGGGGCAGACGTTCGCGTCGAGCGCCCACTGGAGCAGTATCTCACGTCTTTGCGTCGAATCGCCGACCACGAGTACGACCGAGTCTGGCCTGGCCACCGCGATCCGATCGAGAACCCGCGCGAACGAGCCCTCGAGATCCTCGAGCACCACCGCGAGCGAAGCGAGAACATCCTCGGCGTACTCGAGGAACACGGGCCGGCGGACGCGTGGACGGTCAGCGAGCACTTATTCGGCGACCTCGAGGGAATCCACATCGTCCACGGGCCGGGCGAGGCGTTCGCGCACCTCGATCACCTGACGCACGAAGGGGTCCTCGAGAAGGATCAGGGCGTCTACCGAATGCCGGAGTCGGTGGACGGAATACAGAATTCGGCGGACGACCTCGAGTCGGTATTTTCTCGAGAGACGTAATCCGACCGCGAAACGAGTTCGACTATTTACCATATTGTCGAGTTAGAGACAACAATTGGCCAATCAGCCTCGCTTACAAATGTGAATTGGTAACGGTAGCATAGTTACCTGTGTACATCGCTCATTTCAGGAGCCTAATATTGGATACATACATTTAATAGATGCCACTGGAAAATCAGCGATGGCACGAAGCGTGTCTGTGTTCAACAATGTCAAATATAACTGCATCTGGGGATAAACGGGATCGAAATGCAACTGGAATGAATCGTCGACGGTTTTTGGCTGCAACCGGTGCAGGGGCCGTCATGACGACAGTTGCAGGGTGTGCTGGCCGTGGTGGTGACGACGACGTCTTCCGAATCGGTCACATTGCTCCGACGACCGATCCAATGGGGATCGGGTCGGAACGGAGCGCGGAGATCGCGGTCGATCAGATCGACGAAATTCTCGATCAAGAGGTCGAACTCTTGACTGGTGATACGGAAGGAGAGGTCGACGAAGCGGAATCGGATATCGAGACGATGATCGTCGAGGACAACATCGATCTCCTCGTCGGGACGTTCGTCACCGAGGTAACGCAGGGGAACATGGACTTCGTCGCCCAACGCGACGTGCCGTTCATCATCACCGGTTCTGCCGACACCGAGACTGTCGTCGACTACCACGGCGAGGACTACGAGACGTACAAGAACATCTTCAGAACGGGACCGATCAACTCGTCGCTTCAGGCGGAGTCGGTCGTCGAGTACGCGGAGTTCCTCGCCGACGAACACGGCTGGACCTCGTTCGGATTGCTCCGCGACGACGCCGCGTGGACGGTGCCATTCGGCGACGAGATTCCCGGCCTGTTCGAGGAAACTGACCTCTCGCTCGATTACGAGACAGCCGCCGACATCGAGACGGATGACTTCTCCTCGTACTACGATTCCTTCGAAAGCGAAGGAGTCGACGTCGTCCTTCGGATCGCTGCACACGCCAATGGGGCGAATCTGGTCTCCACGTGGCAAGGGGAGTACGACTTCGCAATGGAGGGTATTCACGTCACGTCGATGTCCCCAGAATTCTGGGATCAGACCAACGGAGCCTGCCTCTACGAGTCGACGGGACAGGCGGGCGCTGGCGGCGTCACCGAGATGAGCGAGGGCGACGAAACGATGTCGTTCGTCGAGGCCTATCAGGAGGAGTACGGGGACGAAGAGCCGAGCATGCCGATGTACATGGGCTTCAACACGTACGACGCGATCAACTTCTACAAGGAAGCCGTCGAGGACGCCGGAACCGCCGACTATGACAACGACCTCGACGACATCGTCGACGCCATGCTCAGTCTCACCTACGACGGGACGGCGGGCGAGATCAGCCTCTACGGCGAAGACGGCGAGTATCCACACGACGTTCAGGAAGTCCGCGACGAAGACGGCCGAATCGTCAACTTCCCCTTCACACAGTGGCAAGAAGGCGGGGAAGTCGAGTGCGTCTTCCCGGAGACGTACGCGACGGCAGACCACCAAGCCCCCGACTGGATGTGAGGCATGTTAGATAGTATTATTTCGATACTCGTCACCGGAGCGATGCTCAGCGCAGTCTACGCGCTCATCGCCGTCGGCTTCACGATGATCTTCGGCGTCGGCGGCGTGCTCAACCTCGCCCACGGCGGGTTGATCATGATCGGTGCGTACACGTACCTAGTCGTCACCGATGCCAGCTTCGTCGGACTCCACCCCGTCGTCGGGTTCGTCGTCGCGATTGCAATCGCCGCAATCGCGTCCTACGTCCTCTACATCGGACTGGTGCAGTTCATCGAAGACGACATCGTGATCACGTTCCTGGCGACCGTCGTCGTCGCGCTCCTCCTCACGCAACTCGCGACGATGCAGTTCACGACGAACTCGTACACGCTCGCCGTCTGGGGCGGCTCGTTCCACCTCGAGTCGGTCGGCGTTCGCGTCAGGTACAACGATCTCCTCGGGTTCGTCGCCTCGTGGATCGCCATCGGCTTGCTCTGGTACTACGTGACGAAGACGGACCAGGGTCGCTCGATTCTCGCGGCTTCTATGAGCGAACGAGGGGCGCAGTTGACCGGCGTCGATCTCCGCGCCGTCAAGGCTCGAACGTGGCTGATCGCCGGCGGCCTCGCCGGCCTCGCCGGGATCTTCCTCGGCACGCGGACCTACCCCGCGGACCCGGAGATGTGGTTGAACCCGCTCGCACTGGCGTTCATCATCGTCGTCATCGGCGGGATCGGGAGTATCAAAGGCTCGATCGTCGCCGCGTATCTGATCGGCTACCTCGAGACGATCGCGATCACCCAACTGGGTGCGAGTTATCAGGGCATCTTCGCGCTGATCGTGCTCGTGGCAGTGTTGATCGTCCTGCCGGAAGGCCTCTACGGGAGGGAGTTCGTCCATGACTGATAGCACGCCGCGATTCACGACGCCGTTTGGATCGATGAACACGGTACAGTTCGCGTTCATCGCCGCGTCCGTGCTCGCACTGCTCACCGCGCCGTTTTGGAGCGCAATGTTGCCGAGTCACCTCGCGCTCATGCAGGCGTTGACGATCGCGTGTATCTGGGCCATCTTCGCGATGGGTTGGGACATTCAAAGCGGGTACACCGGCTACATCAGCTTCGGGCATTCGGTACTCTCAGGCGCTGCCGGGTACACGACCGCGATGTTGATCTACAACGTCGACCCGAACATGTCCCTGTGGATCACGATTCCACTGTCGATCATCGTGACGGTGCTTATCGGACTCGTCATCGCGTTGCCGTCGCTTCGGCTGCGCGGTCCGTACTTCTCGCTGATCACGTTCGCCGCGGTGCTCGTCTTTTACCGAATGCTCCGACCGCTCAGCGAGTACACCGGCGGAGAGACGGGCATCTCGAGGAACATCTACACCTACGGCAGCGACACGACCATCCTCGGGTTCGAACTGTTCTACTACGAGGTTCGCTACTACATCGCGCTCGTACCGATGCTCCTCGTCGCGCTCGGATTGCTCTACATCTCGCGGTCGAATAACGGGATGGTGTTTAAGGCGATCCGTGAGAACGAATCGGCCGTCGAGGCGGCGGGACTCGACGCGACGAAGTTCAAGATCTGGTCGTTCGCGGTGAGTTCGGTGCCGATGGGTATCGGTGGTGTCTTGCTCGTCCACCGATTCGGGAGCGTCGACCCGGAGCTGTTCGTCATCGTCGACAACAGCATCGAAATGATCGCGATGGCCGTCCTCGGCGGAATCGGGTCGATTCTCGGGCCGATCGCCGGGGCGTTCTTCTTCATCGTCGCGAACGATTACCTCCTCCCAGGATTCGGTAACGTCCTGCCGATAATCGATTTCGGGACGACGACCAGATACGCCGTGCTCTGGACGCTCGTCCTACTCGTCCTCGTGTTCGCACGGGACGGGCTTGGCAGGAAACTCTGGAACTGGCTCGGACGCCTCGGAGGTGACGACCGATGACGCTGCTCGAGATCGACGGACTCACCAAGCGATTCGGTGGCCTCGTCGCCGTCGACGACTTCGACATGACCGTCGAGCGCGGCGAGATCGTCGGCTTGATCGGCCCGAACGGCTCGGGCAAGTCGACCGTCTTCAACTGCCTCATGGGGATCTACAACGTCACCGACGGACAGATTCACTTCGACGGAGAAGAGATCACGAACGACTCGACTCACGAAATCGTCAACCGCGGGCTCTCTCGAGTCTCCCAAGAGTCGAACCCGATCGACGACATGACCGTTCGTGAGAACATCAAGTTGTTCACACTCCCGAACTCCATTCTGGCGTTCTCCGGCGGCGCGAGCGACGAGGAGATCGCCGAGTACGCCGCGCGCGTAGACATCGAAGACCAACTCGAGGAGCATCCGGGGTCGATGCCCCACGCGGGCGTTCGTCGCTTAGAAATCGCGAAAGCGTTGGCGACGGAGCCGGAGATGTTGCTCCTCGACGAACCGTTCGCCGGGATGAACCAACAGGAGATCACCGAACTCGCGGCGAAGATGGAGGAGTTCCGCGAGGAGGGAATCACCCAGGTCGTCGTCGACCACAACATGGGCGGTCTGATGGGACTGGTCGACCGAATCGTCGTCATCAACAACGGCGACTTCCTCGCGGCGGGGACGCCAGAGGAGATCGCCGGCGACAACGACGTCCAGGAAGCGTACCTCGCTGGTGAGGTGACACAATGAGCGACCCACTACTCGAGATCGACGATCTACACGTCTACTACGGCAAAGCACACGCGCTCAAGGGCGTCTCGGTGTCCGTCGAGCGCGGCGAGATCTACGGCGTCATCGGCCCGAACGGGGCCGGCAAGACGACCATGCTGAACGCCGTCGCCGGCTTCGTCGACTACGAGGGAACGATCCGCTACGATGGCCGGGATCTCGCCGACGAGCGAGCCCAGGATATCGTTCAGGATGGCCTCATCTACTGTACCGAAGATCGGGATCTGTTCCCGTTCTTCTCGGTCCACGAGAACCTGCTCATGGGGGCGCAGTTCAGAGACGATCGCGAGGCCGTCGAAGCCGACCTCGAGATGGTCTACGACCTGTTCCCGCGCTTAGACGAGCGACGCGAGCAGGAGGCCGAAACGATGAGTGGCGGCGAGCAACAGATGCTCGCCATCGGTCGCGCGCTGATGAGCGACCCCGAGATGCTCATGCTCGACGAGCCCACGATCGGGCTCGCGCCGGTGATCATCCAGGACATCAGCGAGGCCATCGAACGGCTGCTAGACGAGGGGCTGACCATCTTGCTGGCCGAACAGAACTCGACGTTCGCGTTGCGCCACGCCGAACGACTCTCGCTGATCGAAACCGGCGAAATCGAACTCGAGGGAACGGCCTCTGAGTTCCACGACAACGAGTACGTCCGCGAGGCGTACGTCGGCGTTCACTGAGCCGGGTTCCGGTACCGAATTCCCGGTGCAACCGCGACGTTCCTCGGTCATTTTTCGCGAAATCCGGGTCGTTCCCTCGAGCGAGGTCCGTATGCACGCCTCCGTTCCCCTCGAGACCGAGCCCTCAGTTAGGGGTCGCTCTCCAAGCCGCCCTGAAACGAGGCGACCGCTTCGCGAAACTCGTCCGGAACGGTGATCGGGCGCTCGGTCTCGAGATCGACGGCGACCTGCGTGACGCTGCCGTCTGCGAGTAGGTTCTCGTCCTCGAGGCGTTTCACGCGGTAGTCGAACGTGAAACTCGAGGTTCCCATCTCGACGATTCGGATTTCGTTGACGAGTCGGTCGCCGAACTCGGCCGCGGCGCGGTAGTTCAGTTCGGTGTTGACGACGTGGACCTGCCAGTTGTCGGCTTCCATCTGCTCGTAGCTGTACTCGATCTGGCGGAAGAACTCGGAGACCGTCTCGTCCTGAAAGGTGAAGTACTCGCCGTAGAAGACGATTCCCTGCTTGTCGGTTTCGGCGAATCGCACGCGATTCTCGAAGACTGGTTGGTAGTCGGGTTCGACGGTTGCGTCCGCATCGTCAGTTGTTCCCATACCACCTACCGCTGGTTCGACCGGCAAAGTCGTACCGACCTCGGCAACTCGCTTCGGTACCAGGCGGTGCTATAACTCCGAGAGCACCTCGAGATCGTCGCCGTCGTGTCCGCAGATAACGGTCGCGTCGTGGCGACGCTCGAGGTCCTGAACCGTTCGCAGGCTCTCGAGCCAGTGGCGTTTGCTCCAGAGCAATGCGCCGCCCATCGGGAGTTCGTCGTAATAATTCGCGCGGGTGTAGGCCTGGTCGCCGGCGAGAACGACCGTTCCGACGCCGTCGAGGTCGAGTTTCACGCCGAGTAACCCGGGTGTGTGACCGGGAAGGTGAACGAACTCGAGGTCCGTGAAGTGCTGTTCGCGATCGTCGTGAACGATCCGCCAGTTCAGGTCGTGATCGAAGTCCCCGGCGATGTAGGCGTCGTCGCCCTCGTCGGTCTTTACGCTGTAGTAGGCGAACTCGAGTTCGCGTTTGTGGACGTAGATCGGCGTCTCGGTGCCCGCGAATGCCCCAAGGCCGCCCGCGTGATCGAGGTGGAGGTGCGTCTGGATCACGCAATCGATATCCGAGATGGTGTAGCCGGCGTCGGCGAGGTCGTCCTCGAGCGGACGCAGACCGGTGTGTTCGAACGCGGCGTAGAGGCCGTCGGGCCAGTGACCCGAATTCGCCTCGGGATGAGAGCCGGTGTCCCAGAGGATCGTCGCCTCGGGGTGATCGATCACGAGGTTGTAGACGGGGCCATCACCCATCAGCGTCTGCGGATTCGGCTCGTCGGCCGTCCCCAACGTCTGGCCCTCGATGATGTTGTTCACGTCGGTCGTGATCGTTCCGCGCTCGAGTACTGAAAGCGTCGCATCGACCATACGACAGCGTCTCTCTCCGACGGTTTATAGCTCAGGTCGGCCAAAATTTGCCCGAATCGGTACGAGATGCGCTCGAGTCGCTGTTCATGCCAGCCGTAGCACTACCCGTCGGGCCGTCGAACGGCCCGTATGGTCCGAGTCTCGACCCTCGTCATCCTCGCCGGTATCGTCTTGTTGTTCATCCCGATTCCGCCCGTCGCGACGGTATCCGGCGTGATCGTCATCCTGATCGGCCTCGCGCTCAGGTTTCTGACGGATCTCTGAACGGCTCACGGAGACGCCCGCATTCGGCGGGGCACCTACGTCTCCGGATCGGCCAGCACCTCCGGTTCCTCGAGGTATTCCTCGATTCCCTCTGCCGCGCGAAATGCTAGCGCGCCGACGGTGCCGGTCGGGTTGTAGCCGCTGTTGTGGACGAACGCCGACGCTCCGGGGACGAACAGGTTGTGGGCGTCCCAACACTGGAGGTAGTTGTTGACGACCGATTCGTCGGGATCGGCACCCATGATTGCCCCGCCGGTGTTGTGAGTCGTCTGATACGGGATAATGTCGAAGTCACCCTCGAGGCCGCCGCTGGCGTCGACCTGATCGGCCCCCATCTCCGCCATGACCTCCTCGCAGACGTCGCTGCCGTACTCCGCGAGCGCGTAGTCCTGATCGTGCCAGTTGAACGTCATTCGAAGCAGCGGCAGGCCGTAGTCGTCAGTGTAGTTCGGATCGAGGTCGAGGTAGTTGTCCTGGAACGGCAAGACGGCTCCCTGACAGGATATCTCGAGGCGGCTGTGATTGTACTCGAGACTCGCCTCTTTGAACTCGGAGCCCCACGAGGGAGTGTCCTCGGGGACGGGGTTGTTGGCGATCGGTCGTTCGCCCGTCTGGTTGATGGCGACGTTCCCACCGTGGAGGAAGTCCTCGTCCTCGTGATCGAAGTTATCGCCGTTGATGTCGTCGAATGAGGCTCCGAGTGCGCCCGCGCCCATGTAGAGGTTCCACTCCTCGTCCTCGAAGAAACCGGTGGCGCTGCCGCCCATATTCTGGTAGCAGTAGTTCTTCCCGACGACGCCCTCGCCCGTTTCGGGATCGTACGGCTCCCCGATACCCGACAAGAGGAGCAGGCGCACGTTGTTGAGCACGTACGCCGTGAGGGCGACGACGTCGGCCGGTTGCTCGTAGACGGTGTTCGTCCTCGAGTCGACGTACTTCACCCCCGTCACCGCCTCGTCGTCCTCGTCGTAGAGCAACTCGACGACGTTCGAGTGCGTCCGGAGTTCGAAGTTCCCCGTGTCCTCGGCGGCGGGAAGGACGGTGACGGTCGGATCCGACTTGGCGCCCCACTCGCAGCCGAAGCGTTCGCAGTAGCCACAGTACTCACACTGCCCGAGGTTGATGCCGTCGGGGTTCTCGTACGTTTCCGAGAGGTTCGCCGAGGGCTGCATGAACGGTTCGTAGCCGGCCGCGTCGGCCCCTTCCGCGAACACCTCGAGCGAGGGCGTCTGCATCATCGGCGGTAGCGGGTAATCCCTGGCTCGCGGCCCTTCGTATGGGTTCCCTTCGTCCTGTATCTCGCCCTCGATGTTACCGGCAACACCGGAGATGCCGGCCGTGTACTCGAACTCGTCGTAGTAGGGCTCGAGTTCCTCGTAGGTGATCCCCCAGTCCTGGAGTTGCATGTCCTCGGGGATGGCGTCCTCACCGTACTCGTCGATCGTCTCCGATTCGATCTCGAAGTCGTAGGGGAGGAACCGCCACGTGATGCCGTTCCAGTGGACGCCAGCGCCGCCGACGCCGGTCCCGGGCAGGAACGCGCCGTAGCGACGCATCGGTAACGCCGTATCGTCCGGTTCGTGACGGAAGGTGAGCGTCTCCCTCGAGAGGTCCTGCATGAGCTTATAGCGCAGCGCGTAGCCCAGTTCGTCGTGAACGGTCAGCCAGTCGTCCGTGTCGCGCTCGCCGCCGCGTTCTAAGCCGACGACGTCGTAGTCGGCCTGTGCCAGTTCCTTCGCGATGATGCCGCCAGTCCAGCCCACGCCGACGGTGACGACGTCGACGGGATCGAGTTCTTCTGCCATTGTATCAATCTGTGAGTGTGTCGCGATTCGGTCGGTCGTCGATACGCCGCAGATTCGCACACCGCTTCGTCGCTCGGCTCAATGGTCGTGGTCCCCGTCCGGATTGAGGCCGATCTCTTCGACGTCGTCCGCGATGCTCCGGGGTTCTTCCACCTCTTGGTACTCGTCGTCCTCGATGTGCTCTCGAAAGCTCCCCAGTGCGCCTGGAGAGCCGGGGAAGTTCTTCAGCCGCCAGCCGACCATCTCCTGATTCCCGCCGTACATCGGGTCGGAAAACATGCCCTCGAGCGTGTTCTCGCGCAAGAGGAGGAAGAAGTCACTCGGCTCGAGTCCCTCGAACGTCTCGACCTCGTCGTCCTCTAAGGCCTGAATGACGTCGTCTTGCTCCTCGCCCTCGAGGTCGACAAAACTCTCGTCGTACTCCTCCTCACAGTACGCCTCGACGAAATCGATCGAGTACGTGTACGCGTCCGCGGGCGTCATGGGGTGTTGCCAGCCCTGACCCGCCGCTGGCTCCTCGTCCGCCCACGCGACTTCGGTCTCCTCGTCGTCCGGATCGTCCGGATCCTCTTCGAACTCCTCGGGAGTGTCTTCCGTGTCATCCTCGTCATCTTCGACGTCGTCCTCACCGTCCGCGACGTCCTCGGCTTCGTCGTCATCTCCCTCGTCGACTTCTTGGATACCTGCGTCGGTAGCAGTGAACGCAATCGAGTCAGCAGTGTCGCCGTCGTCGCCGTCGTCGCCGTCGTCGCTCTCGTTGTTCCCTCCGTTCTCATCGTTCGCGCCGTTCTCGTCGTCCCCGTCGGTTTCGTCATCCTCGCCGTCGTCCGGCTCCGCCTCCTCGGCGTGGGCTGGCGGCGTTCCGACGCCTTCGGCCTCGGTGGGATCGCCGACCGGATCGGCCGCTTCGACCGCCGTCTCCAACTCGAGTTGCTCGACGCCGGGAAACGGGCCGTCCATGTACCAGCGCTCGCCCTGGCCCCAGTCCTGGTTCATCTGTCGGTCGATAAAGTAGACGACACCCGCCTCGGGCGCGCCGGGGCCGTTGTCGTCCGAAGGATAGATCCGATTCGCCATCTCCTGAACGATTTCGGCTTGCTCGAGCGTGAAGAACTGGAGTCCCTGCTTTTCGATTTCGGCCTCCTCGACGTCCTCGAGCGAGAAGTCGGTCGTCTCCGCTCGCGCCCGCCTCGTGAGGATACTCGCGCCGATGAACGCGCCCCCGCTCATCATCGCGCCTCGTCGTGTGAAGTCGAACTTCGCCTCTCCGTCTGGTCCTGTCTCGTCGTCCGGCATGGGGGTTCCCGACTCTCGAGAGCCGTGTAGTTCGGTACCCTTCGTGTGACGGTATCACACACCAGTAGTGTCGCCGATACCCCACAGGAATGGTACGCGCCAGCAGCGAGGGGGTCAATCGCTTTCCGTCCACTCGTCGTAGGCGCGGGTATGCAGTCGACTCCACGGGTACTCGTCGCGGGCGGTGGACTGGCCGGCCTCGTCGCGGCGCGTCACCTCGCGGGCGGCGGGGCCGACGTGACCCTCCTCGAGCGCCGCGACGCGGTCGGCGGTCGAGTTCGGACTATCGAACGGGACGGGTACCGATTCGACAGCGGATTCCAGGTGCTCTTCCCCGCGTATCCGGCCGTCAGGCGGGAACTGGACCTCGAGGCCCTGGACCTCCGTCGGTTCACCTCCGGAGCCACTATCGCCCGACCGACCCACCGTTCCGTCCTCGCAAATCCCCTCGACGCGCCGCGAACGCTCCCGTCGACGCTGTTCAACGCCGATATCACAATCGGTGACCGACTCCGCGTCGCGGCGCTCTGGTGGGACTTTCGGGATCTCGAGCCAGAGACGTTCTTCGACGACCTGGAGGGTGGCGACGAGTCGATCGAACGATACCTCCGCGAGCAGGGTTTCTCGGATGGATTCGTCGAGCGGTTCGTCGCGCCCTTTTACGGCGGGATCACGCTCGATCGCTCGCTGTCGACCTCGAGACGGGTCTTCGAGTACACGTTCCGAACCCTCGCTACGGGTGGAGCTGCGGTGCCCGCAGAAGGAATGGAAGCGATTCCGAACCAACTCGCCAAGCGTGTTCGAGAGGTCGGCGGAGCCATCGAGACCGGTTGCGAGGTGACGGAGGTTCGAAACGGACCGGGCGAGGGCTCCGTGCGAGTAACGACCGATGGCGGAACCGACGACTGGGACGCCGTCGTTGTCGCGACCGACCCGCCGACGGCGCGCGAACTCACCGGCCTCGAGTCGATCCCCACCGACGCCCGGAGTTGCGTCACGCAGTACTACGCGCTGGTCGATGACTCGAGCCTCGAGACGGGGAAGCGACTCCTGTTGAACGCGGTCGACGACGAGGGGCCGAATCACGTCGTCCCACACAGCGCGGTCGCGCCGGAGTACGCACCCGACGGGGTGACGTTGCTGAGTGCAACGTACCTCGGCCAGCCGGAAGCGGACGACAGCGAACTGGCCGAGCGAACGCAGACAGCTCTCGAGTCGTGGTATCCCGACGGTGGGTTCGAGGACCTCGAAGTTCTTCACACCGAACGCGTCGAGTTCGCGCAGTTCGAGCAGCCACCAGGCATCCACGGGGAGTTGCCAGACGCCCGCGACCCCGACGAATCGGTATATCTGGCCGGCGACTACACCCGCTGGTCGTCGATTCAGGGCGCGATGCGAAGCGGCCGAGACGCGGCTCAGGCCGTTCTCGAGGACTGCTCGCAGTAATCGGGTTCAGAGGATGATGCTCGACGTCGAGTTGATTTCAAAGTAATCGCCGACACTCACCGAGCGGCGGGAACCACAACGGTTCGTCGCTCGAGTCGTCCCAGACGCCGGGATGAAACCGATCCACGTTCGAAATCAGCGGCGACTGAAAGTCGCGCGCGTACATTCCGTTGACCGTCGCACCGGCTGCGAGGGGAGTGAACGCGGGCACCATCATCACGTCGGCACCGTCGTAAACGTTCGGTCCGTAGAGGAAACACGGCAGTTTGCGACCCTCGACCGACAGCGCCGGATGATCGTGGCCGACGACGTATCTCGCGGCTTCCGTCTCCGGCCGTTCGTGGCCGTGACAGACCACCGTCTCGCCGTCGGCGAGTCGATACTCGCTCGCGGTCTCACCGTCGAAGACCGACTCGAGCATCGAGTCGTGGTTCCCCAGCGTCACGACGAGGGAGGCCCCGGCATCGTTGATGGCTTCCTCGAGCGCGGCCAGGTCCCGCTCGACGCCCCGCGGAATCGTCTGGAAGGAGTGGAGAAGGTCACCGGCGACGACGACCGTTGCGGGTTCTGTGCGAGCGAGGAGTGACTCGAGCGCGTCGCGGACGGCCAGTCCGTCGTCGATGGGCGCGTCGACGCTCGAGTCGGCGGCCCGACCGAGGTGTATGTCGGCGATCACGAGCGTGTCGGCTGCGGGAACGAAGAGCGCGCGATCGGAAAGCGAGAGGGAGGGAGTCGCGGTCACTGTGAGGAGTAGCGGTGATCCGGACGGGCGTCGGATTTGCCGAGCGCCTCGAAGAGGTCGTACTCGGTGCCCGTGAGGACGAAGAGGACTTCCTCGAGTGGCGCGAGGATCTCGGGGAGAATCTTGACGAGGACGTACGTGATTCCGACGAGAGCGACGACAGCGAGCACCTGCGAGATGTAGTTGTGGGCGACCAGATACGAGACGCGGTCGGGCTGTGCGCCCATGTACGTCGTCATGAACGAGACGAGCCACTCTTGTTGGAACCAGCCCCACGGCGAGGCGAGTCCGATGAAGACGTTGCGAACGAGGTTGAGGAACCAGATGACGACGATAGAAAGCGAGAACGCCGCCGCTTTGCGTTTGAACGGTGCGTTCACGGCAGCGATGAGGCCACCGAAGATCGCCATGCTACCGAGGCCCGTACACGCGAGGACGATGTACGTCGTCCGACCGGTCACCGTTTCGTCGGGATCGAAGTCGAAACGACTCTCGTAGCCGTTCGCTCCTTCGTTGATGCCCGGACTGTGGCCGAGGAGTTCCATCGCGACGTGCGTCTGGGCCGCCGTCGTCTCGATCAGCCACTGGCGAACGAACGGGATCGTTTCCGCCGGCAGATAGATCAGCCCCATCAGGGCGATCGCTTTCGTCAGGAGGAACAGCGAATTCCGTCCGTTCCAGAGGAGGTAGCCGGTGTAGACACACAACGGCAGCGCGACGACTGCGAGAACGGTCTGCAACGGACTCTGGGCGTCAGCGTAGTAGTACGGCACCATCGTGAGCCAGAACACGCCGAAGGTGAACCACGCACCCGTCCCCAGATAGCGCGCCGGTTCTCGGACACCCTGCCACTCGAGACCCAAGGCGAGGAGAAACGCGCCGATTGCAACCCACGCCAGTGCGTCCGTCATCCCAATCGACGAGAAGAGCGCTGGCGTCGTGCTTGCAGCCTCGAGGCCGACGACCGACGCAGATTCGGCCGTCGAAAAAGCGAACGACATAGTCATCGAATACTGACGAACCCTCCTGCTATCAACTTGACGACTCGTGGTTCAGTTGCCCGATTCGTCAGTGTGTCACAGTACCGGTACGTGTCCGGCGAAGAACGTCGAACTCGAGAATCGATAGCCCAATTCGGTCGTCGCTGACCGAGGGGCTTTTTGGCACGCTCGTGAAAGTACCGGCGTATGGTCGACGTCCTCGATAACAAGCGGGCTGCAACGCGCTTTCGGATCCTCGTCCAGATCGCAGAGCGCCAGCCCGCCGTCAGTCAGGGTGAGATCGCCGAGGAGGTCGGCGTGACGAGTCAGGCAGTCAGCGAGTACATCCGCGAACTCGTCGACGACGACCTCGTCGAGAAAGAGGGACGCTCGCGCTATCGCGTCACTCCGGAGGGGGTCGACTGGCTGTTTCGGGCCGCAGACGACGTCCGTCGATTCGCAGATCACGTCACGGGCGACGTCCTCGGTGCGATGAGCGAGGCGGCGTACATCGCCACCGATGCTATCGAGGAAGGCGAAACCGTCACCCTCTCGGTGCAAAACGGATTGTTACACGCGAGTCCCAGCGATGACGGGCCGGCGACTGGCGTGGCGACCACTGACGCCGACGCGGGAACCGACGTCGGTGTCACGAGTTTCGAGGGCGTCATGGATCTCTCACCCGGTTCGGTGACCGTTTTGCAGGTCCCTGCGGTCAGATCCGGGGGCAGTGAAGCCGTCGACTCGTCGGTTATCGCCGACCACTGTGAGTCGTCCGACCTCGTCGTCGCTGCCGGTGTCGAAGCCGTCGTCGCCTGTCGACAGGTCGACGCCGACCCGACGGTCGCCTTCGCCGCCGCCGAAGTCGCCTCGGAAGGTGCCGAACGCGGCCTCGAGGTGACGACAGTCGCGACGACCGACGAAGTCGGGCGAGTCACCGATACGCTTCGAGATTCCGATATTTCCTACGAAGTACTCGAGATCTAAGGCACTATTCAGTGACTGAGAACTTCGAAAGTAACGCGCGACTCGATTTCGAGGGCAACGTGACGAACCGCGCCCGAAGTGCGTGATTATCGTCGGTCGTAAAGTTGAACCGCTCGGTCGTGACGAATCGAGATACCGTTTGGATTGCGTTTTGCCGACCGATCGGTGTAGCGAGCGCGGAGTCCGCTGGCAATGCCGCGCGCGATATTCGAGACGACGTCGGTGCCATCCGACGTCCAGTCAGTCGGCGTCTCCTCACCGGTGACGATACTTCGAACGCCCCGAACGCCGTCGCGGAGCGCACTGACGAAAATCCGGGCGAAGATCGTCGGTCGCGGGCCGTAATTCTTCGTGAGTCGGTACGCGAACGAATAATAGGCCATCCCCCACTCTCGGTCGGGCGTCCCCCCGTCGGTCCCGAGTTCGTCGTTCGCCGCCATCTCCGCGTTCCAGGTAACGTCGAAGTCGAACCCGGCGACCCGATGTGCACAGTCTCGTTCGCCACCGACCTCGAGCGCTTCGTCGAACCCATCTAAGGCCTCGAGAACGGTGCGTGCGAACGCGACGTTGGTGCCGTCGAACTCCGTCACCTGCCGACCGGCGACCGTTCTGGCCGACTGTTCGTAGTCGGTGTCACGACCCGTGACGGGGCCGGTGACGACATCCGTTCCGGACGTGATCGTCGCCTCGATGGCGTCGTACCAGCTGTGAGAAACGGTGTACTCGCCGTCGAGGAATGCGACGACTTCGCCGGTCGCACTCTCGAACCCGGCGTTCCTCGAGACGTTCGAGTTCCGTTCGGAAATTTCGACGAGCACGTCGACATCGTCTCGATCACGGACCACACCGGACGTGCCATCGGACGACGGCCCGTTGACGACGATAATCTCCGTCGTATCCGAGGTCCGTTCGGTGAGCGCATCGAGACACGAGAGCAACTGCTCCCGATCGTTGAGCGTCGAGACGACGACCGAGAGCTTCATATACACCCCTAACGGTCATCGGTAGTAAAAACAAGGGGGTTTTGGTATTGCGTCCCAGCAATCGTGTCCGATTTCGGACACCGATCGCAGGTAGGGTGCTATGAATGGTCTCCCGATCAGCGCACGCGCGTATCCCAGTAGGAGACGGACGCGAGATGATCCGTCACCGGAAGTTTGCCAATCGTCTCGTCGACCGTTCTGATCGGCGATGCGAGCCCGTTCGGAATCGACCGATAGAGCCCATACGGCGCGAGGAAATCGTCCTCGACGTCCACGAGCGTTAGTTCGGTTTTTGCGAGTAGGACGCTCACTTCGCTCTTCGAGTACAGTCGCGACCCCATCGGTAACGCCCAGTTGTAGATGCTTCGGGCGCTGAATCGGTTGAACGTATCGAAGACGATCTGGTCGCTCGAGACCCGACGCATCTCCGTGAGAAACGCCTCCGGGTCGTCAGCGAGGTGGAAAAACCGCATCGCGATGACGGTATCGAAGTGATCGTCCGGGAACGGCAGTCGCCCTGCGTCTCCGCGGAGGAACTCGAGCGTCCCCTCGAGTTCGACGTTCTTGGTTTTCTTGCGGCCCTGCTGTAACATTGCCGCCGAGATGTCGAGTCCAACGACGTCTGCCCCCTGTTCTGCGAGCATCACCGTAAACCGCCCGGTACCACAGGCGATCTCGAGGATGTTCCGGTCCTCGACGGGCATGATAGCCTCGAGGACGGCTTCTTTCTCGCGGCGGTCGATCAACTGACCGCCCTGGGAGAAACGCTTGTCGTCGTACTCCTCGGCGACGTCGTCGGCTTGGTACCACTCCTGTCCTTTCACACTGGACGCAACTACAGTAGCCGGAGGATAAAACGATACTGGAGTCTATCGACGAAACACACCGTCAGCCACCCCGAGAGGTGACTCCCGCGTGTCATGATGTGGCCGCATGCGTTGTGAGTGTCCGCCCTCCGAATTCGAGTTACTCACGCTCGTGTCCCGAAAAGTTGCTCGAGATTGCCACGTAGAGTGCTGTGTGCCTGTGTTCGATTACAATCGCGCTGATTTACAAAGACGCGTCGTTCGCATTGCTTGTGTTTATACCTCATTTATACCCCTTATACAAACTTCACTATTCGTATCCACATATAGGGAAGGTTTACCATCAGGGGTTCCGCTGGAATAGACATGAGCATGAGTACAACCGAGGACGGTGCCGCCGCCGGCGAAGAGACCCTCTCTGAGGACGAATACCGCGAGCGTCTTCGTGACCTCCCACCGAGTGCGAAACTGGTCGCGAAAGTGCTCGAAGCCGATTCGCCGCTCTCGCAGGGCCAACTCGCCGAGGAATCGCTCCTCCCCGACCGCACCGTTCGCTACGCCCTCAACCGACTCGAGGATGTGGACCTCGTCGGCTCTCGATACAGTTTCCGCGACGCGCGGAAACAGGTGTACTACCTCAAACGCTGACCGGGCCGGACGAACGCTGCCTGCTACCACGGTTCACAACACGGGGATGCAGTGTGGGGTGGCCGACAGGCGCTTTGCATCGACGTGCCGATATACACTTTTTCGTGCGCTCGGAAGTCTCGAGGTATGTCGCTCACTCGCTGTCCGGTCCCGGTATCCACGTACGCGCCGACTGGAACGACGAACGCCTATCTAATCGGCCGTGAATCGGCAGTTCTCGTCGATCCGGCGGCGCGGACCGACGAACTCGATCGACTCGTCGCCGACCGGTCGGTCGAACACATTCTCGCTACGCACACCCATCCCGACCACGTCGGCGCACTCCAATCCTACGCGAACGAAACCGACGCGACCGTCTGGGCCAGGTACGGCCGACGGGAGCGATTCGCCGACGCGACCGGTCTCGAGCCCGATCGAACCCTCCAACCGGGAACGACCCTTTCCGTCGACGACGAGCGAATTCGAATCGTCGGAGCGCCCGGACACGCGGCCGACCACATCGCTCTCGAGGTCGGGTGCGGTGGCCCGATTCTCTGTGGCGACTGTGCGATACGCGAAGGCAGCGTCGTCGTCGGCGCACCCGACGGCGACATGCGCGCGTACGTCTCGACCCTTCGACGCCTCTGGACGATGGACCCGCCGACGCTTCACCCCGGTCACGGCCCCGTGATCGACGACCCTCGAGCCACCCTCGAGCGACTGCTCGCACACCGTCGACGCCGCGAACGAACGGTCAACGACGCGGTCGAATCCGGTGCCAACGATCTCGAGGAAATCCTCGAACGTGCGTACGAGAAAGACCTCTCGGGCGTCCGCGAACTCGCCCGCGCAACGGTCGTCGCTCACCTCGAGAAACTCGATGTGGAAGGGCGACTCGAGTGGGACGGCGAGCGAGCGACCGCTCGAGCGCGGAGCGACTGACTTTTCCCCGCTCGCGGGTAGTACTCGGTGTGCAATCACTCGAGGCAGAACTCGAATCCGCTCGTGCACTCGACGTCGCCGACCTCGCGGACGCCATCGAGTCGATCGGCTTCGAGTGCACTCGCTGTGGGGCCTGCTGTAAAGGCCACGGTGAAGAAGAACACACGGCGACGGTGTTCCCCGAGGAGATCCGGACGCTCGTGGATCGAGAGACGAGCGATGGCGACCCGACCGACAACGTTTCGGCGGCCAGCGAGGCGTCCGATGACGAGACAGACGACGACAATCACGAGACGGACACCGGCGAATACGACTGGCGAGACGTCGCTCGCCCGATGCCCTACGGCCTCAGCGAAACGGACGACGGC
The DNA here is from genome assembly GCF_001971705.1 of Natronorubrum daqingense. Lineage (NCBI taxonomy): Archaea > Methanobacteriati > Methanobacteriota > Halobacteria > Halobacteriales > Natrialbaceae > Natronorubrum > Natronorubrum daqingense. Next base: position 527,274 of record NZ_CP019327.1, read on the forward strand.
CTCGAGGGGGAGACCTTCGAGTGGGCGCTCCAGACCGACGGCTGTGGCGACTGCACCTTTTATGAGACGACGGCCGACGGGACCGGCGCCTGCAGCGTCCACGAGGATCGGCCCCTGATCTGCCAGACGTACCCCTTCAGTATCGACCTCGCTGGAACCAGCCAGCCGATGGGCGAGGCGGTCGACGAAGCGGGCGACGTTCGCGCCCACGAGTGTGAAGGACTCGGACGAGACATTTCGCGCGAGGACGCCGAGGCCCTCGCCCGGACGCTCAAAGACCGGACGATCACCGAACTCGAGCAAGCGATCGGCGTCCGAGACACCTACGAACCCGCCGACCCTGACGCCGGCGAAATCGTCGTTCACGACGCCGAAGGAGCGAAACGCGACGACGGGACGCCACTCGAGAAGTAACGACGGTCGGAGTCGTATTTCTGACACCGAAATCGATAGGCCATTGAGGGCCTTCTTCGAAGCAATTCGCATGAGCCTCGAGTGGGAACAGATTACGCACATCACGAAAGTCGACCCTGCGAAGCCCCTCCCGTCCGATCTCGGCGTCCTCGAAGGAACTGATCTGGTAATCGTCGGCGGCTCCGACGGCGTGACGGAGGAAAATACGATCGACGCCATCGAATCGATCGCGAACACGTATCCGTCGGTTCCCGTCTTTCAGGAACCCTACAGTGCAGCCCACGTCTCACGCGAAACGATCGAAACGGCGGACTTCGTCGCCGTCCCGGCCGTCTTCAACGGCGACCGAACGCACTTCGTCGGAAAACACACCGCCCTCTTCACCGAAATCGCTCGCAAACCCGAAGACCTCCTCGGGGCGAGCCTTCCCGTCGTCGGTAACTTCATCGAGTCGAAGGGCGTCGACGCTGTCGCCGACCTCACGGAGACGCTCGTGGGCGAGGGGTACGTGGTCCAGCACCTCGACTCCGCCGCGGCTTCGGTCTCGGGGGTCGACACCACGTACACGCCCGAACAGGTCGCCGGCGCTGCCCTCGCGACGGAGACGTTCTACGGCTTCCCTATCTTCTACATCGAGTACTCTGGCACCTACGGTGGTACCGACGACGTCGAAGCGGCCGCTCGCTACCTCGAGGACACCCAACTCGTCTACGGGGGTGGGATCGACAACCAGGAGAAGGCCACAGCCGTTCTCGAAGCCGGTGCGGATGCGATCGTCGTTGGCGACTGTTTCCACGACGACCCGGCACAGTTCCGAGCGACGATCCCGAAATAAGGCGACGCTGTGGGTGCTCGGTCGTTTTCATCCGCCGTCGCAGTCGTTGTCTGTACACTCCGTCGCAGTCGTGTCAGTACTCGGCGCGTACGCTGTATCGGTGACTTGTCGGCAAAAGGGCGGTGTCGTTAGAACGTCTCTTCGACGATCTCGCCGACCGCGAAGTTCGATTTGACCTCGGTGACTTCCACCTTGACGCGTTCGCCGACGTCGGCGTCGGGGACGATGATAACGTACCCACGCTCGACGCGAGCGATACCGTCGCCCTGCTTCCCGATGTCCTCGATTTCCACGTAGCGCGTTTCGCCGACGTCGACTGGCGGTTGTGGCTCCGACGGCGCGGTCTGTGGCTGTGCCGTCGTCGACTCACTCTCAGTCGCTTCCTCACGTGAAATGAGTGCGACGCGATAGACATCGTCGGGATCGATGTCCCCAGTTTCGACTTCTTGTCGTGGCACTTCGATGACGTAGCGATCCTCCTCTTCTGTAACGTCCGCACTGAACAAACACAGGAGCTTTTCAGATATTTCCACAGGTAGACCCTCGTTTCACCTCTGACTCTCATTCGTAATAGAACTACCGACAGGATACCACGCCAACATGGTACCACACCGTGCCTCGAAACTCGCTTCACTCGCCACATCCGCAACATAGCGCGCGTTCGGGTCCGGATTTACTGTACGGGCTCGAACGCCCGCGTCGTCATGAATTGTGAGACATCGAACGTCGTGTCGAGTTCGGCGTCTGCCACCGTCTCGTAGGGGCGGTTGACGACGATGTCGCCCGCCGTACTGTTCCCGACTCCGGGAATCACCGTGAGTTCGTCCATCGACGCCCCGTTGAGATCGAGCGGATAGGGGACGCCGGTGACGGAGCGATACCCGTGGTCGACGACGGCGACGTCGAGCGTCGATCCGAGTTCGCGCTCTCCCGGAATCCCGACCAACAGCGGATAGGTCCCGAGTTGTCGACCGAAGGTCTTCCCGTCCTGGTGGTACTCGAGGTGGACGTCAGGCAAGACGGTTCCCGGCGGCGCGACTCGCTCGAGCATCGGCTGGTCGATCTCTTCGCGTACTTGCTGTTTGTAGCGTTTGAACAGCTTCTTGTGGTCGTGAGCGATTTCGGCACCCGTGTCGGACATGTCGGTGCCGTCGAAGGACATCACCTGCCGGATATTGATCCGCCGGAGCATGTAGCCCTCGTTGTAGACTCGCTCGAGGAATTTCCGATTCCGTTCGTACGTTTCCTCGCGTTCGCCCTTGAGCCCGTGGAGCAGGTTGATGCCGGGAAGGAGTTTGGGCAGCCGTCGCGGCGTGTCGTCGTCTTCGCCCGTGATCACGGCGCCGTCGCTCGCGCGGTCGGAAGGCCCCGGATCGTCCGGTCCCCCCGGCCGCCAGCCAGCCTCCTCGTTGACGATTCTGACCGCTTCGAAGCACTCCTCGGCGCTGACGTTTAGATTGTTCTCCTCTTGGACGAGTGGATCTGCGGACTCGAGGCCGAAGGCGGCCGTATCACCCGGCGTATTGTGTTCCGCGATGATCCGAATCCCCTCCCGACTCGCTTCGGGCCACTCGACGATGGTAATCGGGTTCATGTTGTCGAGGTGAAGCGTCTCGAGGTCGGGCGCAACGTCGCGGATACCGCCGTAGAGCTGGCTGAGGGCGTCGGGATTGGGCGCTTCACCGTCGCCGCCGTAGGCGAGGATGTCGGCCTGTCGGCCGATTCGGAAGTGCTTGACGCCGTAGTCGGAGAGCGCGTCGACTTCGCCGACGACCGTGGGCGGGGGCCGGAAGGTCGGATTGCCGTACAGCGGTTCGGTACAGAACGAACAGCGATAGGCACAGCCTCGAGAGGTCTCGAGTTCGGCGATGAGGTAGTCGGGGTGATTCGGATGCTGTTCGACGACGAACGCCCCGCCTTGGGCCCAGCGAGAGACTTCGTCGACGTCTCGCATTCGGTTGTTGAAGCCTTCGAGACCGCTCTCGACGAGGTCGTAGACGGCGGCCTCGACGTCACCTTTCGCGACGAAGTCGAAGTCGAGGTCCTGTCGCTCGGTTTCGGTCGCGCCGGCGTTCTCGTCGCCGACGCCGAACTTGATGGGGCCGCCCATCAGGCTCGTGCCGTTGGCGGTCCAGGCGAGTTTGCGCACCTCGTCGGGTTCCGCGGGCGTGCCACCGACGTACTTTCCGGGGACGGTCATGCCGCCGAGGTAGATCAAGAGGTCGGCCTCGTCGACGTCGCGCCAGCGACCGGGCTCGTCGCGCAGGCCGTCGATCGTGTGATAGGTGATCTGGCCTTCGGGGACGCCCGCGTCGACGAGCGCACCGGCCGTGTATCGCGGGTACGTCGAAATGTACGGCGGCACCCCGAAGTGAGCGGGCTCGTCGACGTAGCCGTCGACGATCGTCACCGAGAGCGTCTCGGGGTCAGTCATAGCGACAGGTAGCGCCTCGAGTGGTAAAACGGTGACTACACGCACGTAGGCGTGAGTGGCCCCCGGCCGAAGGCGACAGCGAGCAGACTCCGACGACGAACCCCGACGTTGATAGTCGTGCTCACACTACAGGTGGGTATGCCACCAACCGAGGAACTCGTCTGTACCGACGACGATTGCGTACTCGACCTCTTCGAGAATCACTACACCTACGACGTGCCGGACGACCTCGAGGACCTCGCGCTCTCGTGTCCCGTCTGTGGCGGGAGCACCTGCCTCGAGCGCGTGGACCTCTGACTCGAGTACCCCCAACCGGGTGACGTGGCTCCTCAGACACACCGCAGATCGGTCGGACGTGTCAGACGTTTATTTTGGCGCCACAAAAAATATAAATAGGTATGTTGTACCCGCACATACCAAATGACGTCAATGGCTTTCTCGGTCTTCGTTACACATTCACATCCTCGTTCCGTCGGTGATTACGTATGACTCCAGGGTACCTTCGGGAGTCGATCGGTAACGCCCTCTATCGACAGGTCGGGCGGGCGAACGGGCAGGTCCAGAGCCATCGCTCGCTCCCCGTCGACATTCTCGAGAGCGAAACGACCTACCAGGTCGTCTTCGATGCACCGGATGCCGAACCCACTGACATCGAGGTCAGGTATCTCGAGGGGACCGTCAAAATCCGAATCGAGCGCTTCCGGCAGTATCGCGACGGCTACGAGATGCGCTTTCCCGGCCGCGGAATGGAGTTGACCGGATCGGCCGAACTGCCAGCAGACGCCATCGTCGAACCCGACGCCGGCGAGGCGACGCTGACGGAAACCGGAACCCTGCGCATTACGATCCCTAAGGGATCCCGCGAGGAGGAACCGACGGCAGAGAGATCAGCTGATTCGTCGGCCGAGACCGACTCCGTTTCTCACTCGTCGTCGACCGACTCGTCGACACCGGCCGGCGAACTCGCCGTCGACGAGCAGTAACTCGGATTACTGCTCGGAGTCGAGCGTCATTCCGTCGACGATATCGAACGATTCGTCGCCGTCGAATCGAGTCGGGTCGAACGCGTCGATACCGTCGTCGCCGAGGACCTGCTCAGCCAGTCGCTCGCCGATCGCCGGCGCGCGCATGAATCCGTGTCCGTGGAATCCAGTCGCGACGTAGAGTCCGTTCTCGAGTTCCCCGACGAGCGGATCGCGATCCGGCGTCGCCGTACAGAGGCCCGCCCACGCCCGCTCGAGTTCGATCTCGAGGTCGGGAAGACGGGTTTCGACGCGCGCGAGAATGTCTTCGGTGAACTCGCCGTCAGCGCTCCGATCGACCGAATCGGGGTCGGCTTCGACGAACTCTGTGCCGTCACCCGCGAGCAAGCCGTCAGGGTGGGGCCGCACGTAAAATTCGTCGCTCGCGTCGTACCACATCGGCTCCTCGAGGTCGGCGCTCGCGACGAGCGCCTGCACGCGATACGGTTTCATCGCGATCGACACGCCGTCGTCATCGAGCAACGATTTCGTGTGCGCGCCCGCCGTAACGACGACGGCGTCGACCTCGCGTCCGGCTCCGTCCGGGAGGACGACTCGAGAGGGGTCGGTTCGGACCTCGACGGGCGTGTTCGCCTCGAGCGTCGCGCCGGCACCGGTCGCGGCCGCGGCGAGACTCGCCGTGTACCGCCTCGGATCGGTGTAGCCCGCCGCGCCGGCGATTCCCGCGACCGCGACGTCGTCGGTCCGGAGCGTCGGGAACCGCTCGGCGAGGGAGTCGGCGTCTGCCTCGAGGGCGACGATGCCCCGTTCTTGCATCTGGCGAACCTGTTCGCGGATCGCCTCCGCCCGATTCGAGTCGCCGTCCCGTGCGAACCAGACGTAGGGACACTCGACGAACGGGAACGTGTCGTCGCCGGAGAACGCCCGAAATCGTTCGATCGCCTCGCCGGCGATTTCGGCGTCGAGGGAACCCGCAAACGCGTTGTAACAGATGCCAGCAGCGCGCCCGCTCGCACCGCTTGCGACCTCGCCGGCGTCGTAGAGCGTCACGTCCGCGCCCGCTCGAGCGAGGTCGTACGCCGTCGTCGCGCCAACGGCACCAGCACCGACGACGGCGACCTCGAGTCCGGTACCCGATTGCGTGAACGCGTTCGCGCCGACTGCAATATCGGGGTCGTCTTCGGGCGTCATCGTCGATCACGTACCGAGTGTCGATACCAACCCCGTCGACGCGATACCCTTCCACCACCATCGTGTGTACTCGTCGTCATGTGGGGTACTGTGGAGAGGAGGTACTTACCTCTGGGTGGTACGCGACGCGTCCTGTGGCCGACCGACTCACGAGCGAAGCGACTCGAGGCCCTGTGCCGGATAGCCGACGACGGTGGTCGCCCCGGAGTCGCGAAGTCGCTCGACCCGTTCGCCGACCGCTTCCGGGGAGCCGACGAGCGCGTACTCCGTGGCCGCCGCGAGCAAGACCTCACGTGCGCGAGCGCTCGCACTCGAGTCGGTCGCTGCGCCGTCGGGGAGTTTCCGGGAGACCGGTCGGCGACGGGCGACGTACTCGCCGACGGCATCGAGAATCGCGTCGTCGTCCGTCGTCAACACCGTCGGGGCGTAGACCGCAATCTCGCCGCCGAAGCCTGCCGTTCGGAGGGCTTGTAGTTCCTGTTCGGTCGTCCGCGAGAGGAGGTCGTACTGGGTCGCGCCCGTCGCCATGGCGATCCGTTCGACGCTCTCGGTGCCGACCCAGGCGTCCGGATCTGACTCGAGGGCGCGACCGAATCGGGGAGCGACGGTTCGCTCTCGCTCCGTCTCGGTGAGATACCCAGGGTGGCCGGCGACGAGAATTCGACTGACTGCGTCGGGGACGTCCGTCCAGAGCGAGTCGTCTCCGAGCGGATCGAACCCGTCGGCACGGACGGGCGTCGTGAGGTAGACGGAGCCCTCGCGGGCGAGAGAGCGCAGCGTTTCGGCGGATGGGACGTGCTCTCGGCCCTCGTAGTCGATTGCGAGCGTGTCGACTGGAAGTACTCTGGCCGTTTCGACGGCACATTCGGTTGGCTTCAGCGCGATTGCATCCAGACCGGCGCGGGCGACGGTATGTTCGGTCAACATCGATAACGTCACTCGCTCGACGCGCGGTAGGTTCCGACGTGGTCTCCATCGATCGGTCTACCGTCGTCGACGCGATTGTCGGGTCTGCGGGGTCGACGCGCAAAAATCTGGCGTTCCGTCAGGATCGATCGATCGCTCAAAGCCGATTGCCTTCGGCCGACGCGAGTCCACAATCTACTCGTATGAGGGACACAGACTCTGTGTGTGAACGTCGCCACATGAGTTCGCTGAAAGGGGATTTCGGTCGGGGGCTGATCGTCGTTGGACCCGTCCTCGTGACGCTCGTACTCCTCTACATTCTCTACTCGTTTATCGCGCGATTCACGCCTGCCGTCCTCATCAACGCCGACGTACTCGGCGTGTTCCTCCCCGGCGTCAACGAGTTCGTCCTCGCCCAACTCGCAGCCGTACTTCGCGTCCTGACCTTCGTCGCCCTCCTCTGTCTCGCGATGTACGGGATCGGACAGACGACGGACACGACGACGGGCGAAGTCCTCGAGGGAATCGTCGACTATCTCGCCAACCGCGTTCCCCTCATTCGAGTCATCTACAACGCGTCGAAAACTGCCACCGAAACGGCCCTCGGCGCGGGCGATACGCTTCAGACGCCCGTCAGACTCGAGACGTGGAACGGGCTGCGGATGACGGCGTTCAAGACGGGCCGCACGACGACCGACGGTCGCGTCTTGCTCTTTTTGCCCACCTCACCGAACATCACGACCGGGTTCGTCCTCGAGGTCTCACCCGAGGAAATAACCGAACTGGACGAAACCGTCGAGGAAGCGCTCACTCGAGTCGTCAGCGCCGGATTCGGCGATGCCGATCGAGCGGAGGCGGACATCGACGAACTCTCCCTGTCCGTCGTCGGCGAGATGGAGATCGAACGGGGCCCGCCCAAGAAATAGCGGCGTCGTGGCTCGCTCCATCGTCGTAGCTCACTCGACATACCGACGGCGGTTCACTCGGCCCGGTCGACTCGCTCGGACGCGTCGAAATCGGTCGCCAACTCGAGTAACTGGACGAGCATTCGGCCCGTGGCGCCCCAGACGGTGTAGCCGTCGACGTGGAAGTAGTGGATGACCATGTCGCCGTAGTAGGGGTGATCGCGGTGCTCGTACTCGTAATTCGCCGGATCGAGGAGCTCGGTCAGCGGCAGGACGACGATTTCGGCAACCTCGTAGCCGTCGCGTTCGTACTCGCGGTCTGGCACGTGGCCGACGAACGGCGTGACGGCGTACTCGGAGACCGTTCGAATGTCGTCTAACCGGCCGACGATTTCGACCTCGTGGGGCTCGAGTCCGATCTCTTCGTGAGACTCTCGAAGCGCGGTCTCGAGGATCGTTTCGTCGATCGGTTCGGCACCCCCGCCCGGAAAGCTCATCTGGCCGGGGTGTTCGCCGAGGTCGTCCGATCGCCGCGTAAACAGCAGGTGGTCCTCACCGTCGCGTTCGACGATGGGGGCGAGGACCGCGGCGTCGTACTCCTGATCGTCGATCTCGAGCGGTTCGTGGCTCGCGACGGGCTCGAGCGTTAGTGTCGTCTGGGTCACGCGTGATCACACTCGTTCGGAGCTGGCCGAACTCGAGTCGGAAACCGGGTGAGGCTCGTCCGCGTTCGTCGGTCGCGCGGCCGGGGGAGCGGTCGATTCACTCGAGTGACGCCTCCAGTTGGTCGCGCTCGTTCGCGAGGTCGACCGGCGCCCACGCTTCGACGTCGTAGCTGATGTCGATCAGTTCCTCGAGATCCGCGTCGGCCGGGTTCTCGGTCGCCGTCTCGACAGCCTCGAGGAACTGCTCGCGGGCGGTCTCGCCGAGCGCGTCGCGGTCGAGTCGCCGTCGGTCGACGTCGAGGATGTGCGGGACGTCTTCGGCGTGAGCCGGCACCGACGGGAACGCCGTCGGACCGGCGACCAGTACCGTCGTCTCAGCCCCGTTTCCGCGTGGCTCGTGGCGAACCAGCGCAAACGACTCGATGGCGTCGTCGATGGCCGCTTCGAGGGACGCTTCGTCGAGCGATCGGCCGTCGGCCCGATATGCGGCTTCCGAGAGCGCCCGCTCGAGTTCGGAGCGAGTCAACGCGCCGAAGAGGTCGACCACGCCGGCGAGTTCGTCGGCGGTCGCGTTCATACCCGCCACAACGAAGGGCGGGAAGATTAGTCTTGTGCGCTGCCGTCGACGCGCCCGAGCGAGCGCCGTTCGGATCGCTGGTCCGTTCGCCAGGGGCGTGTCGCCTCGAGTACCGCCGTCGCGTCGAACGGCGCGTCCGCCCAGCGCGGTAATCTTCGGTCCGGACCCGGCGGCGTGATCGACTCGGCGTATCGAGCGAGCTGGTCTCGCTCGCTCGCCGGATCGTACGCGAGGCCGTTGAACGCCGCGTCAGCGCGATAGTGACCGACAAGTCCCTCCCCAGTCGCGAGAAACCGCTCCTGGAGGGTCTCGTAGTCGGGATCGACGCCGCGTTCCTCGACGACGCGCAACAGTTCGCTGGCGACTTCGCGGCTCATCCCCTCGAGTCCGGTCTCGCCGGAGACGCCGCGGTGGTCGTGTTCGTGTCGCCCAAGGTCGACCTGTGCGGTTCCGTCAAACCCGGCGGCGTCGAACGCGTCGCCGAGCGTTCCGACCTCGAGCCCCCACGCTCGCGGGGCACGGAGTTGCCGTGCGAGGTCCGAACGCGCGGCGAACTCGCCCGCGAGGGCGTAGCGAAACGAATCCAGATACGCCAGAATATCCTCGTTGTGTTCGTCCGCGAGCGTCCGGACGAGTGGCGTGTAAAAGAGCCGAAAGAGACGACCGTAGAGCCGTTCGTCTTCGATTCGCGCGTAGTAGCCCTTCGAGAACGAGAACCCCATCGTCAGCGGGGCGAGCAGTCGGTGGACGTGCGAGGCGTCGTAACTCCGGACGTCGGCGTCGTGGACGACGACGAACTCCGCCGCTGTCGTGGCGGGGCCAAGCGCCAGCCAGACGTCGCGTCCTTTACCCGCACCCGGGGACACTCCGGCCGCCGCGAGTCGCGATTCCATCGCTGGTGAGTTACACCAGAGCACCTGAATCGGGAGCGAGAACGACTCGAGCCACTCCCGAACCGGGCCGATACTGTCGGCGTCGGCGCGAACGGGAACGACGACGGCCGCCGGCGCTGGTGCGAGCGACTCGAGTTCCTCGAGCACGCGTTCGGCCGCGGGACTCCCATGCTCGCGGTCGGTCATCGGGACGACGACGGCCGTCTCGGCTATCGCCGCCGTCGTGTCGGCGCTATCTTCGCACGCCGAGCCACCGAATTCGTGGAGCGTCGCGATTCGCTCCTGGACGTACTCCATCGGTGGAGTGTTCGGCTGGACCGGTAAAATGGTCACGACTCCGGCCAAAGACTGTCGCAACGCAGGCTCGCGTCTCGAGCGTGCTTTTCGCCACCCTCGATACGTGGTTTCCGTGACGAACGAAGAACGCTCGTTCTTTCACCAGCTTTCTCTCAAAAATATTGTCGTTCAGCTGATGGGAATAGTTCGGAAAAAGCACCGGTCTTTTTCTCCCCCTCCTTCGTAGGAGCGCAACATGAAATCGATCCGAAAGGCACTTCGCGAGGGTGAACTCGATAAAGACACCTACGATAGACTGGTCTGTGGCGAGTGTGAACAGCCACTGAAGACCGAAAACGACCCGGACAAAATCGCCACACTTCGGATCTGTCCGGAGTGTGACGATACCTGGAAGGAGATTCGCTAGCGCGGTCACGAAACTGTCCGGAAACGATCACGGTGACCGATCGGTCACCCTTGGCCACAGATCACTCGAGTTCGTCGCGGCGAGGCTCACGGTGACGGCCCGTCACTCGCTCGAGGGCACGTTGTAGCGGCCCGAGACCGGGATAGCCGTGTCGTCGCCAGAGGACGAACGCGAGTGCAGCGAAGACGAACTCCGAGAGAAAGTACGGATCGGTCAGCGAGTCTTGGAGGAGGGCCGTGATGGTCGGCGGCCCCTGCTCGTACTCCTCGACGCCGACAACCGGCCAGAGGAGGTGATCGGCACTCCCTTCTTCGCCCCAGAGGGCTGGGACGGCATCGACGATAACGTGTGAGAGCGCACCGATCGCGAAGGCAACGCCGTACTCGCGACGATCGTACGCTCGAGCGAGGACGTAGGCCGCGAGCGAGAGCGGAACGATCGTGAACAGTGAGTGTGTGAGCGTCCGTCCGGTCGGAATAACGCCCAGATACCACGCCAGCGGTTTGTCGACGAGGTCCGGAAACTGACTCCCGAAGACGAGAATAATGACTGGAATCGCTGCTGGCCGCGCATCGAAGCGAACGCGGGTCGCAATCGCGTAACAGAGATAGGCGACGGCGACGTGTCCGAGTGGCCACATGCTGGGGTGTGAGATGTGTCGACGGCCTATAACAGATGTGATCGAACTCAGCGACCGTTCAGCTTCCTCGGAAAGCGAGTCCGTCGTCGATCTATCGGTCTCGGTCGACTGTCTCGCCGGGTTTCGTCGTCGCTCCGGGTGAGAGTTTTAGCCCCGGCGTGAGACTCGAGTTGATACCCGTCTTGACGTCGTCACCGGCGACGATTCCGAACTTTCGGCGGCCCGTCGAGACGCGTTCGCCCTTGACGGTAAACTCGATAGCTGCATCGTCGTGTCGCAGGTTCGCGACGTTCGTTCCCGCGCCGAGGTTGACGTCGCGACCGAGGACGCTGTCGCCGACGTACGAGAGGTGACTGACCGACGCGTCGCGTGAGAGCACGCTGTTTTTCACTTCCGCGGCGTGGCCGACTTTCGCGCCTTCGTCGATCAGCGTTGCGCCGCGAACGTACGCGTTGGGCCCGACGGTTGCACCCGAGCGAATCAACGCGGGCCCCTCGATCACGACGCCGGATTTGACCGTTGCACCCGGCTCGACGACGACGTCACCCTCGAGGTGGGCGTCTTCGCTCACGTCGCCGTCGACGCGTCGCTCGAGGACGGAGAGTTTCCACTCGTTGGCCTCGAGTAGTTCCCAGGGGCGGCCGACGTCGAGCCACCGCGAGAGCGTGACGGGGCTGACGTCGAACTCGTCTATTACCGTCGCGAGCACGTCCGTGATCTCGTGTTCTCCGCGGTCGCTTTCGGGGACCTCGAGCCACTTGCGGGCCGCCTCGGGAAATGCGTACGCGCCCGCGTTTGCGAGATTCGTCGGCGGATCGGCCGGCTTCTCGACGATGCCGGAGACCGAGTCGCCGTCGGTGCTGAGGACGCCGTAGTTTCGCGGGTCGTCGACTTCGATGGCGCAGACGGCCGGACACTGTTCGAAGAGTTGCGCGATCGCGGCCGGATCGTAGAGGTTGTCGCCGTTCAAGACGGCGAACGGGCCATCGAGGTGTTCGCTGGCAGCGTTGACGGCGTCTGCCGTGCCAGCCTGTTCGGTCTGGACCGCATAGGAGACGGGAACACCGCGATATTCCGGGCCGAAGTACTCGCGGACGGTATCGGCTTCGTAGCCGATGACGAGGACGATTTCGTCCGCGCCGGCGTCGATTGCAGCGTCGATCGTGTGGGCGACGAGGGGCCGGTCGGCGACCGGCAACATTGGTTTCGGGACCGAATGAGAGAGTGGTCGAATACGCGTGCCCTGCCCAGCCGCAAGAACGACTGCTTTCATGTATCTCGTTTGTTCCACGAACCGTCGGATAAGCGATTCGCTACCTCGCAGAGACAAGTATCTATTTTCTAGTATAAAGCGTGCAGATATCTTGAACGAGAACATACGAGAGCGATCTCGTTCGGTAGCCGACGACGGGGTTAGTCGTCGGTCGTCGTAATGTCGGCCGAAAGTCCCTGTGCCATCTCGATGTCGTCGGCGTTGTTGATCGTCCAGGCCGTTCGCTCGGTGACGGCCTCGATGGCCTCTCGAGCGCTCGGATAGCCGTTTCCGGACTTCTTGACGCCGCCAAAGGGTAACTGCACCTCCGCGCCGATACACGGGAGGTTCGCGTACGCGAGACCGATTTCCGCCCGATCTCGGAACGCGTTCAACTGCCGGTAGTCTTCGGAGACAATCGCGCCCGCGAGGCCGTAGGGGGTATCGTTGTGAATCTCGAGCGCGCGGTCGATGTCGCCGTCGTACTCGATAAGGGCGACGTGCGGGCCGAAACACTCCTCGTTCAAACAGCGCAGGTCCGGCTCGTAGTCGATTTCGTAGACGAACGGGCCGACCCAGTGGCCGTTCGCGAAGCCATCGGTTCGCTCACCGTCGCCAGCGATGGCCGCTCCCTCCGCGTGACCGTCGGGAATCTCCTCGGCCTCGAGTTCGAACCGATCGACGAGCACATCGGCACCCTCCTCGACGGCCAGTTCGTTGTGCCGGCGGATCTTCTCGACGTGGTCGTCTTCGATGACGGGCCCCATGAACGTGTCCGCCTCGAGCGGGTCGCCGACGGCGATGTCTTCGGCGATGTCGACGAACCGCGATTTGAACTCGTCGTAGACGTCGGTGTGGACGATCAGGCGCTCCGAGGAGACGCAACGCTGGCCGGTCGTCTTGAAACTCGACATGATCGCCGAGTGGACCGCGACGTCGAGGTCGGCTTCTTCGGTGACGACGATGCCGTTCTTGCCGCCCATCTCGCAGGCGGCGAGTTTGCCCGCTTCGCCGCCGACTTTGCCCGAGATTTCGTGGCCGACTTCGGCGGAGCCGGTGAAGAGGACGGTGTCGACGCGGTCGTCGTCGGTGATCGCCGCGCCGGCGTCGCCGTAGCCCTGGACCATGTTGAACACGCCGTCGGGAACGCCGGCCTCGTCCATCATCTCGGCGATGACCTGCCCGCACCACGGCGTCTGTTCGGCGGGTTTCCAGACGACGGTGTTGCCTTCGACCAGCGCGATAGCCATGTGCCAGAAGGGGATCGCGACGGGGAAGTTCCACGGCGTGATACAACCGACGACGCCCCGTGGTTTGCGGCGCATGTAGGCGTCCTTGCCCGCGACCTCGCTCGGAACGACGTCGCCGTGGGGATGGCGGGCGTTGCCGGCGGCCCACTCGACCATGTGCCAGGCTTCGGTCACGTCGGCTTTCCCCTCCGAAATCTCCTTCCCGCACTCTTTCGAGACGATTTCTCCCAACTCGTCGTGACGCTCGCGGAGCTCGTGGTAGATGTCCCAGAGGTACTCCGCGCGATCGATGTACGACAGTGATCGCCACTCCTCGAACGCCCCCTCGGCGGCCTCGAGCGCCGCGTCGACGTCCTCCGCCGTTCCGCGCTCGAATGTCGCGAGCGATTCGCCGGTTGCTGGGTTCTGACTCTCGAAGCGTTCGGCCTCCTCCGATCGAGACGCACTCGAGTCGTCCGTCCACTCGCCGCCGATGTAGTGGCCGTGTACCTGTGTCGTGGCTTGTTGACTCATGGCAAATATTACGACGAGTATCGTGAAAACCCTGCTGGTGAGTTACACGACGAGGAGTGGTTATCGGCGACCGAGGTCCGCCGCTCGCTCGAGTTCGCTTCTGAGCGTCGCGGCGTCGAACTCGTGGTCGGGGCGCATGCGGATGAAATCGAGGAACCGGCGGGCGGAGAGCAACTCGTCGGGGTCGTAGACCATCGCGGCGGCGCGAACGGTGTCGCGGGCACCGATTCGGGGCTCGAGGATGGCGAGCGCGCAGGCGAGGTCGTAGGCGGTGGTCTCGTCGACGCGGTCGTCGTGGACGTTCGTTGCATCGATGACGTAGAATTCGTCCTCGAAGAGCAAGATGTTCTCCGCGCGGAGGTCGCCGTGTGCCATGCCGTGGTCCCGAAACGTCGCCAGCATCGAGAACAATTCCGGCGCGCGTTCGGTGACGAGCCAGTCCGGCGCGTCGTCCAGCGAGCGGAATTCCGGGAGGTACTCGAGGACGAGCACGCCGAGGCCGTTGACCTCGAAGGCGTCGATCGGTCTGGGCGCGTTGATCCCGATGTCGCGCATCCGTTCGGTCGCCTCGTACTCGTGTTCGACCATCTCTCGGGGCGTGTCGAATCGGCCGAAGAAGCCGCCGGTGCCCGCCGAGACCGCGCCGACGTTTCGCCCGGTCGTCAACACCGCGTGGACGAGGGCGTTTTGCCGTGAAACGATCTTGACGAACCACTCCTCGTCGATGACACAGGGCGTCGAGAGCCAGTTGTCAGCCTCGAGAAACTCGACGCGAACCTCCTCGCGGTCGTACCGATCCGCCAGCGTCTGGATCACGCGCTCGAGGCGGTCCCACTCGACATTTCCTCGCGCGAGCCGGCGGATATCCATATGTCTGGTGTGGGTGCTCGGGCGTTAAATGCATCCCGAACTATCGCAATCGGTACGTGTCAGGGACGAAGTCGATGGCTGATTCGGCGTCGTTCACCCCTCTCACCGGCGCACGAAATGTGCCGTTTTGCGTCCGTCTGCGGACGAGAACAGTATTATTATCATCGAGGCTACTGAACTCGTGGCTAACATGGACGCGATCGACGATCTCAGCGACGCACTCGAGACGACACGGAACGTGTTGACCCCGGTGAGTCTTGGCTTCTGGCTCAAACTCGCGGTCGTCGTCTTCTTCGTCAGTTCCCTCGGCCTCGGCGGACCGATGCTCCCGGGTGGCGACGTGGGTGCGATCCTCGAAGAGCCAACCGCCGGCGAGCAGGGAGGCGAAGAACTCGAGGCGCTCGAAGAGGACGTTCCCGTCGATGAGATCTTGCTCGCATTGGCAATACTGCTCGTGATCGGGTTAGTTCTCTGGCTCGTCTACGCGTTCATTGCCGCGATCATGGAGTTCGTCTTCATCGAGACGTTGCGCTCGAGTGAACTCAATTTGCGGAGTTACTTCGGAGCCAATCTCGGAAACGGCGTGCGATTGTTCCTGTTTCGAATCGGCGTATTGCTCGCGATGGGGGTGCTCGCAGTGGGGCCAGCGCTCCTCCTCGAGGTGACGGGAACCGGACTCGAGGCCGCTTCGGGCGGAACGTTCGGCATCTACTTGCTTTATGGCATCGCCGTCTATCTGGGCTATTCGATCGTCCAACGGTTTACGAGCGAGTTCGTCGCTCCGATCATGCTCCTCGAGGATCGTGGCGTCCTCAGCGCCTGGGGGCGACTGTGGCCGACCGTCACGTCGAACGTGTCGGAGTACCTGGTCTATCTGATCCTCGTTTGGATCCTCTCGTTCGCGATTTCACTCGGCGTGTGGTTCCTGATCTCTTTCGGTATCCTCGCCCTGATGATCCCCTTCGTCATCGGCTTCGTACTGCTGGCGTTTTTGGGAGAGATCGGGTTCGTCCTCATGCTCCCGCTCGGCGTCCTCGCGTTCGTGTCGGTACTGCTGTTCGTCGCGCTCGTCTGGACGCCGATCACGACGTACTTCCAGTACTACGCGCTGCTCGTCCTCGGTGACACGAACGACGAACTCGACCTCATTCCCGACCAGCGCAACGCCGTTCGCTCCGGTAACGGCCCACAGACGCCCCGCGATGGAACTGCGAGTCGAGGGGACACCCAAAGCGGCGACGGCGCGTGGGGACGCGACTCGAGTGGGAGCGACGAGGGA
The DNA here is from genome assembly GCF_001971705.1 of Natronorubrum daqingense. Taxonomy (NCBI): domain Archaea; kingdom Methanobacteriati; phylum Methanobacteriota; class Halobacteria; order Halobacteriales; family Natrialbaceae; genus Natronorubrum; species Natronorubrum daqingense. Next base: position 543,584 of record NZ_CP019327.1, read on the forward strand.
AGCCTCTGGGACGATACCGACGACTCGGACCCGTGGGGTGAACCAGACGACGGCGACGGCACCGGCGATACCGACGATGGGCCGTCGTGGGACGACGCCGGCGGCGACGACGACCGAGATCGCACTGGTACCGAGGACGAATCAACCGACCGTGACGATGACACGCGCGGCTGGTAACGTCGCCTCCAACCGTCCCGTGGCCGGGTAACTCGGCGGTGCGTTTAACCTCCACCTCGGAAACTATTGTGTATGGACACGACGTTGCCCGACGAACACCGGATGATACGCGAGACCGTCAGGGACTTCTGTGAGAGTGAAATCGAGCCGATCGCACAGGAGATCGAAGACGAGCACCGGTTTCCCGAGGAAATCTTCGAGGAACTCGCGTCGCTCGATATGATGGGCGTGCCGATTTCCGAGGAGTACGGGGGACTCGGCGGCGATACCCTCATGTACGCGCTGGTCGCCGAGGAACTGGGGCGGGTGTCAGGATCGATCGGCCTCTCCTACGTCGCCCACACGTCATTGGCGTCCAAACCGATCGAACACTTCGGGACGGAACGCCAAAAGGAACGCTGGCTCCGCCCACTCGCGGAAGGCGAGTATCTCGGCGGCTGGGCGCTGACGGAACCCGAAAGCGGCTCCGACGCCTCGAGTATGAACACGACTGCACGCAAGGAGGGCGATGAGTGGGTGCTCGACGGCACCAAGCAGTTCATCACCAACGCCTCCGAGGCCGGGTCGATCCTCGTCAAAGCGGTTACGGACCCCGACGCTGGCTACGACGGCATCTCGACGTTCATCGTCGATCCGCGCGAGGACGACGGCTTCGAGGTGACGACGATCTGGGACAAGATGGGGCTCAACGCCTCGCCGACCTGTGAGATCCACCTCGAGAACGTTCGCCTTCCCGAGGATCGACTGCTCGGCGAGGTGGGCGAGGGCTGGACCCAGACGAAGAAGACCTTAGACGGCGGTCGAATATCGATTGCCGCGCTCTCGACGGGGTTAGCACAGGGTGCGTACGAACACGCGAAGGACTACAGCCAGGAACGCGAGCAGTTCGGCGAGCCGATTTCGAAGTTCGACGCGATTCGAGACAAGATCGTCGACATGCACCGCAAAACCGAGCGCGCACGGTTGCTCACCCACCGCGCTGCGCGGAACTACGACGACGGTCACGACGTAACGCGAGAGTCTGCACTCGCGAAACTCGACGCTAGCGAGGCCGCTCGAGCGGTCGCCGAAGACGCCGTCCAGGTGTTGGGCGGGTACGGCTACACGACCGATTTCGCCCCCCAGCGCTTCTACCGGGACGCGAAACTGATGGAAATCGGCGAAGGGACGAGCGAGATTCAACACCTCGTGATCGGGCGCGAACTGGGACTCTAACCCGGATTCTATGCTCGTCACGCTCGTTGGTATCGGCTTCATCGCTCTCGGCCTCGTGGGTGTTCGATACGCACCCGCCATCGTCGCCGCCCAACACCAGGAGGGGATGGCCCCACTCGAGGACGGTCGCGACGAACTGGACGACACAGACAGGGTGAGCGTGACGAAGTGGACGGGTGTCGCGTTCGTCGCGCTCGGCGTCGTCGCCGTCGCGTACGGCGTTGGAATCGTATAACGACGTCGCCATCGAGTACCGCCAGAGGGAAGTTCTATACGGAACGGAGGAAATGTACGACCAATGACCGATTCGGCACTCGTTTGGATTGGACTTATCGCGATTGTCGGCGGCGTGTCTACTACCCATCTCGTCCGAACGTGCGTGACTGCCCGTGAACTCGATTACTGGGCGGTTTCAATCGCGTCCCTCAGCTGTGCGGGGGTTCTCGAACTCGGGATGGCCAATAGCTACCTCCCCGCCGCCAAGCCGCTTACAGTTCTCAGTGGACTCGCGACGGTTACCGCGCTCGTCCTCGCTGCCGTCGCAATCCGAACACGAACAACGGGATGATCGACGATTCGAGTGACTCGAGTTCGCCACCGCCGTCGAATACCCAAACCGTGCGCCAAACTCCTGTTAGAGCAACTCTCTGACGCCGTCGTCGTCTTCGTCCGTCGAGTCTTCGTCCGTATCGTTCGTCTCCTCGTCGCTACTCGCCCCTTCCATCATCTCGAGGGCGTCCCCCTCTTCGTCGTCTCGAGCGTCCTGTGGATAGAGACAAATCGTCAGGAGCAAGTCGTCGTTGTCGGTCGGGACGGCCTCGCTGACATGAAGATCGATCGTCGTGTCGTAGCCGTCGTAATTCGCGTCCGCGACGAATCTCGAGCGGGTCGTCTCGGTCCCGAGAATCGTGATTTCATCGTCCTCGTCGTGGGAAACGTTACTAATGTCGTCGTACTCGTCCTCGAGCATCTCGACGAACTCTTCGGCCGACTTGTCCTCGATCGGATTGAAGTTCTGCCCGGCGACCCCGATCTGGGGCGTCGTGAGGACGATCGCGATCGCACCGGACTGGTTTCCGAGCGGACCCATAGAGACTTCCTTCTGGTACTCGGTCGCGTAGTTAGTAACCGAGATGCGCTCCGAATAGGGACCGATGCTCACCTCCTCCTCGGCGGCGATATTGGTCACGACGGACGGTTCGTACCCGGCGTCTTCGTAGACGCCTTCCTCGACACTCCCCGGCGACGCTTCGTGTTCGTCCATGCCGACCACGCCGAGACAGCCCGAGAGCGCCGTCAGTCCCGCGACGCCGACACCGCCGAGTAGTGTTCTTCGGTTCATAGCCGACACAATTTCAGTCCAGTTCATAAGTGTTTGTTGAATCGGCGATTGTCTGTCGGTTCGACAAGATGTTTCTCGAGGCGCGAGAGATCCTATCCTCGCGTTCGAACTACCGTTTGAACGGCCCCAGAACGAACGAGAGCAGTGACATCCCGACGTGTTCGCCACTTTGACGCCGATGGACTCGAGTGAGATGGAGGACGACGACGTATCCGATCACGGAGAGGATGACTGCGATAATGACGTTTCCAACGAGTAATTGCTGGAGTGCGACCCAGGCGAACTCACTCGAGAGCATTTCGTACGACGCGGCCGACTCCGATCCGAGGACGAACGCACCCACCTGAAAGCTCACGACGTAAACGGCGGGCTTTACGAACGGGTTGAAGACCGCAACTGAGGCAAAAAGCGCCGGTTTGGAGATCCACGGCCAGATCGAGACGAACACGAAGAACAATCCGAGACCGAGACCGCCGGTTGGGAGCGCCGTCACGAACACTCCCATCGCAAAACTCGCAGCCACTTCTCGAGGCGTGCGCTCTTCGCTGAAGGCCTTCACGAGCCCCGCCCTCACTCGGTCTCTGTACGCCTGCAGGCGTTTTCTCACTATTCGCTCTGTCGGGCCCTCACGAGCAATCGCCAAAAAGCTACCGAGTGTCTCGACGAAACTGTTAGAAATTGCTACACTTCGGCCGTCCCATATCGCCCGACAAGATGGGATCGGCGTGATGTCGACTCGTCTCAGGGGAACGTTCCGGCTTCCTCGAAGGCATCGGCGACGCGTTGAATCGCGACGACGTAGGCTGCAGTCCGGGGATTGTCGAGATCGTGTTCTTCGAGGGTATCGACGAGCGCGTCGAACGCGTCGACGATGATCTCCTCGAGTTCGTCGTTGACCTTCGATTCGCTCCAGTAGAAGCGCTGTCGGTTCTGGACCCATTCGAAGTAACTGACCGTCACGCCACCCGCGTTCGCGAGAATATCGGGGATGACGAAGACGTCTTCGTCCTCGAGAACCTCGTCGGCTGCGGGCGTCAGCGGCCCGTTCGCGGCTTCGGAGATGACGTCCGCACTCACGTTTTCGGCGAGGTCGGCGTCGATAGCGTTCTCGAGTGCCGCAGGAATCAGGAGATCGACATCCATCGTCAGCACGTCTTCGTTCGTGAGTTCTTCGACGCTCTCCTCGTAGCCGAGGATGCTTCCCGTTTCGTTCTTGTGGTCTTTCGCTGCGACCGGATCGAAGCCGTCGGGATTGTAGATGCCGCCACTCGAGTCGCTGGCTGCGACGACGGTCGCGCCCATCTCGTCGATGAGTTTCGCGGCGATCCAGCCGGCGTTTCCGTAGCCCTGGACGGCGACGGTCGCTCCCTCGAGGTCCTTGTCGAGGTAGTCGAACGCCTCGCGGGCGGCGATCACGGTCGAACGGCCGGTCGCTTCGACGCGGCCTTCGCTTCCGCCACTCGCGAGGTTCTTGCCCGTGATGACGCCGGGTTCGGTCGTGTTCTCGAGCGATTCGTACGTGTCCTTGATCCAGTTCATCTCGCGTTGACCCGTGTTGACGTCGGGTGCAGGAATGTCACGGTCTTCGCCGATCAGGGGGCGAAGCTCCGTCGCGAACGTGCGAGTAACTCGCTCGAGTTCGTCGTCAGAGTACTCGTCGGGGTCGATGATGATGCCACCCTTGCCGCCGCCGAGTGGGATGTCGACGATCGCGGTCTTGTAGGTCATCCACCCGGAGAGCGCCTTTACTTCGTCGCGTGAGACCTGTGGATGGTATCGAATGCCGCCCTTGTAGGGGCCGCGATCGGCGTTAAACTGCGATCGAAACGCCGTGAATCGCTCGAGTTCGCCGTCGTCGCGTTCGACCGTCAGGTTCGTCTCGAGCACCCGTTCGGGGTGCTTGAGTCGCTCGATGAGGTCGTCGCCGATCTCGAGGTGGGTGGCTGCCTCGTCGATCTGTGACTGCAGGCTTTCGAATGGATTCGTCGTGCCTTCGGCCATATCTGCCTGTTTCTCGGACGCAGGGATAAGCATAGCGAATACCTATCATAGGGAAACGATCCCCTACATTCGAGGATATTGATATTCCCTCCTATCGTGGACGTTCGTTCACTTTTCCCCCGTCGCTGCGTCGGCTCGCTCCTGGATTCGTCGGGCCTGTGCGATCAGCGGTGCATCGATCATCTCGCCGTCGACCTCGAAGACGCCTCTGTTCTCGGCGTCAGCCTCGCGTTTGGCCGCCAGCACTCGCTCGGCCCACTCGCGTTCCTCGTCGCTCGGCGTGAACGTCTCGTTGATCGGGTCAACTTGCGCCGGGTGAATCGCCAGTTTGCCGTCGTACCCAAGTTGGAGCGCGAATTCGGTATCATCCCGGAGTGCCCGCTCGTCGCCGAAGTCCGTGACGACGGTGTCGATCGCGAGACACTCCTTGGCCGCTGCTGCGAGTACGACGCGTTCGCGTGCGTAGAGGACTTCCGTGCCCTCCGACGTTCGCGAGGCACCGATGTCAGCGGACAGGTCTTCGGCGCCGAACACCAACGCGTCGGTCGCCGGTACGGCGGCGATCTCCGGCGCGTCGAGCACCCCGGACGCGTTCTCGATCAACGCGAACACCGGCACAGTGTCGCCGATTCGTCCGAGTTCGTCCTCGAGCGAGCGAACGTCGGCCGCCGACTCGACTTTCGGGAGCACGAGGCTATCGAGTCGTAGGCCGTCAGCAGCGCCGTCGCGGTCAGCCCCTCCCGATTCATCGAAGATCGCCTCGAGATCGTCCGAGTACGCCGACTGGGAGGCGTTGACCCGAACACAGACCTCACAGTCCGGGTCGAACTCGGGATCGGCGAGGACGTCGCGGACGGCGTCTCGAGCCTCGTCTTTTCGCGCGGGGGCGACGGCATCCTCGAGGTCGAAGATGATCACGTCGGCCCCGGCGTCAGGTGCCTTTCTGAGCATTTCCGGTCGATCGCCCGGCGTGAACAACAGACTTCTGCGAGCCATACGCCCCCTCTCTCGTCCACGAGTAAATGGCTATGTGTGCCCCCTCACGCGTACCGGAAACGGCGGTGAGGATGGTGTGTCGCGTCACTTCACCATCGGCGTAGCGAACTCTCGATCGGGTTCTCGAGCGCACCAGTACCGGGAATCACCTGAAAGACGAAGAGCAGGTAGTACGCGGAGACGACGAGCAAGACGACGCCGACGACCCGGTTGATCGGATCACTGTAGCGCGCGAGGGTCTGGGTCACCTGGCGACTGTAGGGCTGTGAGACGAGTGCGAAGGCGAGAAGCGGGGCACCGATACCGAGTCCGAACGCCAAAAATCCGAGCATCACCTCGAGTTGGGTATCGAACTCGGGGAACGCGACCGTCGAGCGACTGAAGAACAGCGCGATGAGACCGGGGTTGCAGGGAATCACGATCGCACCGAAACCGAATCCGTACCCGAATGCAGACAGCGTCGGGTACCGCGAGTGTGGCGGTTCGACCGTCGGAAGCCTCGAGAAGCCGGCGGGCGCAACGACGAGTACGAGGCCGACGACGGCCAATACGGCGAACGCGACCGGCGAGAGCTGTGTCACGGCCCTCGTGACGCCGCCGCTGAACGCGACCGTCCAGAGCGAGCCGACGACCGCCATGAACGAGAGGACACCGGCGACGACGAGACTGCCGAGGACGCCCGTCGAGGGACTCCGACCGTGCTTCCCCGTCGACGCGAGATAGGCGATGAAACTCGGGTACAGCGGGAGGACGCACGCCGCGGTTAACGGCGTCGCGAGGCCGATGAGGAAAAACTCGAGGAGTGCGCCGGTCGTCGACGTCATACTCGCGCTCGCCCCAGGGTAGCGGCTATCGCGACTGAGTCGGTTATGGACCGAGAGACGGCCGCGACTGAGTCGGTTGTGGACCGAGAGACGGCCGCGACTGAGTCGGTTATGGACCGAGGGACGGCCGCGACTCGAGCGCCGGCCGCGTTGCTCGAGGTGACCAAAACCGTCCGCTCAACACTCATCGTCGATCATCGATTCGAACTCGTCGGCGTCGACGCGTTTCTCGTAGCGGTAACTCTCGCCGTCGGGACAGATCATGACCACCGGGGATCTGGCGCTGTTGGTGACGTCACGGCCGACATCGCTCACGAGCCCCTCGATGACCTCCTCTTCAGCGATTGCGAATCGCCACTCGTAGTCGTCGTCTTCTGCATAGGCCCGAATGTCGTCCGGACTGGCACCGACGTCCGTCGTCACGTCGACGATTTCGACGTCCCCCTCGGCCCGTTCGTAGAACTCTTCGAACTCGTAGTGTTGACTGTGGCAGGTCGCACAGCCAGTCGAAAACGTGTGAAGGAAAAGCGGGTGGTCGAACTCGCCGAGCGTAAACTCCTCGTCGGTCCGCACGTCCGTCAACGACGTCGTTTGCCACGCCGCGTCCTCGTCGCTCGAGACCGGCTCTGGCTCGTCGCTCGAGTCGTCGTCCGTACCGTCCTCACTCTCGTCGAGACATCCCGCAATGGCACCGATAGCCCCCACAGCGATCGATCCGAGCACGGCGCGTCGCTCGATCGGGTTCCGTTGTGGTGTGCTCATGGGATGGCTCCAGTGTGTAAATACAGTGTCTGTGGCCTGAAATTCGATTCGGTTCCGGACCCCACTCTCAGGCCGAATCGTGCTCGAGGAGCGACGTGAGAACGAGCACGACGTTTTTAGGCTCGCTGGACAACGTCTGTCGTATGGCTGGACTGTACTACGAGGAGTTCACCGTCGGAGAGACGATCGAACACGAGCGTCGGCGCACGATTTCCGAGAGCGACAATCAGCGCTTTTGCGATATGACGATGAACCAACAGCCGTTGCACCTCGACGCGGAGTTCGCGGCCGACACCGAGTTCGGCGGGCGACTGGTCAACGGGCTCTACACGATGTCGCTCGCGACCGGGATTTCGATTCCGGAGACGACCGACGGCACCATCGTCGCGAATCTGTCGTACGACGACGTCGAGCATCCGAAGCCGGTCTTTCACGGCGATACGATCCGTGCCCAATCGACGGTCACCGAAAAACGCGAAACCAGCGACGGCGAGCGCGGAATCGTCACGATGTGCGTCGAGGTGTTCAATCAGGACGACGACCTCGTCTGTTCGTTCGATCGAACGATTCTCTCGCTCAAACGCGCACTCGAGGAGTGACGACGGGGTCGAAATACGACGGCTGAGACGGCTCAGATCACCGTCGATATCATGTAGAGATTGATGAAGACGGCCGCCGTCCACGGGACCGCCAACCCGGCGGGAACGATCGCTCGATACGCGACGGGTAACAGCGGTCGACAGACGAGACCGATTCCAACCGCGAACGCTTTCAACGCGATCATGCCCACCAGTCCGTACCCCTCGATTGCACTTCGTGCGATCGGATTCGACTCCGCTAACCCCATGTGGAGGCCGACGAAGGTCGTCACGATATCGCCCACGAGCGAGACCCCGACGAGGATCCAGCAAAATCGCTCGAGTGCAACTGGCGACACATCGACTGGGAAGTGAACGCGTGCGTGAGCGCCGTCGGAACTCATACGCTCCCCGCCGGAGTCGAACCGGCTGTCGCGGTGACCGTCGGGAGGTATCCTCTCGCACCCGACGCTTTCAGCAAACGGGCTATTGTTATGCCAAGCGTAGAGTCTCTGTACGTGGCACTAAGCGGGAACTACCCGCTGGAATGCGCCTGCTACCAGGTGCTCGAGAGAATTGTTCCGACGCCGAATGCTATCGAAATTGAGCCTGCGCTCGCTACCGACGCGAATGGAGTTCTGCTCGAGTGGCCCAAAGACACGACACTCGAGTAGCTGGCAGACGGCCCGTGACTGGAGACGCCAACCGGATTACAGAATCGTGCCGTGTTTTTTGTCCGGCAGAGACTTCTCGACGTCTTCGTAGAAGTCGAAGCGGGCGGCGAGTTCCTCGCGTAGCTCGCTGGGCGGGACGATTTCGTCGATAACGACCTCGCTCGCCATCCGGTGGACGTCGATGTCTTCGCGGTACTCCGCTCTGAGTTCTTGTTCCATTCGCTCGCGTTCATCGGGGTCGTCCACCTCGGAGAGCTTTCGGGCGTACACGGCGTTGATCGCGGCCTCGGGCCCCATGATGGCTATCTCCCCGGACGGGAGGCCGAGCACGCTCTCCGGGTCGTACGCCGGCCCGCCCATCGCGTAGATGCCGGCTCCGTAGGCCTTTCGCACGACGACGGTCTGTTTTGGCACCGTCGCCGACGACGTCGCGTAGATCAGCTTCTTCCCCTGCTCGAGAATGCCGTCTTTTTCGACCTGCGAGCCGGCCATGAACCCCGGCGTGTCACAGAGGTAGAGCAACGGAATGTTGAACGCGTCCGACTTCCAGACGAACTCCGCGGCCTTCTCCGCGGCGTCCGGGAAAATCGCGCCCGCCCGCGATGCGGGTTGGTTCGCGACGATGGCGATCGGCCGCCCGTCGATTCTGGCGTAGGCCGTGATGATCTCCGAGCCGTACTCCGGGCGCACCTCGAAGTACGACCCTTCGTCGACGATGCGGTCGATCACGTCCGTCATGTCGTAGCCGCGATTCGGTTCCTGGGGAACGACGGCGTCGATCCCCGCCGGAGCCCTGGCTGGTGGTTTCGACTCCTGTTTGGGCGGCTTCTCGTCGGCGTTGTTCGGCAGGTAGGTAAGCAACTGGGAGACGAGTTCGCGGGCGTGTGCTTCGTCGTTCGCGATCAGGTCCGCCGAACCCGACTCTCGAGCGTGGACGTCCGGGCCGCCGAGTTCCTGCAAGTCGATATCTTCGCCCGTAACCATCTGTACCATCCGCGGAGAGGCGATCGCCATCGCGGACATCCCTTCGACCATAATCGTGAAGTCGGCGAAGACGGGCGTGTACGCCGCACCGGCGATAGACGGGCCATAGAGGACGCAGATCTGTGGCACTCGTCCCGAGAGCATCGAGTGATTGTAGTAGTACTTCCCGATACCCTCTCGATTCGCGAAGAAGCCCGTCTGCTGGTCGATCCGACCGCCGGAGGAGTCCATCAGGTACAAGACCGGCTGGCCGGTTTTCAACGCCCGTTGTTGCATCCGAAGGAACTTCTCGACGCCTTTTTCGGCCATACTGCCGCGCTTAACGGTGTAGTCGTTGGCCATGAAGTGGAGATTTCGTCCCTCGAAGGTTGCACCGCCCGTGATGAGGCCGTCCGCTGGCAGTCGATCGTCGGTCTCTCCACCCACGCCGTCGGGATGCCAGTCGTCGAACGCCGCGAACCGACCGTCCTCGAACTGCAGTTCGCAATTCTCGGCGTCGAACCACAGCGCGAGTCGGTCCCGGACGAACAGTTTCTCCGACTCCGCTAATTGCTCACGATACTTCTCGGGACCGCCCTCGAGAATGTCGTCGATCTCTGACTTGAGACGCGCCTCGCGTTCGGTCGGTCCGAGATCTTCGCTCGAGTTGGGCGGTTGCTCGCGCGTCGAGGCCCCAGAATCGGCGTCGGTACCGGAGGATGCGCCGTGGGCCTCGTGACTCGAGGTCGACTCGAACTCGTGGACGGCGACGGGGTCATCGTTCCCGTCAGCGTACACTTCGACCGTCTCGCCGACGTGTTCGGCGAGCGCAGCGGCGATCGCTGCCGCTTCGTCGTCGGATGGCGCTGACGTGATATGAACCTGCATGACACATGCTGTGTCGGGGGGTCAAAAACCATTTTCGCCCGCGACGCGTAAAAACCGGCCCGCGTCCACCGACCGCGACTGACCGGAGAACTCGCCACGAGTGTGTTGAGGATCGCCTTGTGTGGACGCGGATCGGTCGGGAGTGAGTCGGCTGTCGAGCACGCGTACCCAACAGTCAGTTGTCTCCGTGGTCACCAACACGAAGACAGCGTTGAGTGGAGTGGCGTCCATCACGAACGCTTGCGTTTAGTCGTCCAGTCGTTAAGACGGGGCCGCTCTTTCGAATGGTGCGTTCGTACCCGTGGGATTGGTGCGACCGCTGTGGGTCATAGTCGCCGGATTTCCGCTATATGAGCGACGGGTAGCAGTCGGTTTCGCTTTCCCAGCGAACGTTCACATTTGGCCTGAGTAGACGGCTGTCGGACCTGTCCGAATAGCGGGAAATTACGCGGTAGAACGGACGTAGCAGGTGCAGGCATAACGAGTATCGGCAATATTCTCGTCAGTTCGGGTGCTGACAACTGTCCCGTGTACGTGAGTATTAGCTTTAGCCGCCTGGGGTGAACGCCCGTTACGACCTTCGATTCGCGGCATGGACCACCCACACACTGAGAACCTCGTCCATCGACTAACGACGATCCGCGACCACCTCGAGGCCGGCATGGATCGTCGCGAGTTCGTCCGAACCCTCGTTACTGGCGGGTATGCGATTGGACTCGCCGGGTTCCTCGGTGTCGACGACTTTCTGGCGGCCGGCGACGACGAGGTTCCGATCGTCACGGCACTCGTCCGAGAGGATCCCGACGATCCGTGGTCGCTCGAGGAGCGAACGCAGTACGTCCCGGCGGAGTGGTACGCCTCCGTCGAGAAGGCGATCGAACTGAACGAGTTGCTGGCCAGAACGGCCTTTACCGGCTACTTGGGCAGTGCCGTCGTCCCAAACTCTTACGAGCGCGGGACGGCAGCCGTCTCCGTCGGCCTCTCGAGTGATCTCGAGTCGATCCGCGAGGCTATCGATGGACTGTTCAACGGTGTTTCACTCGACCTCGAGTCGATCATCGATATCGAGGACAGCCGGGACAAGCCGGACGATATCGAACCGCGAGTCATCGATTCGATCTCGAACCCCGATATTCCCAGCGGGATCGCCTGCGAGACGGCAGAGAGTATCGCGACGTTGGCTCCCGTCATGTACGACCCCGAGACTGAACAGGAGTTTTTCGTGACGGCCGAACACGCCTTCAACGACGGGGCCGAACCGGACAGCGATCGTCTGTCGCTCCCGACCGAAAACGACGACTCGGTCGAGTTGGGGACCGTCGAGTACGCACACCCGACCGAAGATATCGTTGCGGTCGTCCCCGATGATCGCGTTCGGCCGTCGAACGTCATCGACGCCGACTCGCCGGTTCGCGTTCGCGGGCAACTCACCCGAATGGGGCTCGCAGACCTCATCGCTCGAGACGAAGACCTCGAGAAAGTCGGCGCGGTCACCGGACACACGAGCGGCGCAATTCAGGGCTTCGACGCAGTCACCTGCTTTACCGACAACTTCTGTCGATACGGCCAGATACGCTGGGGTGGCGAAATGGATCTCACCGACGGTGACAGCGGCTCCGTGAGCTACTATCACGACCCGGACGGGGAGGACGAAGACGTACTCGTCGCGGGGTTCAACAACGCACGGACGTGGTGGCCGGGTCAGAGTTACGTCTGGGGAATCGGCGCGTACACGCTGAACGAAACGTACGGCTATCACTTCTAATGGCGACAGACGACACATCCACGACGAACCGCCTCGGCGATACCATCCGACGGACTGTCCGAACGATCGCTCGGTTCGTCGGTGACCTTCTCATCGTCACCTGCTGGGTCGTCTTCCTGACGCTCGTCTTTCTCGAGACCGCGTGGCCGGGGTGGACGTTTTATCTCCTCCTCGTTCTCGGAATCGGACTCTACGTCTCCGTCACTGCCACGTGGACAAATTCTGGTAGTGACCAATAGCACGGGAGGAGTCGGCGGGAAACTGTCGCAAAAACCGTTCGCAGAAAATCGCCGTCGAAGCAGCCACCCGAGTCTACGCGAGTCGATCCTCGAGTCGCTCGATCAGGTCGGCGTTGCCGACGTGAACCGGCGTTCGATCGTGGAGTTCCGTCGGTTCGACGCTCAACAGCGACTGTGAGCCGTCAGAGGAGCGCCCGCCGGCGCGTTCGACGATGTAGCCGATCGGGTTCCCCTCGAACTGAAGACGCAACTTGCCTTCGGGGCGGGACTCGAGGCCGGGGTAGCCGAAGATGCCGCCGTAGGTGAGCACCTGATTGACGTCGCCGATCATGGCCCCGCCGTAGCGGAGTTTGAGTTCGGATTCGATCTCGCGGGCGTAGGCCTGGAAGTCCTCGGGCCAGTCGGGAACGCGACCGCCGAAGCCGTAGACGACGGGGTCGTCGGGGAGCGTAAGGTCCGTCTCGACGACGGTCCGTTCGCCGCCGGTCAACTCGTACTCCGAGACCGTCTCCTCGGTCGCGAGCACCATCGTCGTGATTGGTCCGTAGAGGATGTACCCCGCGGTGACGAGGGCGTCCCCTCGAGCGGGAAGGGCGTCGTCGTAGACGCCGAAAACGGTCCCCATCGCGTTGTTCGATTTGAGGTTCGAGGAGCCATCAAGCGGATCGACCGCGACGGCGAAGCTTCCTGACGTCGCCGGGTCGTCGCCGCAGTCGTCGACCTCGGCTCGCTCTTCGCTCGCGTACTGCCCGACGCCGTCGATCGCTCTGAGACGGTCGCCGAGTAACTCATCCGCCCAGATGTCGGCTTCGACCTGCGTCTCGCCGCTCGGATTCTCCTCGTCGACGGTGCTACGACGGCCGATGAGCCCCTGTCTGATCTCGGTCGCCGAGCGCGAAATCGTCGCGACGATCGACTCGACGACTGGATCGGACACCGTCATCCTACTGGGTCGCCTCGAGCGCGGCGTCCGCCGTCTCCTCCTCGTAGATGACCTTCTCGAGGGCGTCGAGCAGTTGGGTTGGGTCCTCGCGCTGCCAGACGTTACGACCGACGGCGAGGCCCTTACAGCCCGCGGCGACGGCGTCTTCGACGGTCGAGAGGAACTCGTAGTCGGAGGTCTTCGAGCCGCCGCTCATGACGACGCTCATGTCTCCCGCGGCTCTGCAAGCGTGTTCCATCGCTTCGGGGCTGCCGGGGTATTTGACCTTCGCGATGTCCGCACCGAGCTCGAGGCCCAGACGGGTCGCGTAGGAAATCGTACTTGGTTTGGTGTCGTTTTTGAGTCCCTGTCCGCGCGGGTACGACCACATGACGACGGGGAGGTCGTGTTCGCGGGCGTCCTCCTGGACGTCGCGAAACTCTTCTGCCATCTCGACCTCGTGGTTCGAACCACCATAGAGGGTGAAGCCGACGGCGTCGGCACCGAGTTCGGCCGCGTAGTCGACCGAGCAGTTTACGGCGGAGTCGTACTCGCCCATCCAGAGATTCGAGGTCCCGTTGACCTTCAACAGGAGATTCACGTCGTCATCGTAGCTGGGGTAGTAGCCTTCTGCGATACCCTTCTGGACGGCCATCGCGGTGACGGCGTCGTGGGTCGCCGTCTCGAACACCGTCGACGGATCGAGTTTCTCCGGAACGTCCTCGAAGTCGACGGGACCGTGTTCTAACCCGTGGTCCATCGCCAGAATCAGTGACTTGCCATCGCGTACGATCGGAGAGTCGTCGATCGGAATCATCTGTTAGCAGGTCCAACAGGCCGCTATAAATCTCTGATGGTCCGGACCATCGAAATTACGTACTATTGTAGTTGTTGTTGCGGTGAGGCGGCCGATTTGGGAGTGAACATCCCCCACAGTTTGCGAGAAAAGTTGTCGATATTCGAGGAGATGTTACTCGCCGATATTCGAGTCCACGACGTGTGCTATTCGAGCAGTTCTCGAGCGTTGTGTCGCCACGTCCGAACGTGCAACACCTGTAAATCGAGCACCCGCGCGACCTCGAAGGCGCTGGCGCGTGCTAACTGACTCGCCGAGTGGATCCCCGCCGTGGCCAACGCGTCCGCGTCGTCGGGACCGACCCCCGCGACCGCCGTCACCGGCGTCGGTTCGGGCCACGGTCGTTCAGACGGCTGCTCGCGACCGACAGCGGACTCGACGGCGTGTTCGTACTCGAACGATTGCCACTCCTCGTCATCGCTGAGAGCGATCCACTCGCGTTCGGCCGCACCTAACCCTCGAACCTCGCTCGAGCGTCGCTCGAGGTCGCCGTCGCTCTCGAACGACCAGGGGAGCGAGAATCGCCGCCGGAGCGTCGCTGCGGTCGACTCCTCGACCTCGGCGTCCAGTAGCATGCGATAGGAGCACGCTTTCTCTCTAATTTCGGCCGGGTCGATGTCGGCCGCCTCGAGCGACTCGCGCTCCGTCGGCGTGATTGTGCGCGATTCGATCGGGCGAGCGTCGGTCGTCGGACGTGTGGGGTTCCCGTGCGTTCGCTCGTCGCGTGCGCCGTCGGTCGCCGTCGCTCCCACGGATCGTCTGTTCTCCCGCGCTCGTCCACCGTCGTTATCGCCGCCCTCTGGTTCTTCGATGTCACTCGCTTCGTCGAACGTGAGTTCGACGGTCTCCGTCGACTCCATCTCGAGGTCCTCGAGACGCTCGACGCCGAGATCCACCGTGATGCCGATTCCCAGATCGACGGCGCTCTCCCCACCAGCGTCGTCGCTTTCGGTTCCCGTCCCCGTATTGCCTGCAACGTGTTTCTTGCTCACGCGTTCCACCGGATAGCCGGTATCTCTCACTGTCCAGTCTTCAAACTTCCCCTCGAGAGGTGACTGAGAACTATCACGTCCGATCGATCCGTCGGACGTGACGGATGTGACCAGTACCCTTACGATCGAGTCTCCGGTAGCAGCGGGTATGGTTCGTGACCAGATCGATCGTATCGGCGTCGTCGGCGCGGGGACGATGGGCAGTGGCATCGCGCAAGTCGCGGCAACCAACGGCTACGACGTCGTCCTCCGCGACGTCGAGCCGGAATTTCTCGAAAACGGGTTCGAAACCATCGACCACAGCCTCGAGCGACTCGAGAATCGCGACGCGCTCGAAGCGGAGCCGGAGACGGTCCGCGGTCGAATCGAGGGAACGACGACGCTCGAGGACCTCGCGGAGTGCGACCTCGTCGTCGAGGCGGCCCTCGAGGAGCTGGCGGTCAAACGGGAGATTTTCGCCGACCTCGAACGAGTCTGTGCGGACGACGTAGTGCTCGCGACGAACACGAGCACGCTCTCGATCACCTCGATTGCGTCGAACCTCGAGCACCCAGAACGCGTCGTCGGCTTGCACTTCATGAATCCGGTCCCGATCATGGAGGGCGTCGAGGTCGTCGTCGGTGAGTTGACGGCCGAAGCGGTGGTCGACCTCGCCCACGAACTGGCCATGGATCTCGGGAAGACGACGTGGGAGGCGGACGACAAACCCGGCTTCGTGGCGAATCGAATCCTGATGCCGTGGATCAACGAGGGGATTCGGGCGTACGACGAGGGCGTCGCCTCGAAGGAGGACATCGACGCCGGAATGGAACTCGGGACCAACGTTCCGATGGGGCCGCTCACCCTCGCGGACCACATCGGACTCGATATCTGTCTCCACGCCACCGAGACGCTTCACGAGGAACTCGGCGATCGGTACAAACCGGCCTACCTCTTGAAGCGGAAAGTCGAGGCCGGAACGCTCGGCAAGAAGACGGGATCCGGATTCTACGAGTACGACTGACGAGTGTACACGAGGTGTGCGAGATCCCCCCTGTTCGGGAGAGCGTTTATATCAACTGATGATCAGTAACGGGCATGTGCTCTCGATACGGTCGTCGGACGATCCTCGGTGCTGGAGCGGGCGGAGTCGGTGTCCTCGCTACCGGCTACTACGGCTGGTCCCAGTACGAACGGCGGACCCACCTGCGACTCAGACCGCTCGAGATCCGTTCGGACGCCGACGAGTCGGTCACGCTCGAGGTGACGCTGACGGACGAAACCGGCCACCGCGAGGAGACGGAGACGGTCAGACTAGAGCCGAGCGAGGGAGACACCGAGACCCGTCTCAGCGGACCGTGGATGAAGTACGCCGGCGAGTGGCGACTCGAGGCGTCGACCGAGAGTGAGTCCCTCGAACTCACTGCAGAGACGATCACCGATCGACTCGATGACGCCGGATGGGGCGTCGACTGTGCACACATCACGATCGTCCTCACGGTAGAGCGGACGCTCGAGAGCCAAATCGAGCAATCAGATAGCTGCTAAGCCGAAAACGGCGCGGCCTTACTGGTGCAAGGGCTTTTCTGCCATCTCCTTGCGAAGGTCGGCCAGTGCCGCACGGGAAATTTCACCCTCGAACGTCTGCAAGAGCGCGTACACTTCCGCTCGAGAGACTTTCACGTCACCGTCGCGGATGACGTCCTCCGGACGTTCGCGAAGCTCTCGCATCGTGCCGACGGCGAGGAGGTACGGAATCGCCCACGCCGAGAGGCGATTGCCGTGGGTTTCGGGGACGACCTCGAGGTAGCGATGGGCGTCGTCGAGGTACGTCTCCGCGCGGCCGGTGACGCGTTTGATGACGTTCGTGACGCCGCGTTGATTCGAGTCGTCGGTGACCTGCTCGATGTCGATATCCTCTTCCTCGAGCCACTCTGCGGGGAGATAGACGTTGTTTTCCTCGTGATAATCAGACTCGACGTCCTTCGCGATGTTGACCAGCTGTAAGAGTAACGCGAACGACCGCGCGTTCGCTCGCATCTCAGCGGCTCGCTCCTGTGACGCGCCACGGGCGACCAACCCCGTGATGAGCGTGCCGACGGTTCCGGCGGCGTACCAGCAGTACTCCTCGAGTTCCTCGAGCGTCTGTAGGCGAAGCCCGCCTTCCTCGGCGTAGCGACTCGTGAACATCGCCATCCCGTCGACGAGTTCTCGAACGGGTTCGCGCATGATCTCGCGTGGCTCTTCCTCGAGCGATTCGAACGTTCGAAGAATGCGCGGCGTCTCGGCGACGACGTCCCAGTCGTCGGTTCGCTCGTCCGGAATCCACGGCTCGACGTCCGACATGAAATCGGCGACCGTCTGGTCGGCCGTCGGATCGAGTAACTGATCGTACGTCGTCAGCAGTTCGGTCTGCGCTTCCGGCGGAATGTGACCCGCGTCCTCGATCGTGTCCGCGACGCGACAGAGGAGGTAGCCGAGACAGATGTGTTTCGCCATCGGCTCCTCGAGCCGATCGATCGTGATCGAAAAGGTCCGCGAAACGTCGTGGACGGCGTCGTAACACCACTCCAGATCGGCGTCAGTCGGCGGTTCGTGCTGGCCCGTGGTCATCTACTCTCTGTTTCTTTGTGCTGACCCCGGAAAAACACCGCGGTCTCGGCGGACTGTTCCGTTCGATACGAGGAGCACCCGTCTCACTCGAGTCGAACGGCGGACGTGGTATCGATTTCGACCGACCGGGCAACCACCCCGGAAATTGCCATTGGTTCCCCAGCGTATTCCAACACTGGATCTATTCCTGCGGAAAGAAGAGGGGAAACATGGCACAGACTGTACTCGTCGCTGGCGCACACGGACAGGTCGGACAACACGTTACCGAACGCCTCGGAGCGAGCGATCACGAGGCCAGAGCGATGGTCCGAGACGAAGACCAGACCGAGGAGATGGACGCGATCGGTGCGGACGAGACGGTCGTCGCCGATCTCACAGAGTCGGTCGCACACGCCGTCGAGGGCTGTGATTCGATCATCTTCGCGGCGGGTTCCGGCGGGAACGACGTCTACGGCGTCGACCGCGACGGCGCAATCGCGCTAATCGACGCCGCCGAAAACGCGGGAGCCGATCGATTCGTCATGCTCAGTTCGATGGGCGTCGACGAGCCCGAGGACGCACCCGAGGCCCTCCAGGACTACCTGATCGCCAAAGCGGAAGCCGACGAGTCCCTCCGCGAGAGCGCCCTCGAGTGGACGATCGTCCGGCCCGGCGAGTTGACGAACGAGGACGGAGACGGACGGATTCGCGTCGGCAACTTCGACCTCGGGGACGGCGATATCCCGCGCGAAGACGTCGCCCAGACGCTGATCGCCGTCCTCGAGCGAGACGGACTCGTCGGCGAGACGTTCGAACTGTTGGGCGGCGAGCAGTCGATCGACGAGGCCCTCGAGTCGCTGAGTCGATGAGGGAACCGATACGAAATCGACGACGCGGGTAAAATCAAACCGACGGAGAGTGGCGATATCAAACCGACCGACAGCGGCGATATCAAACCGACCGACAGCGATACTACTAACAATGGACGCCGCGATTGCTCGAGCATGGACTTCGCACTCTCGGCCGAGCAACGCCAGATTCGGGAGATGGTCTCCGAGTTCGTGGACGAAGAGGTCGTTCCCGTCGCGGACGAGATCGATCACGAGGACGAGTTCCCGGCCGACCTCGTCGGCGAGATGGCCGACCTCGGGCTCATGGGCATGCCCTTCCCCGAGGAGTACGGCGGCGCCGGGTTAGACTATCACTCCTACGCGATCGGCCTCGAGGAAATTTCTCGAGGGTCGGGCGGACTCGGGACGGTCGTCGCAGCCCATACCTCGCTTGCGGGCAACATGCTCTACGAGTTCGGCGACGAGTCCCAAAAAGAGGAGTTTCTGACGCCCGTCGCGGCGGGCGAGGACGTCGGGGCGTTCGCGCTCTCGGAAGCCGGTGCGGGCAGCGACGTGCCGGCGATGGAGACCACTGCCGAGAAAGATGGAGACGAATACGTGATCAACGGCGGAAAGCTCTGGATTTCCAACGGCTCGGTCGCCGACACCGTCACGCTGTTCGCGAAGACTGATCCGGACGCGGGCAACAAGGGAATCTCGTCGTTCGTCGTTCGTCCCGAAGAGGACGACGGCTTCATCGTCGAAGGGACGGAGGACAAACTCGGCGACAAGGGCTGTCCGACGGCCGAACTTCGCTTCGACGACCTCCGAATTCCGGAATCGCGCCTGCTCGGCGAGGAGGGCGACGGCTTCGTCCACGCGCTTAAGACGCTCAACGGCGGGCGGATCACCATCGCGGCCCGCGGGGTCGGTATCGCCCGCGCCGCCTTCGAGGCGGCTCGAGACTACGCGGGAGAACGCGAGCAGTTCGGCCAGCCGATCGGCGAGTTCCAGTCGATCAAACACAAGCTGGCGGACATGGACACCAAGATTCAGGCTGCAAAGCTGCTCATGCACAAGGCCGCGGACAAGAAGATCCGCGGCGAGGACTACATCAAAGACGCCTCGCAGGCCAAACTCTACGCCTCCGAGGTGAGCCGCGAGGTCGCGAACGAGGGTATCCAGATCCACGGCGGTTACGGCTACACGAAGGACTTCGCCGCCCAGCGATTCTACCGCGACGCCAAACTCAACGAGATCTACGAGGGCACCAGCGAAGTGCTCCGGAACACGATCGGCGATCAGTTGCTCGAGGACGCCTGAAACCCGCTCTTTCGACTCGATTTTCGACGGTCACTCGCGCCACCACAGGGCGAACACCGTAATCCCGATCCCGCTGAGCACGCTCAGCGTCACCGCGACGACCAGCCCGAGCATGAGGTCGATCTGTACGAGGACGAGAATAAGCGCGAGGAATCCCAGATGAGCGACGCCGATAACGACGCCGAATAAGAACCACTTGCGCTCGACTGTCGGCTCGTCGAACGCCGAATCCGGATCGAGTTGGGAGTCGGTCATCGCCACTCAGTCGCGAATACGGGCTCGAGCGGGATAGCTCCCTCGAGACGAGTGACAATTCTGACAGTTACCTCGACTCTCAGGAGTTCTCTTCTCCGTTCTCGAGACACGTCTGAATCCACTCGGCGTGCTCGCGGAGTCGTTTGTCCCCGCCGTCGGTGAGCGCGTACACGTCGTGAATCCCCTCGGTTCGCTCTTCGACGAATCCCGCGTCCACGAGCGCCGACAGGGACCCGTAGAACGACTTCGGCTCGAGGTGGTCGTCGTAACGGGACTCGAGGCGTGATTTCAACTGCTGGCCGCGCAGTTCGCCGTCCGAAGCGCCGGCGAGGAGTACACAGATGTCGCGCCGGCGGCCACTCTGGAGCCACTTGCTCATAGGCGCTCGTCCGTCCCTCGCGCGCACGAACGTTTCGGTTTTTCCCGAGAGCGACGGTCAACTCGGGACCGTACGGAGTGCAAGCACGCTCTCGACGAGGGTCGCCCAGAGGACGCCACCGATACTCGCGAGGGTGAGCACGACTGTGGCACCGATCTCGAGGAGCACCGTCCCCGACTCGGGATCGAACTCGTGTCGGAAGAGGAGCCAGCGACTGCCCGGGTCGCCGATTACGACGGTACCTGTGCCGACGGCGAGCGAGAGGAACACCGTTCCGGCGAGTGCTGTCGCCACCACGACGAGCGTACCGATTGCACCAGTGACGGCTCGCACGGCGAATCGATGTCGAGACCGGCGACGAACGTCGCCGTCGTCGCTCGAGGCGTAGATGCCGAATCCCTGCGCGCCACCGGGAGGTGGGGCGACTCGGACGGAAGCGGGGTACTGGAGGAGCACACCGGCCATCCAGAGATCGCCGATCGAGCCGGCGGCGTTCGCGGCCAGCGGTACGATCAGTAGCGGCGAGGGGTGGACGAGCATCGCCATTACACCGATCGTCGTAATCCCCACGAACGGTGCGAAAAGGGTGATGAGCAACTGGTTTCGCGTAAAGCTCTCGCCGACCGTTTCCGCGTAAGCATATGGTAACACGAAGTGGGAGACGCCGACGCCGTAGGACGGCGACGCGCCGTAGCGGGCCATAAATACGCCGTGGAGCAACTCGTGGGGAACGACGACGAGGGCCACCAGCACGAGAGTAATGGCGAGCCAGACGAGCGCATCAGGTGGCGTGAACGCGTGAAAAACGATCGGCTCGAGCGTCGCTCCCCGAATGGTCGCCCGAACGTGAGCGAACCCGTAGGCGAACGCGAAGAAGCCGACGACGGCGACGACGACCCACTGTATCGCGAGTGCCCGCGTCTGGCGGAACGTCGCGACTGCCTCGAACGTGGAGGGGTCCCCTCGGCTCACGAGCACATCCTCTCAACAGACGAAAAAATCTGTATCGGTTCCTCGTCGCACGCTCGCTGCACTCGCGGAAACCGATACCTTCCCGGTGGTTGATCCGCGAGTGTCGAGTATGACCGACGATCGGACGGCTACCGCAAACGGTATCGAAGCGACCTACGACGAAACGGAGACGGAACGTCTCCTCGAGTTTCGCGCGGTTAGCACCGACGGCTCCGAGACCACCCCCGGAGCGAGCGCGGTGATCGCCCAAAACGTCGAGGGCTACGCCATGCTGAAGGTTCGGCCGACGGCCGACGGTGACGAACTCGAGCGCTACTACGGGTTCGATATGGCGCTCGATCACGCTGGGGAACTACTTGGCGTGTCACCGCACGATCTTCCGATTCCTGAAGCCGGCGACGACATGGGAATGTGAGCGTTCGCCACGGGCGTTCGCGCACCCACGTCGTTCTGTCACCCGTCATTCCCGCTAAATGGGGATAAAACGGGACTCCTAAATATGCCGAGTCGAAGGTAACAGACAAGGATAGCCGTGGCAACTGAATCTTCGTCGTTTCCCCGTCCGATCGACACACGACAACGGTTTTCTGCACTGCTCGCAGCGACGGCGCTCGGTGTCTACCTCCTGTTGATCATCGGCGCGACGACCTCACTGACGAACGCCGCGTCGGCGTGTTCGACCTGGCCGACCTGTCACGCACCCGCGGATCCGCTGAATCAGACGGAACTCGCCATCGCGTGGGGCCACCGACTCGCCGCCGTCGTCGTCGGCGCGCTCGTCGCCGCGACGGCCGTCGCCGCCGTCTTCGGCGACGTCTCGAGGCGCGTCCGCTGGACCCTCGTCGTCGCTGCGGCCCTCTACATCGTGCAAGTGGGCGTCGGCGCGCTCACGGCGACGGTCGGCCCCGCAGCGATCGTCCCCGGACTGCATCTCACGCTCGGTCTCGTGATCTTTACCGCAATCGTCCTCGCGCTCGCCTGGGACCTCGAGCTCGCAACGGGCGAAGCAGACGACACGATCGAGACACCCGAGCCACTCGAGCAAGCCGTCGCCTCGGGCGAGGCGTCCGCACCCGACGTTCGCCCGCTTCCCGACGGTCGCCTCGCTCGCGCTCGGCTCACCGCCTTCGCGTACTTCAAAATGATGAAGCCGCGGTTGATGTGGCTGCTCTGTCTCGTCGCCGCGGCCGGAATGGCACTGGCCGCTGGACCGAATCTGACCATTTCGCTCATCGTCGCGACGCTCGGTGGCGGCGTCCTCGCGATCGGTGCGAGTGGGACGTTCAACCACGTCCTCGAGCGCGACGTCGACCAGCGGATGTCCCGGACGGCCGACCGACCGCTGGCGACCGAACTGATCCCCGTCCGAAACGCGATGGCCTTCGGCCTGCTCCTGACGGCCGCCTCGCTCGGCGTCTTCCTGACGATCAACCCGCTCGCGGCCGCACTCGGCCTCGCCGCGATTATCTTCTACAGCGTCGTCTACACGCTCGTGCTCAAGCCAAACACCGTCCAGAACACGGTCATCGGCGGCGCTGCGGGTGCGCTGCCGGCGCTCATCGGCTGGGCGGCGGTGACCAACGAGATCGGCTGGCCGGCGCTCGCACTCGCCGGCGTGATCTTCCTCTGGACGCCCGCTCACTTCTACAACCTCGCGTTAGCGTACAAGGACGACTACGCTCGCGGCGGGTTCCCGATGATGCCCGTCGTCCGCGGCGAGACCGAGACTCGAAAGCACATCGTCTACTACATCGGTGCGACGCTCGTCAGCACGATTGCACTCGCGTGGATCACCGACCTCGGCGTCATCTACGCCGCGACGGTCGCCGTCTTCGGCGGTATCTTCCTCTGGGCGGCTATCCGACTCCACTTCGAGCAGACGGAAGCCGCCGCGTTCCGTTCGTTCCACGCCTCGAACGCCTTCCTCGGTGCCGTGCTCGTGGCCGTCCTCGTCGACGCGCTCGTCATCTGACCGGCGACCCGACGCAGACCGATATTCCTAACAGACGCCCATCCATAATGATAGTCAAATGAATCGTCGAACGTTTCTTGCGACGGCCGCCGGAACCACGCTGGCCATCGGGCTCGCTGGTTGTAGCTCCCAGACGACTGATATCGACGGCGTCGACCCCGACCGTCAGCTCTCGGCGCCGGCCCTCGGCAACGGCGAGGTCACCGTGGAGGTGTACGCCGACTTTACGTGCCCGGCCTGTCACAGATTCCAGTCGGGCGTGTTCCCCACCATCGAAGAAGAACTGATCGAAACGGACGAGATCACCTACCAGCACGCTGATTTCCCAATTCCAGTCGAGGACGAAGCCGTGCCGATGGCGAACGCCGCTCGTGCCATCCAAGCGGAAACCAAATCCGACGACGACCCGGCTGGCGAGTTCTTCGCCTACAAGGAGGAACTGTTCGCGACCGACGACTGGGGCAACGACAACCTCGAGTCGACCGCGGAGGACGTCGGCGTCGACCCCGACGTCGTCGCGGACGCCCTCGAGGACGAAACCTACCTCCAGACGCTCGCGGCGGACAAGGAACAAGGCGAGGACGCAGGTGTCGAAGGGACGCCAGCAGTGATCGTCGACGGCCAACTCCTCGACGAACCCGACGCCGAGACCATTATTGCAGCGGTCGAAGACGCCTCCTGAATCGACGTTCGGAGGACGAGCGTTCGGATACCGGCGAAACTCCTTCTCGACGGAGCGGAGACGGTCACTCGCTGGACGCTCGAGCCGCGTCGATCCGTTCGAACTGCTCGCCGCTGAGATCGAGGTCGACGGCGCCGACGTTCTCCTCGAGTTGCCCGGGCGTGCGAGCGCCGACGATCGGTACGCAGGTGAATCGATCCTGCTCCATCAACCACCGCAAGGAGACCTGCGCCGGCGAGGCGTTCGCTTCGTCGGCGACGGATTCGACGGCCTCGAGGACGTCCCACGCTCTGTCGGTCGCGTACCGATCCTCGAACAGGTCGTCGAAGCTGCCTCGAGAGCCGTCCGGCGCTTCGACTGAGCCGTCGTCGGCACGCTCGTACTTGCCCGTCAGAAAGCCGCCAGCGAGCGGCGAGTACGGACAGACGGCGAGGTCCCGATCCGCACAGACGTCGAGGTAGTCGCCGACGGCGTCGTAGTGGGCGGCGTTGACCATCGGCTGGGTGACGTCGAAGCGCTCGAGTCCCTCGACGTCGCTGGTCCACAGCGCCTTCGTGAGTTGCCAGGCGGCCATCGTCGACGCGCCGAGGTGGTTGACTTTACCCTCGCGGACGAGGTCGTTCAGCACGGACATGGTCTCCTCGATGGGCGTCTCGTCGTCCCAACGGTGGATGTAGTACAGGTCGAGGTAGTCGGTTCCCAGACGCTCGAGCGTGCCCTCGATCTGGGC
Organism: Natronorubrum daqingense; assembly: GCF_001971705.1. Classification (NCBI taxonomy): domain Archaea; kingdom Methanobacteriati; phylum Methanobacteriota; class Halobacteria; order Halobacteriales; family Natrialbaceae; genus Natronorubrum; species Natronorubrum daqingense. The sequence goes on from NZ_CP019327.1 coordinate 568,492, forward strand.
GCGAACGTGCTTGCGTCCGAGTCCGGAATCGTTCGGGCCGGGCTCGCCCCAGCCGTCGAACTCGAAGTAGACCTTGGAGGCGATGACGAGGTCCTCGCGGTCGACGTCACGGTCCGCGAGCCACTCGCCGATCCACTCCTCGCTGGTGCCGTCGGGGGTGCCGTAGACGTTCGCCGTATCGATGAAGTTGATCCCGTGGTCCAGACAGGCGTCGAGCAGGTCGTGGGCTTCCTCGCGCGTCGTCTCGTTCTCGAGGTCGCCAGTCTCCCGGCCGAATCGCCAGGTGCCATAGCAAACCTTCGAAACGGTCGTTCCCGTGTTCCCGAGCGTGGTGTACTCCATGGGCGTCGTTCGTCCGCGAGCGCCAAAATGGGTGGGGAAGCGGCGACTCGAGTCAGGGCTTACTCGAAGCCGTCGTTACGCGAACGACGGCAGGACGTCCTCCTCGTAGAACTCGATCGCCGCGTCCTGCTCGGGGCCGATCTGGTGGAAGTAGACGTGATCGTAGCCGACGTCGATGGCTTGCTCGAGGCTGTCGATGTGATCTTGGGGATCGGGGCTGGTGGTCGTGCCTGCCTCGGCGATGTCTTCTTTCTCGACCATCTCGGCGGCCTGCTTGAAGTGTGCGGGCGTGGGTAGTTCCTGACCGAGTTCACCCGGAATCGAGCCGTTCGGCCAGTACTTGTAGACCGTCTCGATCGCGTCTTCCTCGGTCTCGGCGTAACAGCCGTGGAGTTGCGTGTATTTCGGCCCCTCCCCACCAGCGTCCTCGTAGGCCTCGACCGGACCCTCTTTCGGCCCCGAACACCAAAGGCCGTCGGCGTTCTCGGCCGTCCACTCGGCCGTCTGCGGCCCGAACGCGCTCGCAATCGTCGTGGGTTGCTCGTCGGGACACGTGTAGAGTCGGGCGTTCTCGACCGTGAAGTGCTCGCCGCGATGGCTGATCGTTTCGCCGGTCCAGAGCTTCCGCATGACGTTCATCGACTCCTCGAGCATCTCGAGGCGAACGTCGTGTTCGGGCCAGCGCTCGCCCGTGACGTGCTCGTTCAGGTTCTCGCCGGTGCCGACGCCGAACGTGAAGCGGTCGCCAAGCATTTCGTCGACGGTGGCGACGGCGTGTGCGACGTTGAGCGGGTGAATGCGGATCGTCGGGCAGGTCACGCCGACGCCAACCTCGATCTCGTCCGTCGCGTTCGCAATCGCACCCAACGTCGACCAGACGAACGGCGATTCACCCTGCGCGGAGACCCAGGGGTGAAAGTGATCCGAAATCGAGAGAAAGTCGAAGCCCGCTTCCTCGGCACGTTCGGCGATGTCGACGAGCTCGGTCGGCCCGTGCTCTTCGCTCGAGAGCGTATAGCCAATTTGGGTCATTGTGCCCGTCCTACCACGAATTCTCGGGTAATAGTTGAGCCTGCGTGGGCAAGAACGGCAGAGTCGAGGGCGCTCGAGACGGGAAACGCTCGACCGACAGCCGACGGAATCGAACACCTTACCCGGGATGCGTGGCTACCTCGGCGCATGGACGCCGAAGCCGTGGTCGACGCGACGGACCTCGAGAAGACCTACGACGAGACGGTGGCGCTCTCGGGAGCGTCGCTCTCCGTCGGGGGCGGCGAGGTCTTCGCGCTCATCGGCCCGAACGGTGCGGGAAAGACGACGCTCGTTCGCGCGTTGACGGGGACGACGACGCCCGACTCGGGATCGGCTCGAGTGCTCGGCGAGACCCCCTCGGCTATCGACCGAGACCGACTGGGGGTGCTCCCACAGGACTTCTCGCCGCCGGATCGCCTCAGTGCCCGCGAACTGCTTTCGTACTACGCCGGACTCTACGACGACCCTCGAGACCCCGACTCCGTGCTCGCCGACGTCGGTCTCGCAGACGCTGGTGACACCTGGTACGAGGATCTCTCCGGCGGCCAGCAACGACGCGTCTGCGTCGGCTCGACGCTGGTCAACGATCCGGACGTGCTCTTTCTGGACGAGCCGACGACGGGGATCGATCCTGCCGGCCGACGGACGGTCTGGCGCTTGATCGAAGACCTCGCAGCAGGTGGGACGACCGTCGTGCTCACCACCCACGACATGGCTGAAGCCGAGCGCCTGGCCGACCGCGTCGGCTTACTCGCCAACGGATCCGTCGTCGCCCGCGGAACGCCGACCGACCTCGTGGCCGAACACGGCGGCTCGAGTCGCCTCACGATCGAAACGACGGCCGAACTGGACGCGTTCGCCGACCTCGCGTTCCCCGTCGACCGACCGGAGCAGGGGCGCGTTCGCGCTCGGCGGTCGAACGACGCGGTCGTAGTCCAGGAAATCGAGCCGGCCGAGATCGGGGCGGTCGTCGACTTCCTCGAGGGACACGACCTCGAGTACACCGGGCTCTCGTGGGCGGAACCCGACCTCGAGGACGTCTATCTCACGCTGGCCGACGAGACGGAACTCGAGCGAACGAATCACGGGACGGAATTCGGAGACGATTCGACGGACGACGGCGTCGCCCAAACGGGTGAGACAGCGTGAGCCGGCTTACTCGCGTTCGTGCGGAAGCCAGCGCCGGCTGGCGGTCGTTCGTCCGCAGACGGACGGCCGTCTTCTTCACGTTTTTCTTCCCCGTCATCCTGATCGTCATCTTCGGTGCGCTCGTTCGAACGGATCCCACCGGCGAGGGACTGTTCACCGAACCGCCGGCCTACTACGTCCCGGGCTACCTCGCCGTCGTCGTCCTCTTTACGCCACTGTCGAGGATGGGCAGCGAAGTCGCTCGCCACCGTGAGGGCAATCGCTTCGAAAAGCTCGCGACGACGCCGGTCACTCGCGGGGAGTGGCTCCTTGCACAGACGCTCGTCAACGCCGTTATCATCGGCCTCGCGAGTATCCTCATCCTTATCCTCGTGGTCGCCCTGACGGGCGCTGAAATTGCGTTCTCGCCGCTGCTCGTGCCCTACATTCTGATCGGCGTCGTCTGTTTCTGTGGCGTCGGCGCGATGCTCGGCAGCTACACCGACTCCCAAGATGGAGCCGTCGCCGCGAGTAACGCCATCGGACTCCCGTTGCTCTTTCTCTCGGAGACGTTCGTCTCCCTCGAGCAACTCCCCGGTTGGTTCGCCCCCTTCGTCGACATTTCGCCGCTGACGTACTTCGCTCGCGGCGTCCGTGCAGCGACCGATCCTGCGGCTGAAACAGTTACCGTGGCCGGCCTCGAGCCTGCAGTCGGGAATCTCCTCATCCTCTCGGTTCTGGCAGTGCTCGCCTTCTGGCTCGGTGCACGTTCGATTCCACAGACGGATTGATCTCCTCGAGAGGGACGAGCGGCATGATCGAAACCGGTCGACGCCGCCATCTCCTCGCACCGAAAAGTAACACTATTGTGCGGTCATCTCCTATCCCGGAAGTGACGCCCGCTCGACGGCCGACGTCGGTTTCGGCTGTCGGCTCTGTCCGGGCATTGCAGTCCCGTGGTGTAGTGGCCAATCATATGGGCCTTTGGAGCCTATGACGGCGGTTCGAATCCGCCCGGGACTATTTTCGCGCGAACAACTTCGTGAGCGCGGAATACGTCCAGCGGATTCGAATCAGGGAACGAAGCGAAGCGGAGTGACCGTGGTTCGAATCCGCCCGGGACTATCCTACGACAAACGGATGTGAAGAGTGAACCGTCTCGAGCGGGAATGACATCGATTCTCGCATCTCGGAGCGCTGTACAACCGCTGAGTCGGTATTTCCAACTGACAACTGGAGAAGTGCTAACACTGATACACTTCATGACAACCCGGTCCTATTCACCTACCCAGATGATCACTTGGTCATCACCTCTGCCGCGGCGTTCAATCTCACCGATCCGCTCTAGCATAAGAAGACTCGCATTATGGCTGCCACCCGTCTCCGGCGCAAAGCCTTGCCGCTTCGCCCACCGGTCGAACTTTGGCCGAGCGATCTGGTCCTCGTTACGGATTAGACGACGATACTTCGCTGGCTGAGAATTGGTGTTTTCCACTAATCGTTGATAGTGGGCATTGTCGGTTGGGGTCTTGAGGCCATCGTCGTCGGGAATCGGAGGCATATTTGACCGATTGGTTTGTTTGAGACTCTGCGTGAGTTCTACAGCACTACAATCTTGTACTTCAGCGTCCGCCTCACGAATCTCTACAACACTTGTCTTGAATGAGGACACGTTTAGCTCAACCCCATTTGAGTGGATCGAGGCTATTAACTCGTCAAGGGGTACTGTTCCCTCCACATTGAGATGAAGTTCGTATTCACTAAATTTGTCCCGGTTAACTGTTAACTCAGACGCTTCGAGACCCCCGAACGTCTCCTCAATGAAGACGGCCGCTCCTTCTCTGAACTCAATGTAATCTGCCATAACTCCGTTCACACATCTAGACTAGAGGTAAATAAAATCAACTTAAGATACTCTAAGATACTTTGAGCTCATAGATCTCCTAACTAGGCTTCAAACAGGTCTCATATTTCTTTCACGGTATATTATTCGGGAAGTAGTTCTGCGAAGTGAATACTGGAGTTTCTATTAGGTCCAGATGATGTCCAGCAAGCCGTACTGCATAGATAGGGCGGATTTTACAGTAAAATCCCTTGTTCCTACTACTCGGGCCCGCTAGCGATTACGATATACTCCTCGGTCATCGTGTCCCCCGCACGATTGCTGTGAGGTAAGGTTTTGGCCTTGATCGAGCGAGGCAAGACCGCCCGAGTTGTGTAATCGGCAGTTTCACACAGTTCGCGGGCGATTTCGTGAGTCGGAATCCAGATGTCGCTCATTCGACGATTGGCTACGATCCAGGCCACCGGCTGGCCTGGTTTGATGATTTTTCCGACTTCCTCAATGACTGCATTGAAATCAATGAAGAACTCGAGTGCGTCTTTCGACCGACCTCCAACTGACTTTAGATCCTCAATGACAGAGTGTAGCGATTCCGAGTTAGCCTGAAGATCAGAAAGCGTGCGTTCGACGTTGATACCGCCGAGGCCGCGTTTATCGACGTCGACCATGCGTTCGTAAGATTCACCGAACGCGAGTGTCGAGAGGTTCGTAGAAAATTCACCGTAGGCGACCGTTGTTTGATGATCGCCGTACGGTGGAGACGTAATAATGATGTCCGCGCAGTTCTCCTCCAACCCTAGCACCGGGTTCTCTAGGGAGTTCCGTGAATCGGCCTGTTCGACCCGAGCATCTGTCGATGGATCTGCTACATTTAGGAAGGCCCGCATCCGTTGTCGATTATCTCGTAGAACAGTCGTGAGCTCATTGAAGACATTCGGATCGTGGGCCGCACGGTCGGCCGGCGCTAGTCTGTAGCGTTTGAATTCACCTTGTCGTTGGTAGCTTACTTTTCGTGCACACTTCGCCAGCCCAATACGCAAGAACCGGATGATGTCTGTCGAGAATTGGTCGGCCAGGGCATCCAACCGCTCACGGACAACGAACAGCTGTGTTAACTGGGGTTCGGGAAACCAGTCAGTGCTGACCTGTTCGGCTTCGGCCGCAAGATCCGGGGAGAGCACGTCTTCGCCACAGTCGACGGCCGACCCGGCGTGCCTGAAGCGAGCTTGGAGGTCCCCCAGGAGTTCCTCTATGGCGGCATCTAACTTGTCCAGATCGAGGGGTGTCGACTTAGCCCGACTCAGTTCAACTGCGAACGGATTAATGTCATTGGTGATAGTATTGATTCCCCGCAGCCGTGCTTCAGTTACGGTCGTACCGCTCCCAGAAAATGGGTCGTACACTGTGTCTCCGCTCGAAATCTCTCCAGCGGACTTAAAGTGAGAGAACAACCCTGCTGGGAGCTGTGGGGGCATTCGGGCGGGGTATTTATGGATCCCATGGGTCAGGTACTGTGTATCGGCGTTCGCGAACGTCCAGTCATAATCCTCTAAGGAGTGTGATTGTTGACCGACCGCATTCAGGGTGAGTTGGTTCGAATGCTGTCTCATAAGAGTATCCAAAAGCTCCGATGTTGGTCTAGTCCGCAGGGATGGTTGATGAGTTCACCGATCTGTGGGCTATAGTGAGACTGGTGGCGTGTCTGTCTGACACACAAGAAGATTCAATAGCAAAGAATTTACCAGGAGGCCTAGTGAGTGAAAGCAGAGCCCAATGGCGAGCCATTCGGAAAATCATTCTACTACCGATCCCGGTAATCGCGACCTCGCGGAGATCAACTTCGAATTCGCGAACTGCGATACCTCGTATCTAACGCATGGCTTGCATAGCTATCCAGCCCGGATGCCACCACAGATTCCGAAGTTCTTTTTTGGTCACTATCTCGGAACGGACGATATCCAACCAGGTGACACCGTTTGGGATCCGTTCGGGGGTAGCGGGACCACCGCCTTGGAGGCCCAACTCTTGAATCTGCGAGCGACAGTCAGTGACATCAACCCGCTTGCGTGTATGATCACACGAGCAAAGACAACCCAAATCGATATTGAGTGTTATCGCGAGGCTTGGCGGGTCTTTGCCCACGGCCGACTTCCGGAATTCTCGGACCCCATCACCGAAGCTTTCCAGCAGATCGACGAGTCATACGCCCGCGGGGACGATATGGCGGCGCTGCGCCCCGAGGTAAGCGAGCGATTCGAGTGGTTCCCCAAACCACAACTCTACCACCTCCGTCATCTCCGCGAGCGTATTGATGCGGTCGAAATCCACTATGAAGAGGCTATCGCTCGGTTCTTCCGCATCGCTCTGTCCATTACTGCGCGCGAAGTCAGCTTCCAGCGAACAGGCGAGTACAAGCGCTATCGCATCCCCGAAGAGGCGCGTGCAGAGCATAACCCAGACGTGTTTCGGATCTTTACGCGGGAACTTCGGAGTAACCTCCAACGAATGGATCAGTACGTGAATGCAATTTCAGATCCCAAGCCAGTAGTAGTCTCCCATGGGGACTCGCGGACGGCGACTCACATCCCAACTAACTCAGCAGACATCGTCCTTACATCACCGCCATATGGTGACCATGATACTACCGTAGCGTATGGCCAATACTCCCTTGATCCGGCCGTCATTTCGATGAAAGTTTCACGTGCCATGATGAAGGAAGTAGACAAGATGGGCTTGGGCGGACGCAACAACCCGAGTGACGGGCTTAGGTCACTGGCGACGCGATCCGAGATGCTTGGTGATGTTCTGCACGTACTTCGGTCCCAAGATGGACGGAGCGAAGACACTCTCTCCTTTTTCAACGATTACTTCGACGTGATAAAGCAGGTCAAGCGCGTGCTTCGTGGCGGGCAACCGGCCGTGTTCGTCGTGGCGAACCGCACCGTCTCAGACGTACAGATCCCCTTGGACCAGATTACGATGGAGTTGCTGGAGAGCCTTGGCTTTGAACCCCAAATGATTCTGTCTCGCTCGCTGCCATATAAGACGCTCCCGTACGCAAACTCCCCACAGAACGTGGCAGGTCAAACAGGTTCGATGATGTCCGACGAGAACATTGTGATCGCCCGGAGTCCAAACTAAGCGGAGACCTTTGGGTCAATCTTCACACTATTCGAGGATCGCTTTTTGGATGTGATGGACTAACTCGAAGAGGCGGCGTTCTGCACGTACGATACGATCTGCCAGGCGGACCACAACAGGGCCTGTGAGGATTGTTTGTTCCTCTCGAACATCACCTGCACCAATTCCAACAAGAATCTCAGTCGATCACTCCTGTTTGGCGGGGAGTTCGACGGGAGACCGATCGATGGGTACCTGTAGGATCGGGGGCGCCTCGAACCGATCAAGATTTGTCGCGTATTTCGGTGACCCGACCGCGTTCGAAGGCAGGATGTACACAGTTGGGTGACTGATGGCGGCAATCCACGCAGATTGGTCCGCTATCGGATTGGGAATACTGGCTCGCATTAGCCTTCCTGAAATTTCCAGGGAGTTCCACAAGGAGGTTATCGATAGTTCCGAACGGCTTGGTCCTATAGTCTATGCTCGATAACTGACATCTCCCCGGAAAATCCACAGTCTGTCCCATCAAATACTCGATCACTCTTAGAGCTCAGTCTGCATTGCTCGCCGGATCGCCAATAATACTTCCTCAAGATGGTCTGGATCGGACGAATCGTCAACATGGATTGAGAGGACACAATTGACTTCGCCCTCCGAATCAATCGTGAGTTCTGTCTTCACATCACCCAAGCTGAATGACTCGCCAGTGATAGTGGTCTGGATCCCATCATTCGTTGTCCCTGAATCAGTAGGTTCGTCAATATCAACCGAGCCCAAGTTAGCCTGATCCTCTTCGTAGCTGACGTTCAATCTATCTTGTACGCTAGTATCGCCAGATTCTGACCCAGACCCCGAATCGTCTGGAGAGTCGCTTGCAATCCAAACCGTCCCCGGAAGGCGATCGCGGAACTCTTCATCAAATTTGAAGTGACTGATGGTGTTCCTAGATGCAAAGACGTACTCGCCCATTCCTGCAGCCTCCAACGTCGCAAAGAACGTCCCGACACGTTCTTTCAGAGTTTTCGTGCTCAACTCAAGTCCGTATTCATCTTTTAATAACGAGAGTACCGTCTGGCGCTCTAAGGGGCCTTCGAAGAGCACTCCCTTGTCGTCCAACGAGCGGAGGATCTGGCAGTACGGCTCGTGGTTCGCCAATCCAGTTGCAAACACGTCCGCTCGCTTACGGCCGGCCTTGGTGATTAACTCCGTTCCCAAGTCAGTCGTAACAACACCTTTGTCGGTCGCTGAGAGGAAACCTAACCACTCGCCGAGCCTGATTGTATCATAGACTGCGTCGTTGTTTTCCACGAGATCATCAACTAGCTGGGATTTGCTCCTAGGCTGGTCAGTGACGAGTTGGCAAATCTCCTCAAGTCGGTCCACGGAAGCTTCGCGGGGGAGGGCAGCAGTATTCGCGATAGTAGGTGTCAATTTCCTCGTCGAGTATGTCAGCCCGAATATAATATATCTACCGGTACTTCATCGTAGTAGTGGTACTTCTTAGACTGCCATCACTGTTTACATGTGACTATCGTGAGAGGGTGACTGCCCATAATAAAGACTTAGGTGTATGTATTGGGGTACGAACAGTATGGCAAAAGCGGAACAACAGAGCCTCCAACAGATCTTCCATGAAGCTCGACTCAATGTTCCCCGATATCAGCGGAGTTACGCCTGGACAGAGACCGAGGTTGCGGACCTGCTTGAGGATATCAACTATGTTATCCAGCGGGACACCGCTGTCGGTGATTCTCGTGATGTCGTCCACTACTTCGGGACAGTTGTTCTGGATGACGTACGCGAGATTGACAGCCCAACACCTAATGACTGGACGCTGTACAACGTCGTGGACGGGCAACAACGCCTGACAACGACGAGTTTGCTTGTAGGGTGTCTCTGCGAGGAACTGCAGAACCTGAATGGTATCGTAGATGTAGACACGTCCAGACGCAACTCCCCTGACGAGCTCTATCAACAGTACCGGGATCTATATATCAAATATCGGAATAAACAGAACGGTCGGCGGTTCAAACCAGCCCGATTGACCAAGCAAGCCTACAGCCAGCTCGTAGTCGCTGAGAAGCCCCCCGTAGTAATCCTCGACAAAGATGAGGCCCTGCTGCCTGCACGCCGACTCGCGGAAGCCAAGCAAGTCATTCAAGGCTGGTTAGAAGACAAACGCGAAGCCCATCTCGAAGCATCACTTGAGGACGCAGAACAAGAGAACCTCCGTGCGTATTTCGACCACCTCTATGACGTGCTCTCGGCGATCGACAATATTTTCGAGGTAACCAAGTACGAAGTCGACGACGCCGCGGAAGCAGGGCGTCTCTTCGAGGTTGTTAACGATCGCGGCAAGGATCTAACGATTGCTGAGAAAATCAAAAGTCACCTGTTGTATTGTGCCGGCGAAGTCGAACAGTTGGATTCGGAAAACGTTGCTCGAGACTTCAATGACGCTGTCGAGACGATCACGCTTGGGGGTGGCGACGAAGAGCTTGTCGACCAGTTCGTCAAGCGTCATTGGGAGATGTTCACCGGCGAGACGAAGCGCCGGCGCCCGCATTCAGACATCTCAGACATCCATCGTCGAATCAAGCAGATCGATCGCTATGCCTCTTTAGATCGACCGGAATCGGATCTCACTGACTGGATCAATAGATATGTCGAATCGCTTCGAGAGGCCGCGGAGGCGTTCAATGCGATTTATGATCCCGACCGGCTTGGCGATCAGTACGATGGCATCGACGCAGCGACGCTGAACATGCTCACGGCCGTGGATACCTGTGGGGCGGCCTCTACGTTCCGACCTCTGCTTATGGCGGCGTATCTCAAGACGGACGTCGAGAGCGACGAATTCGCTGACTTGGTGCGGGCCTGTGAAGTATTCGCCGTTCGATCCTTCGAGATTATGAACCGAAGTACGATGTTGCTTCGGCGACAGCTCAAACGCGAATCGCACCGACTGTTCATCGCCGACTGGACTGAGACAGACATCAGGGACCTATTCGATGCAGTCACGATAGATGACCGTTATAGTGGTGTCGATGATGCCGTCACCTCAATCATCCATAAAATTGATACCGAGACTGGCAACCGCGCTCCTGAATCGGATATCATCGATTGCTTAACCCGGCAAGATGTCATCAGCGGTGAATTCAATCGGGGTTGGGGGGGCTTCGGAAACGGGAAAAACACCGTGCTGTACCTCCTATATGAGTACGAACGCTCACTGCGCAGCCAGATGGGTACGACCGGACTCCATACCCTGGTCGGCTTCGGGACGTTCGTTGCCGAAGCTGAAATCGAACATATTGCGCCGCAGAACCCTGACGTCACAGAGGCACGTCTGGAGAACCACAACGAAAACCGTCACCGCTTGGCGAACCTCGCATTCCTTTGGCCCCAAGACAACAAGACCGTCGGCAATGACGTATACGAAAGAAAATATAATAAGATCTACAAGGACTCGAAGATCGCTCTTCTAGAGCGCCTCTCTGACCCCACCGATGGATGGGACCTAGATGCCCTGGAACAGCGGGAAGAAGAGTTGGTAGAGTTCGTGCTGGAGCGCTGGTCAGGACACAAGCGTGCACGTGTGCTGCTTACAGAGGAACCAACCACCGACCAGAAGGCCTTGCTGCGAGAGGAGATCCAGACACACTACAGCGGTATGGAACACGGCAACACGCTTCCGACGATCGTCTTCGAGACCAGTGCAGACAACTCCGTTCAGGACAACTCTTACAAACGCTACAAGCCCTGCAGTAATTGTGGCGGGCTAAAAATGGAACTCAACGGGGATGACTTTCATTGTGCCTGCGGCACAAACATTCGGGTACCGAACTACCAAGTATCGAAATAATCCGGGCAACCGGCGCCTAACAATCGATTAGTACTGCTATATTATCGCCATATTGGACCTGAACTTTCGCTAGCTTCAACGGATATGGTCGGTTACTTGCTACGGTCCGACTCATAGAATGGACCTATGGCTGTCCGGATTAAAACCTCCGGGTTAGTAGTCCCGGGCGGATTCGAGCCCAACGGACTAGAGGACTCGAGTCTGCGCGGTTCGAATCCCCTCGAGACTACTTCTGTCGCACACAAAACCACGAGCGACGACTGTCTTCGAATCCATCTACGACTGCGACCCCCAGTCCGTGAGCGATAGCGACAGCAAGCACGGATACCTCGAGGGAGACGGAAGTCACACGATACAATGGGTAAGGCCGGAGTGGTCCGAACTCGAGCCACGCCCGCCACAGGCGTCCTCGAGCATCGACTTACTCGTACAGTAGGCTAAGAAGGTACACGATTACCACAGCGCCGATCAGGTACGGAACGACCCCAGCGTACAGCAGTGTCCGATCCTGTGGATCCAGATAGGCACCGAACGTCAGGTAGAAAAAGCCCATCGTGACGAAACAGATCATCGCACCGATGGTAAACTGCAGGACGAGGACCAGTTTGAGTAGATGGTGTTCGAGGATTCCAGCCCGAAATCGCAACTGCAGGCCTTCGTGATCCGTGTTCATGCGGAGACAACTCGTTCAGGCACTCTTAAACGTTCTTGCCAGTTGACGTACATTCCCCGCTCGAGAGTACGGTCGGCTATCGAACGACGAACGTGCGTTCGTCTTCCAGCGCATCGACGCTGGACCGAAGTGAACTCGAGCGAACGAATTCGATACCTGTTCGGGGAGAACTCGACTGTGCTGAGCCACCGCGAAACAGTCCCGATTGGTGAAATCGGTCGCCCGTGACGGGTCGAACGATCGAGCGAGACGGCGGTGACCCCCTCGAGCGGCCGGACGAAGTTGCACGCAGAAAATGCGCCTCGAGTCCCAGCGCTAGCTATTGTGTCTCAGGGACCAAATTTTGTTGGTACTACGCTTTTTTATATGTAGGATAGAGTGTCAGACCAGCACTGAAGATCAGAAAGCTAACTCGACCCGATGGATGTTGTTTCACCCATAGAGAGTTCGAGAAGTATTATTTACAAATGATTTTTCAAAATCTTCCGGTTTTATTCCAAGAACAGAAGGTTTACGTATGGATACGAACCCATTCAAAGCACAGGGTATGACGACCACACAAAACCACCAGCGCTGTCGTCCTGAGGGGTCTGACGACCCAGCGTCGTCAGGCCGGGAAGCGCGGCTCTCACAAGACGAAATCTTCCACATCCTCCAAACCAATCGTCGCCGAGATGCGATCTCGTACCTCGTAGAAAAGCGTGGACCCGTCAAGATGAGTGACGTTGCAGAGTACGTCGCAGCACGTGAGCATGGGACGACTGTCGAGGAGCTCACGTCGACACAACGTCAGCGCGTCTACATCCCGCTGTATCAATCACACCTCCCGAAACTCGACGAGAAAGGGATCATCGACTACAACAAACCACGCGGCATCGTCGAGCCGACCGACCGAATTTCGGTATTCGAGCCGTATCTCGAGCCGCCGGAAACGACAACTGAAGCAGAATCCGAGCACTCACCGACCTCACAACTGACGAGTTTCGTCGACGACTACTACGTGAGTTCAGTGTGCATGAGCACGGTCCTGTTGGCTGCGACCGCATTCGGTGTGTTCCAGATTCCGCAGTTGCTCCTCGCAGTGTCAATCGTCGGATTGTTCACACTGGCAACGATTGCGACGATGGCGTCCGAAACGCTCGTGACGAGCGACTCTGTCGATCCGCACTCGACACATTAGGCGAGCGATCACGATTTCGTGAGTACGACAATCAGGCGGGAACTATCGTCATCGGTGTCGCACAACCAATGGTTGTCGATAGTTGGGGGGCCACGTTCGGCCTCGAGTGGGCCGAACTATCGATACGATTCGATAACAGACATTCGTTCCGGAGGACTCGTCTTATCCATGTCACGGCTGACATGAAGTTGGGGAAGTATCATAGAGGGTGGGAGTCTGAAACTGACGATTGAACGACTTCCCAGTGATAGCGCCGACGGTCCCAGAAACTGCAACAGCCGGTTACACACCCTATAGGTATGATCGAATGGGACCTCTGATGGGCCACGTCACGGGTATCGTATGGGATTCATTGCAGAGATCCAACTCGTCCACGACAATCTGGCGTTAGCACCGACGATAGCTCGCTATCCGGATGTAACGTTCAGACGTGAGTACGAGGAGACCACCGACGACGAAACGTTTCAGTTCGTCTCCGTCTTCAGTGATGAGTACGAGACCCTCGAGTCGGCGATGGAAGCGGACCACACGGTCTCGAACCCGACACGGGTCGCGACGTTCGAGAACCGGGCGATCTATCGGATGACACGCGAGACCGACCTCGAGATCGTCCCACCGCGGTGTGCTGAAGGTGGTGTGTTCGTGTTTACCATCACGAGCGGTGAGCGAGGGTGGATCGCGCGGGTCCATCTCCCAGACAGGGAGACGTTGAGCGCGTTTCGAGCGTGGAGTCGCGAACGCAACATGTCGTTCCGTGTGACGCAGTTGTACGATCTCTCTGCATCAGATGCTGGCACGTACTTTTTGACCGAACAACAACACGAAATTCTCCTGATGGCCTACTACACCGGCTACTTCGACATTCCTCGAGGAATCACTCAAGACGGCTTGGCCGATCGGTTGAACGTTTCCGATTCGGCAGTGTCTCAGCGCATTCGGCGAGCGGTCTCGGAGCTGATCGGGGCAACACTAGAGGACGATCGGACACCGTATATGCGAATATGAGTGGGGCCAATCGCGACCTGTGGGCGGTGTCAGATTCCAAAGAGCGCAAGTGCCCCTCTCGTCACAAATCAAACACATAACGAAATCTATGCAATTTAGTCTACGATCGAAATGTGACTCGGTCGAGGTGTCACGACCAGTAGCACACATTTGCCCCTGAGGCAACTGTTTAATTCTTCATTTCTGTTGGTCGGGTGATGTTTCGGCCAGACGCACGTTCACTTAAAGGCTTGCTATCCGAATCCATAGCTATTGGATTGTATGATTACTCAAAAAGAATGACTATCATGTCGGAACGAAGTAGTACGAAGTCAACAGGTCATGAGGTGGTCCCTCAGACCGACTCGAGTAACGAACAAAACGGACGCCGTTCGGATGTACACTCATGTGGAAGTGGGTCACGACGAACATTCCTTCGTGGAATCGTTGGAACGGGCGTTGCCGGACTCGGTCTGGCAACAGCCATGCAGGCAACGGCGAATCCGGAATCAGAATACGGTGGCAACTACGACAACGTCGTCAACGTCGCCGATGCTGGTGCAGATACCAGCGGATCACAATCGATCAATCCCGTCCTCGAGGACGTCCGAGCAGATAACACGCTGCTCGTGTTCCCCGAGGGGCGATACTATATGGACGAACAGTTCCGCTTCACGGGATTCGACCAATTCGGAATGGTTGGGGACGGCGCAACGCTGGTCCCGGCGAATTACCACGACTTCGCTGGCCCGCAGTTCAGGCTCTTTCGCCTCGGCGTCTCTTACAGCCCCGGTGGAGACTTGCTCTTCGAAGGCTTCGACGTCGATCAGACGGCGTCCGATACGGGTATCAGGGTAATCGAAGCGAACGTCTCCCAACACCTCGAGGTGCGAGATATTACCATCGACGGCGAGCACGATAGCGGAACGTGGGGGCCGGGGATGTTCGCCATCACCGACCCGAACGGGCACGGAACCATCGAACGGTTCCGGGCTCCTGACGGTGGACTCCACGCCGATCAGACGCCGAACGCGGGGAACATCTGGCGAGGTCCGATCGGAATCGAGGCGAACACGAACGTCGGCGAACTCGAGTTCATCGACTGTGAACTCGGCGGATTCCCCGACAACGGTATCTACGCTATCAGCGAGGAGGGAACGGTCGTCGTCGAGGGCGGTCGGTTCGCGAACAGCAACGGTGCAAACGTCCGCATCGGCGGCCAGGATAGTGTCATCAGAGACGTGAGCGTCGTCGTCGACCGAACGCGCTCTTACGACAACAGTCAGCGCGCGGTTCGACTCGAGAACGCAGACGATATTCACGTCGACAACGTCGACATCACGATCACCTCGCCACAGTCGACCAGCCACGCGATTGCCGTGATGAACACCTGTCGGAGCTCTCGAATCGAGGAGACATCGGTCGAAATCTCCGGGGACGAGGTAAACCACGGAGTCGTCGTCTCTCCCGAGGCGGGCGACACGCACATCGTCAACTCCGAGATCGTCCACGAAGCGGCCGGCGGCTACCCGCTCTGGATTCGAGACAGCACCAAAGACGATCGCGTCCTCGTCGAACTCACCGAGATTTCGGGCGAGGCGGGCGTCACCAACGCCGGCTTCCAGGACGGCATTCGCTGCGGTCGCGACAACTGTCGCTTTAGTCACGTGAGTGTCGACCAACCCGGCCGCGACGGTGTCGACCGAAACGGTCTCGTCGTCACCGCCGACGAGACGACGGTCTATCAAGGAACGTTCCGTGCGAGTCAGTACCCCTACGTCGACCAAGGAAACGGGAACGTGTTCCGAAATGCCCACGCAGAATCCGACAACAGTTCTCGCGAGGGCGTTCGACTCTATCCCGATATCGATGGCCCCGAACTCCGTGTGAACACCATCGTGAACGGAATCGACGACCTCGGTGCGACGAACGTCACCGACTGGCAAAACTCGACCTAATCGACCGAGACCGCCCCGCCGGCGCGAGGTGAACGCTGCCGGTACGGACTCGTCGGACGTGGTATCCGGCGACGGGGTCTCCATGTGAAAGTCATACCCTCAGCCCTCGAGCGCTCCTGTCGCGTGGAGGGCCTCGCGGAACGTGAGTACCTCGAGGTCGTGGTCTTCGACCCATTCGAGCGTCTCGCGAATTCGCTCCGCTGTCACTTCCTCTTTGAACGTATGCGCGCCGATGATACCGATCGCCTCCTCCTCGGCGACGTGTTCGAGGTCGGCCTCGACTTCTGCTGGCGTCGTAAACTCGATGAAGTAATCCCGGTTCGTATCGAAGGCGTCGAACGAGTCTGGATCGTTGTACATCGACCCTGGGTTGACGTTGGCGATGCCGTCGTAGTACTCACGCGCGACGTCGATCGCCCAGTCGTCGACGATGTCGTACGGAGCCAGCAACGTATCGATCTCGAAGCCCAGCGACTCGAGTTCCGACTTCGACTCGCCGAGGAACTCGTGCATGACGTCTTCGGGGTAGCGTTCGACCGTTTCGCCGGCGGCGAAGGATTCGCCAACGGACTCGTCGAACTCGAGATAGCCACCGGTATCGTCGGTATCGGAGTCGACGACCGTTCGCAGGACGCTTTCCTCACCGTCAGTAATTTCGATGTCGTAGCCCTGGTGGAAGCCGTGGTTGCGCTCTTCCGGATAAATTCTCTCGTCGTCAGGCTCGACGTCTTCGACGAGTTCGAACGAGCCAAGCGCGGTGTGTGCCGTCGTATGGGACATGATCTCCCAGCCGGCGTCGACGAGTTCCTCCAGGTGCTCGACGTCCATCCAGTCGCTGTCGTTGAAGTCTTCCCGACCCATCCACTCGGTGACGATCCCCGTACTGGCGGGCGCGTCGAACTCCTCGTGGACGGGAAACGCGTCGTCGTAGTCTTCCATCGGACCGTCGTCGTAGACGAAGACGACCGCGCCGCCGTCGAGGTCCGGAACGTCTTCGCCGTCGTCGATGCCGTCGTCGATGCCGTCCGAATCGTCACCGTCCCCGTTCTCGTCGCTCCCGGTATCGTCCGACTCGGTGCCATCGTCGGTGAGCGAATCGGTACACCCAGCCATCAATCCGATCGCACCGACTCCGCTCGCACCGATGAAGCGACGGCGCGTCGATTCCTGACTCATCGTGTTCGATTCCGACTCGAGTGAGCCAGCCTATACTTATCCGGCCGCTAAGCTCATCCCGAACGAGCATCGAGTTCGACCAGCTTGACATTCCGGTGACGGCGGGCGTTTGATCGACGCGTACCCGAAGCGTTACTACCCACTCTCCTCGCACGCACGGTTAATACGGGTATAATAAGGCACCAGTAGCGTCATCACTCGATATCATGCGTTTGGGATGCTGGTATCGTTGTGTGGGTGCATGTGGCATACGGGGCCCGTCGACGACGGGTGGGTGAGACGTGAACAGAAGTATCGCGAGTGGAGTCTTTTCCGTCGTCAGTTCGAAAGTCGTCGTTCTCATCCTGACGGCGGTTTCGACGCCACTTCTGTACCGGTATCTCGGTGCAGCGGGGTTCGGGGACTACGCGTTTTTGATGTCCGTCTTCGCCATCTACATGATCTTCGTCAGTTCGGGGATCACGGACGGCGTCAGGAAATTCCTCGCGGAAGACCGTCGGGAAGCGAACTGGAGCGAACACGTCGTCGGCTTTTACTTCCGACTCGCCGTCATCCTCGCCGTCCTCGGTGCTGGCGTGATGATGTGGGCCGCCTCGAATGGGGTCGTCGACGCCGCGTTCGGCAGCGAGTTGACGCCGTACTTCTACGTGCTCGCCGTCCTCGTGATTACGGCGCAGTTTCGCGATTACGCCAGAAAGACGCTGATGGGATTCGGCCTCGAGCGGTACTCGGAGCCGCTGAAGATACTCGATACGGTCGGATTCATCTTCGTCGCGATTCCCCTCGTCGCGCTCGGGTTCGGCGTCACGGGGGCGCTCGCGGGCCACCTCGTCGCCAGCGTGCTCGTCGCCGTCGGCGGGTTAGTGATCGTCAATCGTCGCGTCTCGCTGTCGTGCGTGGCCAGCCTGCCGTCCCGGGAGTTCCCGCGAAAGCAGATGCTCACGTTCAACACGATGAGCATCGCGCTCGTGTTCTTGTTGATGTCGCTCTATCACATCGACATCGTCATGCTCCAGCAGTTCACCTCGAGCGACGACGTCGGAAACTACCGGGCGGCACTGACGCTCGCCGAATTCCTCTGGTTCGTTCCGCTCGCGATTCAGACCGTGTTCGTCCACTCGACGTCGGAGCTCTGGTCGCGAAACCGCCGCGAGAAGATTTCGGAATTGGCGGCTCGAACGACCCGGTACACGTTCTTGCTGACGGCCGTGATGGCCGTCGGTCTCGCCGCGCTGGCAGACGTCGCCGTCCCGATTTACTTCGGCGACGAGGCGATTCCAGCCATCGCCCCGCTACTGTTGTTGTTGCCGGGATCGCTCGGGTTCGCACTCGCGCGCCCGGTTCTCGCGATTTCACAGGGGAAGGGGACCCTTCGATTCCCCGTTGCTGCCACCGGCGCTGCGGCCCTGATCAACGTCGTCCTCAACGTCGCCCTCATCCCGACGTACGGGATGGTCGGTGCGGCGGTCGCGACCAGTATCGGCTACGGGACGATGTTCGCGTTCCACTGCTGGAGCGCCCGCGTCGTCGGGTTCGATCCGCTCGAGGACGCACGCCTCCTCCAATCGACCATCACGACCATCCTGGCGGGCATCCCCATCGTCGCGCTCGCGACGACCATCTCGAATCCGTGGCTCGCACTCGCCGTCGTTCCGCCCCTCGGATTCGTGATCTTCGTTTCCTTCGCGCTCCTCGTCGGCGCGCTCGATCCGAGCGAGCCGTTCGAGATTCTCGCGTACGCGCCGGGAACGGTGGGCTCGACGGCGGAGTCGGTTCAGGAGCGAATCGAAGAGACGATCGGCGCCCACCCTCCGCTTGGAGGCGTCCAGTGGCTGTTGTTCCTCACCGGCCTCTCGTTGCTCTTCTCCGGGTTCGTTCTGGGATTCCTGGGTGCCGAATTGGAGTTCATGTCGCCGTGAGTCTCGGATTGGCGTTCGCTTTCGTCGAGAGAGCTGTAGAGACACGCCCAGCCAACCTGTCCACTCCTCGAGTGCGGAGCGGGACGGTCTCGAGTGGTGAGGACGAATTACTCGACCGAATGCTAGGTCGATATTGAAACTCCGTGTTGCAGCGCGATCTGGCGACAACTCGACCATCAGAATCACCCGGCCTGTGGCGTACCAGTTGCGAAAAACGGCTTCAGTGGGCGGCGAGACGCTCTCTCGGCTCCGGTCACCAACGGCGACCTCCGCGTCCGAATACCGGCTCGCTTACTGCACCTGCACCTCGAGGCGCTCGCTCTCTGCCATGTCGAACACCATTGCGAACAGCAAGAACGCGACGCCGGAGATCAACAACAACAAACTGGTCGTCGCGCCGACGAGCGTCGGAACGACACTCGAGAGCATCGAGACGAGCAGCGCGCCGATCGCGAGGGTCCCGCTCGCGGCCAATCCACCGCCGACGAGGTAGAACAGCGCAAGCGGATGGAAGTCGACGGTGAGGTACTTCGTCTTGAGCCGCCAGAGGAAGTTCTGGAGCAGCATCGTCGAGACCTTCGGAATGTAGTGTGAGTACTTGATACTCGACTCCTCGTCACCGTAGACGGCCGGCATTGCAACGTCGGCGACGCGCATCTCCTCGACGTTGAGTTTGACGAGAATGTCGTTGCAGTAGCCGTAGTACTCGTAGAGGTTCTCGAGGTCGATCGCGTCCAGCGCGTCGTGTGAAATAGCCGTGTACCCGTTTTGCGGGTCCATCGTCTTCCAGTAGCCCGACGCAATCTTCGTCAGAAACGTCAATATCGAGTTTCCGATGAACCGAAACCGCGGCATGGTCGCGCGATACTCGCGCGAGAGGAGGCGATTCCCTTTCGCGTAGTCGGCCTTGCCGTCGACGATCGGATCGAGCAGTTTCGGGAGCTGGGAGAGATCCATCTGGCCGTCCGCGTCGACGGTTGTCGTCACGTCGACGCCGTCCTCGCGCGCCGCGAGGTAACCCGTCTTGATCGCGCCGCCGGCCCCGAGATTTTCGGTGTGGCGGATCGGGACGACGCGGCCGATGGTCTCGTGAACCGAGGCGCGATTGAGGACGGACGTCCCGCCGTCGGCGACGAGAGCCGCCCGTTCACCGGATGGGGATCTCCCGTTCGCGGTGGCATCGTCTCGAGCAGCGTCGAGGATCTCCTCCCACGTGCTGTCGGTCGATTGATCGTCGATAACGTACATTCGGTCGACGTACTCGGGCATCTCCCGGATGACGTCGCCGACGAATCCCGCCTCGTTGTACGCCGGAAGCACGACGCCCACGCTCGCACCGCGATACATTAGGCCACCTCCACCAGTCGCTTCCCGTCGCAGCGTCGGCGTCGCCGTCGCTGCACGAACGGATCGTCGGCGCATTCGCTTGATCGCCAGCGTACTCGTCGGTCTCGATTCGTCATTGTGGGCGTCGACGACCGATTCAGCCTTTCTTATACACGTCTTAGGTCGGTCGCTGTCTCGAGTATCTCCCGAATCTGTCGACGCGTATTGGTCTCCCCCGACGCCGACGCTAATTGCTCGAAACCGCCGCTTCGAGCGGTTTACCGACCCGATAATAATGGAATCCACTGACCCAGGGTCGTCTATATGACCCGTGTCAGCGTCATTATTCCAACGTACAACAGAGCGGGGTCGCTCTCGCGTGCGATCGATAGCGCACTCGCACAGACGGTCGACGACCTGGAAGTGGTCGTCGTCGACGACGGTTCGACCGACGGGACGGCGGCCGTGCTCTCGGCGTACGACGACAGGCGCGTCCGGCCGATCGTCCACGCGACGAACCAGGGAGCGAACGTGGCTCGAAACACCGGACTCGCACACGCCCGCGGCGAGTACGTCGCCTTCCTCGACTCTGACGACGTGTGGGACCCGACGAAACTCGAGCGACAACTCGCCGTTCTCGAGGGGCGCTCCGAAGCGTGGGTCGGCGCGTACTGCGACTCGACGCTCGAACTGTCCGGGACGAGTGGGCTGCTCCGCACGACGGCTGCAACGGTGCTCGCGAGCGGTGACGAACAGCCGACGATGGAAGGCGGCGACGAACTGATCGGTGAAATTCTCGCCGACAACGTCCAGCCGGGTGCCGGTTCGACGCTGCTCGTTCGGACCAACGTCGCCCGGGCCGTCGGCGGCTTCGACGAAGAACTCGATCGATTCCAGGACCCGGAGTTCTGTCTCCGAGTGCTCGAGGCGGGGAACCTCGCCTACGTCGACGAGGAACTCGTGGTGCGCGAAGATACCGGTCAGCCGTCGGCCGATCTGATCAGGGGTGCAAACGAGGCCTATCGGGAGCGATACGCCGATACGATCGATCGTTTCGAGGCGGAAGGGTACGACATTCGCTCGAGTCACGAACTCATCCTCGCGAAAGCGTACGCCAGCGAGGGACGAATCCTTCGAGCAGCGTGGCACTTGCGGAACGCAGGTGTCGCTCCGCGACAGTATCCCGGTCTCGGCTGGGCCATCGCGACGGGAGTCCGCCGTCGACCGGCACCAGTTGCAGTGACCATAACGGTACTGACACTGCTCAGCGCGATCGTCGTTGCGTACGGCGTACACACGGTCTCAGGCCGCCTCGAGGACGAGTAACTTCGAATCGTTCGTTTCGAGTACTGTTTTGTGGACCCTAGTGGGTTCCCCGTTCGTTCTGCGTGTCGAACGATCCCGGTGACCGATACTGGTCGTGCAACGGCCTTGTCGGATCGATAACTAACATCGGTTCGCTGTGTTATTCGGACGTGAACGTCCGCAAACTCTATCACACGGCTCGGGGGGTACAGGACCTCGTGACGACCGAACGCGAAGCGTCGGTTTCACCCTCGATTCAGCGACGACTCTGGCTCTGGCGTCGTGGTTTTCTGAGCCGATCGGACGCCATTTTCGGTCTGACGAAAAAGAACCACGACTCGTACTTGACCGATTATCAGCGATTCGTCAAAACCAAACGCATCAACGGTACGTGGTCCGTCGCGCTCTCGAACAAACTCCTCTTCCACCAGCTCATGGGCCCATTCGACGAGCATCGGATGGACGTCTACGGCATGATCCGTGACGGGTCGTTCCACTCGATCGACTCGCTCGACGCTCGCCACGAGTTGACTGACGGCGGAGCCGTCGTCTCGAGTGATGGTCCGTCGATCGACGACCAGAGCGGACTAACCTCACCCGAACCGAACGACGCGGCACAGCGAGTCGTCGACCGACTCGAGTCCGAATCGCAACTCGTCTTGAAGTGGGTTCACGGCGGTGGTGGAAACAACGTGTTGTTGTGCAAACGCTGTGAAGACGGGTATACGGTCAACGGTGACCGCTACAGCGAGTCAGCGTTTCGGTCGCTGGTCGCCGACCTCGAGGAGTACCTCGTCTGTGAACACGTCGAGCAGGGCACGTTCTCGGGGGGGCTCTATCCGGTAACGCCGAACACCCTTCGAATTATCACGATGTACGACGAGGAGGCCGGGGAGCCCTTCATCGCCGCAGCCATCCACCGAATCGGAACCGAGACGTCCGAACCGCTGGACAACTTTACACAGGGTGGCCTCTCCGCAGAAATCGACCTCGAGACGGGCGAACTCGGTCCCGGCGTGAAACTCAGCGACGGAAACAGACTCGAGTGGCACTCCGACCACCCCGAGACCGATACGACGATTGACGGAACACATGTTCCCGGCTGGGAGGACATTCGAACGCGGTTGCTCGAGGTTGCAGATGCGTGCTCGTTCGTTCCTTACGCCGGGTGGGACGTGATCGTGACCGGTGACGACGGCGAGTTCAAAATCATCGAAGCCAACAGCTATCCGGGGATGAAATCGATTCAGGTCCACGGGCCGTTACTGACGGACGACCGCGTTCGGCGCTTCTACGAGCGACACAACGTGTGCTGAGCGCGTTCGTAGCGTGTTAGCTGTCGAACCATTTCGTCGCTGAAACGACTATTCGAGTCGTCTCAATAACCATTTCGGAACTGAAAGTTGTCAACGTTCGAGTTATTAGAACGATAGTTAACATCACCCTATCTGAAGGGAACACCCGGATGCAACGGAATTCACTCACACGACGGACAGCACTGTCTCTCACGGCAGGGTCAGTACTGGCGAGTATCGGTGCCGTGACGGCGAGCACGACCGACGGTGGCGTCTCTCGAGAGTCGTTCAACATTCGCGAGGGAACGGACGAAGAGACGACGGTGTACGTGACGACGGCAGACGCCGATGGGCCGACAGCCGTCGTCCTCGGTGGCGTTCACGGCAACGAAGTTGCGGGATTCACCGCAGCGGAAGATATTGCCGATTGGTCGATAGACGTTGGAACGCTCGTCATAATTCCCGAAGCGAGCGCTGTCGCAGTCGAACGAGGGACCAGAACGGACGACGAAGGGGACGACCTCAACCGCCAGTTCCCAGAAGGGTCCGAACCACGGACAGAACTGGCACAAGCGCTCTGGGATGTCGTCACCGACTACGACGCCGACGCGGTCATCGACCTTCACGAATCGACCGGAATCTACGCTGGTGACCCGGTTGACGGCGTCGGCCAGGCTATCTTCCACTCGAGCGACGAGGAGGCGACTGCCGCTGCGAGTAATGCGATCGAAACCGTCAACGAAGACTCAGTCGACGATCCGGACAAATCGTTTCAATCTGGCGGGTTCACCGGACCGAACTCCGATCCGCGGGGCCTGCTCGTCCACAAGGCTTCTCGAGAACTCGATGCGCAGAGCTATCTCGTCGAGACTGTCTCGACCGACGTCGACCTCGATACTCGAGTCAACTGGCAGTACCAACTCGTCGCGTATCTACTCGAGGACGAACTCTTCGTCAACACCGAGTTCCAAACTGACGACATCCCGGCTATTTTCGAAGCAGATCCATCCGAAACGCCAGGAGAAGACCCAGAAGAGGAACCCGACGACGCTGAGGACGAGGAACCCGACGACGCTGAGGACGAGGAACCCGACGACTCCGAGGATGAGGAACCAGACGAGTCTGAAGATGAACCTGACGAACCCGCGGACGACGAGGACGATGATGCAGACGACGAGGATGCGGATGACGTAGACGACGAAGACGAGGACGAAGTTGAAGACGACGATGAAGCAGACGACGATGACGAAGCTGAAGACGAAGACGAAGACGACGATGACGAAGCTGAAGACGATGAGGATGAAGAAGACGTAGACGAGGATGCGGATGACGTAGACGACGAAGACGACGAAGACGAAGACGACGATGAAGCAGACGACGAAGACGAAACTGTGGAGCCACTAACTGCAGAGATAGAGACGACCCCCTCCGACGCCGACGACCGAACGTTCGACTGCGGTGAGACGATCGAGTTCGACGCGTCGCCATCCTCGACACCGAACGAGGAAATCGTCTCCTACGAGTGGGACCTCGGTGGTGACGGCTGTATCGACGAAACCGAGGAGTGCATCGACATCACTATCGGTTCGAACGGGGATCACACGGTCGTCTTACACGTCACTGACGATGCTGGTGAAGAGGCGACCGATGAAATATCACTGACGACGAACTAATCGCTCGAGTCGTCGAACGAAGCGGATTTATTCGTGATGCTGGGCCGTCCGTAGTTCCCAGAGGTCATCGAAAGTGATGACCTCGACATCGGCCTCGTCGATGTGCTCGAGGAGTTCTTCGTAGTCGTCTTCTGACATCGTGTTGTCTTCCTCGAACTCGTGGAAGTTCAAGATCGTACACTGATTGTGTGCCTCCGCGAGGTCGACACATCGTGTTGCGATGTCGAGGTCGTGACCGATCGTTCGCGGTAACACCAGCGGATCGAAGCCGTAAACGCTAGTCGTGTTGACGTTACCCGACTGGTTGAACCCGCCACAGTAGTGGTAGTCCGAGATGTGCTCGAGACTGGTCTTGTCGAAGCTGTTGTGAGGATAGACGATGTAGTTCGCGCCCTCGAACTCGTTGTTGATGAACCACTGTTTGTCGTTCTCGAGGCGGCTCTGGATGTCCTCCTCGTCTTCGTATTCGTGGATCGGGTCGTGTGTCCCGTGGAGAACGATCTGATCGCCTTCGTCCTGGCGCTCGAGGAGTTCCTCCGTGGTCATAATGCCGTCACGTCCCTGTTCGGTCCACTGTGGCACTGGTGCCTGAATCGTCGAGAAGTCGTACTCGTCGTGGAGCGGCGAGGCCGTCTCGTAGTAGTCGGTAAAGCCGTCGTCCCAGACCAACATCACGTATCCGTTATCCGGACGCTCGTGCATGCGAAGGTCGTCGACCCAGACCTCCGCCTCGTCCATGGAGTGGAGAACCTGTATCTCGATCCGGTCGAGTGAATCCATCGCCGGGTCGTAATCGCTTTGTTCGAACACGCCGGGACTTGCTCGGAACCAGCCTACGTCGGGCTCTCTGTAGGTTACTTCCCGCAGCGAGTGGACGCGGTCACTACCGAACTGGTCGACGAGACGAAGGTTGATTGTGATATTCTGGGGCGTCGTGGTACGCATCGCGATGGAGACGTCCATATCGGACAGATCCTCACCCGAAAGATCGCGTTCGACGACGATGTTGTCGCTTCCGTCCGACTCTAAATGCAAACTGTGGTCGCCGTCGTACACTTCGTCTTCGTCCGCTTCACCGGATCCCTCGACGACGTCCCACTCGTCGATGTCACTGAAGTCGTCCAACGACGATCCCGGCTGGGCGTACTCTTCTCGGCTGTTGTACTCCGTTTCGAGTGATGGAACACCGTCCGCGAGCGCCGATGCACTCGATCCGGTCTCCGATCCTTCGCCATCGTCATCATCGGAGTCGCCTAATACGGAATCGAGGCGGTCACTGCAGCCTGCCAGGCCTGCGATTGCCGCTGTGCTCGACAGTGCGATGGCACGTCGCCGTGTCATCCGGTTATCTGTCATGGTCGAGTCGAATCTATCGACAGCTAGCCCATTATTATAGATCCGATAGTCGGATACCGGTAATCCGTTCAGAACCGTCTGTTCGGTCGTCTAACCGTTTAACAATGGAATAGTTAACGCCACCACACTCCGATAGGCGAACCAACGTCAGCGTACGTTCGTGACGATCGGTTCGACTGGGGCCTCTCACCCGCCCGTCCGGTCGACTCGCATTCGTCAACACCCGTACGCTACTTAGATAGTGGACTTCGACGATGAACAGGGAACTCTTCGGCGTATTCGGTGCTATCGACACGTTCAATCGATTTCGGTCCAACGACGCGTTCGACGAGGTGGTCACCGGCCCATCGCTCACGGTCGGCATTCGAGACCCAGACCTCGGCGAACCCGGATGGAGCGCGCTGTGTGCCACCGACGATGGATTCTGTCTTATCTGGGGCGAAATCTTCGTCCCCGACGACGACGCGAACGCGGCACGGTGGCTCCTCGAGCAGTATCCGGAACACGGGCGTGACGCGTTGTCACAGCTCAACGGCTCGTACGTCGCCGTTCTCGACTCTGCAAGCGCCGACGAGGCGTTCGTCGCAACGGATCCCGTCCGTTCGCGTGCGTGTTTCTACACCGACGAAGGTGGGACACGACGCTTCGGAACCGACGCGTCACAGATTGCGCAATCGGTCGACGACCCGACGCTCGATCGCAACGGAATCCTCGAGTTTCTCCACCTCGGCGTGACCCTCGGGGAGAAATCCGCACTCGAAGAGATACAGCGGCTGCCGATCGACAGTTGTCTACGCTCGAAATCTGTTGAGGACCTCGAGCGATTCGTCTACGATCCTCGTGAGTTCGACTACGTGGACGAACTCGCACAACGCCTCGAACGGGCACTTCGTCGGCGCAGAGTGCTTCCCGGGAAG
Organism: Natronorubrum daqingense; assembly: GCF_001971705.1. Taxonomy (NCBI): domain Archaea; kingdom Methanobacteriati; phylum Methanobacteriota; class Halobacteria; order Halobacteriales; family Natrialbaceae; genus Natronorubrum; species Natronorubrum daqingense. Next base: position 595,587 of record NZ_CP019327.1, read on the forward strand.
AAGGGTATCCTTCTCTCAGCGGGGTACGATTCGCGGGTTATCCTCTCTCGAATTCCGGATATCGAGCGAAGTTATACCGTCGGTGCACCCGCAGCACAGGAAGTTCAGGGTGCAAAACGGCTCTCAGAACAGTACGACGTCACGCACACCGCATTCGAACCGGACGAGCGATACCTGCGCGCCGACGAATCGAAAATCCGCTACGGCCAGGGCATCAAAGAATCGTTGCACATCCACCACGCGGGATACACGGACGAGTTCGACGTCGATACGGTGTATCACGGATTGCTCTGTGATACGTTCTTCCGCGGGCACTTCAATGCGGAACAGTCGGTCGACGTCCTGGGAAAGCACATCCCGACCGGTCATATCGAGACCGATCCGGAGCCCGCAGAGGTCCTCCTTCGAAAGTTCGGGTACACTCGCGACGCGAGCCTCGATTTGACCGATCGGACGGACTTCAACGTCGATCCGCGCTCGTTCGTCAGAGAGACGCTCAACGAACAACTCGAGGAGAAAGAGACGCGCGCAAAGACGGTTCAAAATCGGCTCAATTGTGTTGGCATCGCCAACCAGCCTTCCGTTCCGTTTCACGATCACCTTTCGGATCACTTCCTGACGTCGTTTCTGGCGATCGATCGGGAGCTAATCGAGTGGCACCTCCAGACGCCACCTGCGTACCGAACGACAGAGACGTTCCTCGCGGCGTGTACACAACTCGACGACGACATTCTCGAGCATCGGCCACCGGATCGACCCCACGATACGATGTTGCTCAACGAAATCGAGCGGTTCGTGCGGCGGAAGACGCCGTTTTTGGCATCGTTCCAACCACCGTGGCCCGACAGACAAACGTTGTTCGAGCGCCACGATTACGATCAACGTCTCCTTGCTGACGTCGAACACGTTCACGACCTGCCAGCCAGGCACAAACTTCGACTCATCGATCTCCGGACGTGGCTTGGCTACTGGCGCAATTCGGGCGATCAGTCACTTCCGTGGCTCGAGAACTCGAACTAGACAATCTCCGTTACTTTCACGAGTTCTTACTTGTGTTCACGCACGTTCTCAGTGTAGAGAATAGCCCTTGAAACGGCACTAATGACGGCGTAGATCGTTTGCGGGGGATAAACTGAGACAATACTTATATACTGCGCAATGATAGCGCGAAGTATGCGTCTGACGCCGTCTTGGGTCCGTTCTTCGTCGGAAGATGCCGCTGGGGACGGCTCCGCCGATTCCGACGATAGCGGGGGCGTGACGATTTATCACACCCCATTAGACGAAGGAATGGAGGTCGGTTCGCGAGTAGACGAACAGGCTTCGACGTACATTCCAGACTCTGATATCGAACTCGTAGCCGAAATCGATGAACTGAACACGCCCGTCACGGTCGACGAGGTAGCCGACCAACTCGTCGGATCGGAACGTCCGCCGGTCGAAACCTGGGCGAGCATTCACGAGCAGTTACACGAGGTGCGACTCCCAGCGCTCGCTGACACCGGCACCCTCGTGTTCGATAAGAGCCAGGGGCTCGTCGAGCGACCGGCACACACGGAACCCGGGGCCCATAGCGGCGTCGCCGTTGCCGCATCCGGCTCGCGAGCCGCAGTGATGAACTCGTCGACGACACTGTTCGTGTTGTTGTCGCTCTTGTTGGTCGGAACGATGCTGTTCGTCGCGTTTACGTTCGTCGTCTAAGTTTCGATAGAACTGGTGCGGCTATCGACGCGAATTACTCGAGGAGTCGACTGACGGTCAAGACTGTAAAGAGCAGCAAGATTACAGCGCTCAGTGCAATTCCCGAGAGGAACGACGTGAACGGTAATTCGATAACGGCACCGATTAGGAGCACGTAACAGAGGACTGTCGCGCCGATGTAGTAGTCGTCCCAGTTTTCAGTCGTCTCTGGTCGTGCTGGCGAGTCGTGTTCGGGGTCGATCTGGAGGTATTGGTCTACCTGGTCGGCGAAGGGCTTTCGTTCGACGATACCGCGGTTCTTCTGGTAGTCGATGATACCTGCTTCATCGAGCTTCGAGAGGTGTGATTGATACAGCGGGATGTAGACGCGCTGGCGTTGTGTCGACGTGAGTTCGCTAACGGTCGTATCGTGTTCCCATGCTGCGACTTGCTCTGCAATGTCGCGCATGCGTACGGGGCCACTGGTGCCACGGAGGTACCTGAGAACCAACCGACGGCGTTCATTTTGCAGGAGATGGAAGATTTCGTCTTTCGAGAAGTCAGGTGTTTCAGACGACGTGGTCTCTTCGTCATCCGTCTCGTGCTCACCCTGTTCTTCTTCGTTGATATATGTCGATTTCATCGCACCAGTTACCCCGTAAACAGAAGGGAGTAATAAAGCATTGAAACTGTACATCCACAGTAGTGACGATTTCGTTGAATTCATTTCGTTCAGCGGATCCTTTTAGTCATTTTATACAGCCAGAACGAGAGTTTGAGGCGCTAATACGGCAATATACAGTTCGAGTGAAACAGTTAATTTCTCGTGTATGTGCAAAGAATTTGAAAACGATCATCTGTGATTTGTGACTGTTGTATATCGTAGGAGAGTTCGTAACCGCCGAAAGGGACTTATGGGGAATCTGTATCCGTATTTTGATATATTGGCGTAAGACGGTCGGCTGACACCCCCCTCGATACGGCCCTTACCGTGCCGATAATAAACCCTCGAGTCTGCGTTGAGTCGTATAATGAGTGACAGCCACTGGTGGTATTCTGACTTGGCAGCCGTCATTGCGATCACTGGCATTAGCACGTTCGCCGTATTCTACGGTGTCGGAACCATCGCACGAACGCTACTCTTGATGCCGCTTATCCTCTTTATTCCCGGGTATGCGCTCGTCTCCGTGATGTTTCCAGATAACCCGACCGACGAGTACCAGTCCTTCGATGATGAAAAGAGTCGGTTTGGAACACCACTCGTCGTCACCGGCGGCATCGAGTCAGTCGAGCGGTTCGTCCTGTCGGTCGTCTTTAGTGTTGCACTGGTTCCGTCGATTGCCATTCTAGCCTCTGCAACCCCGGGGGGTCTTACCCTCGAAACGGTACTCTCCGGGATTGCGTTGCTCACGATCGTCCTGTCGTTGCTCGCTATCGTCGCTCGTTACCGCTGTCCGGCAGAGAGACGGTTCGTACCGTCGCTTTCGTCCGGGATATTCTATCGAACACAGACACGCGATCAACCCGGATTTCAAACCCGCTCGCAACCGAACCCACACCTGTTCAACGTCGCGATCGTCATCGGACTCGTCTTGTTACTCGCGACCGGTGGCTTCGCAATCGCGAACCCGCCACAACACGACGGGTTCACCGAGTTTTCGATCGAAACCGAGAACGTGACTGGTGAAACCGAGACGATGTACGAATCGAGTTACGCCGCAGGTGAGAACGAAACGCTCACGACGACGATCACGAACGAGGAACACGAAGAACACACCTATACGACCGTCGCCTTACTCGAGGACGTGAGTTACGACGACGACGGCGAGGCAAGCGTAGAGGAAGCCGAGGAACTCGATCGCGAATCGACGACCGTCGCCGACGGCGAAACCGTCGAACAAGATCTCGAAATCGTGCCGTCGATGCAGGGAGAAGACCTTCGAATCACGCTGTTGCTCTACACCGAGGAGCCACCATCCGACCCAACGACCGAGAACGCAGACGAAGCGATTCATCTGCCGATCGAGGTCGAATAGATGTGGCCGTGGGAACATCTCGCCGCCGCGTACGTGTTGTACTCGATCGTCTCTCGAATCGTCCTCGGGCGACCGCCGAAGGCCTGGGATACGCTTGCCGTCGTCGTCGGCTCCCAACTGCCGGATCTCATCGATAAACCCCTCGCCTGGACGTTCGGTGTTACTGAGACGGGGTATTCGATCGGTCACTCGATATTTTTTGCGACGGCCCTCTGTCTCGTCGTCTTCCTCGTCGCCTCGAGGTACGGCGAGCGAGTGCTCGCCGGAGCGTTCACACTCGCGTACGTCTCCCATCTCGGGACCGATGTGTACGATCCGTTGCGACCGAATCCCACCTACGAACCGCGGGTCGTGCTCTGGCCCCTCGAGTCGCCGCCAGCGGACGACCACGGAGGATTGCTCGATCACTTCGGGATCTACTTCCTCCGGTATGTCGACGAAATTCTCGCCGGTGGATTGACGCCGCCAGTCGTCATGCAACTGTTTCTGGGCGGGGCCGTCGTCGTGTTGTGGATCGTCGACGGGGCACCGATCGCGGCCGACGCCTGGCGGTGGCTCCGAACCCAGCTTCGAGCGTGAGGCGTACTCCTGCGCGGTTTTGTGGTCCGTGTCCACTTACTGGTCTGTAGCTGGTAACGTACACGAGACCGTGAGGCCGGTCGACGGTTCGGTATCGATCCAGATCGCACCGCCGTGGTCCTCGACGATCCGCCGACACAGTGCGAGGCCGATCCCCGTTCCCTCGTGTTCTTCGAAACTGTGGAGGCGCTCGAAGACGTCGAAGACTCGATCGGCGTCCGACGGATCCATTCCAATCCCCTCATCACTGACGGACACGATCCACTCGTCACCCACTCGTTCGGCCGAAATCGTTACTCGCGGCGAATCCCCACCGCTGTATTCGAGTGCGTTATCCACCAGGTTCTGGAAGACTTGCCGGAGTTGGCTCGCGTTGCCCTCGACGACTGGCAGCGAGTCGGTCCTGATTTCGGCCTCGGTCTCCTCGATTCGTCGCTCGAGACCTGCCCGGACGTCGTCGAGGACGGCCTCGAGATCGACCGGTTGAACGAGCGTGTTTTGCGTGTGAACTCGAGAGTACGTGAGAAGTCCCTCGATCATCGCCTCCATCCGAGTGGCTCCCTCGACAGCGAATTCGATGAACTCGTCGGCCTCCGCATCGAGTTCCCCTGCGTAGCGCTGTTCGAGGAGTTCGAGGTAACTCGTCACCATTCGAAGCGGTTCCTGAAGGTCGTGTGAGACGGCGTAGGCGAATTGCTCGAGGCGTTCGTTGGACGCCTCCAGTTGGTGTCGAAACTCGTAGCGCTCGGTAATGTCGAGGTGTGCGACGGCGACGTAACGCTCGCCGTCCTCGGTGAACGAGACGGCTCGCATCAAAAACCAGCGTCGCTCGTCGGGGGAGTGACACGGGTACTCGAGTTCGAATTTCTCACGGTCGCCCGAAAGCGTCTCGGATAACCCGGTTGCTGCCGACCGAGCGTGTTCCGTCTCCCCTTGTGCGGTGATCGCGAGGTAATTCGTGCCGACCGTATCGGGGTGCATCTCGAGGTCGTTTTCCGTCGCGAACTCGGACCAGGCGCGATTCGTCTGGAGAATGGTTCCCTCGTCGTCGAGGACAGCGATGGTAATCGGGAGTGTGTCGATCGCTGAGACGACGAGTGAGTCCTCCCGTGAGTGCATACGCCTCGCAATTGGCCGAGCGAGAAAACGCTGCTCCCGACGAGTGTCGGTCTCGAGACCGAACACCGCCGGTAGCTCGACTTCGTTTCTACGAGTTCGGACCGGGCGTACACATCGTCACGTCGCCGTTCGTGTACACCGTTCCCTGATCCGGTCCACAGAGTTGCCCCTCGGAGATCTGCGTGACGCGTCGGTCCTCGTTCTCGTCTTCGAAGTGTGTCGCCGCATTCGATTGGGCCGATCGGTAGACGGTGTAGTCGTGCTCGGCAGCGCCGTCGTCGGGCACCATCGCGGTCTGTGTCCCGGTCTCAGCATAAGCCCCGGTCCGATAGATTACCGTTTGGTACGGATGATCCGTGTACAGCCGCTGATCTTCACGGATCTCACTGCCGTTTGGCGCGCCCGTCAACTCGCCGATACTGTCGACTGCGGCGAGTTCGGCTTCGTTGTAGGCCAACTGTTCGTGATTCTCGTCGAATACTGGTTGGTCGATGTTACTTTCGGCTGCAAAGATCATCGCGCCGGGGTAGACGAGGGCGAATACGAGGAGCACGGAGACGACAACTCGTCTATCGAGACTCCCGACGAGCATCCGAAGGCCGATCGCTGCGAGAATCGCCATCGGTGCAAAGAGAAACGCGAACCATCGCGTCGGGATGAAGTTTCGAATGCCGAACATCGGCAAGAGCAGGACGAACACCAGCATAATCGCCGACGCGAGCAAGAGCGTGAACACCGACTGTTCGGCTCTGCGTCGGTGGACGACGTACAGACACCCGACGAACGTGGCCCCGAGCAAAAAGAGAAAGCCGAGCGTATCGATGTAGGGGAGCACCTGATCGAGGAACGTCGTCGCCGCTTCTGTGGCCTCGGCGTCGTCGTCGCCGGTGTCACTCGCGATGTTGAGGAACCCGGCACTTTCCTCGAGCGTTTCGGTGAAGAATCCGAGCACCGTCGCGAGGAACGACTGTTCGCGATAGGGCGTCAGCGACCACATGAAGATCGTGAGTCCGAAGTTGAAGACGACGAGACCGATCAGGTTGACCGGCTTCTTCGTTCGGAAGACGCTCGTGTCGACTCGAGTCAGACCGAGCGGATCGATCTCGAAGACGAGCTGGGCGAGGAACGCCGACAACAAGAGCACGAGCATGATGAACGTCGACACCTGGTGGGTCAGGATGACGGCGACGCTGAACAGGACTAAGAGTGCGAAGTCTCGAAGCGTGTACTCGATTCGCATCACTCTGACGAGCGCGTACAACATGCCGAGGAAGAAGACGAGGCCGAGACTCGTCGGGATTAAGTGGAGTCCCCACTGGGTGACGTGACTCGCGAAGGCGAACAGCGCCGTCGCGAAGATTGCCCACCGCGTCGACGTCAGCAGGTTCGTCGTCGCGTAGACGAGCAACACAGACAGTGGCATCACGACGCCGACGGAGAGGTAGATCGCGCTCCGAAGCGGGAGGTCGAACAGGATCGACGACGAGGCAGCCAATAGGTGATAGAACGGCGACGCGTAGTGTTTGTCGTGGTCGATACCGCTGACGGATTGGGCCTCGAGAATGTCCTGAGTCAACTCGGCGTGCGTCCAGATGTCGATTCCGATGTACCCCGGTGTCGCGTAGAGCGCGGTGAAACGGAAGACGAACGCGAAAGCCAAGATCTGAAACAGCATGAGGCCGGGGTGAAGGTCGCGCTCGTGGACGAAGAGGATTTGGCCGAGGACGAGCGACCCGACCACGCTCGCCAGGGCGAAAAACACCGTCGTTCGCTGACCCTGAATCACCGTCAGCCCGACGAGTGCCGAGAGACCGACCAAGACGATACTCGGAAGCGCCATCGCCACACCCGAAGGCAACGTCGGTAGTTCCGACTCCGTCTCCCCTTGATACAGGGCGATGAGATAGAGGAGACACGCCGTCCCCAGAACGATCGGGACGGTGTTGAGATAGATCTGGGAAGCGAAAAACCGCAGCGGAAGCATGAGTAACGCGAGGCCAAGCCCGACGATCGCGGCGACGGTGTCGATCCGCAGCGGGCGCAGTTCAGAGAGCGTATTAAACGCCATGGCTGACCCCCGCCTGCGTTCCTGCGGACTCCTCGCGATCGAGCACGCGTCGGTACACCCCAAGCAGATTTTCGCCGAGTGACTCGAGGCCCAATCCGTCGACGACCGCTCGGCCGTTAGAGCGGGCGCGAGTGGTTGCGACGGACTCGAGGCCGTCCCGGAGTCGGTCGTCGTCGTCGCTGACGACGCAGTGACTGACGTCCGCGACGGTCTCCCGGACGAAGCCGACGTCGGTCGAAATAACTGGCAACTGACACGCCGCGGCCTCTTTGACGACCATCGGGCCGCTCTCGCGTCTCGAGGTTACCAACAGCGCGTCGCTCGCGTTCATGTAGTATGGTATCATATCGTGGTCAACACCGGAGACTGTCCGCAACTCGAGGTCGGCCTCGACGGCGTCGACCAGCCGCCGGGCTCGCTCGAAGTCCTTGACGTCTCGAGTTCGGTCGTACGGAAAGAGTGCAATTGGATCCTCGCTCTCCCAGCCGATTCGCTCGCGAGCTTCTTCTCGTGGAATTGGGTGGAACGTGGTCGTATCGACGCCGAAGGGAATCAGTTCGTGCTCGGTCTCGAGTTCGCGAGCCATCGGCTCGCTCGGAACGATCGTCGCGGCCGCGCGGCGAGCGCCGACGCGACTAATCGAGCGAAGCCACTGCTTGTCGCTCATGAGGTCAGACCCCCACAGCGTCATCACGACTGGCCGCGTCGGCTGAGCGAGGGCGAACGGCGCGACGAGCCCGTAGTTCGCGTGCACGAGGTCGAACTCTTCCGACCTGATCGCATCGATGATAGCCGGATAGTAGCGGACGTAGTCCGCCGGCGACCGGCCCGAGTCGCCGCTGTGAGCCCCCGGAACGGCGCAGACGGTACAGTCGACGCCGCGGCGTTCGAGTGCCGATACCTGCTGGTCGAAAAACGGCCGGGGGGAGGTAACCAACTGAAGGACCTTCATCGGTGGTGTGAGTCGGCTGTCAAGGGTCGTTCGATCGGTCGATGGCGCGCGTGGCGCTCGAGTCGATCGACGACGAACGAGGTCACGTCGATTCTGTCTTCGAGCATGCGATTTCGTCGGTGCGCCCACGTCTCCTCGTCTTGCGCGAGAATCGAGTCGATCGCCTCGAGCGTGCAACGCTGGCGGTTCTCGTCGGTACACTCGAAGAGCAGACCGTACTCCGACTCGAGTTCGGCCGTGTAGCCCAGCGAGAGCGGGTTCGCGTAGACGGCCGGCGTGCCGAGGACGGCGGCTTCGGTCGCCGTCGTCGCACCCTCGCTGACGACGATGCTCGCGTGCGCGAGTAAATCGTGGAGTCGATCCGGCGGCGTCGAGAACTGGGCCGACTCGAGGTCCGCGGGCGGACGTCCCTCCGCAGTGAGGAGCACTTCCAAGCCGGCGTCCTCGAGTCGGTCGACGACCGCACGCGGATCCGAAAGTCCGCCGTGGCCGACGTCGTGGGAGGCCTCCCAACTGCTGAGGCGGACGACGGCGAACTCGTCGTCGCCGTCGAGGCCGACCGACTCGAGGACGGACGAGTCGGGGTCGAATCGGTCGGGGTGGAGGTATGCGAGTTCGTGATAGCCCGGGTAGCGCACCTGCTTCGCGCCGAGGTCGTCGCGGTAACACGACGGCGTGCAGATCACGTCTGCAAACGGATACGCGAGTTTCGTGATGAGCGTCGCGTGTTCCGTGTCGTAGAAGACGACGCTCTTCGTCCGCAGGACCGACGCGACGTGGGCGGCGGCGACGCCACCGATCGCTGTGATCACGTCGGGATCGACCCGTCGCGCTCGAGCGAGGAGCCGGCTTTCGTAGGTGGCCTGGACCGCGGCGAGCGAGAGCAGCGAATCGGACTCTCCGGCTAACACCTCGTGGTCGATGTCGTACGCCTCGAGTAGTGCGATTGCGACGTCGCTCTCGCGCGCGAAGACGTGCACATCGTGGCCCCGCGCTTCCAGTTCCGCGATCGGGTGTCGGAAGAAGTGGACGTGACCAGGGTGTTGAATCGTAATCACGACTCGCATTATCGGTTACAACCTCCGATAGACGAATCCTGCCGCGTGTGCTGCGTCTTCGTCGAACGTCCCCGTCACGTCGACGAGTGCGGGGTTCTCGCCCAATTCGGCGGCCATCCGCTCGAGCTCGAGCGATTCGAACTCGGCGTGTGGGGTCGCGAAGATGACGGCGTCGATTCCGTCGAACGAGAGGTCGTCCTGGACGTGCAGGTCGAACACCTCGCTGACCGCGTCGTGATCGGCGTGTGGGTCGTAGCCCTCGATATCCACGTCGTACTCGCGGAGATTCTCGACGACATCAGCGACTTTGGAGCTGCGAATGTCACCGACGTCCGGTTTGTACGAGAGGCCGAGTACCAACACGCGACTGTCGCGGAGCGTCTTGTGACACTGATTGAGCGCTTTGATCGTCAGGTCGGCGACGTGATTCGAGACCGACTCGTTTACTTTCCGGCCCGTGCGCATGAGGTCGGGGTCGAACCCTTCTTGGGCCGAACGATACGCGAGGAAGTACGGGTCGACCGGGATACAGTGTCCACCCACCAATCCCGGCTGATAGTCGTGGAAGTTCCACTTGGTTCCCGCCGCGTCGAGGACGGCCTGCGAGTCGACGTCCATGCGCTCGAGTGCCATCGAAAGCTCGTTGACGAACGCGATGTTGAGGTCCCGCTGGGTGTTCTCGACGACCTTGGAGGCCTCGGCAACTTCGATCGACGCGGCGCGATGGACGCCGGCGTCGACGACCGATTCGTACAGCGTCGCGACGTCATTTAGAATCGTCTCGTTTTGACCGCTGACGACCTTCACGACGTCCGCAAGCCCGTGTTCAGAGTCACCGGGCGTCGCCCGCTCCGGCGAGTAGCCGACGAAGAACTCCTCGCCGGCGGTGAGGCCGGAGGCCGACTCGAGTTCCGGGACGAGCACGTCGCGCGTGGTCCCCGGGTAGACGGTCGACTCGAGGATGACGGTCGTGCCGACCGTGAGTTTCGAGCCGACGGTCGCGGCCGCGCTCTCGACGTACTGCAAGTCGGGTCGGTCGCCGTCGTCGATTGGCGTCGGGACGGCGATGATAACGTAATCCGCCTCGGCGATCTCGGCGTCGTCGGTCGTGTACGTGATGTCGTCGTCTGCAACCGCTTCGGAAGAGAGATCGCCGGTCGTGTCGACACCGTTTTGGAGCTTTTCGACAGTCGATTCGTCGACGTCGTAGCCGATGACGCGATAGTTCGACTGGGCGAAGCCAACGGCGAGCGGCAAGCCAACGTATCCGAGGCCGACGACACAGATCGTCGCCTCCCGGACGTCGCGTTCGTCGACGTGCTCGAGTGGCGTATTCCCGTCGCTCGAGGACAGGGAATATCGATCGTGGTCTCGTTCGTCCGCTCGCGTTTCGGTGTCGCTGAGTGTCGTAGTCATGGGTGAGAGAGGTTATTGTACCGCCACACGCGCTCGTGTGGGGAATGTCGTGGTCCGGAAACGATAGGTCCGGAGCGATACCGTTCACGTGCCTCACTCGAGTAGAGCCGTCGTGGGCCGTTTACTATAGCCAAAATAAACAGTTGTGTCAGGTTCATCTACCAGGAGACGGGCGTGTTCGTCGAAATTGTTGCCGTTCGATGACTTTTCGATAATAGCGAGTACAGCGGCTTATACCGATGTTAAACGGACCTATACGAATCCATAATGAAGGGGCTCGGTCCGTGAGTTGTTACTACGGTCGGCCCCGAGAACGACCATCGGCAATCGGCCATGCACCGACCGTACAACTACCGTGAAAACCATGGTTCAACCTTCCCAGATCGGAGTTACGCCGGCGATCGATGCGCTTTACAGCAGTGTATCGGCAGGCACGATTCCGACGTCGATTCGTCGATTCGATAGTCAGTCGGACATCTCGACAGTGACGAGTGTTGGCGAACACGTCAGTGAGCCACTCACCTCGGTCGCGTTACTCCGTGGCTCGTCACTCTGGGAAGTGGCAATGATCGTGGTTTTGTTTGTGTTGATAAGTGGTTTGGTTGGCATACGCCTGCGCGAAATCATTTCGAGACGCGACGTCGATCTCGCGTCGAATTCGCTGCTCGCGGAGTCAACCACCGATTCAAAAGCCAGCGCACGCTCACCCACCGACGACCAACAACCCTACGAACAGTACCTCTCGCCGGAGACGCCGGTCGAGCTCTTGAGCGACAAGGGAGAAGTGGTTCGCCTGCTCGTCGCGAACCACGGTCGCATTCGACAACATCAGATCGCAGAAGAAACCGGCTGGTCGAAATCGAAGGTCAGTCGTATCTGCTCACAGATGCACACTGACGGCACGATCGAGAAGACATCGGTCGGCCGAGAGAACGTCATTACCCTGGCCGATCAATCGCCAGACTCGGAGTCACACACCGGGGATCCGACGAGTCCACTTCAGTAACACTCCGTCGCTCATCGACATCGACACTCGGTTACATTTTCCACTCGCGTCACTTCGCCGTATACAGTACGTCCCGCTCAAATCGCTTCATCGCGCACGGTCTTTCCTCGAGTGAGGAGTGTTCGCCTCACCGTCCTCGAGCACACTCGAGTCAGCCACGAACGGTGTTGACTTCGTGGAAGCCGCCGATCCGGAAGAAGCCTCAGCAGCGTTTCCATCGATCGAACGGACTCACGTTGGGTGACACTTTCCACCCATCTCGTTGATACTGCCCTATTGAATAGCTCACTCCTCCCTCTCGCAGTTGCGTCTCAGCCCGTTTTGTCAGCCACACGCACCCATCGTTCCCCGCTCCGATCTGCGTACCCCTCCCCCATGTTCTTCCCCCTCTCCGATCTTCGAGCACCCCTCGAATCGAGGCTGTGTTCTACCCATTTATACTAACCACATGATTTCGTTACGCGCACGTATCGGACGCGAGTGCTCGAGTACACCCGACGACGAAGCTGTTGTGAACGGCGATAACAGGTCAATCTCCTCGAATTACAGGCATTCACAGAAGGTCGCTGGCTGGCACTACATTCGGGAGTGACTGTCACAATCGAGTGCTCGTTTGCACGAAATGCAACCGAATTTCAGCGCAATCTGACCATCACCCTCAGCTTATTCGTGGTATAGTAATGGCCCGCCTCTGTCTTGGAGTGAATAGTGACCCGGCCTGTCGGCGATCGGCCATTGGTCGGGTAGGTGACAATAATGACATACAACGGCACTGTACGGCAGGTATCCGTCTCGAACCGACTCTCGATGACCGTTCTACAGACGGTTCGACTCGCTGTCGACCGGTTATCCAGTCGTGCGACGTCGTCCCGAACTCGTATCCGCCTCGAGGTGAGCGGCTAATGTGCGGAATTATCGCACGCATTGGGCACGGAAACGCAGCAGAGACGCTGCTTTCCGGCCTCGAAAACCTCGAGTATCGCGGCTACGACTCGGCGGGAATCGCGGTACAGAACGGCTCCGGCGTCAAGATCCACAAGTGCTCGGGCGAGGTCTCTGATCTCAAATCCTCCCTCGAGTCACGACCCCACGGCAACATGGGAATCGGACACACGCGCTGGAGTACCCACGGTCCGCCGACGGACGAGAACGCACACCCACATACGGACACGGCAGGTGACGTCGCGGTCGTCCACAACGGCGTCATCGACAACTACGACGAACTCCGCTCGGAGCTCCAGGCCAAGGGCCACGAGTTCGAAAGCGAGACCGACACCGAGGTAATTCCACACCTCATCGACGACTACCGCGAAGAGACTGGCGACAGCGAAACGGCAGTCCGTCGCGCCGTCGAAACGCTCGAGGGGAGCTACGCGATCGCCGCGATCGTCGACGGCGAAGAAGCGGTGTACGCCGCGCGAAAAGGCTCGCCGCTCGTCCTCGGTCTCGACGAGGAGGAGTGGTTCCTCGCGAGTGACGTCCCCGCGTTCCTCGATTACACCGACGAAGTCATCTACCTCGAAGACGGCGACCTCGTCGTGCTCGAGCCGGATTCCTATCAGATCACCGACCTCGGCGGCGAGACGGTCGAACGATCGACCGACACCGTCGACTGGGACCCCGAAGACGCCGGAAAAGGCGAGTACGACCACTACATGCTAAAGGAGATCAACAGCCAGCCAACGACCCTCGCGAACACGATCGAGGGGCGGGTCCAAGACGGTGATGTCGTCTTCGAGGATCTCCCAGAAGGGACGTTTGCAGACGTCGAAACAGTTCAGTTCGTCGCCTGTGGGACCTCCTATCACGCGGCGATGTACGCAGACCAGTTGCTGCGATCGGCCGGTATCCGAACGGACGTCGTCCGCGCGAGCGAGTACGACTCGATGTCCGGCCCAGTCGACGAGAACACGCTCGTCGTCGCGGTCACCCAAAGCGGTGAGACGGCAGACACGCTCGACGCCGTCCGAACGGCGAGTGCGAACGGCGCGCGATCGCTCGCCGTCACCAACGTCGTCGGTTCGACGGCCGCTCGAGAGACGGACGACGCCGTCTACATCCGTGCCGGCCCGGAAGTCGGCGTCGCCGCGACGAAGACGTTCTCCTCGCAGGCGGTAACCCTCGCGTTGCTCTCCCAGCAACTCGCGGCCGACGTTCCCGACGTCAGTCCACCCGAGGACAGCGATGCGATGCTCGAGTCACTCGACGCGCTCCCGGGACACCTCGAGACGGTCCTCGAGAACTCGAACGCCGAGTCGCTCGCGTCGGACCTAATCGACAGCCAGTCGTTTTTCTTCATCGGCAACGGACTCGGTCACCCGGTCGCACTCGAGGGGGCGCTCAAGTTCAAGGAGATCACCTACGAGCACGCCGAAGGGTTCGCTTCCGGCGAACTCAAACACGGTCCACTCGCACTCGTGACGCCGGAGACTCCCGTCTTCGCGGTCGCGACGGGCTCCGACAGTAAGACGAAGACGAATGCGATCGAGGCCCAGACGCGTGGCGCGCCGATCGTCGCCGTGAGTCCGGACGACAATCCCCTCGTCGACGTTGCCGAGGACCACCTCACGATTCCGGACACGCACCCCGTCTGGGCTGGCCTCCTCGCGAACGTGCAACTCCAGTTGCTCTCGTACTACGCGGCGGACGAACTCGGCCGGTCGATCGACAAACCACGGAACCTGGCGAAAAGCGTGACGGTCGAATGATTTCCGCGACACTTTTCTAACCTGCATTCACGTCCCGTTCGCTGGAAATCGACGACGAGAGCTGTTTTCGTGCAACGCTGTCCATCTCTCGTCCACTGACGAGGGAGAGAAACGGTGCATCGACGTGCGGTGAAATCGTTCAGTGGCGAGTCACTTCCGTGTCGACGAGAGCAGTGGCCGAGTAGTGCCAGTTACGAACGGAGAGGAGAGGTGTGGATACACATTTGACTAGCCACTCACTTCGAGGACACTCATCGCCAGAAATAATATAGGCATTCGTGCTTTTCAAATTATATGATGATCCCCTCTCGCCGACGGCTCCTCCAGGTGTCCGGCGTCTCGCTCGTGGCGGCCGGTGCCGGCTGTGTGTCACTCCAGAGTCTCGGGTCGGAGGAAACTCGTCTCGAACGACTCGAGGTCGTCAATTCGGACACGACAGCGTACACCATCCACGTTTTGATGGCTGAAAACGGCGACCCAGCGTACTTTGACAGTCAGGAACTCGACGCACGGTCAGACGATGGGGACGAGGCGGGCAACGTGGTTTTCGACGGTTATCCCGATGAGACCGGCTCGTATACGATCTACTCGTGGGTCGACGACCAACCACCGGAAGAGTGGTCCGAATTCGATACGACCGAACGCGACGCGTGCACCGAGGTTACCATCACTGTCGGTGGACCGGACAGAACGGGTGACATCGTGATCCGCTCGACGGATGGCTGTCCACCGGATGACGAGACAGAGTCCTAACGCTCGAGTCGAGTACGACGCCCTCGACGCTACGACGGCTTTAGGTCGGTTCTGATGCCCTCGAGTCGTTCCTACACCCTCGAGCGGAATTCGAACGAAGTTCCCCTCTCCACAGAACTGTCACCTCCGAACGAATCCGATCTTCTGTCAACTGTCTCTCCTGCAGGTGAGCACAGGTGCGACAGGCTACGTAGCGGATCAGACGATCGCAGTTGGTCCGTCCGTTTAGATAACCCACTCCCTGCTGTGTACTGGCGAGGAAATCCGCGCCGAATGCAACTAACTGAGAGGCGTCGAAATTGTTCAGTCCGTTACGTCACTCTTCTTCGAGTTCGAAGGCGATGCCTTCGTCGTCGCCGTCGACTTCGACGGTCGTTTCTGCGGGCTCGTAGTCATCTGCCTCCGCTGTCAGGTCGTATTCGCCGTCTTCGACCTCGAATTCGGCCATGCCGTCATCGTCGACCTCCTGGGTCTCACTCGAGGCGAAGAAGTCCGAACTGTCCTCGAGTGAGACGGTTGCGTCGTCGATCGGATCGTTGTCATCGTCGTCGACGACGGCCGTCGTGAGGGTTGCGCCGTCGCCGTCTGCATCGCCATCGTCGCCGTCGTCGTCATCGTCATCGTCGTCTTCGGCCTCGAGCTCGAGGGTGAGTTCCTCGTCGTCGCCGTCGACTTCGATGTCGTCTTCGGCGGACTCGTGGTCGTCTGCATCCGCGCTCACCGTGTAGTCGGTGTCTTCGACCTCGAAGACTGCTTCGCCGTCGCCGTCGACATCTTGTTCGTCGCTCAGGCCGAAGCCGCCGTCGATTTCGACCGTCGCGTCGGTGACCGCGTCACCGTCGTCGTCCTCGGTCGTGACCGTGAGTGTCTGTTCGTCGTCTTCGTCTCCATCACTGTCGTCACCGTCAGACGGATCTTGATCGTCATCGTCGCTATCGCCGTCATCGCTATCGTCTGCGTCGTCATCGTCACCTGCGTCGTCGTCATCGCTATCATCTGCGTCGTCGTCATCGCTATCATCTGCGTCGTCGTCGCTATCGTCTGCATCGTCGTCGCTGTCGCCATCGTCCGCGTCGTCATCGCCACTGTCGCCGTCGTCCGCGTCGTCACCGTCATCACCCCCGTCGTCTGCATCACCATCGTCGCTTTCGTCTGCGTCGTCACCGTCCGCATCGTCGGCATCGTCGGCCGGTTCCGCATCGTCGTCTCCGTCGTCCGAGACGGAGCCGAGCATGCCGCCGACCGATGCACCACTCGCAGCGAGTCCGAGGCCGACGATCAAAAAGACGATTCCGCTGACGGTGAGCAGGATCTGGACGGTACTCTGAATCGACTGGGCTTCGGCGTCGCGTTGATCGACATTGGGGCTCATAGATTGAACTCTCAGTTAGGTCCCCGAAGTATCGCCAGCGGTCTTCGACACGTCCACTCGCGATCGACCGACAGTCGACTGACGGCGTGCCATCGCACGAGTACCGAAAGCTGGCGTGGCCACCGTGGCCGCGCGTCGGACCAGCGCTCGACTCGAGTGGCGGTTCGAGCCACAGGGGTGGGCACGATGTCTATCGCGTCCGCGTGTCGGGACAGTCATTGTCGGTTCGTTTCGTCTATCGGCGGATGACTATACCGCCGGTAAGACTGTTTCAGCAGTCGAAAGCGTATGCGCCATCAAGAGGGGGCCGACAGCACACATAGATGGTTGACACGATAGTAACCGAGAGTGGATCGAGTAACCACGGGCTACCGCCGACGAGCGGAATCCATCAGTCGATGATTGGCGAAGTGAAACCCGGAGTTAGCTAACTGCGGAGAGGCGAAGCGAGACAGCGGTTTGATCCAGTTTCGGGCCGGAGCGTGGAACGGTCTCGAGCGCTTTTGTGCGGTCTCACCTTCCCTCGAGATGGGAAGAAACATGAGCGAATCGACAACCAACGACCCGACGAGCGGAGAGGCGAGTGCGCGAGACCAAGGAGAGCCGGACGGACAGAAGTGGCTCAGCGGCATCGTGTCGGTGATCGGTCTGTGGATCGCCGTCTCGCCGACGATGTACGAGACGGCGGCATCGATCACCTGGAACAATACGCTAGTCGGTGGCGCGATCTTCTTGCTCGCGGGGTACAACTTCTATCGAATCGTCGCCGGCCATCCGACGAGTACGGGCGTCCTCTCACTCGTGACCTTACTCGCGCTGTGGACCGTCGTCGCGCCGTTCGCATTCGAGGGCCAGTTCGCGATGGCAGACCTCGGCGTCGCGAGCGAGGGACTCGTCTGGAGTAACGTCGTCTCCGGACTCATCGCGGCGGGACTCGCGGCGTACATCGCCTACGCTGCGGGTTCGGACGTTCAAACCGGAACGCCAGCCGAAACGCGTTGACGAATCGCCACGAAACCGTTACCTCGTTTTGAGGATGCTGTTCGGGACAATGGAAGTTCACTCGAGTAGTTGCGCCACTATTCGACCGTCGAAACGGCGGTGTCACGGTCAGTCGTCGTCGCCGTCATCGTCACTACCGAAGAGTCCGTCAGATCCGAACGGGCCATCGTCACCGAAGGGGCCGTCGTCGTCATCGTCGTCATCGTCGGCCTCGGTTACGTCATCGTCATCATCTGTCCCGGTTACGCCATCGTCGCTATCGTCCGCGTCATCGGAATCGTTGTCAGCCATCGTATCGTCCCCGACGGACTCGTTCGCCGGTTCGTCGTCCGATTCGTTACTCCCGAAGAGGCCATCGCCGTCGCCAAACGGCGGATCGGTCTCGTCGGTATCGTTCTCACTCGAGTCGTTGTCCGCCGTCTCGGAGTCGTCATCGTCCGCGGCATCCTCGTCGCCTCCATTTTCGGCCAGAGACTCGACGCTCGAGTCGTTCGCCGGCGAGTTCGAATCGGAGTTCGCCTCCGGTCCGAGGAAATCGGGGCCGAGTCCGGGCGTAAACACCATCGCGAGCGCGACGAACGTGAGCAAGACGACGACAGCGGTAACCAAGACTGTCGATGTGGGCGGTCTCGTGTCGTCGCCAGACCTGTGGGGATCACCTGAGCGAGCCATTCGATACTCGTCTTGTTCGGGGAGAGTGACTTTGTTAAGGTCAGCCAACTTCGAGCGGAAACGACGCTCGAGGCGGTTGCGCGAATTCCATCGGCGGTGAACATCCGAGCGAGCCGAACAATGAAATAGCCGGCACGCACACTGTTCGCCAAGAGCGCTCGCTACTATGACGAATCATTACGATCACGCGAAGGTCCAGGAGTTCTGGCAGTACGTCTGGGAACGCGACGATGTCTACAAGCTCTCTGCAGACGCCGAGGACCCGACGTACGTCCTCGGAATGTTTCCTTACACCTCCGGAACGCTCCACATGGGACACGTCCGAAACTACGCGATTACGGACGCCTACGCCCGATATCGACGAATGCGCGGCGACGACGTGCTCCACCCGATGGGCTGGGACGCGTTTGGTCTCCCCGCCGAAAACGCTGCCTTCGAGCGGAAGACCGACCCGCGCTCCTGGACCGAAGCGTGCATCCGTCGGATGCGCGAGGAACTCGAGACCATGGGCTTTGGTTACGACTGGTCTCGAGAAGTCACTACCTGCGAGCCGGAGTACTACCAGTGGAACCAGTGGCTGTTCAAGCGGTTCTACGAGGCCGGACTCGTCGAGTACGAAGCGGCCTCCGTCAACTGGTGTCCCGACTGCGAGACGGTTCTCGCCGCGGCCCAGGTGGAAGACCGCGAGGTTGAACACAGTGAAACCTCGGATGGAGCGAGCGGCAACGCCGCGAGCCGCGAGGCCGAACGAGATGGGATCTCGGACGGAGCGAACGGTGACGCCGCGAGCCGCGAAACCGAACGCGTTTGCTGGCGCTGTGAAACTCCCGTCAGCCGACGCGAACTCGACCAGTGGTTCTTCACGATTACCGACTACGCCGAAGAACTCCACGACGGACTCGAGGCCCTCGAGGGGTGGCCCGACGGCGTTCGCGAGATTCAGCGAAACTGGATCGGTCGACAGGAGGGTGCGCGAATCACGTTCGAGGTTCCACAAGCGGACGGCGGCGAGGTCGACGTCTTCAGCACCCGTCCGGAGACGGTTTTCGGGGCGACGTACCTCGCCGTATCGCCGGGTCACGAGCTAGCACGAGCGCTTGCCGAAACTGACGAGGAAGTCGCCGAGTACGTCGAGTCGGTCCGCGAGACAGATCCGAGCGACGTCGGATTCGCCGGCGTCGAAACCGACGCAACGGCGATCAACCCGTTAACCGGCGAGGAACTGCCGGTGTACGTCGCGGGGTACGTCCTCGAGGACGTCGGCACCGGGGCCGTCATGGGCGTCCCCGCGCACAACGACCGAGATCACTCCTTCGCGCGCGAACACGACCTGCCGATCGAACAGGTCGTCGTCCCGTCCACGCCGGCGGCTCACGACAGTTTCGAGAGCGGTCCCTACACCGAAGACGGAATCGTCGAGTACAACGGCGATGCCGAAGACGGCTCCGAAACGGACTACGACGGCCTCGAGAGCGATGTCGCCCGCGACCGAATCGTCGACGAACACGACGAACTCGAGGCCGACGTAACGTACCGTCTGCGCGACTGGCTGATCTCCCGCCAGCGTTACTGGGGGACGCCGATCCCGGTCGTTCACTGCGAGGACTGCGGGCACGTGCTCGTTCCCGACGAGGAGCTACCGATCGAACTTCCCGAGTTCGTGCGGACGACGGGGAACCCCCTCGAGGAACACGACACCTTCCGTGAGACGACGTGTCCGGACTGTGGTGGACCTGCCCGCCGCGAGACGGACACGATGGACACCTTCGTGGACTCCTCGTGGTACTTCCTGCGATTCCTCTCGCCCCACTTCGAGGACGCGCCGTTCGACACCGACCTCGCGGACGAGTGGCTGCCCGTCGACGTCTACGTCGGCGGCGAGGAACACGCCATTCTCCACCTGCTTTACACCCGGTTCTTCACGAAGGCGCTGGCCGATCTCGACATGCTCGAGCGTCGCGAACCCATCACGGAACTCAAGAGCCAGGGAACAGTGCTCTACGACGGCGAAAAGATGTCTAGTTCGAAGGGGAACGTCGTCGCGCCACAGGAGTACGGCGCGGAGACGACGCGGCTGTTCGTCCTCTCGGCGGCCCACCCCGAACAGGACTTCGAGTGGACGGCCAACAACGTTCGCGGGGCCTACGACCTCCAGCAGAATTTGTACGGCATGGCGGCCGCGTTCGTCGAGGAAGGCAATACGCGCGTCGAACGCGAGCCACACGACGAGTACGTCAGCCGGGAGATAGACCGAACTATCGCCGCCGTCACCGACGAGTACGACCGATTCCGGTTCCACCGGGCCGCGACGGAGATACAGGAACTGGCACGGCTCCTCCGCCGGTACAGGGCCTACGACCAACCACACGACGAGTGCTACCGACGCGGGTTGCTCGCACTCGCCGCGCTGATCGCACCGATGGCCCCCCACCTCGGCGAGGAGTGCTGGAACAAGCTCCGGGGCGACGGCCTCGTCGTCGAGGCCGACTGGCCGACGCCGGAACACGCCATCGAGAACTACCGACTCGAGCGACGCCTCGTCGACACGACGCTCGCCGACGTGCGAGACATCGTCGAGACGGCGGCCATCGACGATCCGGAGCGGATCGAACTCGTCGCGGCACAGGGGTGGAAGTACGACGCAACGCGCGCGCTCGAAGACCGCGTCGACGCCGCCGGCGCGAACGCGGATCCGACGTCGATGATCGACGCCGTCCTCGACGATGATACCGTCGCGGAACTCTCGGTCGATCGCGAGCGCGTCGCCACGTTCCTTTCAGCGCAGGCGACGCGGGGTGAGCAACGAGACGACGAGCCCTCGCTTCCAGCGACCGAGGAGCGAGCGATACTCGAGCGAAGTTCGTGGCTCGTCACCGACGAGTTCGATGCGTCCGTCGTCGTCCGTCAAGCCGAGGCGGACGACGAGTTGGCCACGCGAGCGCGACCGGGCAAGCCCGCGATTCGAATCGAGTGAGTGTGGCAGCCGAGATACTGGTCAAAACCATGTCACTACTACGTTGTCGTTGTGCTGACTTGGCGGAACGAACCGTCGCGGCCTGACCAAAGTTTGGTCTCGCCGTCCTTCGGTATCGAAGGTTTTCAGCCGGTTCCGATCAGGTTTTCGGGACGGAAGGACAGTTTTATTCCATCTGATTCGGTAGAGTGTCAGTATGACGGAGGGGGACGGCGACAGTGTTGACATGTCCTGCCAGCAGACACCGAGTCAGGCGGTAGTCGAAGCGGTCGCTGCGGCCGAAGGAGTTCCGCCTGAAGAGTTGTGTCCACCGGCCTACGAATCGTTGTACACTGTCGTCGATCCAGAAGCGCTCGACTCGCTCTTTGCATCACAACCCGACGGCATTCAACGACCGAACGGCGAAATTTCGTTTCCATTCTGCGAATACGACGTTACCATCGAGTGGAACGGCGAGATAACGCTCGAGGAGTTGTCCGACTGAGGGCCACGTCGTTGCGAACGAACGCCGTCGAGTTGTCGACGTACTCGAGGCTGCCATCGTGTTGACGTGCCTGCATCGCTCGGACTCTCGGTTCGTGGCGTGTGCCCGACGGCGAACAGCAAGACAGATACGGCGTCTGTTCAAACGTCCACTAATGGCGACTGCTTCCGCGAGACGGCGGCTTCGAGAACAGCCGATCGGTGCCACGATAGCGCTGACGATCGTCGGGTACGCGCTGGTTTTCGGGACGTTCCTCCTCGACTTGCCGATCTACCCGGATCTAACGCCCGATCAGGTCACGATGTTCACGCACGCGATTGCGGTGATCAACGCGGTGACCACGGTCTTCATCGTCGCGGGTTGGTACTGGATTCGAGTCGGCGAGGTCGAAAAACACCGAAAAGCGATGATCAGCGCGTTCGCCTTCATCGTGTTGTTCTTAGTTACGTATCTGACTCGAGTCGGCGGCGGAGACGGCGAGAAGCAGATCGTCGCACCCGCACTCGAGACGCTAGCCTACCAGATCATGCTCGGAATCCACATTATCCTCTCGATCGTCGCCGTTCCGGTCGTGCTCTACGCGCTGATTCTCGGGTTGACGCACACCCCGTCGGAACTTCGGAACACGTCCCACGCGAAAATCGGTCGCATCGCCGCGGCGTCGTGGGTGGTCAGTCTCGTCCTCGGCGTCGTCACGTACCTGCTGCTCAACCACGTCTACACCTACGAATTCGCCATCGTCGTTGCCCCGCTGATCTAATCCGGATCCGGGCGATTCGCTCGACGGCAACTCGTTTTGCATTCGCTCACACGTCCGCCAGTCCTGACGAAAACAAGAACGAGAAGCCGTTACGAAACCGAGACGCGAGGAGTACGCGATTACAGGTAACCTTCGTCGGCCAGTCGCTCGATCCCTTCCTCGAGTCGCTCCTCGCTCGCGGCGTAGGAGATTCGGGCGTAACCGGGCGTGCCGAAGGCGCTGCCGGGCACCGTCGCGACGTGAGCGTCTTCGATGGCACCCTCACACCAGGCCTGATCGTCCTCGGCTACGGGTAACATCATGTAGAACGCCCCCTCCGGCACGGCGACGTCGACGTCGTGGTCCTCGAGCAAGTCGACGACGAGTTCGCGGCGCTCGCCGAAGGCCTCGACCATCTCCGAGACCGCGTCGTCGGTGTTCTCGAGCGCCTCGATACCGGCGTGCTGGACGAAGTTGACGGCCGAGGAAACCGAGTGGCTGTGAAGCTTGCCGGCCTGGTCGATCAGTTCTTCGGGGCCGGCGAAATAGCCCAGTCGCCAGCCGGTCATCGAGTAGGCCTTCGAGAAGCCGTTGACGGTGACCGTCCGGTCGGCCATCCCCTCGAGCGTGCCCAGACTCGTTGGCTCGACGCCGTAGGTGATCTCCTTGTAAATCTCGTCGGAAATGACCGTGATGTCGTGTTCGACGGCGAGGTCGCGCACGCCCTCGAGTGCGGCGTCGGTGTAGACCGCGCCGGTCGGGTTCGACGGCGAGTTGACGATTAGGAGTTCCGTGTCGTCGGAGACGGCGTCGGCGAGGTTGTCGAGGGCCGGCTCGAGTTGGAAGTCGGTATCCGAGAGGTCGACGCGAGTCAGGTCGCCGCCGGCCATCTTGACCATCGCCTCGTAGGAGACCCACGCGGGGTCGAGCACGGCGACTTCGTCGCCCTCGCCGATCAGGGCCTGAATGATTTCGTAGAGCGCTTGTTTCGCGCCCGGCGTGACGATGATCTCGTCGGTCGTGTGCTCGAGGCCGTCGTCGGCGAGTTTGTCGACGATCGCCTCGCGGAGGTCGACGATGCCGGCGGAGGTGGTGTAGCCGGTGTGGCCGGCATCCATCGCGTCTTGGCCGGCGTCGACGATGTTCTGGGGCGTCGGGAAGTCGGGTTCGCCGACGGAGAGGTCGACGACGTCCGCGCCGTCGTTCTCGAGTTCGGTCGCGAGCGCGGAGATGGCGAGGGTTGCGGACGGTTCGACTCGGGTCAGGCGGTCGGTAAATTCCATGGTCATTGTTCTGCGTCGGGATCTGGGAGTGCTTCGACGAGGTCGAGCGCGCCGTCGACGGCCTTCGCGGCGTTCTCGACGCGTTCGCGTGATTCGGCGGCGGACATGCCCGGTCCCGTCACGCCGAGGGTGACGGGCGTATCACGCTCGAGGCCCACGTCGGCGAGACGCTGTGCGGCCGCGTCGGTGATAACCTGATCGTGGTCAGTGTCGCCAGTGATGACCGTCCCAATGACGGCCACGGCGTCGACGGCCTCGAGACGGGCGAGGCGATCCGCCGCGAGTGGCGCATCGTACACGCCCGGAACGGTGACTGTGTCGTACACCTCGGCACCCGCCGACTGGGCGGCCTCGAGGGCGTCGTTCTCCATCTGCTCGGTGATCGGACGGTTGAACTCCGCGACCACCAATCCGAGCGTGGTCATACGCGAGCGGTGGAGAGGGCGGGTAAAAGAGGTACCGTTCTCGAGTGAGGTGATGGCAAAATTCGGGTGCCGAACCAACAAGGATGACGAGACTACGAGGGGTGGCGTGGCTGGAGGACAACGGCTTCGTGTGACCCGCGGCGTCGACCGATCACGTCTGTAACGTGAGAGTGACACTGGCGTTTTTCGGTATCACGCTAATTCTATCGCCCTTGCTATCAGATACCAGTCGGGTAGGTTCATGACCGTCCGTGTCGTACCATGACATGGGTTTCCCACTCTCGTGAGCGGCGAGTCGGTCGGGCGCAAGGAGTAGTCGAACGGCGGGTGAGAATCCACAGGAGGGTCCCAATGGTATCGACAGAAATTCAGGAAGAAATCGAGGCGTATCTCGGAACGGTTCCAAGCTGGATCGAATCACTTCCGGAACCGGCCGCAGATCACAGTTGGAAACTCGTGCGCGACCTCCAGTTGGAGGAGACTGAGCTATCGGCACGCGAGAAGGCACTCGTCGGCCTCGGCGCGGCGAGTGCGACCCAGTGTCCGTACTGCGTACACTTCCACCGAGCGGAGGCCTCGCTCGAGGACGTAACGGACGAGGAACTCCAAGAGGCAGTCAACATCGCGGGTGAAGTCCGGTACTTCTCGTCGGTCTTACACGGATCGGAGATCGAGTACGATGCGTTCGTCAGCGAGACGGCGGAGATGGTCGAACACATCGAAACGCAACAGGCCGCGATGTCGGGGAGCGACTGAGCCTCTGGCTCTGCGGGCTGTATTTTTTGAGAATCCTTAAGCGCAGTCACCGTAAACCGCCGTGCAATGACCACGCTCGAGACGCCGGGACCGACAGTCGGCGTCGTCGGAGGGGGACAACTCGGACGGATGCTCGGCGAAGCGGCTGCACCGCTTGGCATCGAGGTGATCGTACTCGATCCGACGCCGGAGTGTCCGGCTGCACCCGTCGTCAGCGACCAGCTCGTCGCCGGGTTCGACGACGAGGAAGCCATCCGTGACCTCGCTTCACGCGTGGACGTACTCACGTTCGAAATCGAACTCGCCGACCAGGACGTTCTCGAGCGCGTCGAGGCGGAGACGGGCACGCCGGTTCACCCGAAACCCGCGACGCTCCGGACGATTCACGACAAACTCGTCCAGAAGCGCGAACTCGAGGACGCTGGAATCCCCGTTCCACCGTTCCGGGAAGTCGAGGACGCCGCTGACATCCGGGAAGCGATCGACGACTACGGCGCGCCGGTGATGCTCAAGGCCCGAACGGGCGGCTACGACGGCCGCGGCAACGTCCCCGTCGAGTCGAAAGACGAGGCTGCGGAGGCCCTCGAGTCCGTCGCCGGCCCCGCGATGGTCGAGGCGTTCGTCGAGTTCGAGCGCGAAGTGTCCGTCATCGCGGTGAAGGGTGAGGACGACGTCGCAACCTTCCCACTCGGGGAGAACGTACACGTCGACGAGGTGCTCCGAGAAACGATCGTTCCCGCGCGCTCGAGCGCGGACGCGACCGAACGCGCATACGAAGTCGCGCGGGACGTCCTCGAAGTGATGGACGGCCGCGGCGTCTACGGCATCGAACTGTTCGAGACGAGCGAGTCGGCGCGCGCTGACGGTGACTCGGGTGAGAACCGAGCGGGCGGCGGCGAAATTTTGCTCAACGAGATCGCACCGCGCCCGCACAATTCGGGCCACTGGACGATCGAAGGGACCCATCACTCCCAGTTCGAACAACACCTCCGCGCGGTGTTGGGGTGGCCCCTCGGTGAAACCCAACTTCGCTCGCCGACCGTACTCACGAACCTGCTGGCCGACGTCGAAGACGAACGGACGGCGCAACTGCGCGATATTGATTCGGTGCTCGAGACGCCCGACGCGCACCTCCACTGGTACGGCAAGGAGCAAGCCCGTCCGCTCCGGAAGATGGGGCACGTGACGGTGTCGGGTCGCGAGGAAGACGCCGACATCGAGGCCTTGCTCGAGACCGCGCGCGACCTCGAGGACGGACTCACGTTCCGACCCGAGTGACGAATCGCGCGACGTTTACCACCGTTTGAAGTCACCCGCCCGACGACTCTCGAGTATGAGCGACAGCGTGAGCGACCTGATCGATCGGTTACACCGCGAGGCCGGACAGGACCTCCCGGACGAGGAGACACCCGACGTCGGCATCGTCATGGGAAGCGACTCGGATCTCACGGTCATGTCCACCGGCGGCGACCGCCGCGGGGCGTACGACGCCTTCGTCGACGAACTCGGCTTCGTCGAACAGACCGACTACGACGAGCCACCCGAGGAACGGTTCACGTTCGAGACGTCCGTCACCTCCGCCCACCGAACTCCCGACCTGATGGCGGCCTACGCGGAGACGGCCGAAGATCGCGGCCTCGAGGTGCTCATCGCCGGTGCGGGCGGCAAGTCGGCAGACCTGCCGAACATGACCGCGTCGATCGCCTATCCGCTGCCGGTGATCGGCGTCCCGGTCCAGGAGAAGTCGGTCGATAGCGTCATCGGGATGCCGACCGGTGCCCCACTCGTCGCCGTCGACGCGGGCAAATCGTTCAACGCTGCCCTCTCGGCCGCCCAGATTCTCGCGCGACAACACGACGAGGTTCGCGAGCGCCTCGTCTCCTACCACGACGACCTGCGAGCGGGTGTCGGGGACGTCTCTCGAGAACTTCACGACGAGGGAACCGTCTCCTTCTCGAATAAGTGAGTGGATGAGTGGATAAACCGGTCAGTAAGTGGGAGAGTACGCGAGTAACCACGGTTGCGGATCGGGCGACTCGAATCGGAAGTAAGTGCTCGACCGTCGCGGCGAATTGTAGTGCAGCCGAATCGATCATTCGTCCGATTGTTACTGATGGGATCGCGTTCTTCTCACCGTCGAACCCGCCGCAGTCCCGTGGTTTCTTCGCCGTCGTGATCTTCGTCCGACGGTTCGTTCGATCTTGAAACGTGAATATATTGTATAAGGGGATAAGTCAATTTCGCGTCAGATCGCAGAAGTCGGGGATGTAGCCCGTCTGCGGCCCCTAAACGAACAATCAACCCTTATATGCGTGCGGTCTGAATCTCCGAACGTTATCGAGATGAACGATTGGATCGCTATCGGGGCACTGGCGCTCGTGGGGCTGTTGATACCATTTGGCATGATGGTGGTCTCAGCACTCCTGCGACCGTCGGTTCCCGAAACGAGTAAGCGTGCCACCTACGAGAGTGGCGAGATTCCCACCGGCGGAACGCGCATTCGCTTTAACATCCAGTACTACATGGTTGCGCTACTGTTCGTGGTCTTCGATATCGAGACCGTTCTCTTGTTCCCCTGGGCGGTCGTCTACCAGGATGCGCTGGCCGCGCCGGAGTACGGGCTTCTCGAGGCGCTGGGTCCGATGTTGCTGTTCGTCGCTATCCTCCTCGTCGGACTCGCGTGGGCGTGGCGCACCGGTGCGGTACAGTGGGCACAGACACCTCGTCAGGCAGCGTCTGAGAGTGACCGACAATGAGTAGTAACAATCCACGGCAATCGATCTACGACAGTACCGACCCGTCGACGGATACCCGCGACTCGCGGATCGGTGAGGGTCCCGACAACCGGTTCAACTCGAAACTTCGAGAGGCTTTCGGCGCGTCGCCGTTCATCCTCACGAAGTTCGACCAGTTCATGAACTGGGTCCGCGGAAACTCGATGTTCATGCTGCAGTTCGGGATCGCCTGTTGCAGCATCGAGATGATCCACACGTACGCGATCAGACACGACATCGATCGCTACGGTGCCGGTGTGCCACGCGCCTCGCCGCGCCAGGCCGACGTGATGATCGTTCCCGGAACGATCGTCTCGAAGTTCGGCCCGCGCATGAAGCGCGTCTACGACCAGATGCCCGAGCCAAAGTTCGTCGTCGGCATGGGCTCGTGTACGATCTCCGGCGGCCCGTTCCAAGAAGGGTACAACGTCGTCAAGGGTGCCGAGGAGATCATCCCCGTCGACATCCACGTTCCCGGCTGCCCGCCACGACCCGAAGCGCTGATCTACGGGGTGTTGAAGCTTCAAGAACGAATTCAAAACGGCGAATCCTCGCCGGTCGTCGTCAAACCCTACGAACTCGAGCAATTCGGCGACTTGCCGAAGGACGAACTCGTCCAGAAACTCGCAAACGACATCGACGAGGAGGACCTCGTCATGCGCTACAACTGGGCTGATTCGCCATGAGCACGGGACTCGAGCGACAGTCGTCGGTCGAAGTGACGGAATCGGACCTCGAGGCAGTAATCGGTGATCGCGCGCTCGCGCGTGACGACCACCTGAACGCACCGGGATTCGTCATTCGTCCGAACGACGTCGAGGACGTGCTGACGGACCTACGTGACCAAGCGGGCTTCGACCACTGTTCGTGTCTGACCGCACAGCAGTACGAAGATCGCTACGAGTCGATCTATCACCTGAAGAAGTACGCCGATCCAACGCAGGAAGTCTCGATCGTCGTGCCGACGCCGACGGACGACCCCGTCAGCGAGTCGGCCGCGTCGGTCTACCGGACGGCAGATTGGCACGAACGGGAAGCGTTCGACCTCGTGGGAATCGACTACGAGGGCCACCCCGACCCCCGACGAATCTTGCTGCCTGAAACTTGGCAGGGACACCCACTCTCCAAGGGATACAATCAGGAGAAGCCACAGGTGGTAACGCTCGCCGAACACGAGAACCCGATTCAGCCGGATCATCACGAGGCCGAATCGGACACGATGTTCCTGAACATCGGGCCACACCACCCGGCGACACACGGCGTGTTACACGTCAAAGCGGTGCTCGACGGCGAAACGATCGTCGACATCGACCCCGACATCGGCTACCTTCATCGCTGTGAGGAGCAGATGTGCCAGCAGGGAACCTACCGCCACCAGATCATGCCCTATCCGGACCGCTGGGACTACGTCTCCGCGGGGCTGTTGAACGAGTGGGCGTACGCGCGCGCAGCGGAGGATCTGGCGGACATCGAAGTGCCCGAGTACGCACAGATCATCCGCACGATGGGTGCCGAGTTGTGTCGGATCGCGTCACACATGCTCGCGCTCGGAACCTTCTGTCTCGACGTCTACGGCGACTTCAACGCCGTCTTCCAGTACGCCTTCCGCGACCGAGAAGTCGTCCAGGATATTCTGGAGGACCTCACCGGTCAACGGCTGATGTTCAACTACTTCCGTCTGGGCGGCGTCGCCTGGGACCTCCCCGAACCTCGCGAGGAGTTCATCGAGAAGACGCGGGACTTCCTCGACGAACTGCCCGCGAAAATCGACGAGTACAACGACCTCGTCACCGGAAACGAAATCTTCCAGATTCGCTGCAACGACACGGGCATCTTAGAGCCCAGCGTGGCCAAAGACTACGGCTGTACCGGCCCCGTCGCCCGGGGATCGGGCATCGACTACGACCTCCGACGCGACGACCCCTACGGCTACTACCCCGAACTGGACTGGGACGTCGTCACCAAGGACGGCTGTGACAACTACAGCCGCGTCCTCGTGCGCATGCAGGAAGTCGAGGAGTCCGCGAAGATCATCGAGCAGTGTCTCGATTTGCTCGAGGAGTGGCCGGAAGACGACCGGGAGGTACAGGCGAACGTCCCGCGAACGTTGAAACCCGACGCGGACACGGAAGTCTATCGCGCCGTCGAAGGGGCGAAGGGGGAACTCGGGATCTACATCCGATCGGACGGGACGGACAAGCCTGGCCGGTTCAAGATCCGCAGTCCGTGTTTCCACAACCTCTCGGCGCTCGGCGAGATGACCGAAGGGGAGTACATCCCCGATCTGATCGCCTCGCTCGGTAGTCTCGACATCGTTCTCGGCGAGGTGGACCGGTAAGGATGGTAGCCGAACTCACCACCGCGCCGCTCCAGAACGACGAACCGGTCTTGCTCCCCGAGCGAATCGGGGACTTGACGGGACTCGATGGACTCGGCGTCGGCGGGGAACTCCTCGCCGCGTTCATCGCCGCGTTCATCATCGGCAACCTGATGCTCGCGATGACGGGCGTCGCCGGCCCGTGGGCGAAACGAAAGATCACGGCCGCGTTCACGGATCGAATCGCGGTCACGCACCTCGGCCCGGCAGGGCTGTTCATCATCGTGGCAGACGCCGTGCGACTGCTCTCGAAGGAGCTGATTATTCCAGAGAACGCCGATCGACCGGCCTACGACCTCGCGCCGATCGTCGTCGCCTCCTCTGCGCTCCTTGGATTTGCCGTGATTCCGATGGGCAGTGGCATTCACCTCGCCGACCCCGAAGTCGGACTGGCGTTCGTCTTCGCCGTCGCCGGCATCGCGAGTATCGGACTCGTGATGGCCGGCTACGCGTCGGCGAACAAGTACTCGATGCTCGGCGGACTGCGCGCGGTCGCACAGAACGTCGCCTACGAGATCCCGCTGGTCGTCACCGGGATGTCGGTCGTCATCTTCGCCGGCTCGTTGCAGATGAGTACCATCGTCGATGCACAGGCCCAGACGCTGGTCGATCTCGGTGCCGTTTCGATTCCGGCGTGGTACGCACTGGTCAATCCGTTCGCGTTCGTCCTGTTCTTGCTGGCGAACTTCGCGGAAGTTGGCCGAAACCCATTCGACACGCCAGAGGCACCGACCGAGATCGTCGCCGGCTACCAGACCGAGTACTCCTCCGTGTACTTCGTGTTGATCTACCTCGGAGAGTTCCTCCACATCTTCCTCGGCGGCGCGATCATCGCAACGATCTTCCTCGGCGGGCCAGCCGGACCGGTACTACCGGGAATCGTCTGGTTCCTCATCAAAATCTGGGCGGTGTTCTTCCTCACCCAGTGGCTCCGTTCTGCGGTGCCACGCGTCAGGATCGACCAGCTAATCGAGATCGGGTGGAAGGGACTGCTCGTCCTCTCGTTTGCGAATCTCATACTCACTGCAGTCATTGTGGGGCTGATAGCATGATCGGACTACTCAAATCCATGGCCACGACGATGAAACACGCACTGGACGGCTCGACGTTCACCGTCGAGTACCCCGACACCGCACCCGACGTCTCCCCGCGATTCCGAGGCGTCCACAAGTTCAGTCAGGAACGGTGTATCTGGTGTCGTCAGTGTGAGAACGTCTGTCCGAACGACACCATCCAGATCGTCATGGACGACCAACGAAACGGCGAACAGTACAACCTCCACATCGGACAGTGCATCTACTGTCGACTCTGCGAGGAGGTCTGTCCCGTCGACGCGATCTTGCTCACCCAGAACTTCGAGTTCACGGGTGATACCAAGGACGATCTGGTTTACAACAAAGAACAGCTCAAAGCCGTACCGTGGTACAAGGATATCGACCCACTCGAGTCGCGCGAGCCCGACCGAGGCGCGTGGATCGGTGAGGGAGAGGGGGACGTCGATTACCAGTAACAATGATGGAAACGATTGCGTTTGTGGTGTTTGCGTTCGTGACGCTCGCCAGCGCGCTCGGCGTTGTCCTCCTCGAGGACCCTTGGCACGCGGCGCTCATGCTCGGCGTTGCCCTGATGAGTATCGCGATTCACTTCGTGATGTTGGCGGCGGAGTTCGTCGCCATGATGCAGGTGCTCGTCTACGTCGGCGGGGTGCTCGTGCTCATCACGTTCGCCGTGATGCTCACCCAGCGTGAGACGGGAGCGTCCGAAGAGGTGGTACAGCCATGACGACCGGACCGAAACTCAAACTCGGGAAGACGCTCGTCCCCGGGCTTCTCGCCGTCGCGCTGTTCGCGTTGATGGCGCTGGTCGTCCTCAACACGCCGTTCGACTCGATGGCCGACGGCGGCTTCGAGGCGGAGTCGATCACCGCCGCCATCGGCTACTCACTGTTCAATTTCGACGCGCTTCAGCAATCCGACGGCGTGCCCGGAACCGAGCCGTTCCTCGCCGCGTTCTTGTTGATCGCGGTCGCACTCGACGCCGCACTCGACGCCTCGCTCGTCCTCGCAAAGCGCGAGGAAGACGGTGAACCGGTGTCGGCGCTCGGGAGCATCGGTCCGAGCGATGCAGCCCCCGGAACCGGCTCCGGGGACTCGAGTGGTTTTAGCCACCCCGGGCCGGCGGCAACCGACGGTGGAACGGGTGGCGCTGACGGGACGACGGACGACGTCGCCACCGATGACGGTGACGACGGTGTCGCTGCTGGTCCCGACGCGGATGCGGATGACGACGACGCGTCGTCGGGAGGTGAAGACCGATGACGGTTGGCGTCGAGTACTACGTTTTGCTGTCGATGGCCCTGTTTTGCATCGGGCTTGTCGGCGTGTTGACGCGTCGAAACGCACTGATGTTCCTGATGTCCGTCGAACTCATGTTGAACGCGGCGAACATCAACCTGATCGCCTTCGCGTTCTACCACGGCAACCTGACGGGACAGGTGTTTGCCCTGTTCACGATGGGACTGGCCGCCGCGGAGGTGGCCGTCGGGCTCGGGATCATCCTGGTGTTGTACCGAAACTTCCGTGACGTCGACGTCACGGTTCCAACGACGATGAGGTGGTAAGATGGAAGGGGCATTCTCCTACGCGCCGGCGATAGCGGCGTTCCCGCTCGTGGCCTTCGTGGTCGCGCTCGTCTTCGGCAAGTGGTTGCCGAAGAAGGGGGCGATTCCGGGCATCGCAGCGACCGCAGCGTCACTGCTGTTCTCGCTGTGGATGCTCGCGGTGGTCGCGAGCGGCGAAGTGTACAACGAGACGCTCTACGAGTGGACAAGCGGTGAAGCCGCAAGCGAGGTCGGTGCCGATGGAATCGAGTTCTCCTTCGGTATCCTGATCGATCCGCTGGCGGCGCTCATGCTGGTTATCGTTTCGCTCGTGGCGTTTCTCGTCCACGTGTTCAGCCTCGGCTACATGAACGCCGAAGGCGAGACCGGACTCCCGCGCTACTACGCCAGTCTCGGCCTGTTTACGTTCAGCATGCTCGCGTTCGTCTACTCGGACAACCTGCTGATGGCGTTCATGTTCTTCGAGCTCGTGGGCCTGTGTTCGTACCTGCTGATCGGCTTCTGGTTCCGCACGAAATCGGCCCCCTCGGCCGCGAAGAAGGCGTTCCTCGTCACTCGTTTCGGGGACTACTTCTTCCTGATCGGGGTCGTCGCCATCGCTGCAACGTTCGGCACGGTCGGCTTCGCCGGCGACGACTCGTTCGTCACGGCCGCGGAAACGGCGATCAACGACGGCGAGACGCTCTTCGGGTTCGGCGCTGAGACCTGGGTGACGATCACCGGGTTACTCGTTCTCGGCGGCGTGCTGGGCAAGTCGGCTCAGTTCCCGCTTCACACGTGGCTTCCGGACGCGATGGAAGGGCCGACCACCGTCTCCGCGCTGATTCACGCGGCGACGATGGTCGCAGCAGGTGTCTACCTCGTCGCCCGGATGTTCGGCTACTACGCGCTCTCGCCTACCGCGCTCGCGATTATCGCGTTCGTCGGCGGGTTCACCGCGCTCTTCGCCGCGACGATGGGCGTCGTCAAAGACGACATCAAACAGGTGCTGGCGTACTCGACGATCAGCCAGTACGGCTACATGATGCTGGGACTCGGCGTCGGCGGCTACGTCGCCGGGGTCTTCCACCTGATGAACCACGCCTTCTTCAAGGCGCTCCTGTTCCTCGGGGCCGGTGCCGTCATCATCCTCATGCACCACGAACAGGACATGTGGAAGATGGGCGGACTGAAGGACAAAGCGCCCGTCACCTACTACACGTTCCTCGCGGGCGCGCTCGCGCTCGCCGGGATCATCCCGTTCTCGGGCTTCTGGTCCAAAGACGAGATCCTCTACGACGCCATGATCGTCGGCCTCGAGGAGCCGATCATCCTCGCGGCGTACGCGATGGGACTCGCTGCGGTCTTCTTCACCGGCTTCTACACCTTCCGGATGGTCTTCTTGACCTTCCACGGTGAGCCACGTTCGGAAGCGGCAGAAGACCCACATCCGGTAGGCTGGAGCGTCAAGGTTCCCCTCATCACGCTCGGCGTGCTCGCGCTCGTCGCGGGTGCCGCAAACCTCGCGCCGGTCGCCAAAATCGTCGGCGTGGACATCACGTTCTTAGAGCACTGGCTCGACGGCGAGTATGGTGCGATCGACGCGCTCACCTACAGCGCGTACAGTGAGATGATCGCCTTCGAGAGCGGTGTCATCGGCTCCGAGCAGGTGACGGTGCTCGTCGCTGCCGGCCTGTCATTACTCCTTGCATTCTCCGGGGCTGGACTCGCCTGGAAGCTCTACAACGTCCCCGAACCGGTCGCTCACAAGGAACGACTGGGAAGCGCTCGCAAGATCGTCGAGGACAACTACTACCAAGACGAGTTCCAGGTCTGGCTCGCTCGAGGCGTCACGCTGCCACTCGCTCGAGTCGCGAACCGATTCGACCAGACCGTCATCGACGGCACGGTTAACGGCGTCTCGAGCGTCAGTCTGTTCGGCAGCAACTGGGTGAAACGCATACAGACCGGCCTCGTGACGAACTACGCGGCGTTGATCGTCGCGGGCGTCGTCGCCTTACTGGCCGTTCTCGGCGTCTACGGAGGGTGGTTCTGATGATGATCGAAGCACTAATCGCGGTCGCACTGGTCGGCGCACTCCTCACGTTCATCGCGCCGAATCGCGTGGCGGGCAAACTGGCGTTCGCTATCAGCCTGATTCCCGTCGCCCTCAGCCTCTGGATGTTCGCGACGTTCGACGGCAGCGGCAACGCGTTGATCGACGGCACGCTCGCCTTCGAATCCCACCTCGAGTGGATCCAACTCGGCGAGTACTCCATCTCGTGGTTCGTCGGCGTCGACGGCATTAGCCTGCCACTCGTCGTGTTGACCACGATACTCTGTTCGCTCGCGATCATGAGTTCCTGGACGCCGATCGACGAGCGCGAGTCCCAGTTCTACGGACTCGTGCTCTTCATCGAGGCGAACCTGATCGGCGTCTTCACCGCGCTCGATTTCTTCCTCTGGTTCATCTTCTGGGAGGCCGTCCTCATCCCGATGTACCTGCTGATCGGCGTCTGGGGCGGCCCGCGCCGGAAGTACGCGGCGATCAAGTTCTTCGTCTACACGAACGTCGCCTCGCTCGTGATGTTCGGCGCGTTCATCGCGCTCGTCTTCGGCCTCGGCGACGTCACGAGCTTTGCCCTGCCGGAGATCGCGACGGCGATGGTCGAGGGCGGCCCCGACGGCCTCTTCGGCCTCGAGGGATCGACGCTCGCCGCGGTCGTGTTCATCGCGATGTTCCTCGGTTTCGCGGTGAAGGTGCCGGTCGTGCCGTTCCACACGTGGCTGCCGGACGCTCACGTGCAGGCACCGACGCCCGCGTCGGTGTTACTGGCGGGCGTCCTCCTGAAGATGGGGACCTACGCCCTGCTCCGGTTCAACTTCACGATGTTCCCCGAGCAGGTCGAGACCTACGCGGTTCCGATCGCCGCAATTGCGGTCATCAGCGTCATCTACGGCGCGATGCTCGCGCTCGCACAGACCGACCTGAAACGGATCGTGGCGTACTCCTCGGTGTCGTCGATGGGCTACGTGATCCTCGGTCTGATCGCGTTCACCCACTTCGGCGTCGGCGGCGCGACGTTCCAGATGGTCTCACACGGCCTCATCTCGGGGCTGATGTTCATGGCCGTCGGCGTGATCTACAACGCGACCCACACCCGCCTCGTCACCGACATGTCCGGCGTCGCCGACCGGATGCCCATCGCCGTCGGCATCCTCGTCGCCGGCGCGTTCGGCTACATGGGACTGCCGCTGATGAGCGGGTTCTTCGGCGAGTTCACGATCTTCTTCGGGGCCTTTGGCTCCGAGGCGCTCGCGTACTCGCAGGTGTTCACGGCGCTTGCGATGTTCGGCATCGTCATCGTCGCCGGCTACCTGCTCTTTGCACTCCAGCGCGCCGTCTTCGGCCCCTACGAACTCGAGACCGACTACGACGTGACTCGCGCCCCGCTACACGACGTCGCACCGATGTTCGTGTTGCTCGGATTGATCATCCTGTTGGGCGTCGCACCGGACCTGATCTTCGAGATGATAACCGATGCCGTCGATCCGATTCTCGAGAACGGAGGTGACAGCTAATGGAACCGTTACAACTTCCCGAGTGGGCTGCACTCGCACCGGCCTTGCTCCTCGTGGGCACGGCGCTGGTGTTGTTCGTCTTCGATAGCATCTCGCCCCACTCCACGAACCGATCACTGATCGCCGCCACCGCTGCCGGCGGCTCGCTCGCATCGCTCGCCGTCGCCGCGTGGTTCACCGTCGCCGGCGTCGGCACGCCGACCGCAGCCGGCGGTCTCGGCGAGATCGATCCGATCCACGGCTTCGTCGTCGACCAGCTCGCGCTGTTCTTCATGATCATCGTCGCGATCGTGACAGCGCTGGTCGTCGTCGCAAGCTACGACTATCTGGTCGACCACGCCTACCAGGCCGAGTACTACTCGCTGATCATCCTTGCCGCGTCGGGGATGTCGCTGCTCGCGGCCGCAGACAGCCTCGTGACGATCTTCATCGCGCTCGAGCTGGCGAGTCTGCCGTCGTACGCGCTCGTGGCGATCCTCAAGGATAATCGCGGCAGCGTCGAAGCCGGGCTGAAGTACTTCCTGATCGGCGCACTGTCGTCGGCGATCTTCGT
Organism: Natronorubrum daqingense; assembly: GCF_001971705.1. Classification (NCBI taxonomy): domain Archaea; kingdom Methanobacteriati; phylum Methanobacteriota; class Halobacteria; order Halobacteriales; family Natrialbaceae; genus Natronorubrum; species Natronorubrum daqingense. The sequence continues at coordinate 632,554 of NZ_CP019327.1, forward strand.
CTACGGCATCTCACTGGTCTACGGCGCGACGGGCTACCTCGAGTTGTCCGCGATCGCGAACGTCATCCTCGAGGGCGAGGCGGCCGACTACGGCGGGTTGCTCGGACTCGGCATCCTGCTGTTGATCGGTGGCTTCGCGTTCAAGACGGCGAGCGTGCCGTTCCACTTCTGGGCACCGGAAGCCTACGAAGGCGCACCCGCACCCGTCAGCGCCTTCCTCTCGTCGGCGTCGAAAGCGGCCGGCTTCGTCGTGCTCTTTCGGGTGTTCACGGAAGCGTTCCCGCTCGGTGAGGAGATGCGCGTCGCGATCGGCTTCGATTGGACGATCGCGTTCATCATCCTCGCCATCGTCACGATGACGCTCGGGAACTTCGCCGCGGCGACCCAGAACAACGTCAAGCGCATGCTCGCGTACTCCTCGATCGGCCACGCCGGCTACGCGCTGATCGGCCTCGCGGGACTCACCGTCGACGGCGGCGAACTCGTCATGGGCGCGGCGATGATGCACTTGCTCGTCTACGGCTTCATGAACACCGGCGCGTTCCTGTTCGTCGCGCTGGCCGAACACTGGGGCGTCGGGCGGACCTTCGAGGACTACAACGGCCTCTCCGCGCGGGCACCCGTGGCCTGCGGGGCGATGGCCGTCTTCATGTTCAGCCTCGCGGGCATCCCGCCGTTTGGCGGCTTCTTCAGCAAGTTCTTCCTGTTCATGGGCTCGCTCGAGGCAGCCGCAACGAACACGGCGATGCTCGCGGTGGCCGCCGCGCTCGTCGTCAACAGCGCGCTCTCGCTGTTCTACTACTCGCGACTGGTCAAGGCGCTCTGGATCGAAGAGCCCGCGACAACGCGTGACCGACTCGCGAAGCCGACGGGACTCTACGCGGCAATCGTCGTCGCCGCGGTGATGACGGTCGTCATCCTCCCCGGCTTCGGCCCGGTCGTCGACGCCGCACTCGAGGCGGCGACGGCGCTGCTGAACTGAACCCGGTAGCTTTTCCCCATCGGAATTGCAAAGCGCGGTATATGGTTTTCCGGCTCGTGCTCGGGTGTACGACGGTCGGCCGCCAGGTGGTCGAGCAGATACCCGAGCGCACCGGTGACGACAGCGACCGACTCCACGTCGTCACCGAGAACGAAAGCGTCGTGGAAGCGCTTCGCGACGAAAGCATTCCCGCTCGAGCGGGCGATCCGACCGACCCGTCGATGATCGCCAACATCGAGCGGCCGGACGTCATCTTCATCGGGAGCGACCGCACCGACGTCAACCGCGTCGCCCTCGAGCGAGCGCGCGATCGATTCCCGATGGCGTCGATCGTCGCCTACCTCGGCGGGAACGCGACGGAATCCGACCGGCGGGTGTTCGAGAACCTGGCGGATCACGTCGCCGATGCGACGGACGCGATGGTTTCACACATCATCGACGGCGTCGCCCGACCGTCGGCCGGGGCCGCGATCGGTCTCCGAAAGCACCTGACGGCGATCGACGGTCGCCTGGGTGTCTTTATGCACGACAATCCGGATCCGGACGCCATCGCGAGCGCCGTCACGCTCGTCGACATCGCCGCCGAGGTCGGTGTCGACGCCGACGCCTGCTACTTCGGCGATATCTCCCACCAGGAGAATCGAGCGATGGTCAACTTACTCGACCTCGATTTGCGAAACCTCTCGCCCGACGATTCACTCGAGGAGTACGAGGCCTTCGCACTGGTCGATCACTCCCGGCCCGGCGTCAACGACCAACTCCCCGAGGACCTCCACGTCGATATCGTCATCGACCATCACCCGCCCCGCGGGCCGGTCCCCGGCGAGTTCGTCGACCTTCGAGAACAGGCCGGTGCGACGAGTACCGTCATGACGGATTACCTCACTCGCTTTCGCCTCGAGCCCCGGGAGTCGACGGCGACGGCGCTGCTCTATGGCATTCGAATCGATACGAACGATTTCAGCCGGGAGGTCTCACCGGCCGATTTCGAAGCCGCGTCGATCCTCTGGCCACACGTCGACGTCTCGCTCCTCGAGCAGATCGAACAGCCGACGATCGAGGGGGAGATTTTAGAGACCATCGCGCGGGCCATCAAGAATCGCATTCAACACGACTCGGTCGCCGTCGCGAGCGTCGGCCAGATCAACAACCGCGATGCCTTGCCACAGGCTGCCGATCAGTTGTTGGCGATGAACGGGATCGAGTCGACGCTCGTCTTCGGCTTCAAAGACGAGATGGCGTTTCTCTCCGCGCGCTCGCGGGGGAGCGATGTCGACCTCGGCGAAACGCTTCGAGACGCCTTCGAACGAATCGGCAGCGCCGGTGGACACGCCGGGATGGCCGGTGCCCAACTCGAGGTCGGCATTCTCGCCAGCGCCGATGACGAAGACGAGGTCGAATCGATCGTGAGCGTCGTCGAAGAGGTGATCACGAACCGATTCCTCGAAGCGATCGACACGCAACCAGGGTCCTCAGTTGGCGCGTACTCCCAAACGAGTCAGTGGCTGTTCGATATCGAAGAGGGCGAAACCGAGGGGCCACCGACGGCCGACGACGGAAAGCAACGGGGCGAAGAGTCCCAGTGACACCGGGACGGGCGACCACTCCGCATCGAACCCGATTGGCTCAGGAGACGGACTCGATCGAGTGAGAGCGACGGGAAGACACGCTTTTGCGCGCGGAGACCGTGGAACCTGCTATGGAGGTCGCGTCGGACGGAACGAAGCCCCAGGTCAACGAGTACATGACGCGCGATGTCGTGACCGTCACCCCCGATGAAACCGTCGGTGACGTCGCGGAGCGAATCGCTGGCAGCGACGAGCACAGCGGTTTCCCCGTCTGTGAACGACGACGCGTCGAAGGATTCGTCAGCGCTCGAGACCTGTTACTGGCCGACGACGACGAACCGATTTTCAAGGTGATGACGACGGACCTGCTGGTCGCACACCCGGATATGAAAGTAACCGACGCCGCCCGCGTCATCCTCCGTTCGGGAATCCAGAAACTTCCCGTCGTCGACGACGCGGGCAACCTCGTCGGGATCATCTCGAACGCCGACGTGATCCGTAGCCAAATCGAACGCGCGACGCCCGAGAAGGTCGGGAAGTTGATGCGGACGCTCGAACAGATCCACAACACGAACTTAACGCAAGAACGCCGAACGGTCTCGCTAGCGGAACTCACGCCGACGCAGGGGCGTGTCTACGCAGACGAACTCGAGGGACGGCGCTACGAACTCGAACGCGGCCTCGCAGAGCCGTTAGTTGTCATCGACAACGATGGGACCTTGTTGCTCGCAGACGGCCATCACCGGGTACTTGCCTCGGACCGCCTCGGCATCGACGAGATGGACGCCTACGTCATCGTCGTCGATCACGAAATCGAACTCGGCATGGCCGAGACGGCCGAAAAAGAAGAACTCGAGGAAATCGACGATATCGACATCGTCGACTATGCGCGTCACCCGCTCGTCCAGACGACGAAACGTCTCCAATCTCGCTAGCATAGTCGTCGCGGAATGCTATTTCGCAAACCGATGACGAGTCTCGTCCCAACCTGTCGGCTCCCGAATCCTTACGTCGGTCGGTGGCAAATATTACGAGCATGTACGACGACGAGGACCTCGAGGCGATTCGAGAGTCTGGCGAGAAGTGGGAGACTGACACGCTCGACCCGGTCCTCGAGCGTCACGGTGAACGACAGGAAGACTTCGCGACCGTCTCGAATATCGACGTGGACCGTCTGTACACGCCCGAGGATGTCGCCGACCTCGACTACCTCGAGGACCTGGGCTTTCCGGGCGAGGAACCCTACACTCGCGGCCCCTACCCGACGATGTACCGCGGGCGCACGTGGACGATGCGTCAATTCGCCGGTTTCGGGACCGCAGAAGAGACCAACGAGCGATTTCACTACCTGATCGACGAGGGACAGACCGGACTCTCGGTCGCGTTCGACATGCCGACGCTCATGGGACTCGACTCGGACGACCGCATGAGCGAGGGCGAGATCGGCAAAGAGGGCGTCGCGGTCGATACGCTGCGGGATATGGAGATCCTCTTCGACGGTATCGACCTCGAGGAGATCTCGACTTCGTTTACGATCAACCCCTCCGCGCCGGTGATCTACGCGATGTACGTCGCGATGGCGGACCAGCAGGGAGTTCCCCGCGAGAACATCCGCGGCACCCTCCAGAACGACATGTTCAAGGAGTTCATCGCCCAGAAGGAGTGGGTCGTTCCACCGGAGCCGTCCCTCGACCTCGTGACGGACGTCCTCGAGTTCAGCACCGAAGAGACGCCGCAATTCCACCCCATTTCGGTCTCCGGGTACCACATCCGTGAGGCGGGCTCCACGGCCGTGCAAGAACTCGCCTTCACGCTCGCCGACGGCTTCGCGTACGTCGAGGACGCGATGGAGAGAGGGCTCGCCGTCGACGAGTTCGCACCGCGCCTGTCCTTTTTCTTCAACTGCCACAACTCCTTTTTCGAGGAAATCGCCAAGTACCGGGCTGCCAGGCGGATCTACGCCCGCGTGATGGACGAGTGGTACGACGCGCAGCGAGACGAATCGAAGCGCCTGAAGTTCCACACGCAGACCGCGGGCCAATCGCTGACGGCCCAACAACCGATGAACAACGTCGTTCGAGTGACGATTCAGGCGCTCGCGGGCGTCCTCGGCGGGACGCAGTCCCTGCACACGAACAGTTTCGACGAGGCCCTCGCCCTCCCCTCCGAGGATGCGGTCCGAGTCGCACTCCGCACCCAGCAGATCATCGCCGAGGAGTCGGGTGCCGCAGACATCGTCGATCCGATGGGCGGCAGTTTCGCGGTCGAGGCCCTCACCGACGAAACCGAAGAGCGAACGATGCGCTACTTGACGGAGATCCGCGAGATGGGTGAAGGTTCCATGCGCGACGGCGTCCTGAAGGGAATCGACGACGGCTACTTCCTCCGCGAGATTCAGGACGCCTCCTACGAGTACCAAGAACGCGTCGAGCGCGGCGAGGAGGTCGTCGTCGGCGTCAACGAGTTCACCCTCGAGGAAGACACCAGCCCCGAAACGCTCAAGATCGACGAGACGACGGCCGAACGCCAACTCGAGCGCCTCGAGCAGGTCAAAGCCCAGCGAGACGACGCGGCCGTCGAGGACGCACTCGAGGAACTCCAACGAACGATCGACCGCGGTGAAAACACCATTCCGGTGCTCGTCGAGGCCGTGAAAGCGTACGCAACGGTGGGCGAGATCATGCAGGTTTTCGAGGACGAACACGGCGCGTACAGCGAGGAGATCGGACTCGCGTAAGCTCCTCGCCACCAGATTCGCTACAAGACGAGCGTCGAAAGGAGGCCGACGAGTCCCGCCACCGAGAAGCCGAGCCCCGGAACGAGGAGTAAGCCGCCGAAGAGGACGTACATGGTGCCGGTTCGTCGCTTGGCTGCGAGCACGTCGAAGTAACCCGCGTTCGAGATTTCGAACCAGCCAGCTTCAGCTTCATCGGCACTGACGGTGACGACGGGGCCGGAACCGACGGTCCCTGCGGACTCATCGTAACCGACGGTACCGACAGAGTCACTCGAGTCGGTGACGCGGCCACCGAGCACGGAGACGTCGTCGCCGGGCCCGAGGCGTCGTTCGCGGTACTGCCGGACGATTCCGTCGGGCTGGTCGCTCGCTTCGTGACCGTCGTGGACACCGGAGGTTCCGGAGTCGCCCCCGCCGAAATCGCCGGACCGAAGGAGATCCTCATCCTCGAGTCGGCGTCTCGCTGGCGCGGAAAGTGTTTCTTCGTCGACCCACGACGGCGTTGGTGTCGTCGGTGTCTCGGGGTCCTCGATGGGCTGTCCGTCAGAGAGCGAGAGGGTGGCGTTCGCCGGATCCACCGAGACCGCGTCGTACTCGTCTTCGACGACGAATCGCGTTCGGCCCGTCGCCTGTCCGTCTCGCTGACGGACGACGTCGGCGGCGGTGTGTTCGCTTGCTGCGCGCTCGCCGCCGCCACTCGCTTCGACCACCGACCGAGCGTCGACGGCGTACGCCACACACGAGTCGCCGGAAAGCGGTGCCTCGAGCGTTCCGTCTTCGCCCGCCCGTACGATCCCATCTACCCTGATCGGGTCCGTGGTCGTGGTGAGTTCACCCACTGGCGTCGGGCCGTTCTCGCGAATCGTTCGAACCGTCCGAACCCGTCGCATTCCGGTCCGCACGATAGTGATGCTACCGGTAACGATACCAACCCCCACCATGGCGACGGCACTGACGACGAGAACGTCTGCGAACGACATACCGGCCGGTTTCCGGCGAGCGCGCATAATTCCCCCGACTGCGCGGACGAGGTCGGTCAGACGGTCTCGTCGTCGAAGTGTGAGACCGCAGCGACGACGAGACCCAGCGTGAGGAGAAAGACGCCGACGGTTACGCCCGCGTACAGGCCGACCGACGAGGGCGTGATCGGCACCGCCATCTCGAGGACGACCAGTTCCTCGATGCCAACGGCCGTCGGAAGGACGAAGCCGAGGAGGGCGCCACCGACGGTGGCGACGGCGGTCGCTGCGAGGAGCGTTCCTACGAATCGCCGTCGGTTGCCCGGTTCTCGGTCGACGCTCACGTTCCAGTGTTGGACGGAGGCAACCGAGACTGTTGTGGTTTCCGGCGGAATACGGGGTGCTACTCCTCGCGTTCGATCACGAACTCGGTGAACTCTCGGAGCTTTCGAGTGGTCTCTTCGTCGAAATCGAGCTCCTCGACCGCCGCGCGGGCCTGTGCTGAGAGTTCGAGAGCCTGTTCGCGCGCGTACTCGAGACTCCCCGCATCCTCGATGATCGAAAGGGCCTCCGCGACTTCCTCGTCGGTGTTAGAGTCCGCACTCAGAATGTGCTGGAGACGCTCGGCCTGATCGGGGGCGCTCTCCTGGAGAGCGTGGATGACCAGCAACGTTTGCTTTCCTTCGCGGATGTCGTTGCCGAACTCCTTGCCGAAGTCGCCGGCTCTGCCCAGCGAGTGTTCGACGTCGAGAATATCGTCGCCGATCTGGAAGGCGACGGCCGTCAGTTCAGCGTAGGTGGCGACGGCCTGCTCGACTTCGGCAGGTTGGTCGGTGAGGATCGCTGCGAGGCGGGCAACGATCCGCGCGAGACACCCTGTCTTGCACGCACACATCTCGAGGTACTGCTCGGGGGTAGCGCGGATGGCGTGTTCGTTGTGCCAGCAGATGTCCATTCCCTGTCCGAGGTGGGTTCGATTGAGTTCGTGCATGAGCATCTCGAAGGCCTCGAGGCGACGATCCGCTGGAATCTCGTCCGCCCGGTCGCTCAGGACTTTCAGCGGCAGGAAGTACAATGCGTTTCCCGCGTTGAGGGCGATGTCCTGCCCGTAGAGGTGGTGGAGGGCTCGTTCACCCCGACGGATCGTCGCGCCGTCTTCGACGTCGTCGACGATGATCGTCCCGTTGTGGAGGATCTCGGGGATACAAGCGTAGTGGACGTACTCGGCGGGATCTTCGCCGAATCCCTCGACGAAGACGAGAAAGAGCACGGCCCGCCAGCGTTTCCCCCCTCGATCGAGCAAGTCCCACAGTGGCGTCGAGAGCGATCGCTGAACGGCGTATGGGTCGTACTCGTACGTCGGTTCGCCGAAGTACGACTCGAGGTACTCGGCGTCGATCTCGCGTGGGACCAGATCGGCGATTGCGTCGTCGATAGCCGGGCGCCAGTCGGCAAGCGTCTCCCGCATACTCGAATCGTGAGAGAGTGGCGTAAAAAAGATTCCCAGTTTCACTTGTCAGTAGTGAAACTATCTCTTCCGCGAACGGTACAATTACCCACCCCTCCGTTCTGTGTAACCGTATGACAGCGTGGATTAGCGAAGTCTTCACGAGTGACGTCGGCTGGAACCACCTCGAGACGCTCGTCGACCTCGAGACCAGAATGGCGGGTAGCGACGGCGAGCAAGTCGCAGCCGAACGAACGCGAGACGCGCTCGAGGAGGTAGGGGCACGAAACGCCCGCCTCGAGTCGTTCGAAATTCAGGGCTGGACGCGCGGCGACAGTTCGATCGGGGCCGGCGAGACGACGCAGGAGTGTATCGCCCTTCCCCGAAGTCCGTCCGCACAGGTCACGGCACCGCTGGTCGATCTCGGCTACGGACTGCCCGAGGACTTCGCTGAGGCCGATCTCGAGGGCACGATCGTCATGGTGCGAAGCGACATTCCGAGCCACTACGAGCGCTACATTCACCGTCGAGAGAAGTACTACAACGCCGTCGAGAGCGGTGCCGTCGGCTTCGTCTACCGGAATCACGTCGAAGGGTGTCTCCCACCGACGGGGAGCGTGGGGACCGAAGACGATCCGATCGGCGAGATTCCGGCCGTCGGCGTCTCGAGCGAGACCGGCGCGCGATTGGCTCGTCGGTTCGACGGCGACGAAATCGAACTGACGATCGACGCCGATATCCACGCGGCCGAGAGCCAGAACGTCCACGCCGAACTCGGCCCGGAGACGGACGAACGCGTCCTCGTGACGAGCCACGTGGACGCTCACGACATCGCGGAGGGGGCACTCGACAATGGGGCTGGAACGGCCATGGTACTCGAGATCGCGAACGCGCTCGCCGCGCGCGAAGACGACCTCGAGACGCGCGTCGAGTTCGTCGCCTACGGCGCGGAGGAGGTCGGCCTCGTCGGCTCTGCGTACCACGCCGAGACGACCGACCACGACACGATCGCGGCCATCGTCAACAACGACGGCGTCGTCCGCGATCGAACGCTCTCGCTTACCACCCACGGATTCGACGATCTCGAGGCTGCGGCGGACGAGATCGCCGCTCGGTACGGTCATCCGATCGAGACCGTTCCGAAACTCGGCCCTCACAGCGACCACTGGCCGTTCGTCCAGTGGGGCGTCCCCGGCTACCACGTCAAATCGACGTCCGATGACGTCGGTCGCGGCTGGGGACACACCTTCGCCGACACGTTCGAAAAACTCGAGCAGCGCACGCTTCGCGAACAGGCGATCTTACTGACCGATCTGACGGTCCACCTCGCGCGCGAATCCGTCGACGTCGACCGTCGTTCACCTGAGGAGATCGCGGGCGACCTCGAGACGCAGAACCTCGCAGAGGGTATGCGCCGAACCGGCGATTGGCCGTACGACGAGTAACCACCCCGCACGCTTTTTTCTGCGCTGGCCGAACTCGTGGTATGGACCTCGAGTGGCCCAGGAACGAGCAGGCGGTCGTCGGAGTCGTCTCGTCGGGAGCCGACGCACTTCCGCTCGGCGACACGATCAACGCCAGCGACGACGTGACGACGATCCGCGACGACGTAGAGAGCGTTCTCGCCGCAGAGCCGACACTCGTCGTCGCCGACGGAGAGTCGTCTCTCTCAGCCCTCGCGCGCGCCGAACCGTCCGTCCCCGTCTTACCCGTCGGCGACGTTTCCGGGGTCGACGCCGTTTCGCCGACAGCGCTGCCTGGCGCACTCGAGGCGATCGCCAACGGGGATGCGACCCTCACAGAACTGGCAGTGGTCGACGTGAGGGTCGAACCGAAAGGTGACGACGTGAGTCCGAGCCGTGACGCCGACTCGTCGATCGAGCGCGGTGATGGAGACGACCGCGCGGATTCGATCGGGAACACTACCGCCCCGGCCGCGACTGTCGGCGAGGACTCGACTCGAGCCCTCTTCGACGTGACGCTCGTCACCGACGAACCGGCACGGATCTCCGAGTACGGTCTCTCGAGTCGCGGCGAGACGGTCGATACGATTCGGGCGGACGGTCTCGTCGTCGCCACCGCAGCCGGCACGTCCGGGTACGCCAGTGCGCTCGAGACGCCACAGTTGTCCACGGCCGTCGATGCTGTTGCGGTTGCACCGATTGCCCCGTTCGCGACCCAAGCCCGACGCTGGATACTGCCGACGGACGACCTCGGACTGACGGTCGAGCGAGATGACGGTGACGTGAGTCTCGTCGTCGACGACCGCGTCGTTCAGACTGTTGGCGTCGACGACCGCATACGACTCAGCGTCGACTCGACGCTGTCGACGGTGGTCGTTCCAGCCGACGTCCCGACCGTCTAACGCATCGTTACGTGTCTGTAATCGTTATCTCGCCACTTGTTGTCACTAAAATATTATAACCTTCGTACCTGAACGTAACTGAGACAGAGCAGTTCTGGCGTCGGGAGTGTCGTATCAATTCGTTTAACGGTTCTGGGCCGACACTCTCGTAGAGGACCTCGAGGTCGGAATAGCCAGTGTCCTCCAGTGTCGAAATCCCACGGAGGATGGCCTGAGACGTCGACTCACTCGACTTTTCCTCGACGACGACTTCCGATCCGCCATCCGGTCGTCGGTCACGGTGGGGGGAGTCAGTCATGTGCTACGGTGTAAATTCACAGACCTTTCAAACATTAACCAAAACAAATAGGAATATCGCTGTTTAGATTATATCATTCAAAGTTTATTATAGGCGTGTAGAACGGTTATCCGCATCCCGGTCTGGCAAAAATCCGGCGACGAACGTCGACAGCGAAGTGGCTAAACCGTCCCACTCCCAAGGCGAAGGTATGCAAGCGCTGGTTATTGCGGCGCACGGCTCACATCTGAACCCCGACGCCTCGGACCCGACGTACGCCCACGCAGACACCGTTCGGGAGACGGGTGCGTTCGACGAGGTTCGCGAGGCGTTCTGGAAGGAAGAACCGCACTTTCGAGAGGTGATCCGCACCCTCGAGTCCGAGGAAGTGTTCGTCGTCCCGCTGTTCATCAGCGAGGGCTACTTCACCGAACAAGTCATTCCTCGAGAGTTGCGACTCGAGGACTGGAACCCCGACAAGTGGGACTCCGACGGAACGGCCGCCTCCACCGTCACGCTCGAGGCAACCGACGTCGACAAGACGGTCCACTACTGCGGCCCGGTCGGCACGCACGACGCGATGACGGACGTAATCGTCCAGCGGGCTGAAACCGTCACCGAGGACTCCGACGTCGGTGCGGGGTTCGGCCTCGCAGTCGTCGGCCACGGCACCGAGCGCAACGAGAACTCGGCGAAGGCCATCGAGTACCACACCGAGCGAATTCGCGAGCAGGGCCGATTCGACGAAGTCGAGGCGTTGTTCATGGACGAAGAACCCGAAGTCGACGACGTTACCGACTTCTTCGAGGCCGAGGACGTCGTCGTCGTCCCCCTCTTCATCGCGGACGGCTACCACACCCAAGAGGACATCCCCGAAGACATGGGGCTGACCGACGATTACCGCCTCGGCTGGGACGTCCCGGCAGAAGTCGATGGCCACCGAATTTGGTACGCCGGCGCAGTCGGCACCGAAGGACTGATGGCCGACGTCCTTCTCGAGCGCGCCGTCGATGCCGGTGCAGACGTCGGCGACGCACTCGAGGCCGTTCGAAACGAGGTGTCGCTTCGGGACGGTGGCACATCCGACAGCACGAGCGGACCGACGACCGAGGCGGGGGACTGACGCGTGGATCGAACGTCACCCGAATTCGAAGCGGTCCTCGAGACCGTCACCGACGAGGAGCGTATCGCGTTCGACGGACTCACTATCGAACGCGACGGCGACACGTACACCGTCGAGACCCCCGCCGGCGCGCAGACGGGTCTCGAGCGATCGGATCTTCCCCAGGCACTCGAACCCGTCTCCGCGTACGTCACGAACTGGTACTACTGGCAACGGACGGTCGGCGGCGAGGACACCGCCCGGCGGGCGTTCCTCCGGTGGTGTGAACGAGCACCGATAGAGACTGAGGGTACCGGAGCTGACGAACCAGCCACCAGTGACGCGAGTACCTACACAAACGCCGACGATGGAACCGTCGCGGTCCCGGCGCGCGACGAGGCGCTTCGAGACGGGATCGACAGGGAGTGGGGCGAACTCGTCGTCACGACACGGCTCGTCGACGACGTCGACCGACCCGAGAGCGAACGCGTCTACGATTGTTGGCACGTAGCGGACGCCGGTACCGACCTCGCGGAACTCGAGGTCTATGACGACCCGCGTGCGGCACGGGAGCTCGCAACGCACGACGAGGACGGCCGCTATCGGCCGCTGAAAACGGCTCCAACGCTCGTCTCCGGGTGGGCGTTCACCGGCCTTTCGGGAGCCGAACTCGTCGACACGATCGGCTTCTTCTATCCCGCGACGGTCGCTAACTGGCATCGCGAGCAACGCGACGCGCTCGACGTCGACCACTGGGCCGAGACGGCAGACCGCCAGAGCGGTATCTACGACGTCGTCGACGAACTGCCACGCGAGGCCGTCGAGTGGATGACCGAAGCCTGCTGTGTCGACTCGCAGTGTCTTCGCCGACGCGAGTGGCACTTCGAGGAAGACGACGAACTCGCCGTCGACGGCGGCGACGGGCAGTTCCCGTGTCGAGAGCCGTGCTCGCTCGTGATCGCCGCCGCTCGATCGTGGGCCATCCTCGAGTCCGAAGACGAGCACACGTACGAACTCGAGTTGACGACGAGCGAGCTCAACCAGCTTACAGAGATCGTCGACGCCGTTGCCGACGGACGAACGGACGAAATACGCGAAGCGGACGTCAACGACGGCGCGAATCGATTCCGCGCACGATACCTTCGTGCCAAGCGATTCGACGACGATGGTGGATTCACAGCGCGGCGACGAGCAGACGAAACCGACGCCGACTAACGCGTCGGCCGACCGTCGACACGCTCGCCGCTATCGAACCAACAAAACGAGTGCGACACAAAAGCCAACGGCGACGATCCCGACGCCGATCATCGAAAGCGTTCCACCGACCGTCGCTGCCGTTACCGTCGCGATTCCGATGGCGACGAGCCCGAGGGCGACGACGGCGAGAGTCGCCGGATCGAGCCCACTCACCGTGAGGACACGCTCGAGTGTGGATGGCTCCGGTGTCGGGTTGGCCGGTTCGGCGAGTGACTCGTCGACGTCGACCGGCCCCGGTGCGGGTTTGACGACGACGGGGACTGTGACCGTCTCGGAACCGTAACCCGTGACGACCTCGAGTTGCCCCTCGATTGGGGCCTCGAGATTCTCCGCAGCGACGTGAACGGGGACGACCGTTTCGCCCTCGGTCTCGACGTAATAGTTCGACGTCTCCAGCGTGGCGATTCGCTCGAGGTCCCCGTGTAGACGACAGTGGACGTGTGCGGGTCGTTCGTGTCCGTCGAGTAGCAGGTTGAACGAGCCACGCGTCTCGAGAGTACTGACGGCTGCCTCGAGGGAATCTGTGGACCCGCGATTGACGTGAACGGTGACCTCCTGGGACACGATGAATCAGGCCGGTTAGGCCGGGGACTCCTCGCGCATATCCGGTGGAAGCAGGTTTGGAATACCGTCTTCGAGGGGGTATCGTTCACCACACTCTTCGCAGACGAGCGTTCCGTCGATGATCTCCTCGCTGTCGTCTTCGCCGGTTTCGTACTCGGCGTCCTCGAGTTCCAGTTCGTGTTTGTCGAGCGGACAACAGAGAATTTCCAGCAACGACTCCTTCATACTACGTAGGCTGGCCGCATCCAGCAAAAGGTTTCGGGAACGCGCCGCGCGAAGAGTGTGGCGGCGGCCCGCGTGCGGTACTCGTGGTCGTGGCCGTCGCGTTACTCGTATGGGTTCTCGACGACGACGGTTTCCTCACGGCCCGGACCGACGCCAACCGCATAGATCGGTGCCTCGAGTTCGTCGCTGAGATACTCGAGGTAGGTGCGGGCGTTTTCGGGGATGGCGCCGTAGCCCTCGGCGGCGACTTCAGCCCAGTCGACCTCGTCCCAGCCGTCGAACGTACGGAGATTCGCCTCGCAGCGGCCCCACTCTTCGGTCGTTGGGGGCATCGCGAGCAGCTCCTCACCATCAAGGTCGTAGCTGTGGCCGACTTTCACTTCGTCCAGCCCGGCGAGCACGTCGATGTGGTTGACTGCGAGTCCGGTGAAGCCGTTGACGCGCGCGGAGTGGCGAAGCATTGGCATGTCGAGCCACCCGACGCGGCGCGGACGGCCGGTGACGGTGCCGTACTCGCCGCCTTCCTCGCGGATGTACGTCGCGAGTTCTTCGTTCTCGCCGTCGCCTTGCGTATCGTATCCGGGCGTGTCGCCTTCGACGCCGCCGAGTTCGGTCGGGAGCGGCCCGCTGCCGACGCGCGTGAGGTAGGCCTTGACGATACCGATGATCTCGCCGTCAGCAATGACGTTCGGGCTCAGTCCCGTGCCGACTGCTGCGCCGCCCGCGGTCGGGTTCGAGGACGTAACGTAGGGGTAGTTCCCGTGGTCGATATCGATAATCGTCCCCTGTGCGCCCTCGAACATGACGGTCTCGCCGCGTTCCATCGCGTCCGTAAGGAACGCGCTGGCGTTGACGGTCATGTTCTGGTCGGCGAGGCGCTCGCCGATTTCGCTGAACTCTTCGAAGAGTGCGTCGACGTCGAACGCCTCCGGATTCTCGAGATCCGAGACGTCCGCGCCGTAGACATCTTCGATGAGCGCCTTCTTCTGTGGGACGACGTACTCGAGGCGTTCGCGCAGAGTTTCGGGGTCGAGCAGGTCGCCGACGCGGACGCCGCGGCGGCCGGCTTTGTCCTCGTAGGTTGGGCCAATGCCGCGCCCGGTCGTGCCGACTTCCTGGTCATCTTCGCTCTTGACATCCTCTTCGATGCCATCGAGGACGCGGTGGAACGGCAGGATGACGTGAGCGCGCTCTGCGACCCGAACGTCCGGAGAGAGCCCTTTCTCCTCGAGCGTCAAGATTTCGTCGAACAGCGTCCGCGGGTTGATTACACAGCCGTTGCCGAGGACGCCGATCTTCCCCCGAACGGCACCCGACGGAACGAGCGATAGCTTGTACTTCTCACCGTCGTGAACGACGGTATGCCCGGCGTTGTCTCCGCCCTGATACCGGGCGACGACATCGGCAGCGTCGCCATACAGGTCGACGACGCCACCCTTGCCTTCGTCGCCGAGTTGCGACCCGACGATTGTGACGGTCATAACAGCGGCGGATTCTTGCCGGTCCGATAAACAGATTACGGTCTGGATGAGCCGTTCCACCTAATATATACACACACGTGGGTATAATTGACCAATCCGAATTCGGTCTTTCGTGAGAGAATATAAAAGCAACTCCGCGAGAGGAACAGAACGTTGCTACTCGAGCGCCGATTGCCTGGCAATCGACACGATCACTGTTGGTTCTAACTGCGTACCCACTCACACGAGGCTCACGCCAGGGTTGAATATACGCGCGTTCGACCGTCTCGAGAACGGAACGGTTAACTACTGCCAGAAACGAACATCGGGTTGAGAGTGGGGGAGTCAATCTCCGAGAGTAACTTTTAAAAGGAACAACGACAAGTTAACAAATGCCATGATAGACCGACTTGAGAAGGAAGTGGATATGTTGGAACGACATCTGCAGGTCCTGAAGATGGTTATCGAGAACGAACCGATCGGGATCGTCAAGATGTCGAACGAGACCGGGTACCCCCACCACAAGGTCCGCTACTCGCTGCGCGTCCTCGAGGAAGAAAACCTCATCGAGCCCTCCAGCCAGGGTGCGATCAAGACGGAGCGAACGGCCGAGTTCGTCGACGAACTCGACGGGAAACTCGACGACATCATCGACAAACTCGACGGCATGAAGATCGAAGACGTCGCCGAGATCGAAGGCTAATCTCTCTCCCGACCACCTGACTCGAACACCCGTTTCACTCGAGTCGCCCTGAGGGGGGAGCAACGGGAAAAACGTCTCCAAGCAGTCGAATCGCAGTTTTTACTCCTGTCGAAGACGATTATCGCTGGCCACGACTCGTGGCTCAGTACGGACACGTCACTCGAAAAAAGCGACCGAGACCGGACTACAACTCGGGGACGTTCATATGGAACCCTTCCGAGCGCGCCTCGACGAGACAGAGGTGATACCCCTGTTTTCGCGAGAGCGAGACGTAACTCAGCTTCGAACCGCGGCTGAGGAACCCACCTCCGGTCGCTCGTTCGGTGACCTCGAGTGCACCCGGTTCGAAGTAACTCGAGGTGACGACCATCGCCGCCGCGAGCGTCTGATAGTTCGCCTTGACCGCCGAAGCGGCTTCTTCCATCTCCTCGAGCATTCCCTGCGTTGCGGGCTGGCGCGAGTCGTTGAGGTTCGCGACGACGAGTGGATTACCCATCTTGTCGAACGCGACGACGTCGAACGTGACCTCGTCGGGAACGTGTTCAGTCTCGTCGTCGGTGAGCGAAATCGATGCACCCAACTCCGCGCGGTCGATTCGCGGAATTGCGTCGTAGAGATCGGCGAGCGCGTCAGCCTTTCCAGTGTCTCGAACCTCGTAGAGCACCGTCTCGGTCAACCACGTGACGAACTGGTGTTCCATCGTCCCGGTCAGAAAGTCGTCGAATGGCTCTCCATCGACTGCGACATCGGCGGCATCGAACCCTGTATGATGCTCGAGTCGCAGGTTCGAAGCGACCTCGCTTCGATCGGCGTTCGCGTCGTGAGCCGTATCGAGCGTCGGTTGACTCTTCGAGGCGTATCGAACGAAGAGGTTCGTGTCGGAAAGCGCCCGCTGGCGCGACAGTTCGGTTCGCGTTGGCGTCGAATCCGTCTCTGCGGGGCTCGGAGCCTGCGTCTCGCGCGCCTGTTGTAGGGACTGCTCGAGATCGTCGATTCGGGCCTGTAAGCGCTCGACCGTCGAGGAGAGTTCCTCGTTTTCGGATTTGAGTCTGTCCCGGTCAGCTTCTAACTCCTCGTACTTCCTGACGAGTGCGTCGCGTTGGTCCTCGAGGGACCCAACCTGTTCGGTGAGGTCTGCGACTCGATCGTCTTGCTCCTGACTCGAGGGAGCGGGCTTCCCTCGACCGGGCGCTGACTCGCTTGGAGTCGTGCGTTGTCGTTGCTCTTCCCCCAGGGCTGTCGATTGTGTGGCCGTCGCGTCCGTCGACGACCGGGACACGGTCGATCTCGAATCAGGGTCGGTGCGCGTCGCAGCCTCGGCAGTTGTCGTCGGTTCCTGGGTGTTATCGGGGTCGATCGACGGAATATTCCGCGTTTCCCGCCACTGTTCTTCTTCATCGAACCGCTCGCCATTTTCCGTCGACTCTGGTTCTTCAGTCGTGGCGTCGACGTCGTCTTCCGTCCAGGAAATATCGTTCTGCTCTAACTGTTCTGCGGCAGCTTCGACCTCGGCGAGGTCTGGTCCTGGATCGGACGGATCAGCGTCTCCATCAGCAGTCGACTCGTCTTCTGGTTCGTCGGCCGTCTCGGTCGACACAGCAGATTGGTTCTCCGTCGTCTTCGGCTCCGACTCTCGGGGCTGACGATCGGTAGGCGGCGATGGGTCGATTCCGTCCCCAGGTGTCTCAGTTGAGCGCTCGGCCGGTACCCCGGTCTCCGGTTCGGCCGGTGACTGCTCGTTCGATTCGGTTACCGACTGGTCTTCCGGATCCGAGTACGTGTGCGTTTCGACGCTCGAGGAGGTGATGCCACTGGGTGCCGACTCGAGATCGGTCCCCTCGGGTTCAGTCGGCGTCGAGGAGTCGGCGTGATCCGCCGCGTTGGACGTATCGACGGTCGTCTCCTCGCCCAGCGTTTCCTCGAGTGCGATATCTTCGATCGACCGGCCCTTCGGCGTTCGATCGTCTGGCTCCGCCGTCGATTCCGCGATGTCGATCGACTCGAGTGATGACGACGAAGGGGGGACCGATACGTCGTCTGTCGAGTCATCTCGTCCGCTTGGCGTCTCCGGGCCGGGAGGTTCCGAGTCGCTCGTGTCTTCGGGACTCGAGGAAGCAGTCGGCTCGGTCTCAGGGGCAGCAGTCGGCTCGGTCTCGGAGACTGGGTCGGAACTTGCCTGTGTCTTTGCACTGGCGTCATCGGATGTCCGTCCGGGGACGTCGGTGACGTCGATTTCGACGTCTCGAACCTCGTAAATCCCGACCTCGTCGTCGGCCCGTTCGAACGCTTCTTCACCGGTGAGCAACCGTTCGGCGTTGCCGATGTAGGCGGCTGCCATCCGGCGACCGCCGTAGTAGACGGCGTAGTAGTCGCCGCTCAGAACGTTTTCGCTGAGTTCGACGTAGCCGGTGAACGAATTGTGCTGTAACGTCTCGTCGACCTCTCGAAGCGGAGTTTTGTTGGTATAGTACCTCGCTCGCGTCTCTCCGCCCGTCTCTTCCATCGTACAGAGCAACGGCAACGCGGGGTGTGGTGCGTCGTAGATCGTCCCTGAGGCGGCTTCGAACGACTCGAGTTCCCCGTCGACGACGCCGACGATGCGACCGTTGAGCATGAACAGCCACGTTCCGGCGCTGACGACGGCACCCGAGAAATCACTCGAAGCGAGATCGGAAAGGCCGTCGTATCCGCCGCTGAACGGGCGAGAATCCCATTGTTCGGCGCGCTCTTTCGTGCGCGGTTCCATAGTTCAACAAACAAGAAGTACACTAAATACGTTTCGCCTATCTCGTTGCTATATTTTCGACTCGGCGTCGTCGGCTAATTCCTTCATTCGTTTGCCAATTCGACCGGCACTCGAGAACTCGTCTTCGCTCATTCCCTTCGCGAGGGCGTTACCGAGTACGAATACGGCGTGTTTGTGCTCACTTTTGGATTTGTGGACGTGTGAAGGGTCGACGTCGAGTTGATGGTACGGGTCGAACAGTTCCTCGTCGACGTCCTCCCGCTGGGAGAAATACTCCATAATCACGACGAGTTCTTCGTGGAGCTCGAGGAGTTCGTCTTTGTGCATGGTGTGGCGTACGAACGGTTTCGGCATAAACGTTGTGTGCAACACCGATACAAGCCACTACGGAAGCTGAATCCACCCGATAGCGGTGATTGTTCTACGCGATCAGACCGATGTGAGCGGCGTCTCGAGAACAGTCCGTCCGCGAGTTACGCTGTTGTGGTCGTCTCCGTCTCCGTCTTCGTCCGCTGGTTGGCGGGGAACCACGCGAGTTCGTGGTCTGCGGTGACGCGAACGGCGACGCGTTCGTCTAAGTCGATTCGATCCGAGTGGTTGTGCATGCACTCGATCGTCTCACCGGAGTCGAGTTCGACGCGGTAGAGCACCGTTGGCCCGAGATACCGTCGATAGACGACGTGACCGTTGGCCTCCGACCCGGACGCCGGAAACGCCGTGACGTCGTCGGGTCGAACGAGTAAGTCGATACTGGTGCTGTCGTACTGCTCTGCGAGTCCGTTAACGTCGTCGCGGAGGACTCGCCCGAGGGCCGTGTCGACGCTATCACCGTGAACGTCACCCGAGAGGAAACTCGCGTGTCCGAGAAAGCCCGCGACGAAGCGGGATTCGGGTTGCTGGAACACCTGCTGGGGCGTATCTATCTGCTCGACGTCGCCGTCGTTCATCACGGCGACGCGGTCGGAAATCGACAGCGCCTCTTCTTGATCGTGCGTGACCGAAACTGCAGTGACACCGGCTTCTTTGATGATTCGACGAACCTCCTCTCGCATTTCGACGCGCAAGTCGACGTCGAGATTCGAGAAGGGCTCGTCGAGTAACAACATCGCCGGTTCCGGGGCGAGCGAGCGAGCGAGCGCGATTCGCTGTTGTTGGCCGCCCGAGAGCTCGTCCGGGTAACTCTCACCCTGTGACTCGAGGCCGACGAGGTCGAGGAGTTCTTCGACTCGAGCGTCGCGTTCGTCTTCCGGCCACTCCTGTAAGCCGAAGGCGACGTTTTCACGGGCGCTCAGGTGGGGAAACAATGCGAACTCTTGAAACACGACCCCGACGCCGCGTTCTTCCGGTGGGACGAATCTCCCGTTGCCGGCAACGTCGTCGTCGCGAAGCTGGATTGTCCCGGTATCGGGTCGCTCGAGGCCGGCGATTAGCCGGAGTGTCGTCGTCTTTCCACAGCCAGATGGGCCGAGCAACGTGAGGATTTCACCGTCGCGAACTGACAACGAGAGGTCCGGAATGACCGCTTCACTGCCGTAGTGTTTCGCGACGCTATCGAGTTGGAGGACCGCATCGTGGGCGTGTGACTCCGGAGCTTGTTCCTCGGCTGCCGTCGTGAGTAGTTGTCCGTTCGCCATTGATCGCCTCCGCCGTCTCTCGGCGTCTATTCTATTTAGGCTCCCCTAAAACACTTATACCTGCCGGTCGCTTCCAGAACTGTCGCAAAAACATCAGTCACACTGAATATACGCTCGCGGATTACCTTGGTGAGCGCAGATTAGAGTTCGACGCCACTCGGAATCAGACTGTGTTGACGCATGAGATTCCCGTCGACGTCGTAAACCAGAAAGGTCTGTTTGTCGTAGGTGACGAACTGCTCACCTTCGATGAGAATTTCGACTTCGTACCGACCGTCGTCTTCCGTCTCGCTCTCGCCGTAACTCCGGGCCGCCTGGATGAACGTCAGCACGTTCTCGGCGGTTTCGTTGAGTTCGAGGACGAACTCGCCAGTGACCCGATTTGTGACGCTGATTACGCCAGTCGTGTCGGTGTCCAGTGGCGCCTGAAGCCGAAGGGAGACGTCGGTTTCACCGGCATCGAGGAGTTCGCCGTCGGGCCCTGTAAGGCGCTCGCGGAGCATCGTCGTCGAGCCAGTGACGTCGATCGATACTTCGGGTTTCCGTGGCTCGCCGTTGGTCTCGGCCCACTCGATATTGCTGACAGTTACTGTGAAGTGCTCGCGCCTCATTCCGTACCCGATGATTCGGACTCACACCGTATCAACGTAACGCACACCAATCGGATATCCGTACACTAACGAGATTCGTTTCGTGACGATTCTATTCGCACGGTACCCGCAGGTGACAGGAACTGAGCTTTACGGCGATGGTATGATGACACACATCTGATATGTGCAGTGGCGATGGGGGAAACTGGCGACTTCCGTACCGAGGAGTGCGAACGCTTTTTGCGCGTTCCACGACGAACGTTCGACGATGGCCGACCAGCAGGACCCACCGGCGACGGACGACCTCGCGCGTCGCGCCGACGTCCGGGACACGTACGACGAGATTGCGACTCACTTCGCGTCGACCAGAGCGTACGCCTGGCCGGAGGTCGAATCGTTCGTCGACGCGCACGCGGCGTCGAACTCACGGTCCGGCACTCGAGTCGGTCTCGACCTCGGCTGTGGCAACTGCCGGCACGCCGAGTTGCTCGTCGATACTTGTGAGACCGTCGTCGGCCTCGACGCCAGCGCCGGCCTCCTCGAGACTGGTCGCGAGCGCGCACGCGAACGCGGATTCGAGGTTGCGCTCTGTCAGGGAGATGCCGCCGCGCTCCCACTGGCGACCAACACCGTCGACATCGCCGTGTACGTCGCGACGCTTCATCACCTCCCGACTCGACGTGCCCGGCGGGCGAGTCTCGACGAACTGGCGCGCGTTCTCGACCCCGACGGGCGAGCACTGCTCAGCGCGTGGTCGACCGCCCACGACAAATTCGACGAAACCGACGGCTTCGATACGACCATCGAGTGGACGCTTCCCGGCGGGGAACCCGTCGACCGATTCTATCACATCTACGCCCCAGACGAGTTCGACGCCGACCTCGAGGCGAGCGACCTCGACGTCCTCGAGTGGGAACTCTCGAGTGGGAACTGTTATGCGACGGTTGCAGGTTCTGAATCAGATCTCAGCGAATGAGGATTTGAGACGGCCGAGTTTGGAGGGTGTGGTGGGCAAAACGACGGACTCGAGGCGAGTAGTCGAAAACGGAAGCGCCTTAAACACCGAACCAGAATAGCAGACTGCGCGCGGATGGTCTAGTGGTAGGACCTGAGCCTTCCAAGCTCATGGCCCGGGTTCAAATCCCGGTCCGCGCATTTCTGCTGCGAGCAATACCGCGAGCAGCAGAAATCGTACGAAGGATTTGAAGTAGAGAAGTCGCAGTGCACGAGCGAAGCGAGTGCAACCGTCTTCGCGTGGTTCAAATCCCGGTCCGCGCATTCCTGTCTTTAAAGAGCGCGCCGCGCTCTTTTGGACCTCGCAAAGCTTCCCTTTGCGTAGCTGCGAACAAATACGTGAGTCGCAGGAATCGTAGGGGAGGTTCCGTGGTGTTAATGAAATAAGACAGACATTTACTCCACAGCACATCATGTGGGTTCAGAAACTTATCCCCGCGCAATCTTGCGGTTTTGGATGAACTATTCGTCGTCCGGCTGAGAGAACGTCGACGTACTCGTGATGAAGTTCGTAGCGGTGTTCGAGGCGGTCATCTCCTCGTCAGCGGTCACTGATTCTCGGAGAGCCCGGTGCCGTCGGATGTCGTCGCACGTTCCTCGAGGGCAATCAGAGTGAACGAAAACGTCGACCCCTCGTCGGGTTCGGAGTCGACCCAGATCTCGCCCCCGTGGCGCTCGACGATCCGACTGCAAATCGCCAGTCCGATGCCTGAACCGGCGTGTTCGTCAACCGAATGAAGGCGCTGAAAGATATCGAAGATACGGTTAGATCCAGCCGGATCGATTCCGATCCCGTCGTCGTGAACCGAAATCGTCCACGTCGATTCCTCGGCGGTCGACGACACGTGTATCCGTGGCGACTCGTCGCCGCTGTACTCGATCGCGTTCGACAGGAGGTTTTGGAACAGTTGCTGCAACTGCCTCGCGTCGCCTTCGACGGTAGGCAAGGGCTCTCGAGTGATCGTGGCGTCCGTCTCGTCGATGGTGACCTGAAGGTCAGTAAGGACGTCGTCGAGCACGCAGTCCAGGTCGACGGCGTCGAACGAGTTTCCCTGCGTGTCGACCCGGGAGTACGCGAGTAAACCGTCGATCTTGTTGCTCATACGGTCGGCACCGTCGGCGGCGTATTCGATGAACTCCTGGCACGTGTCGTCGAAGTCGTCCCCGTACCGTTCGATGGCGAGGTCGAGGTAGCTCGTCACCATGCGGAGCGGTTCCTGTAAGTCGTGGGAGGCAGCGTAGGCGAACTGCTCTAACTCTTCGTTCGACGCCTCCAACTCCGCGACGGCGTCCTCGAGGCGCCGTTCGGTTCGTTTCAGTTGTTCGTTTTTCTTCTCGAGCATCGCGGCGCGGGTGAGCGCCTGTGCTTCGTGGACGCCGATCCCCAGGCCGGCGATCGAACCGACCGCGAACAGGACCGCCTGCGTCCCGAACGTAAACTCGACGTCGACACTGGGATGGAGAAAGCGGAGCCCCTGAACGAAGCCGACGGCGACGACACCGCCGACCGTCCAGGCCACGATGCGCGGATAGCATTCAGCCTCGAGCGACGTGTTCGGCAACCGGAGCCCAACGTACAGCATCACGAGGCCCGGAACGCTCAGCAAGATTAGGTCGAGCCCCGCTTCCAGCAGTCCGCCGGTACTGGTCAATTCGGCGATTGATTTCCCGACTGCAGCGGTGAGAAGAAGCACACCTAACGCGGGTATAACGAGGTACCAGTAGCTCGTCTTACTCCGACCCGATTCGACAGAATCTCCCCTCATCACACGTACCGAAGATGTCCCGTGCTGTTTAGCCTGCCTTTTTACTATCCAAAACAGTTTTACGCAGGCTACCGACTCGAGGAGTCGACCTCCGAAAGCGTGTGTCCGAGGATCTGGTCGATACCGCGCCGAAGTCGAGACGCGACGGCCTGTGGTGAGATCCCGAGTTCGTCTCCGATCTCTTCCATCGTCACGTCCCGCGGCGAGTTGAAGTAGCCGCGATTGTAGGCGAGTACCAACGCCTCTTGTTGCGTATCCGTCAGCGCCGCTTCGGTATCCGTTTCGATCGGCGTTAGCGCTTGCAGCCTCGTCAGGGTGATCGAAATTCCCAGGTCCCCACAGCGCCGTTGGAAGTCAGCGATGTCGCTCCGGTCGTCTGCCCGAATATCGAACGTCCACTGTTGATTCGTGCCGACGGCTTTGATGAGCGGAACGTTCGTCTCGGTCAGGGTGCTCAGAACGCCGTCATACTCGAGCGTCCACTCAACGCGCAACAGGTACTCGTCCCCGACTGAATCGACGAGTTGGATCTGCTTTACCCCCAGATGGTCCGTAAATGATCCCTCGATGTCGTCGACGGCGCTCCCGCGGACCCAAAAGTAGGGAACCACCACGTCGCGTGCCGGAATGATTCGTTCGAGTTCGACCGTGACGCCCGGGAACCGTTCGAAGATGCTTCCCAGGGGGAACTGGTCGGACGGAACCGTAAATGTCGCTTCGGTGGCCATTGTCGAACCGAAGGTCGCTGGTACTAAAGCCCTATCACTCCTACGCGAGGGCCCCATTTCATGGCTCCATGAAGTGTCCGGCGACTCGGTCATCGTCCGGGCGAGAGAACCTCGACGTACCTGTGATGAGATTCCCGTGTGCGGCGTGAAGCACGCGAGTCGCAGCGCGAACGAAGTGAGCGCCCGTCTCGCAGTCGGGTTCAAATCCCGGTCCGCACCCCGTTAGCTGCCCGCGCCAACAAACTACCGCGCAACGACAGCTGTCGCACTCGAGGCGACTCCCAACCCTATAACCGAGCCCTCGTTCAGGGCGTCATCACGACCTTGATACAGTCGTCGTCCTTGTCGTTGAACGTCTCGTACATTTCGGGACCGTCCTCGAGAGACGTTTGGTGCGTGATCACGAACGAGGGGTCGATCTCGCCGTCTTCGATCTTCTCGAGGAGGGGGTCGAGGTAGTGTTGGACGTGGGTTTGTCCGGATTTCACCGTCAGGGCCTTGTTCATCAGCGGACCGAATGGGATGTTGTCCGATTCCCTGATGTAGACGCCGGGGACGGAGAGCGTCCCGCCCTTTCTACAACACTTGATGGCCTGGCGAAGGACGTGCGGTCGGTCGTCCTGAAGATGCATTTCCTGTTTGACCTGGTCGGTTACTCCCTCGAGGCCGGTGCCGTGGGCTTCCGTGCCGACGGCGTCGATACACCGGTCTGGGCCCCGGCCGCCGGTGAGGCTCTGCAGTCTATCGTAGACGTCCTCGTGTTCAAAGTTGACCGTCACGGCGTCGCCGTGATCGCTCGCCATGTCTAAGCGCTCCTGAACGCGATCGATCGCGATGACCTGATTCGCACCGAACATCCAGGCGCTCTGGATGGCGAACTGGCCGACGGGGCCACACCCCCAGACGGCGACGGTGTCGCCGTCCTCGATGTCTGCGTTCTCGGCGGCCATGTACCCCGTCGGGAAGATGTCCGAGAGGAAGAGGACCTGCTCGTCCGGCAGGTCCGAGTCGACCGTCACCGGGCCGACGTCGGCGTAGGGGACGCGAAGGTACTCCGCTTGTCCGCCGGCGTACCCACCCAAGAGGTGCGAGAAGCCGAAGAGACCCGCCGGAGAGTGCCCCATCGCCTTGCTCGCCAGTTCGGCGTTCGGGTTCGAGTTGTCACACAGCGAGAACATCTCGTTCCCGCAGAACCAACACGAGCCACAGCTAATCGTGAACGGGACCACGACGCGGTCGCCGACCTCGAGGGTCTCGACATCCCGTCCGACCTCGACAACTTCGCCCATCGGTTCGTGCCCCAGCACGTCGCCTTCGCGCATGCCGGGCATGTAGCCGTTGTAGAGGTGGAGGTCGGAGCCACAGATCGCGGTCGCCGTCACCTCGATGATCGCGTCCGTCGGATTCGCGAGTTCGGGCTTTGGAACCTCCTCGACGCGGATATCCTGTTCGCCGTGCCAGGTGAGCGCTTTCATCGAAGCGCCTCACCTCGTCGATCGCGACTCGAGTCTGGTGTCACAGTCGGCTTGTTGTCAGTCATCGAAGAATCCTCGATAGCATTCGACAGGCAAGACTCGAGTAAAACCCGGGCTTACGCTTGCAACGACCGTGAAATTCGGGTTACTACGTCCATCGAGGCTCGCCAGCGGGATACTTGCGTATCCGTGCACGGGGCCTACCAGGATCGCCGGACGAACCTGCGTATGAGCGAGTCGACACCCAGCGTTTCGGAAGGGACCGGGGTCGCGACGCCGGACGGTCGCGGAGTGGTTGCGGCCGTCTTGACGAGCGACTTCGAATTTCCCCAGGGAGAGGACGAACTGACCGACGTCTCGGCCAGTGACGACGAACCAGCGTACGTCGTCGGCCTCGAGTCCGTCGGTTCGGCCGTCTATCGTGAAACAGCGCTCGAGTCGACTGATTTCGAAGACGACGGTGCGCCGGAATCGACCGATGGCGAGGCCCTCACTGGCATCGTCGACGAGGATGTGAACGGACTCGACGACCTGCCGGAGGGCTGGGATCGAGACAGCGTTCTCGAGTACTGGTCGTCGATCGGCGGCTCGTGGGAGGAGTGCACCGACGAGATGCGCGACGAACTCGGCGAAGAGCGAGCGAAACAACACTGTTCGGCGATGAAAGACGAGGTAGTTCGAACCCAGCGCTGGCGGAATCGGTTTTGAGCGGATTCGGAAAAACGCGAGTCGAGTTACTCCTCGAGCGGTCGTTCGTCAGATCGGCCGTAGAGGTCGACGGTGGCGGCGAAGACGAGCCCGAGGACCGTTCCGAACACGAGGTGGCCGACGAGACTTTCGACGGCGTCCGTCGGAAAGTCGCCGATCTCGCCGCCCACGCCTGCTGTTTCGACCCAGACTGGAAGGACGAGCAACGGGAGGATCGCCCAGACGGCAAGCCCAAAGACGAATCCAGCGCCGACGAGCCTGAACATGACTCCAGTTCGAGAGAGGCTTTCGGTCTCGACGTCCGTCAGTAAGACGCCGAGGACGGCCTCTCGAGTGATGATGACACCGAAGATGAGACCGAGCACGATTCCGTGGACGATGTGCATTCCCCACCCGACGACCCCGACGGGCTCGAGTCCGTAGACGGCGGGGATCGCCACTTCGACGATAGCGGGATCGAGCAACCACATGAGCAGGCCGAACGCGGCGGCACCGAGTGCGCCGCCGACTGTGCCGCCGACCAACCAGCCGGTTGCGCCACTGATACCGAACGCTGCCGCGTTATCGGACTCGGTACTCATACCCGCGCCTTCCACGGGCCCCGCCAAAAGTGTTCGACCGGCAACCACAACCACAGGCACAAACAACAATGGTTGCAGCGACAACCACAGTTACTCGACCGGGCCACCAGAAGCTTAGTAGCTACGGTGGAAACCCGTTTCTGTGGAGTTCGAACTACTCGGCTGGCCAGTTGACGGCCCGACCCTTCGGCTCGATTACGAGCGCTTTAGCTACGCCGGCAAGTTCGTCATGTCGAACACGGGAAAGGCCGTGGCCAGAACCGACGCCGAGGGGGACGACCCGAATTCCGACCAGCAAGCCGACGACATCGTCGCTGCCGTCGCGTTCAACGAGGACCGAACCGACTCGAGCACCCTCTGGCTCCGGTACGTCACCGTCGAACGGTCTCACCGGGGCGAGGGTATCGGCCCCAACCTCTGCTCGTTCGTCCGCGAACGCGCCCTCGAGCGAGACTACGAACGGCTTCGGATCGCCGTCAACAACCCCTTCGCCTACGAAGCCCTCTACCGGAGTGGCTTCGAATTCACCGGCGAGACGACGGGCATCGCCGAACTCGTCCTCGAGTATCCCTCGCCCAACCCGGTCGAAGACACCGACGACACCGATGACACCGATGACAGGGACGAGTGCTATCAGGTCGGACTCGAGGAATTTCGAGACCGAGAACTCTCCGAGGGCGAACACGCGTTCCTCGACGACCGGCGACACGACGGTGCACCCGGCCTCGAGACCGACGACACCCCCCGCGGCCACGATACCAGTCGCGGCGATCGCCGGTAAATCGATTCGCTGGCGCGCGGTGGCGCGGCGAGCACTCGCGAGACGCGCCACGACTCGCGAGGGGCGAGCGAGCGTCCGGCGGACGCGAGTGAGTCGGCTGGGGAGGGTGAGGAAATCCCTGTGTCCAGTAATCGAGGAACGAACGAACGCGTTATCCAGCCGTGTCCAGTAATTGAGGAACGAACGAACGTGTTATCCAGCCGTGTCCAGTAATCGAGGAACGAACGCACTCGTTGTTCAGGAATGACGTACGAACCCCTCCAGTATCCAGAAATCGCTGGCAGACGTACTCATCACCACCGTATTCATCAAGCTAACCGCACCGAGAACACTACTCGAGCACCCACCGGACGACCAACTCGTTCATCCAAACGAGCCGAGCGAGGACTGGAGGTTCTGTCGCGTCGTCCCAGCATCCACCTCGTAGCCGACGAGGTCTCGCATGTCCACCGCGTATTCGGTTCCGTTGTGCTCGAGGACGAGCAGCCGCCCCTTCACACCGCGAACGGTCCCTGAGAGCAGCGTCTCGCGCACGGGCTGGGTCTCGAGTCCGAGCCCGTAGTCGAACTCGAAGCGCTCGAGGATGTCGAACGCTGCGAGCACGTCCTCCCACGCTCCATCCTCCACAGTAGCCGCGAGAGATTCGACTTTCGCGGGCGTCCGAACGCGATCGACCAACCACTCCGCGATTTCGGCCTCGAGTTCGCGAGCGATCCGGCCGTTCGAGACGGTGTGGACGTGGGCACCGCGATCTGCACCCTGCTCGCGAAGCCGGGTCTCGAGTCGTCGGCTCTTGGTAACGCCGACTTTGAACGTGTCGGGGGCGAACGCGGCGATGTAGACGGCGTGTTCTTCGTAGCAGTCCATCTCGTCCTTCAGACACGTCCCGGTACACCGGGCACAGACCCACGTGCTGGTGTGGTACTGGCAGTACGGGGTTCCAGAACGGTCGCAGGCGACGTGCTCGCCGTCGTCGATCGTGCCGGCGCAGTGGCGTTCCCCCAGCGAGTGCGAGAGCGTCTCGCCGGCTTCGAGAGGCCGTCGCTCGACGCTCCCGCCGTCACCGAACACCACTGCAGAGCCGCGTCCGCGGGGCTCGTAGCCGACCAGTTGCACGATCGTGGCTTCGCAGCGACGGCAGAAATACCGTTCGCCTTCTCCACTCGTCCGTCGACACCTTGCTGTCCGTCGGCACCCCCGTCGCGTGAAGTCGAACGAGAACCGCGTCGGGAACGAGCAGAGACGGAATCCAGCGGATACCAGAGAGACGTGAGTACCGAGTGACGGGCAAAAAAGCCGAACGAAACCGCGGGAAATCGGCGAGCGGACGAACGCGCGAGGGCTCGAGCGCGATTAGCTGTTGAACGGCTCCTCGTCGCGATGGTTGTCCGGGTTCTGGTGCTCGAGGGCGTCGTCCTCTCGGTCGTCGGATTTGTGTTCGATGTCCTGGCGACGCTGTTCTTCTTGCTGGCGTTCGCGAGCCTCCATTTCCTCTTCCGTGAGTTCTTCTTCGTCCTCGTCGTCGGTGTCTTCGTGGGTTAATTCGACGTCGCGTCCGTGCTCGTCTTTGCCGGTCTCGCCAGTATTGTCAGACATAGTTCTTCACTCGAAAAGACGGGAAACGGACAAAAAGGCGTTGGGGTTGCAATCGCGCTCGCGCGTCGAGATGTGGTCCCCAGATGATCGTTGTCGCCGATCAAAATCTCCGTACGTGTGCTACGTCAGGAGGTCACCAGTCGTCGCCAGACGCGAGGTCGACGTCGCTGTCGCCCTTCTCGGAGGGGCAGATGTCAGCCAACACGCAGTCGCTACAGTCGGGGTTTCGGGCCGTACAGGTCGCTCGTCCGTGGTCGATACAGAGGTGAGTGAACTGCTGCCAGTAGCCCTCGGGGACGAGTTCCATCAGTTCCTGTTCGATTGCTTCGGGTCGTTCCTCCTCGGTCAACCCGAGTCGTCTCGAGAGTCTCTGCACGTGCGTATCGACGACGATTCCTTCGACCACGTCGTGGCCGTGTTGCAAGACGACATTCGCCGTCTTCCGACCGACGCCCGAAAGTTCCGTCAGTTCCTCCATCGTGTCCGGCACCTCGCCGTCGTGTTCCTCGAGAATCGTCTGACAGGAGTCGCGAACGTACCCCGCCTTGGAGTTGTAGTACGTAATCGAGTTCAGGTCTTCGGCGAGTTCGTCCTGGGGCGCGTTCGCGTACTCCGCCGCGCCGTCGTACTTCTCGAAGAGGTGTTCCGTCTCCGTGTTCACACGCTCGTCCGTACACTGTGCGGAGAGGATCACCGCGATCAACAACTCGAGGCGATTCGAGTACCGAAGCGAGATCGTCGAGTCCGGATACGCCTCCTCGAGGCGGTCGACGATCTCAGCGGCCTGTTCCTCGCGCCTCTCGAGTCGGGTTCCCATGCTGTCGCTCTTACGAGAGCAGCCATTTGAGGGGTTCGAATTCGGACCGGTGGGACCACCGGTTGAACACGTTACCGGCCCACGCCACCGGCTCGTAAGTCACTGGTGAGTCTCCTCACGTACCGCTCTCGGTCGGCTGCGTGCCCCACAGAATTACTCCGAAGAGAATCGAGATCGATCAATCGGATGCCGTGAACTTTAAGCGGCCGTCCTCCACCTATCAGGGTATGAAAGCTACGGCCATGGCCCACCCGATTCAGGGGCTGGTAAAGTATCACGGGATGCGCGACGAGGTCAAGCGACTTCCCTACCACGACAGCATCAGCCTCTGTACGGCACCAAGTCACACGCGCACGACCGTCGAGTTCTCGATGGACTACGACGAGGACACCTTCGTCGTCGACGGCGAGGAACTCGACGGGAGAGCCTACGAGCGCGTCGAGGCCGTCGTCGAGAAGGCGCGCTCGAAATCCGACGCGGCCCACACCGTCTATCCGGTTCGACTCGAGAGCGAGAACAGTTTCCCGTCGAACGTCGGGCTCGGCTCCTCTTCTTCCGGCTTCGCCGCGGCCGCGATGGCGCTCGCCGAAGCGGCGGAACTCGACGCCTCGCGACAAGAAATCTCGACGATTGCCCGCGTCGGATCGGCCTCGGCCTCGCGCGCCGTCACCGGCGCGTTCTCCCAGCTTCACACGGGACTCAACGACGAAGACTGTCGGTCCCGGCGTATTCCGTCCGATCTTCACGAAGACCTCAAAATCGTCGTCGGGCTCGTTCCGTACCACAAGGAGACCGAGGATGCCCACGACGAGGCCGCAGACAGCCACATGTTCCAGGCACGCAACGCCCACATCCACGGCCAGCTCGCCGAGATGCGCGATGGCCTACGAAACAACGAGTTCGACACCGTCTTCGAACTCGCCGAACACGACTCGCTCTCGCTGGCCGCGACGACGATGACCGGTCCATCCGGCTGGGTCTACTGGCAACCAGCTACGCTCTCGATTCTAAACACCGTCCGAGAGCTTCGCGAGGAGGAGGATATCCCCGTCTACTTCTCGACCGACACGGGTGCCAGCGTCTACGTCAACACCACCGAAGAGTACGTCGACCAAGTCGAGGAAGCCGTCGCCGACTGCGGCGTCTCCACCACCGTCTGGGACGTCGGTGGCCCCGCAAAACTCCTCGACGAAGAGAAACACCTCTTCTAACGGTACCTGCGACTCGAGTTCGCTCGCGACAGTCTCGGTGAGCACGAGTGTGGGTTTTTGGTGCGACGGGAACCGTCTCTGTCGACGGTCGTGAGACGGGTCGTCCTATCTGCTCCGCTCACGTTGTCTATCGCGCTGTTCTCCGTTTGGAGTGTGTCGATAGTATCGATTGTAACGAAACTACGAAACTTCCCATCCACACATTGAATACGAGAACCAGTCATTCTGTATATATGTCGAATCGACCGATACTATCCCCGCACCGACGTGCTGACGATCGCTCGCCTACCACCGCTGTCAGTCGGAGACACCTCCTCCAAGGGGGGAGCGTCGCCGGTATCCTCGCCATCGCCGGCTGTCTCGACTCGCTCAGCAGTGGCGGGGGCGACGATGGTGACGACGAAAACGACGATGGTGACGACGACGGAACCGAGCGCACAAGTGACGACGACGATGACGACTCGAGCGAAACCGAGTCGGATCCGCTCACAGTCGTCGATACCTACTTCGAGGCCGCTGCAAATGGTGACACGGAGACGATTAGCGGGATTTCCCACGAGTTGAACCCCCTCGAGCCGACGATGTGGGAAGACGAAGGCTGGGAGTTCCAGGGCGGCGACGGTGAGGAGCCAGAATACGATGCCGACGTTCGGACGGAAGACGGCTCCGTCGACGACATCCACGCACTCGAAGGATCCGAGTTCTGGTTCGGCGATGTCGATCTCGAAACCGAACTCGAGGGCGAATCCATCGCAGTCGTCGAGATAGCGGGCGAGGACGAAGACGGGGAAGCGACCTGGATCCTCGCCACCGACGACGGTGAGTGGCAACTCCTCGTACAGGGTGAAGAAGACGAGACGCCCGACGACCCCGAGGAGGCCTTCGACGAACCGATCGAAGACGAAGACGAGGACATCGTCGTTGACGTCGACTGGGAGCACGAGAGCGAAACCGGAGTCGACTCGGACGAGGAAGACGACGCGACTGGAGGCGACGACGAACTCGACCTCGAGGTTCACCAGGTTGCGGTCTCGCTGACCGACTCGCCGGGAATCGACGCCGAAGCCGTCCGCGCCGAAACGGCGATTGCCGGCAGCGAGCCCGAAGTGTACAGTCCGGACAGGGAGGCCGGCGGGTGGGCCGGCTCGATAATCTACCCGACGTTCGATCCCGATGGTGACCAACTCGAGGTACTCGCAATTGACGGCAACGAGGAGACGGTCGTCCACCGAGAACACTACGAGCCCTGAACTGACTCCCAGTCTCGAGCGCGCCGAATCGGAGACCATCGCCTCCATCCGCATCTTTTTGCCAGACGTTACCAGTCAACACGTATGGTCGCAGAGACGTTCACCGCCGCTGCCGCACAGGTCGAACCCGTCTACCACGACAAGGAGGCCACGCTCGAGAAGACCTGCCAGTGGATCGAACGGGCCGGAACGCGAGACGTCGACGTGCTGGTCTTCCCGGAGACGTACTTCCCGGGCTATCCCTACTGGCGTGGTTGTTCGATCAGCCGCTGGAGCGAACTCGTGGTCGAATTACAGAAAAACAGCCTCTCGGTCGGAGACGACGCACTCGAGATCATCGGCGAGACGATCGACGAAGCGAACCTCCACGTCGTCCTCGGGACGAACGAACTCTCGGAGCGGCCGGGAAGCGAGACGCTGTACAACTCGCTGTTTTACTTCGATCGATCGGGCGAGTTGGTTCGTCGCCACCGGAAACTCATGCCGACACACGGCGAGCGAGCGATCTGGGGACGCGGGGATCCGTCGACGCTCGACACCCACGACACCGACATCGGCCGAATGGGCGGACTCATCTGCTACGAGAATCACATGACGCTCTCCAAGGGTGCTCTGGCCGCGATGGGCGAGGAGATCCACCCCGCCGTCTGGCACGGCTTCTGGGAACAACACGGCCATCCCGGCAACAAGACGAAAGCGACGGACCGAGAGGCGATCGAGACGTGCGATCAGTACCCCGCGATGCGCCAGTACGCCTTCGAAACCCAGTCGTTCGTCATCTCGAGTTCGGCGTACGTCAGCGACGAGATGCTGGACTCCGTCTCAGAGGAAGTCGGCCTCAACATCGCCGCCGGCGGGAGCATGCTCGTCAACCCCGCCGGAATCGTCAAAGCCGGACCCGTTCTGAACGAGGAAGCGCTGCTCACCGCCGAGTTCGACCGGGACGAACGTCGTGCGACGAAGGCCTACTTCGACGCGATGGGCCACTACACCCGCTGGGATGCCGTGAATCTGAACGTCCGGAATACCGATCTCGAGCCACTCGAGTCCGACGACGCACGCGTCGACCGCGCCAGCCCCGCAGCCCCGAGTCCGGCGGCGATCGAAGAAATCGCGACGGAACACGACCTCTCGATCGAGACGGTCGAGTCGGTCGTCGACTCGATTCACTCGCGGTAAAACGCAAATATCGGAAGACCGGAAGATCGGAAGACCGGAACACCGGCAGACCGGAAGGCGGAGGGACAGAGAGACGAGAAGACGCAAAAGCGGACACACTGCCAGCGTCGTCGTTCAGGTCCAGCGATCGAGTCCAGTTTGGCTGACGCTCTCTTCGATCCGTTCGAAGCCGCGATCGACTTCGTCGGCGTGTACTTGCCACTCCTCGCAGACGTAGTCTCGAGCCGCCTCGAGGTCCGGATCCAGCGACGGATCGAACGCGTAGTCGTCGGTCACGTTCGGATCGCGAAACAACTGCCTGACGCGGTCGCCGTACTCGACGTGGGCGTCTCGCGCCTCGAGGACGCTCCAGAGGTCGCCGTGTTCGGTGATGGCCGAGATGGCCGTTTTGGGCCCGATTCCCGTCACGCCCTCGTTGAAGTCCGTCCCGATGAGGATGGCCGCGTCGATCAGTTGCTCGAGGGTGAGGTCGTGGTGTGCGAGCGTCGCCTCGAGATCCATCAGTTCGGGGTCGCCCTTGCTCGTGAGCTGGCGAAGCGTCAGCGGCGAGCCAAAGAGCAAGGCGTCGTAGTCCTCCGATCCAACGTAGTCGGCGTCGCCGCGTCGAACCATGTGCGCGGCCTGTGCCTCGCCCTCCGCGGGGGCTTCGACGATCGGCACGTCGAGCAGTTCCAGCAGCTTCCGGCTCGTCTCTTGGATCGTCGGCGTCAGTCGTTGGGTCCGGGACTCGAGTTGGGCGATGGCCACTTGATCGCCTTCCTCGCGAGCGGTCTCGAGTTGTTCCTCGTAGGTTTCGCGCTGCTCACGGCGGGACTCGATTTCGTCTTCTTTGAGTTCGGAGGGGCCGCCGTCGAAGACCATCACGGGCGTGATGTCGTGCTCGAAGAACTTCGGCAGGCCCTGGACGATCCCGACGAGATTCGCGACTTCGGTGTCGTCTGCGGTCGTGTACTTTTCGCTCGAGGTCCACTTGACCGTCGTCGTCAGGTACCGATAGAGCCAGTTGTGGGCGTCGACGGCGACGACCCCCTCGATATCGTCGAACGGCACCTCCTCGATCGCGGCGATGTCACGGAGTGCAGCGTTTCCCATTGGTCTTTCCTTAGGAGGTGTGGGATTTGTATCATTGCCTTCCCGTCAGCCCGATTGGAGGTCCACTCGAGGAGCGCGGTCGATAGTCGACGAAATCTGACAAGTAGAGTCGCGAACCGTCAGGGGCCCACACTGTCGCGCGATCGAAGACATGACAATCCTTTTCCGCGGCGATAGAGAATCCGAGGGTATGTCCGACGAGGATCAACCAAACGACGCCAGCGACGACGGAGAGGAGAAGTCCTTCCGCGAGCGAGTCGAAGAGATTCGCGAAAAGCGCGCTGAAGAGGGCGAAGGCGAGGGCGAACCGCCGGAGAGCCCATTCGGCGGCGGCGGTGGCGGCCCAGGCGGGATGGGCGGTGGCGGCAACCCGTTCGCCCAGATGATGGGCGGCATGATGGGCGGCGGTGGCGGCCCGCCAGGCATGGGCGGCGGTCCGGGCGGTCCCGGTGGCCCCGGTGGCCGCAGCGAGGAGGTCGGCAACGAAGAACTCGTCCAAGAGGTCCGTCAACTTCGCGACGAAATGCGCGACCAGACCCGCGCCCTCAAGCGGATCGCTGACGCACTCGAAGACAACTAACCACTCCCGCTCGGTGCGACTTTCCGTGTGATACTCTATCGCGTAGTGACTGGTGTCGTCCTCGAGAACCTCCTAAAACGCTACACAGCAGGACGCCAGATTCGAGCCTACGAGTCAGAGTCGCGATTCCGAACGCTCGAGAGTGACGGGAGTCGACCGTTGGCCCACTCGTAAACCGACCAGCGGCCGACGAGCAGGCGGGAGAGTTCGACGCAGACGTACGCGAGGACGACGCCCGCGACGACGTCGATCGCCCAGTGAATGCCGAGGTACATCGTCGAGATGACGACCGAGAGGCCCAGAATCGAAGCGACGAGAGCCCACTTCGGGTAGACCGACCGCGTGTGGAACGCGAGGATCGAGACGGTCGCCGCCAGGGACGTGTGGAGAGAGGGGAAGACGTTCGTGTTTCGGTTGACCTGGCGCGTGAGGTGTTGGTACTGCGGGTACGTGTCGTAGAGCAACGCGTCGACGAGCTCCGGCATCATGTTCCGCGGCCCGTAGGCGATGATGAGGATGTAGAGTACCGTCCCGAGAACGTAGTTCAGCGTGTACGCCGTCAGGAGCTCTCGGAGCGGCCGCGTATTCGAGAGCGCGAAGTAGGCAATGACCGGGAACACGAGCAAGAAGACGTAGCCGTAGATGTAGATGAACGAGAAGTACGCCGTCACCGCCGGCGTTTCGAGCGACTGTAGCCAGACGATGAACTGGCCTTCGATGTCGTAAATCGCCCACGTCAGGTTCCAGTCGATCAGCCACGATATTTCGGGGACGAACTGCCTCGAGAGTCCGTTGAGCGAGAGGACAGCGGCGAGGAGGACGGTCGCCGGGGCGGCCGCCCGGAGGCGGTCTCGCCACTCGACTTTCGTATCGCGAAGCCGGTATCGGCCCACGAAGAGCGCGATCGAGACGAGCGTCATGAACGTGACGACCAGCGCCAGCTGAATCAGGACGTTCGCGAGCATCAGTGTCTCACCCGAAGGGTTCCGTCCTCGCCGTATCGGAAGCCGGCGTCTTCGAACGCGGCCCGTGACGCATCGACGTCGACGTCGCCGTCCGTTCCGAGAAACGGCATAGCCGGATCCTCGCCGTCCCACTCGAGGTCATCAGGTAGCCACTCCTCGTCCGTAAGCGGCGTCGCGATCGGGTCGGCGTAGCCGTCGAACACCTCCTCGGTCAGCCACTCCTTATCGATCAACCGCGCGACGGCCCGTCTGAACTGCGGGTTGCTAAACGGCGCGTTTCGGGTGTTGAACCCGAGGTGATAGAACGACCACGACGGCGATTCGAGTAACTGGACGTCGTCGGTCTCTTCGATGTCGTTGACCACGTACGTCTCGAGTGCGGAACTCGTGACGTCGGCGTCGCCGTCTTCGATCAACTGGATCGCGGACGTACTCCGCGGATCGATCTGTACGCGGAGTTCCTCGACGGTCGGTTCGGGGAGGTCGACGTCATCGCGCAGCGTGAAGTGGTCGTCGAATCGATCGAACGTCACGTGTTCTCTGTCGGTGTGATCTGCGTACTGAAACGGCCCGGTGCCGACCGGCGGAATGTTGTTCGAGACGACCGCATCGGTCGTCCCCTGTGCGACGCGGACACCGCGGACAGATGCGTGCTCAGCGCGGTCCGCCCAGACGTGCTCGGGAAGGATCGGAACCGTGAGCGCGCGTTCGCCGACCGTCTGGTTCGAGTCGGTCGTGAACTCGAGGGTGCGTTCGTCAGTCGCCTCAACGTCGTCGATCGCACTGACCACCCCGCGATACCGTGGGGAAGGTGCAGGTGCAGAACCGTCCCCGTTTGCAGTATCTGAGAGGAACTCGTACGTGAACTCGACGTCCTCGGCGGTGAGCGATTCGCCGTCGTGAAACGTCAAGTCGGTGTGGAGGGAAACGACGAGCGTCGATTCGTCTTCCCACTCCCACTCCTCGGCGAGCCACGGCGTGAACGTCTGTTCGCCGTCACCGGAGACGGCGTCGATCGCGAGGGAGTCGTAGACGAGGTCCATTATCGTGTCACGGTAGCGGTATTCGACCGTCAACGGGTTGAGGTTCTGTGACGGACGCGCGTCCGTGTGAACGGTTCGGAGGTGTTCGCTGTGCTCGTCTGCAAGTGGTTCGACTCCGAGATAGCCACTTCGCGTCGCGAGATGACCGTCCGTCCAGCCGTCGTATCGACCTGCTCTGGCCAGGCGGTGTTCCGTCGGCGTACAGATCGGGACGAACGGCTGTTCGGCCACGAACCCCTCGAGCATCGATTCGACCGCCTCTTCGCGCTCGTCCTCGTCGGCCTCACGTTGCTCCTCGAGTAACTCGTCGAGTAACAGGTTCGTCACGCCGAATGGGTTCTGCCAACCGGATTCGTCGGCATACTGTGAGTGGAGCGCTTCGTAGAGAAAGTCCGGGTCGGTACCACCCGGATGTTCACCGACGTAGATGTCGAAATCGTGGTTAATCAAAACGGCCCGCAAAAACTCCTCGCTCGAGCGCATCTCGATCGACGACTCGATTCCGGCCGCCTCGAGCGCGTTTGCCACTTCTCGAGCGAGTCGGATCGTCTCTCTGTCGCCGTCTGCAGGGAGCGTCGTAATCGTCACGGAAAGCGGATCGATGTCGTCGCGATTGACGATGCTCCGGAATTGACTCAGACAGCCACTCGTCGCCACCGTGAGGCCTGCTGCGCCCGCAAGCGTGGCCCGACGGCTCAGCCCACCAGTGGAGGAACCACCGGCGTTATCGTCGTTCATCTCGTCTCCGACCGGTGTGCCTCCGCGTTTGCTCATTCGGTTCGTTTACGACAGTTGGCTGGCCGTGGTATAACAGTATTGCGTTGGGCCCGGTTGGTGTCGGAAGGATGAAGTCAGCACCGAGCCAGCGATAACGGACGGAATTACCGGTCGAGGGCCTCTCGAGTACGATCGACGATATCCGAGAGTGTCCACCGCCCGACGAGTTGATCCGACGCCCAGACACAGAATGCGGCGAGTGCGAGGCCAGCAACGACGTCAATCGCCCAGTGGATCCCCAGGTACATCGTCGAAATGATGACGCTGATCGAGAGGATGAGCGCGACGACGAACCAGTAGGGGTACTCAGAGCGCGTGTAGAACGCGAAGATACCGACCGTCGCGGCCAGAGACGTGTGCAGCGACGGAAACACGTTCGTGTTCCGGTTGACCTCCGTTGTGACGTGTGCATATTCGGGTCCGAAGTCGTACAGGACCACACCCATTTCCTCGGGGTACATGAACTGACGGGGCCCGTATGCTCCGACCAGGAGATACACTGACAATCCAATGAGGTAATTGAGCGTGTAAGCTGTCAGCAGTCGCCGAAACATTCGCGTGTTAGAGAGGACGAAGTAAGCGATAGCGGGGAAGATGAGTATATAGGCGTATCCGTAGACGTACACGAAGGAGAAGTACATCGTCAGCCTCGTCGTTTCGATATCTTGGAAGACGTAGATGAGGTCTCCTTCCAGCCTTCGAATCACCTGCGTCATCGGGAAAATCCCGTCTTCCTCGCTTTGACGCATCAGTCGGTTTATCAACAACGCGATACCCAAGACGACGAGGACCGGCCCGGTGATCTGTAACCGAGATCGCAACTGTGCGAGCGTCGTTGTGAGTGCTTCGCGGCTGATAAAGAGCGCAATCGAGATCGCCAGCATAATGCCGACGATCTGTACCATTCCCACCAGAACCTCCTGAAGCATTAATTACGCCTCAGAATCTCCTCATCTTCATCGTATCGATAGTCGATTGAATCGATCGACTCAAATGCAGAAATCGCACCATTGACGTCCACTTCACCGTCGCTCCCAGCAAATGGTGTTTCCGGATCCACTCCATCCCACTCGAACGCCTCTGGAACCCACTCGTCGGTCACTGGAACGGCAATTGGATCGGCGTAGCCGAAGAAGAACTCCTCGGCGATAAATTCCTTGTCGACTAGTCGGCAGATCGCACTCCGGAATTGGGGGTCGTAAAACGGTGGTCCATCCACACGTCCCGCATTGAATCCGAGGTGGTAAAACGTCCACGAGGACGCTGGCATCGTTTCGAGACTATCGTCGTCGGGAACGTCGTCTATCGCGTAGGCTTCGAGCATCGTTCCGGTAAAGTCGGACCCACCACTCGCAATTCGTTCGACAGACGATGCACTTCCAGTATCGGCAACGAACGTGAGTTCTTCGACGATCGGCTCGAGGAGGTCTTCCTCGTCCGACCCGATCGAGAAGTGATCGTCGAATCGCTCGAGCGTGAGGCTATTCTGATCGGATTGATCGGCAAACTGGTAGGGGCCGCTCCCCACCGGTTCGATCGCGCTGCTCGTCACGAGGCCCCACTCACCTTTCGGTGCCGAGAGGTCGTCACTCGATCCGATTCGCTCGTCGAGTTCGTCCTCGAGCCAGATGTGCTTCGGTAAGATCGGGACGGTAAACGCCCGCTCGCCGACCATCGTACTGGTGTGGAAGGGAATTCGAAGTTCGTACTCGTTTTCGATCTCGATACCGTCGACGTCGACCGCGCTCACGTGGCCTTGATAGCGGGGTGCTGGTGACGTGTTGCCCTGTCCGAGCGTCGTGTTCTCGAGGAGTTGGTAGGTAAATTCGACGTCCTCGGCGGTGAGGGGTTCACCCGTCTCGTCCTCCTCGAGGGTGTGGAACGTGACGTCTTCTCGAAGCGTGACGTGCGCGGTATTCGTTCCATCTTCGTCGTCGATCCACTCCCACGATTCGGCGAGCCAGGGTTCGACACGGTATTCGACGACGTGGTCGTCGGTGTCGACGCCGTCCTCGCCGTCTTCGTCGTCCTCGACGATGACGGTTCCGAGAGAGTCGTACACCAAATCGATAATCGTCTCCCGTTCACGGTTTTCTGCCATGAGCGGGTTGATGTTCTGCGTCGGTCGCGAGTCCGTTATGAGCGCCTCTAGCTCGTTGTCGTCGTTACTGTCGGTGGGTTCGAGACCGAGATACCCCCGCTGGGTAGCGAAGTGCCCATCGTGCCAGCCGTCGAATCGGTCTCCACGCCCAATTCGAAACTCGTGGGGTCGACAAATCGGCTCGAACGGTTTTTCACTGACGAATTCCTCGAGCAGATCGGTGAGTATCTCCTGTCGCTCTTGTTCGTCGTCCGCCCGGCGCTGATCCTCCAGAAGGTCGTCGACGAAGTTCCTTCCAGTCGAATACGCGTACGGGTTTTGCCACCCGGGTTCGTCCGCGTACGTGGAGTGGAGGGCCTCGAAGAGATAATCGGGATCGAAGTCGCCAGGGTGCAAGCCTACGAACATATCGTAATCTTGCTCGATGAGGACCATTTCCAGAAACTCCGTTTGGGATCGCATATCGATAGTGGCGTCGATGCCGGCTGCTTCGAGATTCCCTTCAATGTGGCGGGCGATCTGAGGGGACTGCCTGTTATCGTCCTGCGAGACCGTGGCGATGGAGAGCGAAAGCTGATCGTCGGTTGTGCCGGTGACGACGCTTCGGACGTTGTCCATACAGCCGCTCAGCGAGAGCGAGAGCCCGGCCGCACCTGCAGCGAGTACTGACCGGCGGTCGACGCCGTCAACCGGATCAGTTGTAGTGCGATTCATTCAGTCTATTACACCTCTTTGCTGTTGATATATAACAAGATTTCGTACTGTGTTCGACTAGAGGGAAGGGTCAAAAACGTTTTCAATCGGCCGCTGTTTTGTGACATACTACGGAGAATGTGCTATTTGTTGGCAAGGATGTAGGCCGCCAGTAACTGGGTTCTGTGTCCGAAATGCGATCACTGGAAGAAAACATCAATATGTGAACCCCCGAAAGACGAGGTATGGATATCGCTGCCGAACGGCTCGAGCGACTCCACAAACTGGCTCGAGAAGCGGCAGCGGACCGCGAAGACGACAGGGCCAGAACGTACGTCCGTCTCGCACGCCGTGTCGCAGAGCGAAACCGACTCGAGTTGCCACGAGAGTTCCGTCGGTTCACGTGTGACCGGTGCGATTCGTACCTCCGACCGGGCGTGAACGCGCGTGTGAGGCTTCAGGACGGCCACGTCGTGATTACCTGTGACTGCGGGGCTCTCGCCAGGTACCCCTACGAGGAGTGAGGAGGGGTGCGCTGTAGAGCCATTCGCGCCACACAGTTTTGAAAAGCCAATCGAGAAGATTGAAACGGCTCGCGTCGTTATTCAGGGGTATGGATACACAACGGCTCAAAGAACGAGCGCACGACGTCGACGTCACCGTCTGGGTCGGCAAGAGCGGTCTCGAGTCAGTCGTCGACGAACTCAACGACCAGCTATCAGACCGACAGCTCGTGAAGGTCAAATTCCTCCGTGCGGCCCGTGCGGGGAGTTCGACCGAGGAAAAGGCAGCCGATCTGGCCGAGCGCGTCAACGCGACGCTGATCGACACCCGCGGACACACCGCCGTTATCGCCAGATAACACCTCCCCTGCACGCTCGGCGATGCAACCGGAGAAACTCCTCGCGGCCGAGCGGCGCTTCGGAGAACGCGGACTCGAGGGCGACTTCGTACTCGAGGAGTCGTACTCAAACTACTCGAGGAGTTGTACCCGAACGCCGTCGACCGTCCGTCCGTTTGGGCGAGAAGTGTGCTGTCGTACCCTTCTAACCACTCCGAATTATGAGGCTGTGACTGTCGTATTCGCCGGCGGCTCGAAGTCGAACGTCTCGTCGCCGAGATCCTGATTGAACGAGACCGTTTCGTACCGTTCGGTGAGTTCGTGGCGGTCGTCGTCGGGGTCGTCGACGACCAGGTGCTCTTTGAGCGGGAACGCGTACTCGGTGTCGATCCAGATGGTCTGTTCGACGACGTCGAGTTCGTCATCGGGATCGACCGTCTCGAGGGCGTAGACGTACTCGGTATCACCGACCAGAATCGAGAGTCCTTCTTCGACGGCCTCGTCTTTCGCTTCGACGTCGAGGACGTGCGCCTCTCGATCCGCAATCGTCTCCGTCCCCTGGTACTCGAGGTCGTACAGGTCGCGTTGTTCGTCGGCCATCTCAGCGCGGTCCGCGCGCACCTCGTCGCTGTCGAAGGGGTCGTCACTTTCGAAGTACGTCGCCGCTTGCGCGTTCGAGTCGTACCACCACGACATCGACTCGTTCGAGACGTAGACCTCACCCTCGCGATCGTCGTCCGTCGACTCGAGGGTTTCGCTTCGCTGTTCGACGTACGGCCGCTCGGCGCGTTCCTCGCGCTCTTCGATCGTCTCGTTCCCGTCGGTTACCGTCGTCGTAAGGGTGCCTTCGACATCCTCGAGGTCGTCGCTGTGGACGAACGCGCCCTCGAAGACGTCCTCGGGTGCTGGGTCGTCCGATTCCTGAGACGAGATCGACTCGAGTGCAACGCACCCACTCAGCGTGAGTGTGAGGGTGAGTACACAGACAGTGGCCGCGACTCGACGAGACGCCATTGGGTGAGTGGACCGACAGAAACGCCCTAAGTGTTTTCATTGCTGTCGGGCTCACGAAAAATTCAACGACGGGATACCCCACTGATTCGACGGGCTCCGTCGCTAGGAAGGGTGAATACGGTATGAATGTGGAGGCCGCGATTGCCCGGCGTTCCGGCCGGGGGAATCCCGGTTGCCTTCTCCACCCCGCAACCCGTCGAGCGACAGGTGTCCGGCGGTCCACTGCTCGCTTCCGCGCCTGATGGGCTGTCGCCGGCTAACCACGCTGGGACGTCCCTGCGGACGGCCACCGTGGACCGCTGTCCCCGACGGACGAGGCTTCTCTGTTGGCTCCCGAGGCCCCGGCCGGTCTGACCGGACGCCCGCGGTGTTCGGTCCCCGCTAATGACCATAGCGCGGGTAACGAGCAGGGCCAAACTGCCCGACCTATCCACCCGTACGTAGACGAGTGGGACGTAAGGGTCTTTCGCTCCCCGAATATCCAAGCGGGCGTCGGGATACGCGCCCCTCGAACGGAGAAGATGCGCCCGAGTTCACTCCTCGAGGTCGCCGTGTTCCGCGCTGCCGGATTCGCCGCGTTCTTTCGAGGAGAGCGGGATGGCCAACACCAGCAACGCGACGTAGTAAACGGCGACGGCGGCGACGACGGTAGTACCCTCGACACCGGGCAAGGCTGCGCTCTCGAGGAACGGTTCGTCGGGGTTGAACGACCAGATGTGAAAGATCCAGCCGAGTAACATCGCCGTCATCAACGGGAGATAGACCCGTCGAAGCCGGTGGCTAAACGCACCACGGTAGCTGATTTTGCTCTCGGGGTCGCGATAGTCTTCACTCAGTTCCTTGCGCCACGCGTCCCGTTCGATTCCCTCGGAGGGATCGAGCGCGTTCGCGAAGAGGTTCTCCTGGAGGACTCTGACGCGCGAGCGCCAGATATCGTAATCGCGGAACCGACGCGCCTCGATGAACAAAAAGACGGTTCCCATGATGAGTCCAGCGAGGATGACCGCGTGTGAGACCTCGCCGGAGAAGGCGTACGCGACGATGGCCGACATCACCGTCACCGCCCAGTTCGTCGTCGTATCGAGGCGACTGCGCCACTCGACCGTTCGTTCCATCTCGCCTCGATAGAGGTGAGCAGCGACCGAGCCGAGGCCGGTGCTTTCGTCGACCATTTCGCGACCGATCTCTTTCTCCTCGGGTTCTTCGGGATCGAAGTCGGCTTCCCCGTCGGCCATACCTACTTGTTCGATATCCACACACAACACGCTTTTACTGGGACGTGCCAGGGGTTAGCTTCCCACTCGCTTTCGAAGCCGTTCGATCTCCTCTTCGGTCCCAGCGACGACGAGGCGATCGGGTGGCGTGAACGACTCCCCCTCGCGCGTCGGACGCAGGCCGCCGTCGCGCTCGAGTGCAATCACGACGCAGCCGGTCTGTTGTCCGATCGTATCGCCCTCGAGTGACTCGTCGAGTGACGCAGTAATCTCGACGGTTCGGATCTGAAGTTGGTCGCTGAACGTCATCGTCTCGTACTCGAAGATTCGAAGCGCGAGCATACGACCGGCGACGTTCGACAGGCCGAGCGTGTAGTTCGCACCAGCATCGCGGAGCCGGACGACGTTTCCCGTTCGGGTAACGGCCGCGAGAATCTCGAGGTCTGGGTTGAGTTCGCGGGCGACCAACGTCGCGAGAAGCGTCGTGAGATCGTCACCGAGCGCGAGAATCAACGTTCCGGCGCCGGGGACGCCCGCTTCGAGCAGTCCGTCTTCCGTCGTCGCGTCGCCGACGACGTCGACGATTTCGTCGTCGTGGATATCGAGAACGGTGGTGTCGATACCGGAACGCGCGAGCGTGCCGATGACCGACGCGCCGACTGTCCCGGTTCCCGCGACGACGACCGGTTCGCGCTGCGGTCGGTACGACGACCCGCGTAGATCGGATTCGTCGGTAACGGACTCGAGCGTGTCCGGCGT
Organism: Natronorubrum daqingense; assembly: GCF_001971705.1. NCBI lineage: Archaea > Methanobacteriati > Methanobacteriota > Halobacteria > Halobacteriales > Natrialbaceae > Natronorubrum > Natronorubrum daqingense. Next base: position 677,355 of record NZ_CP019327.1, read on the forward strand.
CCCGGCGATCAGTAGAGTCGTGTTCTCGTCGACGTGCACGTCGGCCGGCAGGGACCGAAGGAAGTCGCCGCGCACCCACGCGCCGAGGATCGTCACGCCGACGGACTCGAGACGTCCGCAGTTCGAGAGTGGTTCCCCGTAGAACTCGCTAGTATCGTCGAGTGGGAATTCACGCAGGCGAAGGTCATCGTCGAACTCGGTAGTCGACGTAGCGGAGGTTTCAGCGGCGTCCTCGAGTTCGATGTCGACGACCGGTCTGACTTTGTCACCGAGTGCTTTTCCGAGCCGGTGTTTTGGTGAGAGCACTTCCTCGGCCCCGGCGTAGCGCAAGTACCGAGAATCCCCGGGATCGACGACGAGCGCGAGCACCCGCGGCTCCTCGTCGCGACGGCAGAGTTCGATGACCGAGCTGATGTGTTCGGTCTCCGAGGCGTCGACGACGACCGCTAACGCATCGTCGACCTGTGCGTCCTCGAGGGCCGCTGCCGACGCCGGATCACCGTGGAGGACGACGAGGCCGTCCTCGTGGAGCGACTGGGCGCGCTCTTCGTCGCCCTCGAGGACGACGTAGTCGGTCCCGCTCGTCCGGAGTTCGTCGACGAGTGACTCACAGAGTGGCGTGTATCCGACCACGACGACGTGGCCGTCGAGTTCCGCGACGTCCGACGGTGGCGTCGGTTCGACGAGCGTCTGGAGCCACGGCACGAAGAACAAGGGTACCGCCACGAAGATGTAGGCAATTCCGGTCGACTGAATAAGGACCATGAACGCCGTCATTTCGAGCGTTTCCCACGGTGCGTCCTGTCCGTACCCCGTCGTCGTCATGGACTGGATGACCACCTCGAGTGCGTGATACCACGACCGACTTTCGCCCTCGAGCGTCGCCATTCCCCACTGGTATCCGATCGCGTAGATGACTGTGAGCACGACGAACGAACCGGCGTAAACGACGAGTCGGTAGCTCAACCCCGTCACTGCTCTGTGTCGGCTGGTCCGCATCGACGCTCGTCGACCCGTTCGTCGCCGTTCGTGGGCACAGTACCGGCCATGAGATCCACCCCGTGTACGCGCCCCCAGAGTATCGTTCTTGGTGGGGCCTGTGCAAGGCACGCATCGAACACGAGGTAACGAGGCCGAGGTTTCGGCGGAGGCCGGGACGGGGTTCGAGCGGACTGGCATCGTCCGAACATGGGTGGTGAACACGTGGCGATTCAGCCGGAGGAGCCAACACACATTGGAACAATGATGATCCCTATCCGTCGCGTTATCTTCGATGATGAGTCAATCAGAACCGGTGACGAGGATCGTTGCAGTGTGTCGTTCCTGTGAATCGGTGTTCGTCTCCGAGCAACAGCCCGACGGGACGATCAGACCCATCGGCGTCTCCGAGGAATGCACCTGCGGAGACGGCGATTTCCGGCGGGTGGAGGCTCCGACCGAGAGCGATCCGTCGGAGGCAGGCGGCGCGGCGATTCCGCGACCATCGGATTGATCAACCACAGTTACTCGAGTCTTCTCGAGCAAGAACGCTATCGTTTTTGTGAAAAGCCTAACCACGGAGTGAGCCATCGATAGCCGGGGGTAGACACAGACCGACGAGTTCCTTACGCGAATATGGGTCGTATGGTTCGTCGCTTCACGTATCACGTCCACGTAACCCCGATCGCGCGGACTACCGTTCACCTGCTCTCGCGTTCCCACCGCAGTCGTTTCGCGTCCATCGTCTCTCGCCCCGCACGAACGTACTCGGCGTGATCAGCCGGCCACCGCCCGAACCCGTCTCCGAACTTGCCGGCCGTCGTCTCGGCGAGCAGTCGCTCGAGTACGTCGTTATCGCACTCGCCGTGTCGCTTTCGGACCTCGAGTTCGCGTTTGACCCGCGGACTGACCCATAGTTGTTCGGTTGGCGATCCCATATATCACACCTCGCGGCGAGACGATATCGCCTTTGTGCCCGGGTAGTCAGCCGTGTGAACGGTCTCGTGCGATGAAACGCTACCGACCGACCGGTGACTCGAATCACTATCGAGGTTGAGACGTTCTACCGAGGAGCCCGCATCCGATTATCTGGCGTGAATATCAGAACAAAATACATAAGCAGATTCCGAAGAAGCCATAGACATGACAGAACCA